>NZ_CP007213.1:1871824-2495766 GCF_001411805.1 Burkholderia plantarii | reverse complement strand
CAGCGGCGCGGCAGCGGCGTCCAGTGCTGCTGCCGCGCGCGGCCGAGCTTGGCCGAGTCGGCCAGCACGACCACCTCGGCGGCACGCGCCACGATGCATTCCTTCAGATACGCCTGCTGCACCGACGCCTCGCAGAGGCCGAAGCCGGCCACCACGCCGTCGGCGCCGAGGAACGCGATGTCGACGGTCAGCCTGCCGAGCACGAGTTCGGCGAGCGGCCCGAGCGTGCTCATGCTCGAATTGCGCAGCTCGCCGCCGATCAGCGTGAGCCGCACGCCCGGCGCGCTGGCCAGCGCCATCACCGCGAGCAGGTTGTTGGTCACCACGTGCAGATCCTCGCGCGCGGCCAGGTGCCGGGCCAGCGCGGCGCAGGTGGTGCCGCCGTCGAGCAGCACGGTGTCGCCGGCGCGGACCCGCGCGGCGGCGGCCTGCGCGATGGCTTCCTTCTGCTCGCGCTGCGCGGCCTCGCGTTCCTTCAGCGAGGCCTCGGGTTCATGGACGCCGACCTGCGCCGCGGTCGCGCCGCCATAGGTGCGCACCAGCCGGCGCTGCCGCGCGAGCGTGGTCAGGTCGCGCCGGATGGTCGCTTCCGACACGCCCAGCGCCGCGCACAGTTCCTCGACGTTGGCGTCGCGGGTCCGGACCAGTTCGAGAATCGCCTGATGGCGGTCGGTGGTTTTCTTCACGGAGCAAGGAGCATGAAAATGGCCTGCAATCTTACCGCAGCGGGCCGTCCGGCCGCGTCAGTGGCGGCGCGTGGCCAGCTCCGCGCCCTGGCGCAGCGCTTCCAGCATGCTGCCTTCGTCCACCACGCCCTTGCCGGCGATGTCGAACGCGGTGCCGTGATCGACCGAAGTGCGGATCACTTCCAGGCCCACCGTCACGTTCACGCCGGCCTCCAGGCCGAGCACCTTCACCGGGCCATGGCCCTGGTCGTGGTACATCGCCACCACCAGGTCGAAGTCGCCGCGCCCGGCGCGGAAGAACAGCGTGTCGGCCGGCAGCGGGCCGGTCACGTCGAGGCCGCGCGCCTGCAGCGCCTGCACCGCGGGGATGATCTTTTCCTCTTCCTCGCCGTAGCCGAACAGGCCGTTTTCGCCGGCATGCGGGTTGATCCCGCACACGCCGATGCGCGGCTTCTCGATGCCGGCCTTCACGAGCGTCGCGTGGCCGCGTTCGATCGTGCGCTGCACGAGGCCCGGCTCGATCTTGCGCACCGCGTCGAGGATGCCGATGTGGGTCGTCACGTGGATCACGCGCAGCTGCGGCGCGACCAGCATCATCGACACCTCGTCCACGCCGGTCAGCGCCGCGAGCATTTCCGTGTGGCCCGGATACTTGTGGCCGCCCGCGTGCAGCGCTTCCTTGTTGAGCGGGGCGGTGCAGATCGCGTCGATCGTGCCGGCCTGCGCGAGTTCGGCCGCGCGCTTGATGTACTGGTAGGCGGCGTCGCCGGCCACGGCCGAGAGCTGCCCGAACGGCAGGTCTTCGGGGATCAGGCCGAGGTCGATGCAGTCGATGGTGCCCTGCTCGTAGCGGGCCTGCGAGGCGTCCTCGATGCGGCGCACCCGCATCGTGCCGCCGACGATCCGGTTCGCGAGTTCGAGCCGCTTCGCGTCGCCGATCACGAGCGGGCGGCATTGCGCGTAGACCGACGCGTGCGTGAGACTCTTGACGACGACCTCCGCGCCGACGCCGGCCGCATCGCCCATCGTGATGCCGATTACAGGAAGATAGTTGCTCATGATGTGATCTCGTTAGCCGTCAGGGGGATGCTGCTCGGTTCTTTGTGAGGTCCGGACGTCAGCGTGTGCCGACGTCCGGTCCGGTTTCGTTGCGCAGGGTTCGCCACGCCGCGTACAGCGCGCGGTCGGTGCCGAACGCGCCGGCCTTGGTCACGACGCCCGGCCGATGCGGATGCGCCGCGTCGAGCGGCCGTGCCACGGCCACCCCGGCTTCCACTTCGGCCAGCAGGCGCAGGTTGCCGATGCGCGCGGCCGTGAGCATCGCGCGCGCGGTTTCGCCGCCGGTCGCGATCAGGCCGCCGACCTTCGCGAAGTGCGGCTCGACGAGCGCGGCGAGCGCCGTCGACAGTTGCATGCTTTCCGCCGGATCGAACGCGTCGTCGCGGCCAATGCGCAGCAGCAGATCGCGGCCGGCGCCGAGCGCCGCGCCGATCCGCGCCTGCCAGTCCTGCCAGTCGGCGTGGCCGGCCGCGCGGCGCAGCACGGCGGGCGGCACGGTCCATTCCTCGACGCCGCCCTGCTCGCGCAGCACCACGCACTGGCGCTCGCTGACGGCCGACAGGCTGCCGACCAGGATCAGGATCGGGCCGCCGGGAAACGCGCCGCTCGCGTCATCCGCGCCGCTCGCGCCGTCGCGTGCGTCGAGCGCCGCGATTTCTCGCGCGAGGCCGCCCGAGCCGACCCAGAAGAAATCCGCGTCGCTGCGCAGCGTCACGTCGGCCAGCGCGCGCAGCGCCTGCGTGCTCTGCGCGTCGACGATCAGCGCCTGCGTGCCGTCCGCGGCCAGCGCGGCGATCCGGGCCGCCAGCTGTTGCGGCTCGTCGCGCAGCGCTTCGGCGTCCAGCAGCGCGGTGCGCAGGCCGGCCTCGGCGAGCTGCTCGGCGAGGCCCGCGGGCCGCTCCGCGTGTTCGAGCTGCCAGGTCGCGGTCTGCTCGAGCGGCTCGCCGTGGACGTAGACATGGCCGCCTCGCACCGTGCGACCGGTGGCCGGGAACGCCGGCGCGACGATCGCCATGCCCACCAGCGCGTGCAGTCCGGCCACTTCCGCGGCCCAGTTGCCGCGCAGCGTCGAGTCGATTTTTTTGTACAGCCGCTGGCCGCGCACGCAGATCTCGGCGTAGGCGGCCGTGGTGCGCGCCGACGCTGCTTCGGGCGTGAGGCGCCGCGTATCGGTGTCGACGGCGATCGTGTCGGCGTCTTCATGCGTGGCCAGGCGCGTCGCGTCCAGCGTGACGACGGTGCGATGGCCCGCGCCCGCGAAGCCGATCGCGCAGTCGGCGGCGCCCGACAGGTCGTCCGCGATGATCAGCAAACGCGTCATGCCGTCTCCCGCCCCGGGTTCGACGCCGCGGCCCGGGCCTCCTGCCGGCGCTGGTAGCGCTTGGCCACGGACGCGGTCAGGATCGGCGAGAGGATCGCCGTCACCACCACGCAGGCCGCCACCAGCAGCGTCGCGCTTTGCGCCGCCGCGTTGTACACCGGGTTGGCCGCCGCCACCAGCGCCGGAACGGCCGCCGCGTTGCCGGCGGTGTTGGCCGCCGCCACGCCGGCCACGCCGGTGCCGCCCGTCAGGCGGTCGGCGAAGTAGAGCGGAATGCCCGTCACGACCACCACCGCCACGCCCAGGCCGATGCCGAGCAGGCCGGCCTGCCAGACCTTGTGCAGGTCGAGGCCGGCGCCGAGCGCCAGCGCGAAGAACGGGATCATCACCGGCACGGCCTTGGCCAGAAACGCGCGCATCTCGCGGTCCAGGTTGCCGAGCAGCATGCCGAGCGCGAGCGGCAGGATGCTGCCCACCAGCGTCTGCCACGGGAACGCCGACAGGCCCGCGACGCCCATCGTCACCATGGTCAGGAACGGTCCCGATTCGAGCGACATCAGCGTGTAGGCGCCGACGTCCTCCGAGCGGCCGTACTGGCCCATCAGCGCCATGTAGAGGCCGCCGTTGGTGTCGTTCATCGCGGCCACCACGGCCAGCGTCGAGATGCCGGCGAACAGGCCGGAGGAGACCGGCTGCTCGCCGAGGAAATGGCCGAGCACGATGCCCACCACCACGGCCGCGCCCACCTTGGTGACGAGCAGCGCGCCGCCTTTCTTCATCAGGTACGGGGTGGCCTTGATGTCGATGCCCGCGCCCATGCAGACGTAGAACACGGCGAGGATCGGCAGCGCGCCGGTGAACAGCGCGTTCGTGAACGAGCCGAAGAACTTCGGCATGCCGGGCAGGAACGTCGCCACGATCGAGCCGATCAGCAGGGGGACGATCATCATGCCGCCGGGCACGCGTTCGATCGAGCGTTTGATGGGGATCTGCATCTCACATGTCTCCAGATGTTGTTCGTCGTAGCGACCGTTCTCCGCCGGGAACAATCTCAAAATGATCATTTCGATCAGGTCGGAGTGTAGTTCAGTTCAAATTTTTGCGCAAATCAATCATGAAAGCGACATTTCAATCAATTGGGGTGCGATTGAGTCGGCTGGATTCACTCAAATTTGATTGTTTCGATCAATTTGGCGGCCCGCCGAGGCGCGGATCTGCACCGGGAACAGCTCGGTGAAGCAGGCGCCCACGTCCGACACGATCCCGGACTGGAACAGCCCCAGCGGGAAGCCGAGCAACAGCAGCGTGACGGGCGGCAGGCGCAGCATGGTGTAGACCAGCCGGTCAGGATCGCGCCGGCCGCGGACAGCGCGAAGGTGCGGCGGCGGCCGATGCCGTCGCTGAGGTAGGCCATGCCGATGTAGCCGCAGAACGAGCCGAGCAGGTTGACCGCGAGGTAGGCGGTGGTCAGGTTGACGGCCAGATGCCGGGTCTGGCGCAGGTAGGCGACGAGCCAGGTCAGGATCGTGTCGTTGCCGCCGAGCGCGCCGGCCGCCATCAGCGAGGCGAGCGCGGTGCGCGGCAGCACGGCCGGCGCGAAGATGCGCTTGAAAGTGTCGAGCGTGCCGCTTTGGGCGCGGAAGCCGGCGGTCGCCTCGAACGCCTCCGATTCGGCCACGTTGCGGCGCATCCACGGCACCCGCAGGCCGGGCAGGATGCCGACGAGGAACAGCGCGCGTGAGGCCAGGTGTTCAGGCAGCGTGTTGAACCGCACCCAGTAGGCCAGCGCCGCCAGCGCATGGCCCACCGGCCAGCCGCTCTGCACGGCGCCCACCGCGCGGCCGCGGATGCGCCGGTACACCACCTCGCCGATCAGGATCGCGCCGGCGGCCCATTCGCCGCCGAAGCCGAGCCCCTGCAGGCTGCGCGTGAACAGCAACTGCTCGAAGCCGTTGGTGAGGGCCGACAGGCCGGTGAACAGCGAGAACCAGAGGATCGCGAGCTTCAGCACGCGCACGCGGCCGATGCGGTGGGCCAGCACGCCCGCGGCCACGCCGCCGAGCGCGGAGGCCACCAGCGCCGAGGTGCCGATGATGCCCGCCTGCGCGCGGCTCATGTCCCAGGTGGCGAGCAGCATGGGGATCACGAACGCGAAGAACTGCACGTCCATCGCGTCGAGCACCCAGCCGAGGAAGCCGGCCCGGAACGCGCGGCGCTGCGCGGGCGCCATGCGATACCACGATGGCATGTCTATCTCCAGCAGGCGGCGAAGCCTGTCGTTATAGATGCCGGCCTGCCGTGCGGCGGTGCGGCTCGCACGACAGGGCGAGACTGATCATGGCGATGAGGGACGCGGCTCCGTTGCGTGGGCCGCATAGCAGCTATGCGCGGGCGGGCGCGGGAGGCGGGAGGCGGGAGGCGGGAGACGGGGCGGGGCGCTGGCGGGTGCGGGCAGCGGGGCGGGCGATCGTGCGTCGACTGTCGGGCGCGGCACGTGCCGTGGCGGAGCGGCGGCGGTCCAGGGCAGCTGGCGAGTTGCGGCGAGTGATGCAGGGGCGGTGACGCTAACCGGAGGGCGCGGCGTGGAGGGTCGGCGTGGTGGCGTCGCGTGCCGCCGGAGCGCGCCGACGGAACGTGCCGGATTGGCGCCCGGTTGCTCGCGGGCGCATCGCGCATCGACGCATGACCGGCAGGCCGGGCCGCCAGGCGCCCGCCGTATCAAGCGGCGATCGAGTGCCGCAGCTCCTGATAGCTGCGCAGCCCGGCCACGCCGAGTTCGCGGCCGATCCCGCTGAGTCCGAGCCCGCCCCAGCAGACCTGCGGAAAGACCAATTGCGGCGTGTTGATCCACACCAGCCCGGCGCGCAGCGCCGCCGTATAGTGCCGCGCGGCCGCGTCGTCGCGCGTGACCACGCTTGCCACGAGCCCATAGCGCGTGTCGTTGGCGAGCGCGATGGCCTCGTCGTCGTCGCGGAAGGCCTTCACGCAGGCCACCGGACCAAACACCTCGTCGGTCCACAGCACGTTGTCGAGCGCCGGCTCGGCGATCACCACCGGCGCGCGGAAGAAGCCGTCGCCGCAGGCCGGGTCGAGCCGGCCCGCGAATGCGATGGCGGCACCGGCCGCGAGGCCCGCGTCGAGCGCGGCGTCCACGCGCGCGCGGTGCGCCGCCGAGATCAGCGGCCCCATCGCGGCCTCGGCGACCTGCGGCGGCGCCACCACCAGCGCACGCACGGCGTGCTCGAGGCCGGCCATGAACGCGGCGTGGACACGCTCGTGAACCAGGATCCGCGAGGTGGCCGAGCACATCTGCCCGGCGTTCGTGAACGCGCCGCCCACGGCGAGCGAGACGGCCAGCTCGAGGTCGGCGTCGTCGCGCACGATCAGCGCGGACTTGCCGCCGAGTTCGAGCGTCACGCGCGTCATCCGTTCGGCGGCCGCGCGCATCACGTGGCGGCCGGCGGCGGTGCTGCCGGTAAACGAGATCTTGTCGATCTGCCCGTGCGCCGTCAGCTGCGCGCCCACCTCGGCGCCGCCGTTCACCACGTTGACCACCCCGGCCGGCACGCCCGCCGCGTGCAGCAGCGCGATCAACCGGTGCTCGACCGGCGAGGTCAGCTCCGACGGCTTGAGCACCGCCGTGCAGCCGGCGGCCAGCGCCGGCGCCAGCTTCCAGGCGGTGGTCACCATCGGGAAATTCCACGGCACGATCAGCGCGGCCACGCCGACCGGCTGCCAGGCGCGCTCGGCCACGATCCCGGCACCGGGTACGGCGACCGGCTCGGGGCCGAAATTCGCCGCGTCCTCGCAGAGGTCCGCGTAATAGCGGAACGTGGCGGCCGCGTCGCCGACATCGATTTCGGCTTCCGCCGGCGGCTTGCCGCTGATGCGGCTTTGCAGTGCGCTCAATTCGGCGGTGTCGGCTTCGATGTGCGCGGCGATCTTGCGCAGCAGCCGGCCGCGTTCGGCCGGCGTAGTGGCGCGCCAGCCGGGCAGCGCGGCGTGTGCCGCGGCCACCGCCGCGTCGATCAGCGCCGCGCTCGCGCTGTCCTGCCAGCCGGCCGGCTCGCCGCTGGCCGCGTGGTGCAGTGCGCTGCGTGGCTCGGGCGCGTCGTCGCTGCCGTAGTGGTGGGTGCCGGCGATGGTCGCGGCGGGGTACACGGGCAGGCCGTCGGCGCCATGACGGGTCGGGAGGAAGCTCATCGGGTGTCTCCGGTATGTCGATGCGATGCGTCGCGGGAACCGCGCCGCGACGATGGTAGGGGAGTTCGCGCGGCGGACGAATCGCGAATTGCCGATGTCCACATCGATCGCGGTCGATGCTTGCATGCGGCGAGGGCCGTGGCGCGGCCCGCGTGTACGCAGTCGGGCCGCGCCGGCAAAGCGGCCCGGCAAAACGAACCTGCGGGCCGGCCGCGCGAAATGAACGAAACGCGCGAAGCGAGGATCAGGCGCCGGCCTGGCCCCAGAGGATCAGCTCGCGCTTGGTGCGCACGCCGAGCTTGGCGAACGCCCGCTTGACGTAGGACTCGGCGGTGGCCGCCCGCACGCCGAGGATGTCGGCGGCCTCGGGCACGGTCCTGCCGCCGATCAGATGGGCGCAGATCTCGTACTCGCGCCGCGACAGCCGTGGCTGGTCGCGTGCGATCCGCGCATCGAACAGCGCGAGCGGGTGCAGGTGCGGCGTGACCGGGGCGATGCCGATCCGCTTCGCGGCGGTGGTGGAGGCGTGCAGTTCGAGCAGCGGGAACAGGCAGTCGCTGACGGTGCGAAAGCGCTGCATTTCCGCCAGCGAGAACGCCGGCTGCCGCGTGTCGCGTTCGAGCGCGATCGAGTGCTGGGCGTGGCGCGTGCCGCGCGCGAGCACGCATTCGTGCGCGATCTGCACCTCGTCGTAGAGGCGCTGGCGGAATTCGCCGGGCGGGATCGCGCCGATGTCGCGCACCACGAGCAGCGTGCCGACCTCGCCGCGAATGCCCGCGAACAGCGGGTCGCGATCGTAGAAGCGGTCGTAGTAGAGCGTCATCACGTCGGCGATCGTGCGGCTGTCCATGCCCACGCCGCCGCTGCCCACCCACTCGCAGCGAAAGCCGGTCGGCATCGCCGTGTCGGCGCGCGAGCGTTCGATATGCACCACGTTGACGGGCACGATCTCGTTGAGCAGCACGGTCAGGCGCGGCACGAATTCAGGGCTGCCAACGGATTCGATGACCTGGCCGAGCGTCTGGAACGACAGCGGGATCGGCGTGGAATCGGGGGACGAGGAGCGGGCGTGGACGGCCATATGGCGTGCCGGAATGAAGGCGGGGCAATTATAGGACAGGCCCGGCGGTCGCCGTAAAGCCGGTGTTGTACGGATCCCGTTTCGGGGCCTGCGGCCGGCCACGAAACGCGCGCTGCCCCCCCTGAGGGGGGGCATACCGTCGCACGGCCGGTGGGTACAGTCCACTCCATTCTTTTCAATCCTGGAATGACGCACATGAGCAAACTGATCCACGACATCGTCGCGCTCGGCGCGGGCCTCGGCGAATTCACGCGGCTCGACTACGGCATGGACGAATGCGACTGGCGCGCGGGCGCCGGCAACAGCCGCGGCTACGTGGTGGGCTGGTGGGAAGGCAAGGTCGGCTCGGTCGAGTTTCCGGCCACCGAATCGGACGAGGCAGTCTGGCTCGTCGAGGGGCGCGTCGCGCTGACCGACGTCGAGGGCAACCGCCGGGAGTTCTCGGCGGGGCAGGGCTACCTGCTGCCGGCCGGCTTCGCGGGCCGCTGGGAGACGATCGAGGATGCGAAGAAGTTCTATGTGCTGCTCGAACAGGCCTGAAGCCGGCCACGCCGTGAGGTTCGCGATGAATCCGTCCGCCGTTTCGTCCCGGTCGCATGCCGCGCGCGGCCATGTTCCGTTCGCCGCGTCGCCGCTCGCCGGCGGCGCCTTCCGGCAGGAGGCCCGCGATGCTTGATGCCACGAACCGCCGCGACGCCGGCGCGCCGGTCTCCCAGCCTGCCTCGCAGCCTGCTTCCTCGCCGCCGGCCGCCGCCGGCACGGCACGCGGCGCCGCGCAAGCCGACGCGGTACGCGCGCTGGCCGGCGCGAAGCTGATGCCGTACTGGCTCGACAACCCGATCGAGCCGCCCGCCGAAGCCGCGCTCGCCACCGGGACGCGCGCGGACCTGCTCGTCGTCGGCGGCGGCTTCACCGGGCTGTGGGCCGCGATCCAGGCCAAGGAGCAGATGCCCGAACTCGACGTGGTGCTGATCGAGGCCGGCCGCGTCGCGCACGGCGCGTCGGGCCGCGCGGGCGGGATCATCTCGACCTCGGTGATGCACGGCCTGCCGAACGCGGTGCGCGTGTTCCCGAACGACATCGCGCAGCTCGAGGCATTCGGGCACCGCAATCTCGACGGCTTCGAGGCCACGCTCGAGCGCTACGGCATCGACGCCGACATCGAATGGAACGGCGAGATGACGGTGGCGGTGGATCCCGACCATCTCGCGCAGCTGCGCGACGACCACGAACTGCATACGCGCTACGGCCACGACGTCGTGCTGCTCGACCGCCAGGCCACGCGCGGCCAGCTCGATTCGCCGCTGTTCGCCGGCGCGCTCTGGTCGCGCAATCGCAGCGGCACCGTGCATCCGGCCAAGCTCGCCTGGGGCCTCAAGCGCGCCGCGCTGTCGCTCGGCGTGCGCATCCACGAGCACACGCCGCTGCAGGCGATCCGCGACGACGGCGACACCGTGCTCGCGACCACGCCGCACGGCAGCGTGCGCGCGCCGCGCGTGCTGTTCGGCAGCGGCACCGCGAAGGTCGGGATCGCCGACATCAACCGCCGCGTGCTGCAGGTGCGCGACCACGTGCTGGCCACCGAGCCGCTCAGCGACGCGCAGCTCGCGCGGATCGGCTGGCGCAATCGCCAGGGCATCTACGACACGCGCACCCAGCTGAACTACTTCCGGCTCACGAAGGACAACCGGATCATCTTCGGCGGGCTCGTCAGCTATCACTTCGACGGCGATCCGAACCCGGCGCAGGACGCGCGGCACGACACCTACACGCGGCTCGCGCAGGCGTTCTTCCGCACCTTCCCGCAGCTCGCCGACGTGAGCTTCTCGCATGCCTGGGGCGGCCCGATCGACTACTGCTCGCGCGGCTCGGTGTTCGCCAAGCGCTATCTCGGCGACAAGGCGGTGTTCGTGGCCGGCTATACCGGCTTCGGGGTGGCCGCGAGCCGCTTCGGCGCGTTCATGGGGCTGAACATCCTGTTCGATCGCGACAGCCCCGAGCGCCGGCTCGACATCGCGAACCAGAGCCCGACCTACATTCCGCCCGAGCCGGTGCGCTGGCTCGCCGCGAAGCTCACGTTCCACGCGTTCGACGGCGCCGATGCCGAGGGCGGCTGGAAGCGCGCCTGGATTCGCGGCATCAAGGCGCTGGGTTTCCCGATGTAGCGGCGGCGCGGCCGGCCGCGTGCCGGGCCGCACGGCGGCAGGAACCGCGGCAGGCGTCGCGGCAAGACCCGCGGCAATGCATGAGGAATCCGAAAGGATTGCGCGGCGCCGGCCAGACGAGGCAGGGCGCCGGCCGGCACAACACACCGGACGGCCGCGCGAGCGGCACGGACCGGCGCCCGAATGGAGCGAGACAATGAGCGATATCCCTGCTGAGGACACCAGCATGACCCGCGTCGAGACCTTCAGTTTCGAACGCATCCCCGACGCCTCGCGCTACGCGCGGCCGATCGACCTGTTCCGGCTGCTGTTCGGCGGCTGCAATACCTTCTCCACCTCGGTGCTCGGCAGTGTCCCGGTGCTGCTCGGCCTGTCGTTTCAGGCGAGCGCGCTGTCGATCCTGCTCGGCGTGATCGGCGGCACCTGCATCCTCGCGCCGATGAGCCTGTTCGGCACCTGCAACGGCACCAACGATCCGGTCTCGTCGGGTGCCCACTTCGGCATCCACGGCCGCATCGTCGGCTCGTTCCTCGCGCTGCTCACCTCGATCGCGTTCTTCTCGCTCGCGGTGTGGAGTTCCGGCGACGCGCTGGTCGGCGGCGCGCACAGCCTGGTCGGGCTGCCCGTGAACGGCGCGACGGTCGGCGCGTCGTACCTGGTGTTCGCGGTGCTGGTGCTGGTCGTCTGCATTTACGGCTTCCGCCTCATGCTGTGGGTGAACAAGATCGCGGTCTGGGCCGCGAGCCTGATGTTCGTGGCGGGCGCCGTGGCGTTCGCGGGCACCTTCGACCCGCACTACGCCGGCACGCTCACCACCGGCAGCCCGGGCTTCTGGGCCGCGTTCTGCGGCTCGGCGCTGGTCGCCATGAGCAACCCGGTCTCGTTCGCCTCGACGCTCGGCGACTGGGCGCGCTACATTCCCGACACCACGCCGCGCCACCGCGTGATGGGCGCCGTGTTCGTCGCGCAGTTCGCGACCTTCGTGCCGTTCTTCTTCGGCCTCGCCACCGCCACCGTCATCGCCACCCACGCGCCGTCGTTCATCGCCTCGAACGACTACGTCGGCGGCCTGCTCGCCGTCTCGCCGCGCTGGTTCCTGCTGCCCACCTGCGTGATCGCGATCATCGGCGGGATGTCGACGGGCACCACCGCGCTCTACGGCACCGGCCTCGACATGTCGAGCATGGTGCCGAAGTGGCTGAACCGCGTGAGCGCGACGATCCTGATCGGCACGCTCGCGATCGGCTTCATCTTCGTCGGCCGCTTCGCGTTCAACCTGGTGGAGAGCGTCTCGACGTTCTCGACGCTGATCGGCACGTTCAGCTGCCCGTGGATGGCCATCATGGTGATCGGCTACGTGACGCGGCGCGGCCACTACCTGGCCGACGACCTGCAGGTGTTCAATCGCGGCGGGCGCGGCGGCCATTACTGGTTCACGCACGGCTGGAACCTGCGGGCGATGGGGGCGTGGCTGCCGGCGGCGCTGGTTGGCCTCGCCTGCGTGAACCTGCCGGGGCAGTTCGTGGGCGTGCTCGGCAACCTGGCGGGCGGGCTCGACCTGAGCGTACCGGTGTCGATGGTGCTCGGCGGCGGGCTGTACCTGCTGTTCCTGCAATGGTTCCCGGAGCCCGACGCGGTGTACGGTCCGGCCGGGCGACGCTTCGTGCGCGGCGGCGCGTCCGGCGTGCCGGCGGGGGTGGCCGGCGCGCAGACGGCGCGCGACGAGCACGATTCGGCGAGCCTGCTGTCGGTGCGGGCGGTCGGCGATCTGGCGGGGCGGCGCGGTTATACGGATTGAACTTGACGCTCGCGATCGAAGCGAGCGCCTGAGGAGGAAGGGGGAACGGGCTGGCCGGCGGCGGGGCGCTAACGACGGCACAAAAGAAAAAGCCCGCAACACTGTTGCGGGCTGAATCCATGTTGGAGACATGGAGGAGACAGATGCAATGCTAAGGGTTTGTACTAGGCGTGGCAAGCGAAATCTGCAAGCGCTCTTCACGCGTTGTGTCGACACAACGGCGGCGGCGCCGCGCCGGGTTCCGCCGCGAGATCCCGCGCCGCCCGCGCGATCCGGCCGGACCGGGTGGCGCGCCCACGCGGCTCGGGCGCGTTCGGTATCATGGCCACACGCAGGCATCGGCCGCGCTCCCCCGCGGCGCCTGCCGGACTCCCCACCCAGCCATGAACGACCAAGATCCGATGTCCGCCGCGATCGTGACCGATTCCACGGTGGACCCCGCGGCGCTCGACGCGCTGCAGGCGTTCGTCGAACGCCATCCGCGCCTGTTCGTCCTGACGGGCGCCGGCATCAGCACCGACTCGGGCATTCCCGGCTATCGCGACCGCAACGGCCAGTGGATGCGCTCCCAGCCGATCCAGTACCAGGAATTCGTCGGTTCCGACCACGCGCGGCGCCGTTATTGGGCACGCAGCATGCTCGGCTGGCCGGTGGTGGGCCGTGCCCGGCCGAACGCCGCGCATCGCGCGCTGGCCCGAATCGGCGCGGCGGGGCGCGTCGGCCGGCTCGTCACGCAGAACGTCGACGGGCTGCATCAGCGCGCCGGCAGCGCGGACGTGATCGAGCTGCACGGCGGCATCGACGGCGTGACCTGCCTGGCCTGCGGCGCCCACCATTCGCGTGCCGCGATCCAGCTCACGCTGGAGGCCGACAACCCCGCGCTGCTGGCCGTCGAGGCGGCTCCCCTGGCGGACGGCGACGCGCATCTGGAATGGGCCGCGCTCGATGCGTTCCGCGTGCCGGACTGCCCGATCTGCGGCGGGATGCTGAAGCCGGCCGTGGTGTTCTTCGGCGAGAACGTGCCGCGCGAGCGCGTGGCCGCGGCGACGCTCGCGCTCGACGAGGCCGACGCGATGCTGGTGGTCGGCTCGTCGCTGATGGTGTATTCGGGCTACCGCTTCTGCGTCTGGGCAGGGCAGCGCGGCAAGCCGGTGGCCGCGCTCAACCTCGGCCGCACGCGCGCCGATCCGCTGCTCGCGCTGAAGGTCGAGGCGCCGTGCGGGCCGGCGCTCGACGCGCTGGCGGGGCGGCTCGGGCTCGATGGCGATCCGGCCGGCTGGCCGATCGATGGCTGACATCGACGACTGAATCCGGCGGCGGCTGAATTCGGCGAGCCGCGTGGCCGGCGGCGGCGCGGATGCCGCCGGCCGCGCTGGCGTGCTTCGCGGGCGCGAGGTGAAACGGCACCACCCACGTCGCGCATTGGCCGCCGATGCGGCACACTGCGGCCATCGCCGCTGTCCGGCCCACGCCAATTGCCGATTCATGACGACCCCAAACCCTGCCGCCGCCAAGCCGAACCCCGCCACGTCCACCGACCCCGAGCGCGGCTCCTTGCGCCTGCACGCACCCGCCGCCGAGCGCAATCGCGAGCCGATCCTCGCGGTGCTGCGCGAGGTCCTGCCCGAGGCCGGCACCGTGCTCGAAGTCGCGAGCGGCACCGGCCAGCACGCCGAGTTCTTCGCCGCCGCGCTGCCGCAGCTGGTCTGGCAGCCGACCGACCCGGACCCGCAGGCGCTCGCGTCGATCGCCGTGCGCGTCGCGGACGCCGCGCTGCCGAACCTGCGCGCGCCGCTGCCGCTCGACGTGCGCGCCGAATGCTGGCCGCTCGACGGCACCCGCGGCCTGGACGCCGTGGTCTGCATCAACATGATCCACATCTCGCCGTGGGAGGCGGGCCGCGCGCTGATCGACGGCGCCGCGCAGCGGCTCGACCCCGGCGGCGTGCTGGTGCTGTACGGCCCGTACCGCCGCAACGGCGCGCACACCGCGCCGTCGAACGAGGCGTTCGACGCGCAATTGCGCCAGCGCGACGCGGCATGGGGCGTGCGCGACCTGGAGGCCGTCGACGCGCTCGCGCAGGCCGCCGGATTCGACGCCGCGCAGGTGGTCGAGATGCCGGCCAACAACCTTTGCGTGGTGTTTCGGCGTCGGGCGCGCTGAGCGCGGCGCAGCGTCGCCATGAGGTTTTCCCGTATCCTTGCGGCTTGTGCGCGCGGCTCGGTCGGGCCGCGCCGTGATTTCATCGGAGAGTGAACAATGGGCAAACAAGCAATCGGCGTGGTCGGAATGGCCGTCATGGGCCGCAATCTGGCGTTGAACATCGAAAGCCGCGGCCACGCCGTGTCCGTGTACAACCGCAGCCGAGACAAGACCGACGAGCTGATCGCCGAATTCCCCGACCGCAAGCTGGTGCCGACCTACACGCTCGAGGAGTTCGTCGGGTCGCTCGAAACGCCGCGCCGGATCCTGCTGATGGTCAAGGCGGGCGAGGCGACCGACGCCACCATCGCGGCGATCAAGCCGCTGCTCGGCAAGGGCGACGTGCTGATCGACGGCGGCAACACGCATTTCACCGACACCATCCGCCGCAACCAGGAACTCGCGCAGTCGGGCCTGCACTTCATCGGCACCGGCGTGTCGGGTGGCGAGGAGGGCGCGCTGCACGGCCCGTCGATCATGCCCGGCGGCCAGCGCGACGCCTACGACCTGGTCGAGCCGATCCTCAAGCAGATCGCCGCGAAGGCGCCCGACGGCGAGCCGTGCGTGGCCTACATGGGCCCGGACGGCGCCGGCCATTTCGTGAAGATGGTCCACAACGGCATCGAGTACGGCGACATGCAGCTGATCGCCGAAAGCTACGCCGTGCTCAAGCAGGTGGCGGGCCTCTCGAACGAGGAGCTGGGCCGCGTCTACACCGAATGGAACCAGGGCGAACTCGACAGCTACCTGATCGAGATCACCTCGAAGATCTTCGCCAAGAAGGACGACGAGACCGGCGAATACCTGGTGGACGTGATCCTCGATCGCGCCGCGCAGAAGGGCACCGGCAAGTGGACCAGCCAGAACGCGCTGGACCTCGGCGTGCCGCTGCCGCTGATCACCGAATCGGTGTTCGCGCGCGTGCTGTCGTCGCTGAAGACGCAGCGCGTGGCCGCCAGCAAGGTGCTGAGCGGCCCGGCCGCGGGCAAGCCCGAGGGCGATCGCGCGGCGTTCATCGAGGCGGTGCGCCGCGCGCTGTACCTGAGCAAGGTGATCTCCTACGCGCAGGGTTTCGCGCAGCTCGACACGGCGTCGAAGGAATACGACTGGAAGCTCGACCTCGGCGAGATCGCGCGCATCTTCCGCGCGGGCTGCATCATCCGCGCGCGCTTCCTGCAGAAGATCACCGACGCCTACAAGGCCGCCCCGGAGCTCGCGAACCTGCTGCTCGATCCGTACTTCAAGGAGATCTCGGCGAACTACCAGGAAGCGCTGCGCGACGTGGTGGTGGCCGCGGTCAAGGCCGGCGTGCCGGTGCCGGCGTTCTCGTCGGCGATCGCCTACTTCGACAGCTACCGTTCGGAGCGGCTGCCGGCGAACCTCGTGCAGGCGCAGCGCGACTTCTTCGGCGCCCACACGTTCGAACGTACCGACAAGCCGGGCAGCTTCCACGCAAATTGGGCATGACGCGGCGCGGCGGCGGTAATTGTTGCAGATAACCATGTTATCTATCGGGGTGATAGCGGTCAGGACGGCGGATTAGTGTCTCTTGCGGAACAGTGTTTTCGTGGTTTCATGGTTTTCCCTAAGTTGCAATGCGACTAGACTTCACATCACTCGCTGCTCACATGGTGTGGGCGGCGGAGCAAAAAAAGTCTCGGAGGTGAAAATCATGAAATCGCTGATCGCTACTGTTGCTGCTGCTGCCGTCCTCGCCGTCCCCGCCGTTTCGTTCGCCCAGCAATCGAACGGCCCGCTGACGCGCGCTCAAGTGAAGGCCGAACTGGTCCAGCTCGAAAAGGCCGGTTACAGCCCGAACGCGGACCGTATCGACTACCCGAACGAAATCCAGGCAGCCGAAGCGCGGATCCACCCGCAGCAGGACTATGCCGCGGCCGACACCAGCGGCTACGGCGCCCAACCGGCCGCCGCCGCTGAGTCGGGCACGCCGTCGAAGGTTCATCGCATCGCCGACGGCGCCCCGGTCTACAAGGGTCGCTGATCGAAAGCAAGCGGCGCGCCACTCCCCTGGGCACGCCGCTTGCTGAGGCAAGACCGACGAAGCAGACGTTGCCATGAGCGCCGGCCCGTGATTTCCGCGAGGAATCACGGGCCGGCGCTTTTTCGCATGACGGGAAAGCGCGCCGCGGGTGCCACGGGCCGCCGTGAATCGGGGCACGAAGGTTCCGCAATTCACGTCGAGCGGTTACTATCCGACGGGCACGCAGCGGCCGGGCCGGGCCGCGCGGCGAGACAGCGGCGCCATGCGCGCCGTGCCGGAACCCGACATGAAGCTGATTCGCAGCAAGACCTTTACCGCGTCGCGCGCCTGGGGCGCGCTCGATATCGCGAACATGCGCGGTATCACGACCCGGCTCCACTGGACCGACCAGCCTTACGTCTGGCATGTCAACGACGGCGAGGAAGTATTCGTCGTGCTCGACGGACAGGTCGACATGCACTATCGCGATGCCGCCGGCGAGCACGTTGCCGTGCTCGAGGCCGGCGACATCTTTCACGCCACGGTGGGCACCGAGCACGTTGCCCATCCGCGAGGGGAAGCCCGTATTCTCGTCGTGGAAACCGAGGGCAGCGTCTGACGGTCTCATTGCACGGGACCGGCCCGAATCGGGCCAGGTGGCCGGCGGCGTTGGCGATGCGCGGCCGGCCGCGAAGCGAAACTAGGGAGGCAGCTTGAGAAGAACGATCTTCACCGAAACCACCACGTACCGTCGCGCCGTCTCGCGCGCGATCGGGCTTGCGGCCGGCGCGGCGCTCGTCGGCGGCTGCACGATGACGCCATGGACGGACAACTGGCAGCCGTCCGGGCAACAACCGCAGCCGAGCCGCCAGTCGCAGGCGGGCGTGCTGGCCGGCTATTACCGCGTGAACCCCGGCGACACGCTGCCGGGCGTCGCGGCCGGCTTCGGCCAGCGCGTGCAGGACCTGGCGAGCTGGAACCACATCGCGCCCACCGACATGCTGACGCCGGGCCAGGTGCTGCGCGTCGCGCCGCCGCTCGGCTCGACCGCGGTGACCTCGCCGGTCCCGGCCGGCACGGCGCCGTCGGCGTCCGCGCTGCCGGGCACGCCGCCCGCCGAGGCGCAGCCGGCGCTGGCGTGGCCCGCGCAGGGCACCGTCACCTCGCGCTTCATTCCGGGCCGCACGCGCGGCATCACGATCACCTCCACCGGCGACAAGACCGTGCGCGCGGCGGCGGCGGGGCGCGTGGTCTATGCCGGCAACGGCGTGGCGAAGTACGGCCCGCTCGTGATCCTGAAGCACGAGAGCGGCCTGATCACCGCCTACGGCCACAACGGCAAGCTGCTCGTGAACGACGGCGATGCCGTCAGCGCCGGCCAGCCCGTCGCCGAGATGGATACCAATCCGGACGGCCGTGCCTCGTTCGACTTCGAGGTGCGCCAGGACGGCAAGCCCGTCGATCCGATGACGTTCCTGCCGCGCAACGGCGGCTGAGGCCGCCGGCCGCGCATGGCACGGCGGCGCTCCCGGCCCGGGACGCGCCGCGCGGGCTTCGGACGCCGCGCTCGATGCGCGGCGTTTTCTTTTGGCGCGGGCGGAACGGCGAGGGCAAGCGTGAGCTTCGCGGCACGTTTCCCGGTCGGCCGCGCCACGATTTGACTCCTGTCATTGCCCCGCGACGGCGCGGATGCGTCCGACGTGCGGCGCGCCCGGTACAATCGCACCGCGGCAGCCGGCGGACCACCGGCGCCGCCGCACGCCTCCCATTCATCCCACCAATACCCGCTCGCCGAAGCCCCGATGAAGAACATCCTCGCGACCCAGCCGCGCTACAACCGCCCCGCGATCGCTTTCCACTGGCTGATCGTCCTGCTCGTCGCGCTCGCATACCTGGCGATCGAGATTCGCGGCCCGAAGGGCACCGACAGCCGCACGTTCTGGACCAGCGTGCATTTCGCCGCCGGCACGCTGGTGCTGACGCTGTCGATCCTGCGCGTGCTGTGGCGGTTCTCGTCGCGCGGGCCGGACCCGCTGCCGCAGCCTTTCGTGCTCGCGCTGCTCGCGAAGCTCGCGCACCTGATGCTGTATCTGTTCACGCTCGGCCAGCCGCTGCTCGGCATCGCGTTCGTCAACATGGGCGGGCACCCGGTGGAGATCGCACCGCTGCATCTGTCGTTCACGCTGTTCGGGCCGAACCCGGCCCTGCGCGGGCCGCTGAAGGAGATCCACGAATTCCTCGGCAATGCGTTCTACTACGTGATCGCGCTGCATGCGCTGGCCGCGCTCTGGCATCACTTCGTGAAGCGCGACGCGGCGCTGCGCCGGATCCTGCCTTGAGCCCGGGCGCGTCCCGGACGCGCTTCCGGGTTCATCCCCGACCCGTTCCGAATTCACCTTGAACGCAGGCGTTTCGCGCGCGGCGCGGCCTTCGCGCTGCGCCGCAATACGTCTCGCGCCGTGTCATGTCGATTCGCGATGCAATCGTCGGCAATCGGCGTGATTGTTGCGCCCGCAACCTGATCGCCGCCCGCGCCCGCGTGGCGCGCGCGCGGCACGCCATTCACCGGATCGATCGCGCCCGCTTGCGCGCCGCAGCATCCGCGCCGTCATATGTCCACCCGCCGCGCGCGCGCGGCGCTGTCCATCGAGTAGAGACGCCTATCCAAACGGCCGTCTGATTGCAGACAGGAGCCGCGCCGCCATGTTTCACTCCGCACTTGCCGCTCGAGCGTGCCCGACGACCTGAGAACGGCGCGGCACCGCGCGGCGTGGCATTCCGATCGACGTAACCGATAACGATGGAGATAAACATGGTCAGATCGATGCGTTCCAGGGTGGCGGCGAGGGCGGTGGCATGGGCGTTGGCGGTGATGCCGCTGGCCGGCGCGGCCGGGTTGACGATGGCCGCGTCGCCCGCGGCCGTCGCGGCGGACACCTACGCGGCGACGCGCTATCCGGTGATCCTCGTCCACGGCCTCGCGGGCACCGACAAGTTCGCGAACGTGGTGGACTATTGGTACGGAATCCAGAGTGATCTGCAATCGCATGGCGCGAAGGTGTACGTCGCGAATCTCTCGGGATTCCAGAGCGACGACGGGCCGAACGGCCGCGGCGAGCAGCTGCTCGCCTACGTGAAGCAGGTGCTCGCGGCCACCGGCGCGACCAAGGTGAACCTGATCGGCCACAGCCAGGGCGGCCTGACCTCGCGCTACGTCGCGGCCGTGGCGCCGCAACTGGTGGCGTCGGTGACGACGATCGGCACGCCGCATCGCGGCTCCGAGTTCGCCGACTTCGTGCAGGACGTGCTGAAGACCGATCCGACCGGGCTCTCGTCGACGGTGATCGCCGCCTTCGTCAACGTGTTCGGCACGCTCGTCAGCAGCTCGCACAACACCGACCAGGATGCGCTCGCGGCGCTGCGCACGCTCACCACCGCGCAGACCGCCACCTACAACCGGAACTTCCCGAGCGCGGGCCTGGGCGCGCCCGGTTCGTGCCAGACGGGCGCCGCGACCGAAACCGTCGGCGGCAGCCAGCACCTGCTCTATTCGTGGGGCGGCACCGCGATCCAGCCCACCTCCACCGTGCTCGGCGTGACCGGCGCGACCGACACCAGCACCGGCACGCTCGACGTCGCGAACGTGACCGACCCGTCCACGCTCGCGCTGCTCGCCACCGGCGCGGTGATGATCAATCGCGCCTCGGGGCAGAACGACGGGCTCGTCTCGCGCTGCAGCTCGCTGTTCGGGCAGGTGATCAGCACCAGCTACCACTGGAACCATCTCGACGAGATCAACCAGCTGCTCGGCGTGCGCGGCGCCAACGCGGAAGATCCGGTCGCGGTGATCCGCACGCACGTGAACCGGCTCAAGCTGCAGGGCGTGTGATGGCGCAGGCCGATCGTCCGGCGCGCGGCGGGCTGGCCGCGCGCCCGATGCGCGGCGCGTCGTTCGCGCTGGCCGGGCTCGTCGCGTGTGCCGCCTGTGCCGCGGTCGTGCTGTGGCTTCGGCCCGCCGCCCCGTCGCCCGCGCCGGCCGGTGCCGTCGCGGGCGGGCCGGCGGCCGGCGTGCCCGCCGCGGCAAGCGGCGCGGCGGAGGCCGCCATGCCGTTGCCGGCGGCGCTGCCGGGCGCGCTGGCCGGCTCGCATGCGCCGCGCCTGCCGCTGGCCGCCGGCGGCGGGCTCGCGAGGACGCGCGCGGTGCGCGAGTTCTTCGACTATTGCCTGACCGCGCAGGGCGAACTGACGCCCGCCGCGCTCGATGCGCTGGTGCGGCGCGAGATCGCCGCGCAGCTTGACGGCAGCCCCGCGCAAGCGGAGGCGCTCGGCGTCTGGCGCCGCTATCGCGCCTACTTCGACGCGCTCGCGCAATTGCCCGGCGACGGCGCGGTGCTCGGCGACAAGCTCGATCCGGCCGCCATGCAGCTCGCGCTCGATCAGCGCGCGGCGCTGGCCGACCGCACGCTCGGCGAGTGGGCCGAGCCGTTCTTCGGCGACGAGCAGCGCCGGCAGCGCCATGACCTCGAACGGATCCGGATCGCCAACGACACCACGCTGAGCCCCGAGCAGAAGGCCGCGCGGCTTGCCGCGCTCGACGCGCAGCTGACGCCGGACGAGCGCGCGCAGCAGGCGGCGCTGCATGCGCAGCAGGACGCGGTGACGAAGATCGCCGACCTGCAGAAGGCCGGCGCGACGCCCGACCAGATGCGCGCGCAGATCGCGCAGACGCTCGGGCCCGAGGCGGCCGCGCGCGCCGCGCAGATGCAGCAGGACGACGAGGCGTGGCAGACGCGCTATCAAGCCTATGCGGCCGAGCGCGACCGGATCGCGGCGCAGGGGCTCGCGCCGCAGGATCGCGATGCGCGGATCGCGCAGCTCAGGCAGCAGACTTTTACGGCGCCGGGGGAGGCGATCCGCGCGGCGTCGCTCGATCGCGGCGCGGGCGGTTAGGGGGCGCCGGCGTGCCGGGCACCGTGTGCTTCGCGAGTGCTTCGAACGGGTGGGGCCGCACGGCGTTTCCAGCCGCTGCATCGCATGTTTCGTGCTGAAATGGCGCTTGTGACAGCGTGCCGACAGCGTGCCGACATGGTTTCGGGTTTTTGCCTTTCCACGCGCTTTCATTGGCACCGCGAGCGAGCAAGAATCACGACGCTCTGTAACAATGCCGAGGCGGCGGCGCGTTTGACGATCGGAATCGATGCAGGCGCGCCGCCGCGTCGTTCCATCCGCGGTGCGCGTCGCGCACTGCCCGTCCCGCCGAGTCCTGCCTTGTCCGAAACTCTCCACGCCAGCCGCCCCGCGGAGCCGGCGTTCAACTGGCGCGCGATGATCGCGATCCTGCTGTCGGTCGCGCTCGCCACGCTCGATACCGCGATCGCGAATACCGCGCTGCCTGCAATCGCAGCCGATCTGCACACGGCGCCCGCCGCCTCCGTCTGGATCATCAACGCGTACCAGCTCGCGATGGTCGCCACGCTGCTGCCGCTCGCCGCGCTCGGCGACATCCTCGGGCACCGGCGCGTGTATATCGGCGGCCTGATCGTGTTCACCGCCGCGTCGCTCGCCTGTTCGCTCGTCAGCACGCTGCCGATGCTGACCGCCGCGCGGATCGTGCAGGGCCTGGGCGCCGCCGCGATCATGAGCGTCAACGCCGCGCTGATCCGCTGCCTCTATCCCGCGCACCGGCTCGGCGCCGGGCTCGGCCTGAACGCGCTGATCGTCGGCGTGTCGTTCGCGGTGGGGCCGACCGTGGCCTCGGTGATCCTGTCGGTGGCCGCGTGGCCCTGGCTGTTCGCCGTGAACGTGCCGCTCGGCGTCGCCGCGCTCGTGGTGGCGATGCCCGCGCTGCCGCAGACGCCGCGCGGCGGCCACGCGTTCGATCCGGTTGCCGCGTGCTTCAACGTGATCACGTTCGCGGCGCTGATCTTCGCGCTCGGCGAGGCCGCGCAGCGCGGGCCGCTGGCGCTGAGCCTCGGCGCGGCCGGCGTCGCGCTCGGGTTCGGCTGGCTGCTGGTGCGGCGCGAGGCCGGGCATGCGGCGCCGATGCTGCCGGTGGATCTGTTCCGGCGGCCGGTGTTCACGCTGTCGGCGGTCACGGCGGTGTGCTCGTTCGCGGCGCAGGGGCTTGCGTTCGTTTCGCTGCCGTTTTACTTCGAGGACGTGCTGCATCGCAGCGCGGTGGAGACGGGGTTCCTGATGACACCGTGGTCGGTGGTGGTTGCGCTCGCGGCGCCGGTGGCCGGGCGGTTGTCGGATCGTTATCCGCCTGGCTTGCTCGGGGCGGTGGGGCTGGCCGTGCTGGCGGTGGGGATGGCGCTGCTGGCGGCGCTGCCGGCGTATCCGCAGGTGGCCGATATCGTCTGGCGGATGGCGCTGTGCGGGGCGGGGTTCGGGTTCTTTCAATCGCCGAACCTGAAGGCGCTGATGGCGAGCGCGCCGCCCGAGCGCAGTGGTGGGGCGAGCGGGATTATCGCTACGGCGCGGCTGATCGGGCAGGCGACGGGGGCGGCGCTGGTGGCGCTGTGCTTCGGGATTGTGGGGCGGCACGGGCCGACGCTGGCGTTGGCGCTGGGGGCCGGGTTCTCGGCGGCGGCGAGCGTGGCTAGCGGGTTGCGGTTGTTTGCGCCTTCGCATCGGTCGGGGAAGGCGGTGGGGGCGACGCGGGTGGGGAAGTGACGAGGGGCGCGGCCAAGCGTTGTGCGAGCATAGGGCGTTCGACAATGCTTAACGGTGCAGAGGATACGGATGGCAAACCATTCACGCTATTCAGTGGTTTTGACCTATGCAGAAGATCGGCGGATGCTGACGGTCCATGCCGTTGATCCGGCCGAGGTTGCCCCATTGGTGACAGGCAAGCTCGAAATGCCGATTCTCCTGGATGATTTCGATTATCAGATCGATGACGAGTTTGCGCGCAGGCTGGGGGTTGCCATGCTCAACGTGCTTGCCCTTGGCCAGCCTGAGATAAAGAACTACATGAAGGTGACGGCCGGGCCGGCTTCGACTGACTGACCGTCCTGGATGAAAATTGGCAAGGTGGTACACGAAGTTTCAGGGCGTGTTCAGTGGCTTTTGGCAAGGAACTGTTTTGCCTGATGGCACGCGCAGCCGACGTGGCTGTCGCGTGCTTCGTCTTTGTCGATTCGTTTGGAAGACGATTCGGCTGTTAAGCGGTGAAGGCGTTCGGTTTGTTTTTATCATTGGCCGGACACCTCATGCGGCGCCTCAGGCCGGTTTGCCGATCGAGGATCGGAAAGCCGTCCCGCCCAAGGTGATCGCAATCCTCTTCCGGAATCGGCGTGATGACGAGGCGCCCCAGCGTTACCTCGATTCGTACCCGCTGCGGTGGGGCGAAACCCGCGTCCTCAAGCCACTTTCCTCTGATTCTCATCGACGGGTAGGTGCTTTGATCCAAGTCCGCGTTGATGTAGCGGTAAGACTCCCGAATGGTCACGGAGCGGTCGGGGAACAAAACGAGTGCGTTATGATTCGTGTCAGCCATGGCTAACTCCTTGGTCGAGTTGGTGATGGTCAGCGGTCCGTATGGTGTTGGTAGCACCTGCGGGCCGCGCTCGTTTACGCGTGGTTTTCGAGTCGGGGAGGCGGATTTTGGTTGCCTTCCGGACGCGTGGTAATCGCGCGTGAACGTATGCCCACTTTAGCCTTGGATGGCTGGGGATGGGTGATGGTTATGTGCGTTTGATGGAGCGTTGGCCGTTTGGTATAGGGGGCGAGTGACGCACCGTGCGTTGCTGGGTGGTTGTCTGTAGTCGGCCAAGAAGGGACGTTCGACATCGGCGCATAGATCGTCGACAATTCGCCGGAGAACCTCGGAACTCGCCTGCATAATCTAACTCGTACAAGGACCGGTAATGAGTTTTGACATCATCACCATTAGACCAACGAATCTCGATACGGAAAGTCTGAGCGCCGTCCGCGAAGTAAGCCCTTTGGGCGATGCCGAGTCCGTCCGGAGAATCTTTGAAGCCAAGTTCCCGGGAGCTACAACCGGCCTGTTCGTGAATCGCGAGGAATATAGTCTGGAAGTCACCCTGGCGAATGACCCGGTGGGTTCCGCGCATCTCGCTCTGCACTCTGGTCAGGCATGGTCAACATCATCTCGCGACCAGTTTATTGAGCGTCTCGGTGAACTTTGTCGTCACCTCCAGTGTGTGGCTTTCGCCGTGTCAGATAATTCTCGGCTGGCTCCTTGAATCCGCCGAAATTGCAAAATGAACGACTGGATTGGAGAAGAGTGAAGGGCCGTTCGGGGTCGTGTACGGAAGTCGGCATCGGACCGCATGCGGCCAGCTTCAGACACTCGACGTCGCTGGCTAGATCGTCAACAATCTGTGCGTTCAAAACTGTAGCGGTGTAATTTCGACCGATTGCGAGGCGAATATGGGCTTGCGGGGATTGCTACTGAAAGGCATCGCTGTCATTGTCGTCGGGATTATTGGGCCCCTGTTTTTTCTGCACGAAGATATTAGCGCGCATGCTGAAACATTCATTGATCGGACGCCTGCCGATGTCTGGAAGGTCGTATCGAACAGCACCGCGTATCCCGATTGGAATCCCTTCATTACTCGTGTTGACGGCGAGTTCAGGGAGGGAGAGACAATCCGTATCGTGCTGGGCACTGGACCGGATGCGATGATATTTAACCCGACTGTTCTGATCGTTCATCCGGAGCAAGACCTGTGCTGGCGTGGCAGTGTATGGATTCGCGGCGTATTCGACGGTACACATTGCATCCACCTCACGGCCGTAACTGGCGGTACCCGTCTGGAGCAAACGGAGTCCTTTTCGGGACTGCTCGTTGGGCGGTTGACGAAAGACGTAATCGAGGAAACTCAACGGAACTTTGAGGCGATGAATGCCGCGGTTCAGCAGCGCGTAGACATCAAAACGCACTGAGAGCCGCCTTGTCGCGCGACGCCCCACGGTGTCAACGGCCACAGTCGCTGGTCGACCAAGAGGCGACGTTCACGTGATGACGCCGTTGGACATTCGAACGTCGGGTAGCAGCCTGATAAGGGTCGTTTGGAACTTCAAGATTCAACGGCTGCTACGCGTCTGTACGGCCGTTGCCCGCAATCTCCACGAAAGAGCGGCGGGGGGCAGTAAGGGGACGGGTCGGCGCGTGAGTGCCGTGATCGCATCCATCCTGCGCCCTGCCGCCCATTAAGCGGGGTGATGAATCGAGAAGCTACGCGCCGCTATGAGGACGGGCAACAGTTGCCTGCCCATTTCTGACAACTGATACTGGACCCGCAGAGGCTTCTCACAGAAGTCGACTCTGTCGACCAAGCCATCTTCCGCTAGCTCTCGAAGATGTTGGGTCAGCATTTTTTGCGAGATGCCTGGCAAGTCCCGCTTCAACTGCAAGGTTCGCATCGATGGATCGGCGTAGAGCCTGAAGAGGATTGGCAGCTTCCATCGGCCGTGGATCATGCGTATCACCCTTGTTACGTGCGCAACCGATCCGTCGGGTCCGAGACAAACTTCCCGTGCCTCCGGCGGGATGGGCACATAAAGGTGCGTACTTGTTTCGTCCATTATCTGTCCCTACCCTGAAAGATCTTAGCAACTAGAAAATGGGTTACGTGCGATGGACTTGCAATTGTATGGGAAGAAGGCGCTGGTCACCGGGAGCAGCAAAGGCATTGGCGAAGCCATTGTCCGGAAACTCGCACAAGAGAAGGCGATCGTCATCGTTCACGGTCGCGATAGAGCCAAGGCGGAGAATGTAGCCAATGAGATTACCGCGCAGGGCGGCCACGCCTACGTGGTGGCTGGCGATCTAACGTACGACGCTGATATCCAGCGATTGGTCGAGGATGCGGTACAGCTCGCAGGCCCGATCGATATTTTGATCAACAACGCAGGCGGGTCAGGTGGCTCAAAAGAGAGTTGGGCAAACACACAGCCGGGCTCATGGACGTCCGCATATGATCGCAATGTCCTGGCTGCCCTTCGTGTCGCGAAGCTGCTGCTGCCGGGCATGCAGCAGGCCAGGTGGGGACGTGTGATTAACATTTCGAGCCTCGCCGCGACGATGCCGCCGCCGACGGCACCCGACTATTCGGCGTGCAAGGCTGCTATGAACGCCATGACCGCATCGATGGCAAAGGCGGTGGCGGCAGACGGGGTCACGGTCAACGCCGTGTCTCCCGGCACGATACACAGTTCCGCCCTCGATAGCCGTTTCCGTGAGGTCGCAGCCGAGCGCGGCGTGGCGAATAAAGACGCGCCATGGGAAGTGATAGAACGTGCAGTCCTACCTATGTTTGCTCAGGTTCCCGTTGGCCGGGTTGGCCGACTGGACGAAATTGCGGATGCCATCGCCTTCCTCGCTAGTCCGCTTGCTGGATACATTACCGGCGTGAATCTGCGAATCGATGGTGGACTATCGCCTAGTCTTTAAGCTTCTAGCGTTCCCGCCAAGGAGTGTCATCAGTCGCTTCGCGACTCTGGCTAATCCGAGCGCAATAAGCGAAGTTCGCCATGTCTGGCCAGTCTGAAGTCATCGGTGGACGATTCCAATTCCTGCTCTTACTTGGGTAATACTCCAACTTCAAAGTGAATTACTTGCCGAATTCCGGTCACTCGTACATCGCCGCACGAATGGCCGATCCAATTTGGAAGCTGCCATAGCGTTGTCACTGGAACGAGGGGCCGCTTCGGGTCGAACACGGTCCGCCGCCATCCTACGGGGCGAGACCGTCGCAGGCCGGCCAGGATCGGTCATTGGACAGCCTGTCCGAGATTGGGGACAATCAGGCGGTTTTTAAACCTATCGAAGTGTCTATGACCATTCAGCGTCCTGTGGCTCTTGTCACTGGTTCAACTTCCGGCATCGGCGCTGCCATCGCTCGGCGGCTCTCAAGTGACGGATTCGCTGTTGTCTTGCATTCGCGTAGTTCGGCGGAAACAGGGCAAGCAATGGCCCGTGAACTCGGTTCCGCAATCTACGTACAGGCCGATTTAGCCGAAGACATGGACAGAGTGCGACTTATCCGCGAAGCTGTTGCGGCTTGGGGGCGACTCGACGTGCTCATCAACAATGCCGGGATCAGCCGTGTTATCCCCCATGCGAATCTGGCTGCAGCTACACCAGCTATTTGGCAAGAGCTGCACGAGGTCAACGTAATCGCCCCGTTTCGTTTGATAGCTGAAGCGGAACCAGCCTTACGTGAAGCAGCTCGGCGAGGCCGCCCTGGTAGCGTGATCAACATCAGTTCCCATGCAGGTGTTCGGCCTAAGGGCGCGTCAATTCCGTACTCGGCCGCTAAGGCTGCCCTCAACCACATGACCCGTTTGCTGGCACTATCCCTTGGACCCGATATTCGAGTAAATGGTGTTGCTCCCGGATTGGTGGACACGCCATTGACCGCAGACTGGACGCAAGCGCGAGATCTGTGGAAAAAACGGGCCCCAATGCGCCGCTCAGCGAGTCCCGAAGATATTGCTCAAGCCGTCGCGATGCTGGTCGCTTCGGACTACCTGACCGGAGAAATTCTGCTATCGGACGGCGGGTTGAATCTCACATAGCAAGGGCGAGATGAGCGGGCGTCGGCTTCGATCCGCAGTGGTCGGCCGCTGCTAGTGGCGAGGCAGGCAGGGGCAACTGCCGTCGGCCACGGCGCGTGCCCGCGAAATCGAATGGCCGCTTTGGGGAAGCGCGGAGGACTCGATCCGGCCATCTACGGTCTCTCGATTGCGTTCTTCGGCTGCCATCCAAACGTCAGATCTACAACTCTCTTCGGACGTCCCTGCCTTCGCTACTCGTAAAAAGCCGTAACCGCCATCGGTAGCCTCCAAAACTTCCCCGGTGCCAGACAGTGAGATACGATTTCTCCTGCGACAGCAGGCTTACAGATACCGGGGATTACTATGAAAACAGTTCGCGTGAACAATGCCCACAACAAAGATGCACTGGAAGGGCTCATATTTTTCTCTGAGCGGATGCGCGAGCTCCTAGCTCACTCCACTGACGATTCTTTCAAGGTATCAGCGCTAAACTCGCCAGGCCGCGCGCGGGAACTGGAGCGACTGCTCCGGCACACTTACGCAACGACTCAGAAACCACAGGCTCTTAATCCACTCCTAGAGGAGCTTGCTGACAGCATTAGAAACGACTACGTTATTCAGGCGATGCAAAACAAAAACGTATTGCTTCGCATGGTCGAGGAGGTCAAAGAGGCTATTTCAGAAAACAAACCACGTTTGATAATTGAAGCCGCCGACTCTTTGGCTGGTGCAATTGGCTTGTTATCCAATTATATAACCTCTACTCAAGAGCTTTTGCTGAATTCAATTCTTGCGCACAAGGAAAAGAAAAAAATCTCGGCTGTGAGCGATAGTCTTGTTGTCCAACTCCAGACACTTGGCTACAGTCGAGAGTACATACGACATATATCGAAGAATTGTCTTGCGGCAAAACTTTCGATGCAAGATGTCATCGATGCCGAGACGGTTGTATTGGAGTTTTTTTCAAAATTTACTGGCGATCAAAAAAAATATACAGCAATAGCTCGATGCAAGTTGAATCTGCCAAAAGAGACGGAACGATCTGGTCGGTTGGAGTTCATTAAAGATCCGACCGGCTTTAACAAAATTTCTTTACTTGAGCTCACTGATAGCGTATCTCAGCAACAAGGCGGCTTTGATATGTACGCAGTGCGCACTGAGATCGAAGCCTGTGATCCTTTTAGTGCCCGCGAAAGATTTTTTGTTTCGATTAATGCAAACAACTCCATCTACCAATTTTTAAATCACTCTCCCGTAGCACATTTCGGGCAGGATTGCCTAATTAAAGATGTAGAGTCCGGGAAAGAGTTACGGATCAAGCGTCCGACCAATGTTATGCTACGTGGCCAGACCTCCCAAACTCTTACGATTACCGACGAAACTAGGACTAAGGATTTGATTTCCGCCATCGGAAATTTATCAGAATCCTCAAGAAAATCATTGATTTCTGCGCTTCGGTTTCATAAGGAGGCGCTAGATTCAAGTTCTCTAGAGAATCAGCTCATCGATTTGTGGGCGGCGTTAGAAGGCTTCGTACCTCAACCTATTGATGAAAGCCCTAGAATTGGCTCGGTGCTCGATCATATTTTGCCGCCCCAAATATTGGTATATGCGGAAAAGAAGTTTCGGTATGTTGCGATGGGCATCAAAAATGCAGGCGCGCAAGCCATTTCTATTATAAACAGCCTCCCATGTGGCGACGCTTTTGAGAAAAATGTCGCGGCACTTATAGTATGCCCTGAGTTTTCGGATAAGCTCGATGAGCTTTTAAAGCTACCGACTGTTTCTCCATTGTTGCGATATAGAATGTTTTCCTTGTTCGAAAATTTTTCAACACGCAAAAAGGTGAAAGAGGAGCTTCTTAGGCACCGAAAAAGGTTGGAGTGGCAAATACGGCGAATATATATCACCCGGAACACGCTAATGCATAGTGCAACGGCGCACGGAGACCTCGATGTTTTGGTTGAGAATTTGCATTCATATTTAGATATACTTCTAAATTCGGTTACGCGCATGACGAGCGCAATGGGACGAAAAACAACGATTAACGCTACACTAAAAGCATTGTCCGCATCCGAAAAGACATATTTAAAATCTCTTGATGATGAAAAGGATGCGGCACTAACAATAAATAATTTCGCATGTGTTTTCTTTGCAGACGCAAATCCGCTTTTGACTGTCGTTTGATCGTGAACTTTATCGACTTACTTTCAAACGCAACTTCTCGACATTGAAACCAGTGGCATCGTTCTAGGTGCAATCGCGGTCGGGTCGCAACTGGTTAGTAACGTGGGGGCATCGCTTTTCGCCAGCGCAGGGCTCTCTTTTTGATGGAGATCTAGGTGGCTCGCCCGGGATCGGGAGACCGGGATCAAATTAACTTGCAGTGTCGCTGTATTCGGCACCGAACCCGCCATAGGGTCGAGTCCTCGTCGTGCCGTCCGTTGCCCAGCCAGAGCCGCCGTTCGGCTCTCGCGGCTCCCAAGGGCCGCTTCGGGTCGAAATTCGCCGGTCAAGCCGCCCCGAGCGCCGACCGACGACTTCCGGCCAGAAACGGACGGTCGACGACAGCATGTAAATCGTTGAAAATCTCGCATCTTAGGTTCGAGTGCAGTTCACCTTACAAGGCGTTGTCAGCTTCTCAACGGAGATATGAGCGATGGCCTCGAAAAGCATCCGCCGCGCAACGGCAGATGACGTACCTGTGCTTACACAGATTCGTAACGATGCGCATGCGAAGAAGGTAGCGTACCGCGACTATGCGTGGGGGAAGGACGGGGACGGATTTTCGGAAAACTGGGTACGAAACAATGTCTCTCAAAAGGAAGTGTATGTAGTTGAACTGGAGGGCACTCCAGTCGCAACGTTTTCACTCGTTCTAGATGAGGACAAGCATTGGGGGCCTCAAGAACCGATCGCCGGGTATGTCCATGGCCTTTCGGTTCGGAAGGGTTTTAACGGACGTGGGCTCGGTAGCTTTATGCTTGATTGGTGCGGTAACAAAATTAGCGCCTTGAATCGGCGTTTTATTCGACTCGACTGCGCCGTCCACAACGCAATGCTGTGCGCTTACTACGAATCGCTTGGGTTCATCCGCGTAGGGCAGTACGCCGAGCCAAAAGCCGGTGGCTATATATGGTCACTCTACGAGAAAGCTGCAAGTCCGTTGCGCGAGCGGCCATCGGCCAGGCTTCTAATAACCACTCCAAAGCGGCGCGTGTTGTTATTCCGTTTCGTCCACAAGACTGGCGCGCTCGCTGGTACGGCCTATTGGGCAACGCCGGGCGGCGGTGTCGAGCGTGACGAGACGTTTGCAGACGCGGCGATACGCGAGCTTCGCGAAGAAACGGGCATTCGCAAGGCGCGGGTATCACAGCCAGTGGGACGACGCGAATTGTTCTTGCAGTTGCCGGACGGTGAGCACGTGTTCGCCGTCGAGCAGTATTTCGTCGTCGATACCGACACCGAATCCATTTCACGCGACAGTTGGACCGCGGAAGAGAAGGACGTGATGGCGGATCATCAATGGTGGAGCCGAGAGGAACTGTTGAGCACCACCGAGACCGTCTATCCTGAAGAACTAATTCAGATGCTCGATAACGCCGGAGTTTTCGGCGCTGAACGTCCGATATGAAGCAAACCAGACGACCGGAGTGGGTCGGCTACTGCCAATCCCATCAGGCGGAAGCCGGCCAGGAGCAGCCGGTCGCCTCCGTTAGCCGTCGGTATCGACCGGCTAATCCCCAACGCTACTTATGAACTCAAACCGAGCCCACCATCGCACACGATGGTTTGGCCCGTCATGAACGTATTTGAAGTTAAAAATGCGATGGCGCGAGCAATATCGTCGGGCTGGCCAACTCGTCCCACAGGCGTTTTCGCTGCGTAACCAGCAAACACGGACGCCTTGTCCTGCGCCGGCAGGAAATCCCACCACGGCGTATCGATTACGCCGGGCGATACTGCATTGATCCGCAATGGCCTGAGCTCCGCCGCCAAGATAGGCACCATTGCGGCAATCGCCGCATTCGCGGCGCCAAGACCTGCGGTACCGGGCATGGCCGTGTGCGCCGTCACGGCAGAAATAAACGTGATGCTTCCGTTCTCCGCGATCGACGAAAGGGCTGCCTGCGCGCATGCGATATGAGGAAAGACCTTTTCCTCGAATCCCATGCGTACATCGTCGAGACTCACGGAAGGAAACGGACCGCCTCCTTTGCTGCTGCCAACGGCGAGTACCAGATGGTCAATCGTCCCGATCTGCGAGAACATTCTTGCGAGGTTCGACCTATCGGAAGACGCATCGAACTCGACCGTGTTGGCGGCATTGTCGAGCGCAACCTTTGCCTCGGCCAATCGGGTTTGACTTCGTCCCGCGATCGTAACCGCGTAGCCTTCAGATAAAAGACGCCTGGCAGTAGCCAGCCCAATACCGGAAGATGCACCGACGATAAAAACATGTTGTGACATGATTGAGTTCTCCGTTCTATAAAGATTCCGGGCCTCGGAAGCCGTGCGGACCGGCATCGAAGATCGACAGTCGATCTCCCGCACATGCTCTGCGCTTTTCCAGACGGTAAGCAGTTTTGGATCGATACTGGTATTGACGACTACCACGATGACGACGAGTGACCCAATCCATAGCACCCAAAGCCGTCGCGCCGAACTGGGCGCATTTTTGCGTTCAAGACGCGAGAGCCTGAGTCCGGCAATGGTCGGACTGCCGGAGGGTCTCCGGCGCCGTACGCCGGGCTTACGCCGCGAGGAAGTGGCGATGCTCGCGGACGTCGGCACCACGTGGTACACGTGGCTCGAACAAGGGCGCGACGTGCGTGCCTCGCGGGAGGTACTCGTGGCGATCGCGAATGCCTTGAGACTCGACGCGGTGGAGCGACAGCATCTGTTCGTATTGAGCGATCGGCCGTCACCGGACATCAGGCCCGTTTATTCGGAAAAACTGGAGGAACCGGTGCAGCGGATGCTCGATAGCCTGACGAGGCAGCCCGCGTATGTGACCGGGCCGCGCTGGGACATCCTCGGATGGAACCGTGCCGCTTCACGGGTGTTCGGCGACTACGCGCGGATCGCAACCGATGAACGCAATTTGATGTTCATGGTATTTGCGAACGAGCAGCACCGCCGTCTGCTCGTTGACTGGGAGATATTGGCGCGAGCGGCCGTCGCGATGTTTCGCCTCGACAGCGCGCGCTATGTCGGCGATCCTGATTTCCGGCGACTGATTTCGACGTTACGAGCATGTAGCGTCGAGTTCAATGCTTGGTGGCCCAAGCACGAGGTGCTCAATCCGTTATCGAACCTCAAGCGCATCAATCATCCGGAAAAAGGCTCGATGACTTTTGAATACACCAGTTTCGCGCTACTGGACGGCTCCGAACGGAAGCTCACGGTCTACACGCCGCTTGAAGGTTGTGGCACCGTCGATAAGCTCGACAGTCTGATGTCCTGCTCGACGCATCTGACCTAAGGTCCAGGGAGGATGGACCTGCGGCTATGCCAGTCCGAGTGAATGGCACTGCGAGGCGCCAATCGAACGTCCGCTTCGCGGATGTGCGGCAGACCGTGACGGGGCGATGCAAGACCTTCCGTGCCGGCAGGCTGCCGGCTACGTCGACGCACCTAAAGTTTCATGGGAACTCGTCGTAAATACCTACGTTAGCTTTACTTAATTCGACGACGAGGCCGAAACGGGCATGGACGCGCGCCACCGGTTCGAAAGCCACGAGTAGGTCGCGGGCGTACAGGAAAACATCGTGGCGTATCTGAAGAACATGAGAGTGGTGACGCAGCTGGTCTCGGCTTTTGCTGTAGTCATCCTCCTGCTGGTCGGTCTGGGCGTGTTTTCGCTCAGCGTGATCAGTGCGGAAAATGATCACGTGGCAGCGTTGCGCGACAAATGGTCGGCCAGCGTCAGCACCAGTCTGCAAATGCAGAACGCGCTGAATCAGATCCGTCTCGCGGAGTTCCGCATGGCGTCGACCGACAAGGCCGACGAAGTGCAAGCGGTGGAATCGAGGATGGATCCGCGTGTCGAGAAGTTCCGGCTCGCCAGCGCAGCCTACGAAAAGCTCATCTCGGAGCCCGATGAGAAGACGGCTTATGCGGAAATACGGACGCTTGCGCCCCAGTACCTGGATCTCGATCGCCAGGTGCGCGAGCAGGCAAAGGCTGGCAACCGGGCGCAAGCGATGAGCATTCTCACGGGGCAGGCGGGCACGGTTCGCGACGCGCTCGCAAAGAATATCGACAAGATCGTCGCCATCAATGAGCAAGGCGCCGCGCACGAAGGCGCGAGCGCCAACGATGCATATCACACCGCGATTGCGTTGACGATCGGCTTCAGCGCCGCCGCCGCTGTGATTGCGTTGGGCGTGGCGCTGCTGATCGCTCGCGGGGTGGTCGGACAGCTCGGCGGCGAGCCGCGGGAAGCGGCGGCGATGGCCAGTGCGATCGCCGCGGGCAATCTGCACATTGCCGTGCCCCTGAAGACCGGCGACACCAGCAGCCTGATGCATTCACTGGTCGAGATGAAAGAGCAACTGACCGGTATCGTGCGTGGCATCAAGCGTTCGAGCGAATCGATTACGATCGCCGCCGCCGAGATCGCGCAAGGCAACACCAATCTATCGCAGCGCACCGAGCAACAAGCTGCGTCGCTGGAAGAGACCGCGTCGAGCATGGAGGAATTGACCAGCGTCGTGCGTCAGAACGCGGACAACGCCAGACAGGCGAGCCAGTTGGCCGAAACCGGCTCCGGCGTCGCGCAACGTGGCGGCGCGGAGATCGGCCATGTCGTTGCGACCATGCACGAGATTGCGGAGAGTTCGGCTCGGGTCGCCGAGATCATCAGCGTCATCGAAGGGATCGCTTTCCAGACCAATATCCTCGCGCTGAACGCGGCTGTCGAGGCGGCGCGCGCCGGCGAACAGGGCCGCGGTTTCGCGGTCGTGGCCGGCGAGGTCCGCACGCTGGCGCAGCGCAGTGCGAGCGCCGCGAAGGAAATCAAGGAGCTGATTACGGAGTCGGTGACACGTATCGAGAGAGGCTCGAAGCTGGTCGAAAATGCAGGCCGGACGATGGACGAAATCGTGACAGCGTCGCGCCGCACCACCGACATCATGAACGAGATCGCGGCGGCTTCTGAAGAGCAGAGCACCGGCATCGGACAGGTCAACACCGCGATCACGCAGATGGACGAGGTCACGCAGCAGAACGCGGCACTGGTGGAGCAGGCATCCGCAGCGGCGCAAGCGCTGGCGCAGCAGGCGCAGGAACTGCGCGGGGCCGTGTCGGTGTTCAACGTCGAAGGTGGCGCGGCTACCTGGGCGGCGGAGCCGCCAAAGACCGTGCTGCCGGTCGCGCGTCGTTCGGGAGGCACGGCGAAGGCCCGCGTCCTGGCCCAAACTCAGACTGCCCGCACGCGGACAATGGAGCGTACCGAGCCGGTGCCTGCTTCGCTGCCCAACGGCATGGCCACCAATGACGTGGACAGTTGGCAGACTTTCTGAGCAAGCGGGCGGGTTCTAAAACCACTACCTGCCGCGCGGAATTTTTTCTTGCGTCTGTGCCGGTAACCTTCGGCTCAGCTTCGCAGCAATTCGTCCAAGTTCGGCGTTGACGCATCATCTGCTGCATCAACGCTACACAACGGACACTTCCCTCGGGACCTTCCACGTTTTGCGATCGAAACGATCGCGCCTGAGCGGGCAATAACCGACCCCTGCCGGGGCGCATTGACGTCTAAACGTTTCAAGGCCTCTGTGCCCTGCTGCGAGCGGGTCCGGATCGCGACATCGACTGCGTCGCGGACAAGGTCCTGACGACGGTCGTCGAGCACGACATCGATTCGTAGCAGCGGATGGCGTTCAGCGAAACGGGGAAGTCGGGGAATGATCTCCCGCACACCGGCACTCGTCGGCATGCCCAGTCGCGGCGGCGACATGCGCCATTGCCCGCTTCAAGGCCAGCAAGCCGCTCCCAATCACGAGCCGCTCGCCGCCCACGTTCTCCAAAACAAAAAAAGCCCGGCCAAAGCCGGGCTCGAATGTCCGCGCACCGGAAGCAACCACACTCCCAACACGCGGCACCTGCAAAAAATAAACAGACCGCTCAAGCCGCCAGCAGCGAACGCAGCACGAACGGCAGAATCCCGCCGTGCTTGTAGTAGTCCACCTCGATCGGCGTATCCACACGCAGCAGCACCTGCACGCGCTTCGTCTCGCCGTTCTTGTAGTGGATCACCAGCGTCACGTCCTGCTGCGGCTTGAAATCGTCGCCGAGGTCTTCCACGTCATACGTTTCCTCGCCCGTGATGCCGAGCGACTGCACGCTGTCCGCGCCCTTGAACTGCAGCGGCAGCACGCCCATGCCCACCAGATTCGAGCGATGAATCCGCTCGAAGCTGCGCGCGATCACGGCCTTCACGCCGAGCAGTTGCGTGCCCTTGGCCGCCCAGTCGCGCGACGAGCCCGTGCCGTACTCCTCACCCGCGAAGATCACGGTCGGCGTGCCGGCGTCGATGTACTTCATCGCCGCGTCGTAGATCGGCATCTGTTCGCCGTCCGGCTGGTGGATCGTCAGGCCGCCTTCCACGCGCGAGCCGTCGGCCTTGGCCGGGATCATCAGGTTCTTGATCCGGACGTTGGCGAACGTGCCGCGCATCATCACGTCGTGGTTGCCGCGGCGCGAGCCGTAGCTGTTGAAGTCGGCCTTCTGCACGCCGTTCTCCTTCAGCCACTTGCCGGCCGGCGAGTCTTCCTTGATCGAGCCGGCCGGGCTGATGTGGTCGGTGGTCACCGAGTCGCCGAACACGCCGAGCGCGCGCGAGCCCTTGACCGGCGCGATCGAGTCCGACGGCTGCATCGGGAAGTCCTTGCCGAAGAACGGCGGCTCGGCGATGTAGGTCGACTTCGGCCAGTCGTACACCTGGCCCGTCTCGCCCTCGATCTTGCTCCAGAGGTCGCCCTTCTTGGTCAGCTTCGCGTAGTTGGCGACGAACGCTTCCGGATTCAGCGCGTATTTCAGCAGCGCATGGATTTCCTCGCTCGACGGCCAGATGTCGCCGAGGTACACGTCACGGCCGCCCTTGCCCTTGCCAACCGGCTCGGTCATCAGGTCGCGCGTGATGGTGCCGGCGATCGCGTAGGCGACGACGAGCGGCGGCGAGGCCAGGAAGTTGGCGCGGATGTTCGGGTGAATCCGTGCCTCGAAGTTGCGGTTGCCGGACAGCACGGCGGCCGCGACGATGTCGTTCTTCACGATCGCTTCGTTCAGCTCGGGCGTCAGGTCGCCGGCGTTGCCGATGCAGGTCGTGCAGCCGTAGGCGGCCAGCTCGAAGCCGAGCTTCGACAGGTACGGCAGCAGGCCCGTCTTGGTCAGGTATTCGGTGACGATGCGCGATCCCGGCGCCAGCGACGTCTTGATGTGCGGGGCGACCGTCAGGCCCGCTTCCACGGCCTTCTTGGCGAGCAGGCCGGCGGCCAGCAGCACGCTCGGGTTCGAGGTGTTGGTGCAGGACGTGATCGCGGCGATCAGGATGTCGCCGTTCTTCACGTCCACGCCGTTGCTGGTGGTGTATTGGGCGGTCAGGTCCTCGGCCTTCTTGTTGAAGCCGTTTTCGGCGACCGGCTTCGAGAAGAGATCCGCGAACGTCGACTTCACATGGGTGATCTCGATGCGGTCCTGCGGGCGCTTCGGGCCGGCCAGCGACGGCGCGACGCTGCTCAGGTCGAGCGTCAGCGACTTGGTGTAGTCGATCTCGCCGGCCTTCGGCACGCCGAACAGCTTCTGCGCCTTGAAGTAGTTTTCGAACGCGGCGATCTCGGCCTTGGTGCGGCCGGTGCCCTCGAAGTATTCGATGGTCTTCTCGTCCACCGGGAAGAAGCCCATGGTCGCGCCATATTCGGGCGCCATGTTGCCGATGGTGGCGCGGTCCGGCAGCGACAGCGAGGCGGTGCCTTCGCCGAAGAACTCCACGAACTTGCCGACCACCTTCTCCTTGCGCAGCATTTCGGTGATGGTCAGCACCAGGTCGGTGGCGGTCACGCCTTCGCGCAGCTTGCCCTTCAGCTCCACGCCGACCACGTCCGGCGTCAGGAAGTACACGGGCTGGCCGAGCATGCCGGCTTCCGCCTCGATGCCGCCCACGCCCCAGCCCACCACGCCGATGCCGTTGATCATGGTGGTGTGGCTGTCGGTGCCCACCAGCGTGTCGGGGTAGTACACGGTGTCCGCGCCTTCCGCCTTCTTGTGGACGCCGCGCGCCAGGTACTCGAGGTTCACCTGGTGGACGATGCCGATGCCCGGCGGCACCACGCCGAACGTGTCGAACGCCTGCATGCCCCACTTCATGAACTGGTAGCGCTCGTTGTTGCGCTGGAATTCCAGCTTCATGTTCAGGTCGAGCGCGTCCTTCTGGCGGAAGTAGTCGATCTGCACCGAGTGGTCGACCACCAGGTCGACGGGCACCAGCGGCTCGATCTTCTTCGGGTCCTGGCCGGCCCGCTGGGCGACACCGCGCATGGCCGCGATGTCGGCGAGCAGCGGCACGCCGGTGAAATCCTGCAGCACGACGCGCGCGACCACGAACGGGATTTCATCGACGCGCTTGGCGTTGGGCTTCCAGTTCGCCAGTTGCTCGATATGCTCTTCGGTGATCTTCTTGCCGTCGTAGTTGCGCAGCACGGACTCGAGCACGAGGCGGATCGACACCGGCAGGCGTTCGATCTTCGTCTTCAGTCCCTTGCCGAGCTGGGGCAGCGAATAGAACTTGCCTTTGCCGGAGCCGCTGTCGAATTCTTGCAGTGTCTTGTGGAGATTGTGGGCCATGGTGTTTTTCCTGGGTTAAGGCGAGGAAAGAAGTCCTGTATCTGACGGCTAGATCACATACAAGTCGACGTATTCATTGACCGGCATGGCCTCGAGCCTTGCCTGGTCCAGCGACACGTCGAGAATCGCTTGTTGCTGTTTCGCCGGGAAACGGCGCGCGAGGTGGGTGCGGAACTTGTCGAGCAGCAGCGGGATGCCCTCCGCGCGCCGGCGCCGGTGGCCGAGCGGGTACTCGACCACCACCTCCTCGAACACGGTGCCGTCGTCAAGCTCGACGGTCAATCCGTTGGCGATCGCGCGCTTGTCCGGGTCGTGATAATCCTTCGTGAACTGCGGGTCTTCCACGCAGGCGATCTTCGCGCGCAGCGCGTCGATGCGCGGGTCGGCCGCGACGTCGTCCTCGTAGTCGGCGGCGCTCAGGCGTCCGAACAGCAGCGGCACGGCCACCATGTACTGGATGCAGTGGTCGCGGTCGGCGGGGTTGGCGAGCGGCCCGGTCTTGTCGATGATCCGGATCGCGGCCTCGTGCGTGCGGATCGTGACGCGCCGGATCGACTCGGCGCCGCGGCCCGCCTCGGCGAGCCGGCGGTGCAGCACGAGCGCCGCCTCGGCGGCGGTCTGGGCGTGGAATTCGGCGGGGAACGCGATCTTGAACAGCACGTTCTCCATCACGTAGCTGCCGTAAGGGCGTTGAAAGCGGAACGGCTTGCCCTCGAAAAGCACGTCGTAGAAGCCCCACACGGGCGCGCTGAGCGCCGTGGGGTAGCCCATCTCGCCGGTGCGCGCGATCAGCGCGAGGCGCACGGCGCGCGAGGTGGCGTCGCCGGCCGCCCACGACTTGCGCGAGCCGGTGTTGGGCGCGTGCCGGTAGGTGCGCAGCGCCTGGCCGTCGACGAACGCGAGCGACAGCGCGTTGACGAGTTCGTCGCGGGTGAGGCCGAGCAGCTGCCCGACCACGGCGGTGGAGGCGACCTTGACCAGCAGCACGTGGTCGAGCCCGACGCGGTTGAACGCGTTCTCGAGCGCGAGGCAGCCCTGGATCTCGTGCGCCTTGATCATCGCCATCAGCACCGCGCGCATCGTGAGCGGCGGCTTGCCGGCCGCCACGGCGGTGCGCGAGAGCCAGTCGGCGGTGGCCAGGATGCCGCCGAGATTGTCGGACGGATGGCCCCATTCGGCCGCGAGCCAGGTGTCGTTGAAGTCGAGCCAGCGGATCGTGGTGCCGATGTCGAACGCGGCCTTGACCGGATCGAGCTGGAACGCGGTGCCGGGCACCCGGGCGCCATGCGGCACGCTGGTGCCCGGCACCAGCGGCCCGAGCAGCTTGGTGCAGGCCGGATACGACAGGGCCTCGAGCCCGCAGCCGAGCGTATCGAGCAGGCAGTGGCGCGCCGTGTCGAGCGCGAGCGCACTGCCGATCTCGACATCCAGCACGTAGTCGACGATCTCGACCAGTACCGGGTCCGGCGCGGGCCGGACGTTCGTTTGCGGAGCGGACATCGGGTTTCCTGTCGTGGCGGCCGATTGCTTCCTGTAGGGCGGTGACGCCGGGGCGCTTACTTGCCGGTGTTCGGCGCGAGTTCGTTCGACTGCGTCGGTGCCAGCGTGCCGTTCGCGGCCATCTCGGCGGTCACGCATTCGTCGGCCAGGCGCGTGTCTTCCTTGTCGCTGAACAGCATGCCCTTGGTCGGGATCACGACGAGCTTCAGGCCGCTGGCCGGATCGTAGAACACGTCGGCGCCGGTGGTGGTGGCCTGACGCGGCAGCTTGTAGTTCTTGTTCGCCCAGTGGACGGTGACGATCTGGTCACGCTTCATGTCGCCGGCGAGCAGGTAGGACAGGCCTTCCTTGCACGACCACTTGACCGCGCCTTCGGGCGCCGGATCGACCTTGGCCGCCGCGGCCGCCTGGGCGCGCTTGCTGCGCGGGATCAGGTGGCGCTTCGGCGCCGGGCGCTTGGCGACGGCCTTTTTCGTCGTCGTCGTCTTGGCCGTGGTGGTCTGGGCCGAGGCGGCCGGAGCCACGGTCAGCAGCGTCGCGGACAGGGCGCCGATGGCGGTGGCGATCAACAGTTTGTTCATGTGCTCAAAACCTTTTATCAATGTCGGGGTGGACAGGAAACGCGGCTGGCCCGCTCGACCGCGGCGGCACGCGTCTCCAGGGTGCGCAGCGGCCGCTATTTTCTCCTAATTCGCCCGATGGTTTTAAAGGAATTCGAAGCTTCTGTCGTGATTTCGCGATAGTCGCGGGGAGCTCGGGGCCAGCGGGCTGGCCGGTTTGTCGATGCTTGCCGACGTGCGGCGCGGGCGGAGCGGAGCCGGGCGCACGGGAACGACTCATGCGGGAGCCTGGCTGCCGGCCGCGCGGGCGGCGTCGGCGGGCAGCCAGCGCGCGACCTCGGCCTGCAGCGCGGCGCCGGCGGCGTGCGCACGGCGCAGCACCGACCAGTAATAGCGATAGCTGGCGCGGTCGTGCAGCGTGTCGCGATGGCGCGTCGGGCCCCAGTCGGCGGCCTGCGCGGCGAGCAGGATCTCGGCGGCCAGCGCGACTTCGGTCTCGCGCGGCGCGAACGCGGCCACGATCTCGCGGATCTGCGCGGGATGGATGCTCCACATCCGCGTATAGCCGAATTCGTCGCGCGCGCGGGCGGCGTCGCTCGCCACCACGGCCATCTCGCGGATCTCGGTGGTCACGTTGTGGGACGGCGTCTTGCCGTGGGCGTGGCAGGCGGCGGCGATCTCGAGCTTGGCGCGGCGCACCAGCGGATGGTCGAACTGGCCCGGCGCGCGCATCGCGGCGTCGGGAATCGCGCCGTGGTGCGCGGAGACGAAATCCATCAGCCCGAAGCTCAGCGTCGAGACGGCCGGCAGCGCGGCGATCCGCGCGACCTGGGCGAGCGCGCCGTGCGTCTCGACCAGCACGTCGGCCGGGATGGGCCGCGCGATGCCGAGCTCGCGGCGCGTGCCTTCGATGAACGCGCAGACCTCGGCCACGTCTGCCGCGTCGGTCACTTTTGGAAGCGTAATGTAAGCAGGCGGCCGGGCGGCGCGCAGCACGATGCGCAGGTCGTCGCGCCAGTGCGGATGGGTGAAATCGTGGATCCGCACGCCGGCTCGGCCGAAGCGGTTGGCCTCGTCGCCGAGCATCGCGGCGACCAGTTCGGCGTGATCGGCCTCGCGGCCGACGGCGGCGCCGTCCTCGCAGTCGAGCGTCACGTCGAACACCGGGCCCAGTTCGGCCTGCAGCGCCAGCGACTTGCGCATCAGTTTCTCGCTGCCGGCGTAGTGATCGCAGCAGGGCAGGAGCGCGGGGGGCGAAGCGCCGTCGTACAGCACTTCTGCGGGGGAGAGCGCAGGCATCGTCGTTACGCGTCGGAGCGGCGTGATCGAAAAAGCATCGGATTCGGACGGGCGCTGCGGCGGCGGGCGCGGGCAACGCGCGTGCGGATCGAATGCGGGGCCTGGACGGCCGCCGGCGGGAGCCGGGCGGCCGGGCCGGCGCGGGCGGGCTCTAACGATGAGCCGCCCGCCGCGCCGGCAGGCCGGGGCGGAACGGCGGGACTTACTTCAGCAGGTGGGCCACGCCGTCACGCTCTTCGAGCAGCTCGGCCAGCGTGCCGTCCATCTTCTCGCGCGAGAACGCGTCGATTTCCAGGCCTTCCACGCGCTTGTACTCGCCGTTTTCGCAAACCACCGGCACGCCGTAGATGATGTCTTCGGGGATGCCATACGAGCCGTCCGACGGGATGCCCATCGTGACCCACTTGCCGTTGGTGCCGAGCACCCAGTCACGCACGTGATCGATCGCCGCGTTGGCCGCCGACGCCGCCGACGACAGGCCGCGCGCCTCGATGATCGCCGCGCCGCGCTTGCCGACGGTCGGGATGAACGTGTCGCGGTTCCAGACATCGTCGTTGATCAGCTTGAGCAGCGATTCGCCTTCGGCGGTCGCGAAGCGGAAGTCGGGGTACATCGTCGGCGAGTGGTTGCCCCACACGGCGAGCTTCTCGATCGAGGCGACCGGCTTGCCGGCCTTGGCGGCCAGTTGCGACAGCGCGCGGTTGTGGTCCAGGCGCAGCATCGCCGTGAAGTTCTTCTTCGGCAGGTCCGGCGCCGACTTCATCGCGATGTAGGCGTTCGTGTTGGCCGGGTTGCCGACCACCAGCACCTTCACGTCGCGGCTCGCGACTTCGTTCAGCGCGGCGCCCTGCACCGTGAAGATCTCGGCGTTGGCCGACAGCAGGTCCTTGCGCTCCATGCCCTTCGAACGCGGGCGGGCACCGACCAGCAGCGCGACGTCGGCATCCTTGAACGCGACCTTCGGATCGTCCGTGACGACCACGCCGGCCAGCAGCGGGAACGCGCAGTCGTCGAGTTCCATCACGACGCCCTTGACGGCGGCTTGTGCTTGCGGGAGGTCGAGCAGTTGCAGGATGACCGGCTGGTCCTTGCCGAGCAGGTCGCCGTTCGCGATGCGGAACAGCAGCGAGTATGCGATTTGACCTGCGGCGCCGGTAACGGCAACGCGCTTTGCGGGCTTAGCCATGATGAGAAATCTCCAGGACGATGAGCGTAGGACGCTAGGGAAAACGCCATTCTATGCGCGTTACGCGTAGCGATGCGTTGAAGCAGGGCGGAGGGCTCTCGGGGCATGCGCGCCGTGACCGCGAAGCCGGCCCCGACACCGGGCCGGGCGCGCCTGGAGGCCGCGAACCCTCGCTCGCCCCGGAGTGTAGGAGTGCGACCGGGCAAAGTCAAACGGTATCATATGTCTTATATAAGACAGATGTATTGCGGGAAAAATCTGGACGTAAAAGTCTGCTTTGTGTTGAAATGCGCGCCATGACATCCAACCAGGCGAACGCGGCGAACCCGAACGCCCCCGGCCAAGGCCCGGCCGGCGGCGAAGTGACGCCTGCGGCATCGCCATCGCCTACCTTTAGCCCCTTATATCAGCAGATCAAGGCATTGATCACGCAGGGGCTGGAATCGGGCGAGTGGAAGCCGGGTGAAATCATACCAAGCGAGGTCGAGCTCGCGGCGCGCTACAAGGTGAGCCAGGGCACGGTCCGCAAGGCGATCGACGAGCTGGCCGCCGACAACCTGCTGGTGCGCCGGCAGGGCAAGGGCACCTTCGTGGCCACCCACAGCGAGGAGCGCGCGCAGTTCCGCTTCCTGCGCCTGCTGGCCGAGGACGGCGTGGAGCACCCGCACGTGAGCCGCCTGCTCGAATGCCGCCGCACCCGGGCGCCCGCCGAGATCGCGCGGCAGCTGGACCTGAAGCCCGCCGACCCGGTGGTCCAGGTGCGCCGGCTGCTGGAGTTCGACGGCGTCGCCACGGTGCTCGACGAGATCTGGCTGCCGGGCGCGATGTTCCGCGGCCTCACGTTCGAGCGCCTCAGTGATTACAAGGGGCCGCTCTACGCGATGTTCGAGTCGGAGTTCGGCACGCGCATGATCCGCGCCACCGAGAAGGTCCGCGCGATCGCCGCGGAACCCGCCGTGGCGGTGCTGCTCGGCGTGGCCGACGGATTTCCATTGCTGTCGGTCGAGCGCGTGTCCTATACCTATGGGGACCGCCCCGTCGAAGTGCGGCGCGGTTGGTATGTCACGACCGGGTATTACTATCAGAACGATTTGAGCTGATGGACGGCCGCCGGGATAATCCGGCGGCACGGAAAGAGAAGTGGGGAACGGGCTCGCGCCCACACGCGAAGCACGTTTTGGGCCGCCTTTGTTCGCTGCCGCGTAACTGTCCTGAGCAGGTTTTCGCTGCAGCGCGACATGAAAAGGCGCTAAAATCGCGGATTAGTGTGACTACATAGTAGGGGTCTAGCATGACTGAAGCAGTAAGAAAACCGAGACCGGAGTATCGGAACATCGGCATCGGAGACATAACGCTCAAATATCGTCTGCCGCTTGCCGGGCAACTATCGATTTTTCACCGTGTCAGCGGTGCGCTGTTATTTCTGTCCCTTCCGTTTCTGCTTTACCTCTTCGATCAGAGCCTGACATCCGAATTGAGTTTCGATGTCTTCAAGGCCTTCCTCTCCAACATCATCGTCAAGCTGATCGTCCTCGTATTGTCGTGGGCGTTCCTCCATCATTTCTGCGCCGGCGTTCGCCACTTGCTGATGGACGTCAACCATGACGCCGTCACCAAGGAAGGCGGCAAGCGCACCGCGGCCATCGTGTTCGTGGTGTCGCTGGTGCTGACGCTGGTCGTCGCGCTCAAACTGTTCGGAGCATTCTAAGAAAATGGCAGGCAATAACCGAATCGGCTCGAAGCGCCTCGTCGTCGGCGCCCACTACGGCCTGCGCGACTGGCTCGCGCAACGGATCACCGCGGTGATCATGGCGGTCTACACCGTGATCCTGCTGGCCTGGTTCTTCACCGCCCGCGATTTCTCCTACGACGGCTGGGCGTCGATCTTCTCGACCCAGTGGATGAAGCTGGCGACGTTCGTCACGCTGCTCGCGCTGTTCTATCACGCCTGGGTCGGCATTCGCGACATCTGGATGGATTACGTGAAGCCTGTCGGCGTGCGGCTGCTGCTGCAATCGCTGACCATCGTCTGGCTGCTCGCGTGCGCGGGCTACGCCGCGCAGATTCTCTGGAGAGTTTAAAAGCATGGCTGCAATCAACACTTCCCTGCCGCGTCGCAAGTTCGACGTGGTCATCGTCGGCGCGGGCGGCTCGGGGATGCGCGCATCGCTGCAACTCGCGCGCGCGGGCCTCTCCGTCTGCGTGCTCTCGAAGGTGTTCCCGACGCGTTCGCACACGGTCGCCGCACAGGGCGGGATCGGTGCCTCGCTCGGCAACATGAGCGAAGACAACTGGCACTACCACTTCTACGACACGATCAAGGGCTCCGACTGGCTCGGCGACCAGGACGCGATCGAATTCATGTGCCGTGAAGCGCCGAACGCCGTCTACGAGCTCGAGCACTTCGGCATGCCGTTCGACCGCAACGCGGACGGCACGATCTACCAGCGCCCGTTCGGCGGCCACACCGCGAACTACGGCGAGAAGCCGGTGCAGCGCGCCTGCGCGGCGGCCGACCGTACCGGCCACGCGCTGCTGCACACGCTGTACCAGCAGAACGTCGCGGCCAAGACGCAGTTCTTCGTCGAATGGATGGCGCTCGACCTGATCCGCGACGCGGACGGCGACGTGCTCGGCGTGACCGCCCTCGAAATGGAAACGGGCGACGTCTACATCCTCGAAGGCAAGACCACGCTGTTCGCCACGGGCGGCGCGGGCCGCATCTTCGCGGCGTCGACCAACGCGTTCATCAACACCGGTGACGGCCTCGGGATGGCCGCGCGTTCGGGCATCGCGCTGCAGGACATGGAGTTCTGGCAGTTCCACCCGACCGGCGTGGCCGGCGCGGGCGTGCTGATCACCGAAGGCGTGCGAGGCGAAGGCGGCATCCTGCGCAACTCGGACGGCGAGCGCTTCATGGAGCGCTACGCGCCGACGCTGAAGGATCTGGCGCCGCGCGACTTCGTCTCGCGCTCGATGGACCAGGAAATCAAGGAAGGCCGCGGCGTGGGTCCGAACAAGGACCACGTGCTGCTCGACCTGTCGCACATCGGCGCCGAGACGATCCTGAAGCGTCTGCCGTCGATCCGCGAAATCGCGCTGAAGTTCGCGAACGTCGACTGCATCAAGGAGCCGATCCCGGTCGTGCCGACCATCCACTACCAGATGGGCGGCATCCCGACCAACATTCACGGTCAGGTCGTCGGCACGCCGCGCGGCCATGAAGAGCCGATCAACGGCTTCTATGCCGTGGGCGAGTGCTCGTGCGTGTCGGTCCACGGCGCGAACCGCCTGGGCACGAACTCGCTGCTCGACCTGGTGGTGTTCGGCCGTGCGGCCGGCAATCACATCGTCGAACACGTCAAGAAGCAGCGCGAGCACAAGCCGCTGCCGAAGGACGCGGCCGATTTCGCGCTGTCGCGTCTGGCCAAGCTCGACAGCTCGAGCTCGGGCGAGTACGCGCAAAGCGTCGCCAACGAGATTCGCGGCTCGATGCAGAAGCACGCCGGCGTGTTCCGCACCTCGGCGCTGCTGGCCGAAGGCGTGCAGGACATCAAGAAGGTCGCGGAACGTGCCCAGCACATCCACCTGAAGGACAAGTCGAAGGTGTTCAACACCGCGCGCGTCGAAGCGCTCGAAGTGGCGAACCTCGTGGAAGTGGCGCGCGCCACCATGGTGTCGGCCGAAGCCCGCAAGGAAAGCCGCGGCGCGCATGCGCAGGACGACTTCCCGCATCGCGACGACGAAAACTGGATGCGTCATACGCTGTGGTTCAGCGAAGGCGATCGTCTCGACTACAAGCCGGTGCACATGCAGCCGCTGACGGTCGAATCCGTGCCGCCGAAGGCGCGTACGTTCTAAGCCGAATTCGAGGAATCTGACATGGCAAAACGCATTTTCGAACTCTATCGTTACGATCCGGACAAGGACGCGGCGCCGCGCATGCAGACGTACGAAGTCGAGATCAAGCATGAACGCATGCTGCTCGACGCGCTCGTCAAGCTGAAGGAAATCGACGAAACGCTGTCGTTCCGTCGCTCGTGCCGCGAAGGCGTGTGCGGCTCGGACGCGATGAACATCAACGGCAAGAACGGTCTGGCGTGTCTCACGAACCTGAACGATCTGCCCGAGAAGATCGTGCTGCGCCCGCTGCCGGGCCTGCCGGTGGTGCGCGACCTGATCGTCGACATGACGCACTTCTTCAACCAGTACCACTCGATCAAGCCGTTCCTGATCAACGACACGCCGCCGCCCGAGAAGGAGCGCTTGCAGTCGCCGGAGGAACGCGAAGAGCTGGACGGCGTGTACGAGTGCATCCTGTGCGCGAGCTGCTCGACCTCCTGCCCGAGCTTCTGGTGGAATCCGGACAAGTTCGTCGGCCCGGCCGGCCTGCTGCAGGCTTACCGCTTCATCGCCGACAGCCGCGACGAAGCCACCGCCGAACGCCTCGACAACCTCGAGGATCCGTACCGTCTGTTCCGTTGCCACACGATCATGAACTGCGTCGACGTTTGCCCGAAGGGGCTGAACCCGACCAAGGCGATCGGCAAGATCAAGGAATTGATGGTTCGCCGCGCGGTCTGAGCTGATTCGACATGACTGAACCGTCGCACCAGTCCGACCCGCACCGCCGCGCGCGCCTTCGCTGGCGCGCGCGGCGCGGTCTGCTGGAGAACGATCTGATTTTCGAACGTTTCTTCAGCCGATACGAGCATGACCTCACCGATACCGACGTGGGCGCGCTGACCCGCCTGCTCGAACTATCCGACAACGACCTGATGGACTTGCTGCTTGCCCGCAAGGAACCGGAAGGCGACCTTGCCGGCCCGGACGTTTCCCGGCTGCTGGAGATGCTGCGCAGTGCATGAGAGCGCTGCGCCCGTTATCGAATCCCGTTTCCATTTTCGATTGAGGATGTGCCATGACTCCGTCTGATGTTAAAGCCACGCTATCGTTCAGCGACAATTCGCCGAGCGTCGAACTGCCGATCTACAAGGGCACGATGGGCCCGGACGTGATCGACATCCGCAAGCTGTACGGCCAGACCGGCAAGTTCACGTACGACCCGGGCTTCATGTCCACGGCGGCATGTAATTCGGAGATCACGTACATTGACGGGGACAAGGGCGAGCTGCTGTACCGCGGTTACCCCATCGACAATCTCGCGCAAAACGCGGACTTCCTCGAAACGTGCTACCTGCTGCTGAAGGGTGAACTGCCGAACGCGGCCCAGAAGGCGGAGTTCGTCGACACCGTCACGAAGCACACGATGGTGCATGAGCAGATGCACTTCTTCTTCCGTGGCTTCCGCCGCGACGCCCACCCGATGGCGATCCTGGTCGCCGCGGTGGGCGCGCTGTCGGCGTTCTACCACGACTCGCTCGACATCAACGACCCGCGTCACCGCGAAGTCTCGGCGATCCGCATGATCGCCAAGCTGCCGACGCTCGTCGCGATGGCCTACAAGTACAGCATCGGCCAGCCGTTCGTCTATCCGAAGAACGAGCTGTCGTACAGCGCGAACTTCATGCACATGATGTTCTCGAACCCGTGCGAGGAGTACAAGGTCAACGACGTGCTGGTGCGCGCGCTCGACCGGATCCTGATCCTGCACGCCGACCACGAGCAGAACGCCTCGACCTCGACGGTGCGTCTGGCCGGTTCGTCGGGCGCGAACCCGTTCGCGTGTATCGCGGCCGGTATCGCGTGTCTGTGGGGCCCGGCGCACGGCGGTGCGAACGAAGCCGCGCTGAACATGCTCGAGCAGATCGGCTCGCCGGACAACATCCCCGAGTTCATCAAGCAGGTGAAGGACAAGAACTCGGGCGTGAAGCTGATGGGCTTCGGCCACCGCGTGTACAAGAACTACGATCCGCGTGCGAAGCTGATGCGCGAAACGTGCCATGAAGTGCTCGAAGAGCTCGGCCTGCACGACGATCCGCTGTTCAAGCTCGCGATGCAACTCGAGAAGATCGCCCTCGAAGACGAATACTTCGTGTCGCGCAAGCTGTACCCGAACGTCGACTTCTACTCGGGCATCGTCCAGCGCGCGCTGGGCATCCCGACCTCGATGTTCACCTGCATCTTCGCGATGGCGCGTACCGTCGGCTGGATCGGCCAGTGGAACGAAATGATCGCCGATCCGGAGCAGAAGATCGGCCGTCCGCGCCAGCTGTTCGTCGGCGAGACGCCGCGCGAAGCAGCACCGATCGACAAGCGTTCGTGATCGTGCCCGGTCGCGATCGACCGGCTCCGCGTCACGCGTAAAAAACACCCCGGCGGCTTCGGCCTCCGGGGTATTTTTTCTTGCGGGCGGGATGGTCTGCGGTGGCGCCGCGATGCCGGCCGCCGCCGTGGCATGATCGGTGTTTTGATCCGCCCGGGAGCCGTCGATGCTGTCGCATGTCTGTATCGGAGTCCATGACGTCGAGCGCGCCCACGCGTTCTACGCGCCGCTGATGGAGGCGCTGGGCCTGCCGCTGAAATTCCATGCGCCGCCCGACATGACGGGCTGGATGCCGGCCGATGCGGCGCGGCCGCTGTTCCTGGTCTGCCGGCCATTCGACGGCGGCGCGGCGGCGCCCGGCAATGGCCAGATGGTGGCGCTGCTCGCGCGCGACCGCGCCACCGTCGATCGCTGCCATGCGCTCGCGCTGGCCGCGGGCGGCAGTTGCGAAGGGCCGCCGGGGCTGCGCCCGCAATACCATGCCGATTACTACGGCGCGTACTTCCGCGATCCGGACGGCAACAAGCTCTGCGTCTGCTGCCACGCGCCGGCGTAGTGTCTGCCGGTGGCGGTTTCCGGGCGGCGGCGCGCTGACAAAACTCGACAGGACGCACGCCGGATCGCCGCTACACTGCGGGCCACCATCGAATCCATCCGTTCACGAGACCGCCCATGAATCGTCGTTCCGTCCTGCCGGCGCTGCTGATCGGGTCGCTGCTGGGCGCCGCGCCCGGCGCGCGTGCCGACGGGATCGAGCGGAACATTCGCGACGCCGCGGCCGGCACCGTGAAAAACCAGGCCGAGGAGCCGGCCCGGTGCCGGCCTTCGTCGGGCCGGGCTCCGGCGCCGATGCTGCGCGGCGAGGGCAACAGCCTGCTCGGCGCCGGCATGGGGCTCGCCTCGCTGGCCGTGCTGGCGGCGGGCGTGTCGATGTTCGCGCCGTCGAAGGATCCGCGCGACCTGCTGTTCGCGCCGCCGTGCGATCCGAAGCGGATCGCGAAGTCGTCGCCCGACGGCTATCCGTTCGTGCCGCCGCCCTCGGCCACGGCACCCCCCGCGGCGACGGAATAGGGCGCCCGCGCCGCCTTGCGCCGCGCGGGCGGATCACGGCGGCAGGGCGACGGCGAGGCGGCCGCCGGGGCATGCTCGCGCGCGCGGGCCGGGCATGCTAAGCTCGTCGAACACCAAGCCGTGGCTCGCCCGTCCGATCACGATGTCGCCGAGCCGTGTGCCTGGTTTTCGCGCCCGGTTTCCGTTTCCCGCCTCGCAGCCGTTCCCATGAAAGACCGTGTCGAATACACCCGCAGCCGCGACGTCCCCGGACTCGTGCTCGGCGACGCGCGTTTCAGCGACTTCCGTTTCGATCGGCATTACCACCTCGATTTCCACGTCGGCGTCATCACCGAGGGCGTGCAGCGCCAGCAGTTCGCGGGCCGCACGGTGCTGCTCGGCCCGGGCAGCGTCTCGATCATGCCGCCGGGCGAGGTCCACGACGGCACGCGCGTGGGCGACGGAGCCTATACGTTGAAGACGTTCCGGCTGCCGACCGAGCTGATGGCGAGCGTGATCGAGGAACTGTCGGGCCGCCCGGGCGAGCCGGCGCTGCGCGGCGTGGCGCTCGACAATCCCTCGCTCGCGCGGCGGCTCGGCGGCCTGCATGCTGCGCTGCGCGTCGAACGCGGCGAGGCGGCGCTCGGCGTGCAGTCGGCCTGGCTCGTGCTGCTCGAACGCCTGTTCGCCGCCTCGGGCGCGCTGACGCCGCGCGAGGTGGGCGGCGCGCTGCCGGCGGCGCAGTGGGCGCGCGTGCGCGACTACTGCGAGGCCCATCTGGCCGACAAGATCACGCTCGACGAGCTGGCCGCGCTGTGCGGCGTCGATCGCTTCGTATTCCTGAAGTTGTTCAAGCAGACCACCGCGATGACGCCGCATGCCTGGCTGGTGCGGCTGCGCCTCGAACGCGCGTGCCTGATGCTGCATCGCGGCACGCAATCGATCGCCGAGGTGGCGCAGGCGGTCGGCTTCTACGACCAGAGCCACTTCAACCGCGCGTTCCGGCGCGCGTTCGGCTGCGCGCCGTCGCGGTACTGACGGCGCTTCCGGCGGTGTTTGGTCAAGACATCGCGGCACGCGGGTCAGCCCGCCAATGCCGCGTCCGCCACGCTCGAGTGGACCTGCTCAGCCCGCCGCGCCGAGCCCGCGCGCGAGCGCGATCAGCCGGTCGACCTCATCCTCGGTGGTCGCGAACGAGGTGACGAAGCGCACCACGCCCGGTGCCCAGCGGTCGTGATAGAAGTACGCGCCGGCCGCCAGCAGCCCCGCGATCACTGGCTGCGGCAGGCGGCAGAACAGGATGTTCGCGGCGTTGCCGCCCACCAGCGCGACGCCCGGCAGCGCCTGCAGCCCGTCGGCGAGGCGCTGGGCCATCGCGTTCGCGTGGCGCGCGTTGCGCAGCCACAGCTCGTCGGCCAGATAGGCGTCGAGCGGCGCTGACAGGAAACGCATCTTCGAACTCAGATGGCCGGCGCGCTTGCGGCGAAACGCGAGCTCGGCCGCGCGGCGCGTATCGAACAGCACCACGGCCTCCGAGCCCGGCACGCCGTTCTTGGTCGCGCCGAACGAGAGCGCGTCCACGCCCGCGCGCCAGGTCATCTCGGCCGGCGTGCAGCCGAGCGAGACCAGCGCGTTGGCGAAGCGCGCGCCGTCCATGTGCAGCGACAGCGCTTCGGCGCGGCAGATCTCGCCGATCGCGCCGATTTCGTCGAGCGTGTAGACGCTGCCCACCTCGGTGGCCTGCGTGATGCTGACGGCCGACGGCTGCGTGGTGTGGACGTCGCCGCGCTTGGCGCGGGCCGCCGCGGCGAGCCGCGCCGGATCGAGCTTGGCGTCCGGCCCCTCGACCGTCACCAGCTTCGCGCCGTCGGCGAAGAACGCCGGGGCGCCGCATTCGTCGTTGTTGATGTGGCTGTCGGGATGGCAAAGCACGCTGCCCCAGGGTGGCGTCAGCGCGGCCAGCGCGAGCGAGTTCGCGGCCGTGCCGGTCGGCACGATGCAGACGGCCACCTCGTGCTCGAACAACTCGGCGAGGCGCCGCTCGACGCTGGCCGTCCAAGGGTCGCCGCCATAGGCCGGCGCGTGGCCGCTGGCGCAGGCCACCAGCGCGTCGAGCACGGCGGGCGAGGCGCCGGCGGCGTTGTCGCTGCTGAAGTTGAGCGGCGCGCCGGCCGGGTCAGGCGTGGCGGGGGAGGCGGCGTGATCCATCGTGAATCCTGTCGAGAAAAGAAAACGGTGGCGGCAACCTTAGCGCGGCGCGCGGTGCCCCGATTGTAAAAAATTGAATGGCCCGGCCCCCTTGAGCGGCGGCGCCGGCGCCCGCATAGTCGGAGCCTCGATGGCATTGCCCCAGGAGCTTTGATGACGATTCGACGCTATTTCGACAGCGATGCGCTGTCGCTCGACACCGAGGTGCTGGCCTGCGAGCCCGACGACGACGGCCATTTTCGCGTGAGGCTGGCCGAGACGCCGTTCCATCCGCAGGGCGGCGGCCAGCCATCCGACACCGGCCGGATCGGTGCGGCGCGCGTGCTGCACGTGGTTGCCGACGGCGAGGCGATCGTGCATCGCACCGATCGCGCGGTGGCGCCCGGCGCGGTGTCCGTCGAGGTCGACGCGGCGCCGCGCGCGCTGCTTGCGCGGCTGCATTCGGCGGGCCATCTGATCGGCTATGCGGGCGCGGCGTCGGGCTGGCGCGCGGTGAAGGGGCATCACTGGCCCGGCGAGGCGCGCGTCGTGTTCGAGCCGGGCGAGGGCGCGCGGCCGATCGAGGCCGAGGCGCTCGCGCGCGAGGTCGATGCCGTGGTGGCGGCCGCGCTGCCGCGCACGATGCGGATTCGCGACGGCGTGCGCGTCATCGGTTTCGGTGACTTCGAGGCCCATGGCTGCGGCGGCACGCATGTGGCGTCGAGCGAGCAGGTCGGGCGGATCGTGATCGTCAAGCTCAAGGAGAAGAAGGGGCAACTGACGGTGCAGTACGACGTGGCCTGAGCGGGTACCGGCCGCCGCGCTGCGCGCCGCGCCGGCCATGCCGGAACCGGTGGAGCCGTGGCCCGCCCGCTCCCCGGCCCGGCATCCGCCGCCCGCTGCAGGCGCCCCCGCGCCATGGCCAAAATCAGGGCCGGGCTCCCGGGTAACACTTATCCGGGTATTGAAAATACCACTCAAACCACTGTTTTCATTGGGTTTTCCCGGGCGCATGCCGTACCGGGAGACGGCGTTGATGGCATAATCGCTACCATTGAAGCGCCCGTTGTCACCATAACCCCCGCATAGCCATGGCACAGACTCTCTACGACAAATTGTGGAACTCTCACGTCGTCCACACCGAGGAGGACGGCACCGCGTTGCTCTACATCGACCGTCACCTGCTGCACGAAGTGACGAGTCCGCAGGCGTTCGAGGGCCTGAAGATCGCCGAGCGCCCGGTCTGGCGCATCAGCGCGAACCTCGCGGTGTCGGACCACAACGTGCCGACCACCGACCGCACGCACGGCATCGCCGATCCGGTCTCGAAGCTGCAGGTCGATACGCTCGACGCGAACTGCGACAGCTACGGCATCACCCAGTTCAAGATGAACGACATGCGCCAGGGCATCGTCCACATCATCGGGCCGGAGCAGGGCGCGACGCTGCCGGGCATGACGATCGTCTGCGGTGATTCGCACACCTCCACGCACGGCGCGTTCGGCGCGCTCGCGCACGGCATCGGCACCTCGGAAGTCGAGCACGTGCTGGCCACCCAGACGCTGCTGCAGAAGAAGAGCAAGAACCTGCTCGTGAAGGTCGACGGCCAGCTGCCGCGCGGCTGCACCGCCAAGGACATCGTGCTCGCGATCATCGGCAGGATCGGCACCGCCGGCGGCACCGGCTACGCGATCGAATTCGGCGGCTCGATGATCCGCTCGCTGTCGATGGAAGGCCGCATGACGGTCTGCAACATGGCGATCGAGGCGGGCGCGCGCGCCGGCATGGTGGCCGTGGACGACACCACGATCGACTACCTGAAGGGCCGTCCGTTCTCGCCGACGGGCGCCGAGTGGGATCAGGCCGTGCAGTACTGGCGCGGTTTCGCGTCCGACGCGGGCGCGCATTTCGACCGCGTGGTCGAGCTGACCGCCGCCGACATCGTGCCGCAGGTTACCTGGGGCACCTCGCCGGAGATGGTCACGGCGGTGGACAGCCGCGTGCCCGATCCCGAGCGCGAGAAGGACCCGGTCAAGCGCAACGCGATGGAGCGCGCGCTCGCCTACATGGCGCTCGAACCGAACACGCCGATCGAGTCGATCAAGGTCGACAAGATCTTCATCGGCTCCTGCACCAACGCCCGCATCGAGGACATCCGCGCGGCCGCCTACGTCGTGAAGAAGCTGAACCGGCGCGTGGCCGCGAACGTGCGGCTCGCGATGGTGGTGCCGGGCTCGGGCCTCGTGAAGGCGCAGGCCGAGCGCGAGGGGCTCGACAAGGTGTTCCTCGAGGCCGGCTTCGAATGGCGCGAGCCGGGCTGCTCGATGTGCCTCGCGATGAACGCCGACCGGCTCGATCCGGGCGAGCGCTGCGCGTCCACCTCGAACCGCAACTTCGAGGGGCGTCAGGGCGCGGGCGGCCGTACCCATCTGGTGAGTCCCGCGATGGCGGCGGCCGCGGCCATCGAAGGCCATTTCGTCGACATTCGCCGCCTCGGGTAAGCCTCATGCAACGCACGCATCTGCGCCGCCTCGCGGCGGCTTTCGCCCTCGTGGGCATGGTGCTCGGTCTCGCGGCCTGCAACACGGTGGCGGGCATGGGCGAGGACATCAACGCCGCCGGCCGCGCGATCACGCGCGCGGCGAACTGAGCGGCGCGCCCCGCGCGACGGACAATCGATTTCGCCGGCCCGCGGGCCGGCATCCAATCTGGTCACGGATCATGGAAAAATTCACGGTACACACCGGCGTCGTGGCGCCGCTCGATCGCGCGAACGTCGACACGGACGCGATCATCCCGAAGCAGTTCCTGAAGTCGATCAAGCGCACCGGCTTCGGCCCGAACGCGTTCGACGAATGGCGCTACCTCGATCACGGCGAGCCGGGCCAGGACAACTCGAAGCGGCCGCTGAACCCCGACTTCGTGCTGAACCAGCCGCGCTACCAGGGCGCCTCGGTGCTGCTCGCGCGCGAGAACTTCGGCTGCGGCAGCTCGCGCGAGCACGCGCCGTGGGCGCTGCAGCAGTACGGCTTCCGTGCGATCATCGCGCCGAGCTTCGCCGACATCTTCTTCAACAACTGCTTCAAGAACGGCCTGCTGCCGATCGTGCTGAGCGAGCGGGAAGTCACCTACCTGTTCGACGAGACCTACGCGTTCAACGGCTACCAGCTGACGATCGATCTCGACGCGCAGGTGGTGCGCACGGGCGACAACCGCGAGTACGCGTTCGAGGTCAGCGCGTTCCGCAAGTATTGTCTGCTGAACGGCTTCGACGACATCGGCCTGACGCTGCGCCATGCCGACAAGATTCGCCAGTTCGAGGCCGAGCGGATCGCGCGCCAGCCCTGGCTGAACAACCGCCTGATCGGCTGAGGCGGCGCGCCGGCCACGCGCGCGAAGCCGGCCGCGGCCGGCTGCGCGGCCCCGCGCCTGAATTCACAATCTACCCAGGAAAAATCGCATGAAGATTGCAGTGCTGCCGGGCGACGGCATCGGTCCCGAGATCGTCAAGGAAGCGGTGAAGGTACTCAACGCGCTCGACGAGACGTTCGAACTGGAACAGGCGCCCGTGGGCGGCGCCGGCTACGAGGCGGCCGGCCATCCGCTGCCGGAGGCCACGCTGGCGCTCGCGAAGCAGGCGGACGCGATCCTGTTCGGCGCGGTCGGCGACTGGAAGTACGACTCGCTCGAACGCGCGCTGCGCCCGGAGCAGGCGATCCTCGGCCTGCGCAAGCATCTGGAGCTGTTCGCGAACTTCCGCCCGGCGATCTGCTATTCGCAGCTTGTCGACGCGTCGCCGCTCAAGCCCGAACTGATCGCCGGCCTCGACATCCTGATCGTGCGCGAACTGAACGGCGACATCTACTTCGGCCAGCCGCGCGGCACGCGCGAGGCGCCGGACGGCCCGTTCGCGGGCGCCCGCGAAGGCTTCGACACGATGCGCTATTCGGAGCCGGAAGTGCGCCGCATCGCGCACGTGGCGTTCCAGGCGGCGCGGAAGCGCGGCAGGAAGCTGCTGTCGGTCGACAAGGCCAACGTGCTCGAGACCTCGCAGTTCTGGCGCGACCTGATGATCGACGTGTCGAAGGAATACGCCGACATCGAGCTTTCGCACATGTACGTCGACAACGCGGCGATGCAGCTCGCGAAGGCGCCGAAGCAGTTCGACGTGATCGTCACCGGCAACATGTTCGGCGACATCCTGTCGGACGAGGCCGCGATGCTGACGGGCTCGATCGGCATGCTGCCGTCGGCCTCGCTCGACAAGAACAACAAGGGCTTGTACGAGCCCTCGCACGGCTCGGCGCCGGACATCGCGGGCAAGGGCGTGGCCAATCCGCTGGCCACCATCCTGTCGGCCGCGATGCTGCTGCGCTATTCGCTGAACCGCGCCGAGCAGGCCGACCGCATCGAGCGCGCCGTGCAGAAGGTGCTCGAACAGGGCTACCGCACCGGCGATATCGCGACGCCGGGCTGCCAGCAGGTCGGCACCGCGCAGATGGGCGACGCGGTGGTCGCCGCGCTGTAACGCGTGATCCGGCGGGCGTCGGCACTGTCCGCCCGCCGCCGGTCGCCCGCCGCCGGTCGCCCGCCGCCGGTCGCCCGCCGTCGGTCATGACGCGAGCCGGCGCGCTTTGTCCCCTGAAAAAGGGGCTTGTCCCGCGCCGTTCGTGATTGTTTCATGGGGTCGTTGTCCGACCCTGAAGGTTTGTGTAGACTCCAACGCATGGCGCTGAATCTCTTGATCTCCCCGGTCCTGAATCCGCACGGCACAGCCCGTGTGGATGCGCTCGCCATCGTCTCCACGAAAATCATCACCACGAAAACGATCACGAAAAGCTGATCGTCGTCCGTCGTGCCCGCCTGATTTCCCCGCGCGGTTACGCGGGGGGCGGAAAAGGCGGGGAAAACTCTCAAACAAAGGGTGAGTCATGAAGGTAGGTCTCGTAGGTTGGCGTGGCATGGTCGGCAGCGTGCTGATGCAGCGCATGCAGGAAGAGGGCGATTTCGATCTGATCGAGCCGGTGTTTTTCAGCACCAGCAATGCAGGCGGCAAGGCCCCGGCCTTCGCGAAAAACGAGACCACGCTGAAGGACGCGACGAGCATCGACGAGCTGAAGCGCTGCGATGCGATCATCACCTGCCAGGGCGGCGACTACACCAACGAGGTCTTCCCGAAGCTGCGCGCGGACGGCTGGAAGGGCTACTGGATCGACGCGGCCTCGTCGCTGCGGATGAAGGACGACGCCGTCATCATCCTCGATCCGGTCAACCTCGACGTGATCAAGAACGCGCTCGTGAAGGGCAGCCGCAACTTCATCGGCGGCAACTGCACCGTGAGCCTGATGCTGATGGCGCTGGGCGGCCTGTTCCGCGAGAACCTGATCGACTGGATGACGGCCATGACGTACCAGGCCGCCTCGGGCGCCGGCGCGCAGAACATGCGCGAGCTGATCTCGCAGATGGGCGCGCTGCACGGCGCGGTGGCCGACCAGCTGGCCGATCCGTCCTCGGCGATCCTCGACATCGACCGCCGCGTGTCGGCCACGATGAACAGCGAGGCGATGCCGACCAGCCAGTTCGGCGTGCCGCTCGCCGGCTCGCTGATTCCGTGGATCGACAAGGATCTCGGCAACGGCATGTCGAAGGAGGAATGGAAGGGCGGCGCCGAAGCCAACAAGATCCTCGGCAAGCCGGCCATGGGCGAGCCGGGCTCGATCCCCGTCGACGGGCTGTGCGTGCGGATCGGCGCGATGCGCTGCCACTCGCAGGCGCTCACGATCAAGCTGAAGAAGGACGTGCCGCTCGACGAGGTCAACGCGATCCTCGCCTCGGGCAACGACTGGGTGAAGGTCGTGCCGAACGAGCGCGAAGCGTCGATGCGCGAGCTGTCGACGGCCGTCGTCACGGGCACGCTGTCGGTGCCGGTCGGCCGCCTGCGCAAGCTGGCGATGGGCGGTGAATACCTGTCGGCGTTCACGGTCGGCGACCAGCTGCTGTGGGGCGCGGCCGAGCCGCTGCGCCGGATGCTGCGCATCCTGCTCGACCGATAAGACCTGCGCGGTCCGCGTCCGCGAGGACGACGGCGGCGTTCGCGGTGCCCGGCATCCGGCCGGGGGCGGCGAACGCCGCTTCGTTTTTGGCGGGCCGATCGTGCGGTAAGGGCCGCGTATGCCATGCGGCGCGCCTGCTGTTGTCCGCCCCTCGCGCGTGTCGAATGCGATGAAATGCGCGAAAGGCGCGGCGGGTAAAGTAAACTACGCGGCTACGATGCAATCCGGCGTCGCACGCGCAGGGCGCCTCGAGCCGCCGGCGCGTCCGTCCCCGAATCCTGTCCTCCTTCCAACGCGAACCAGGGCCGCGCGCTGCCGCGGCGAATGTGCCGATGACGCTGCGATTTTTCCCCGGTATTTCCTCCCTTGCCCGAATCCGACCGCCCGCCGGGGGCAGCGCTTTCGTGATTCGTCCGATCGCGGCCGCGGTGCTGACGTTGGCCGCCGCGCTGATGTCGGCTGTCGCGCCGCTCGCTCATGCGGCACCCTCGGAGGCTGCCGCCGCGCCGCTCGCGATCACCGTGCGGCCGGGCCAGTCGCTGACCGATATCGCCGTGGCCGTCACGCAATCGCATGATCCCGTGGTGCTCGGCCGCGCGAGCCGCGCGCTGTTCGACGCGAATCCCCAGGCGTTCATGAAACACGATCCGAGCCGGCTGCGGCTCGGATCGACGCTGACCGTGCCGCCGCTCGATGCGAGCGGGGCGGCGCTGGCGGCTCCGGCGGCTTCGGTGCCGGGTGCGGCGGCGAGTGCCGCGCGTGCTGCTGGTGCTTCGACGGCAAGCGCGGCCGCGGCGGGTGCTGCGGCACCGCGCGCCGGGAGCGCAGCAGCTGCGGCAGCTACGGCGGCGGCTACGGCGGCCGGGGCGCGCGCGGACGTGGCGGCGGCGCCAGCCGCTGGCGCGTCGGCGGGCTCGCCCGGCGCGGCGCCGGCGGCCAATCCTGCCACGGTGGCGCCAGCTGCCGCGAACGGCGCATCGCATGCGGCCGACGCCACGGCCGCCGCGACCGGGGGAGCAACGGTGGGCGGTGGGGCGCCGGCGAACGCGGGGGCCTCGGCGGCTGCCGTTGCGCCGTCGTCCACGGCGAACGCGGCATCGGTCGCGCCCGCGGCGCCCGCCGCAGGCGCGCATCCGGCCGATGCCAATTCGGCCGCCGGCACGAGCGGCCCGCACAGCTGGAGCGGCTCGATCCACACCGCGCCGCCGGTCGGTTCGAGCGCGGCGGAAGCCGCGTTGCTCGCGCCCGGCGCCACGGCCGGCGGCAGCGCCGCGCAGGCCCCGGCGGCCGCGCAGGCACGTCCGTCGAGCCTCCAGCAATTGCTCGCGTTGAAGAACCGCGTGCTGATGGAACTGCAACAGCACGGCATCGGCAAGCCGGCCGCCGAGAACGCGGCGCCGTCGCCGAAGGTGGCCACGCCGGCATCGACCCCGGCCGCGGTGAGCGCGCCGGCCACCGCCTCGGCCGCGAGCGCCGCCGAGGAGGGTTCCGCCGCCTCGGCCGCCGCGTCCGCATCCGCGCCGGCCCCGACCGTGGTGGCCACGCCGAAGCCGGCCGCCGCCCAGCCGGCATCATCTTCCGTTCCGCTCGACCGGACCGCGGCGATCGCCATCGGCGTGGCCGCGGCGGCGCTGATCCTCGGTTTCGCGTTCCGCCGCCGCAAGCGTGCGGAGCCCGACGAAGCGACGCCGACGCCGGCTCCGCAAACGCCGGAGCGCGACGTCGACGCGCGTCCGACGCATATCGCCGAGACCGTCGTGCCCGCGGCGGCCGGCGCCGCCGCCGTTGCCGTGGCGACCGATGCGGCGTCGCACGAACCGGAGCCGGTCGCGCGTCACGCGCAGGGCGAACCCGAGCCGATCGAGCCGCCCGTCGTGGCGCCGACGCCGCACGAGGCTGAGCCCGCCGCGCCGATGACGCTCAAGGACGAGCCGCTGCCGCCCGCGACCGAACCTGTTGAACCTGTTGAACCTGTTGAACCTGTTGAACCTGTTGAACCTGTTGAACCTGTTGAACCGCCGAAAACATCCGGGCCGCCGGTGCTGACCGAGCAGCTGGCATCGCCCGCCGCCATGGCCGAACCGCTCGTGCCGAGCGAACCACCGGCACCGGCCGGACCCGAAGCGCAGGCCGAGCCGCCCGCGCCGACGGTCCCCGGGAACGACCTGCCGGACGCGGCCGCGCCGCCGTCCGGCCAACCCGAAAGCGGGACGCCGCCCGCGCAGCACGAAGCCGCCGGGACGACGCCCGTCATCCCCACGAGCCCCACCGAATTGAATGACCTGACTTACCCCGCTTCGGCCGACGTGCCCGCGCACGAATTTCCGGCCGACGCGGTGTCCGCGCTCGACAGCCTCGACATGCCCTTGCCGCCGCGCGTCGGCGAGCCGGAGCCCGGCCTGCCCACGCCGCCTGATTTTGCATCGCAAGAAGCAACTAACGGTCTAGCCGCCGAGACCCCTCGAAGTTCACCCGCCGACGCCTCGGCATTCATGCCCGATTCACCCGGCCAGCCGGCATCCAGCCACGGCGAGCCGCCGGCCGCGATTGCGGGGGAGGATCAATGGGACGACGACGAACCGCTCGACCCGCCCGCATCCGGATCGGTCCCCGAGAGCCGTCCCGCTGCTGCGTTCGGCGCGCTCGGCGGCGCGCAATTCGGCGCGCTGAATCTCGATTTCGACCTCGACCTGCCGGTCGGCCCGAGCGCGACGCTGCCGCCGCCGACCGACGCGGCGCTCGACCGGATCGCGCAGAACAAGCTCGAACTGGCCGCCGAATACGTCGAACTCGGCGATCTGCACGGCGCGCGCACGCTGCTGAACGAGGTGGTCGACGCGGGCCGCGCCGGCACCAGCGACGCCGCGCGCACGCTGCTCGCGAAACTCGCCGACGCGACGTGATGCGGATCGCGCTCGGCATTCAGTACGACGGCGCGGCGTTCCACGGCTGGCAGTCGCAGCCGCACGGCAACACCGTGCAGGACACGCTGGAACAGGCGCTGAAGGCGTTCGCGCTGGTGCCGCTGCAGACCGTGGTGGCGGGGCGCACCGACACCGGCGTCCACGGGCTCGGCCAGGTGGTTCATTTCGACACCGAACTCGACCGCACCGATTTCTCGTGGGTGCGTGGCACCAACGCGTTTCTGCCGCCGAGCGTGGCGGTGCAGTGGGCCAGGTCGATGCCCGAGACGTTCCACGCCCGCTTCGCCGCGTTCGAGCGCACCTATTACTACGCGCTCTACGTGCATCCGGTGCGCTCGCCGATGCTGGCCGCGCGCGCGGGCTGGGTGCATACGCCACTCGACGTGGAGGCGATGCGCGCCGCCGCGGCGCACCTGATCGGCGAGCACGACTTCTCGTCGTTCCGCTCGTCGGAATGCCAGTCGAAGACGCCCGTCAAGCACCTGCACCAGATCGACATCCGCCCGTCGGGCAGCTTCATCCATTTCCGCTTTCGCGCCAACGCGTTCCTGCATCACATGGTGCGCAACCTGATGGGCTGCCTGATCGCGGTGGGGCGCGGCCGCTATCCGGCCGACTGGCTCGCCGAGGTGCTGGCCGCGCGCAATCGCGAACGCGCCGCGCCGACCTTCGCGCCCGACGGCCTCTACCTGGCCCATGTCGGCTATCCTGAGCACTTCGCCGTGCCGCCCGCGCAACTCGGCAGCGTGCCGTGGAGCACGGTCTGGGCCGATCTCGACGCGCCGCCGCCGGCACCGCCCGCCAATCCGTGATGCGGGCGGCGATGCCCGCGCCCGAGCCGATTTTTTGTTGACGATGACCGATACCCCGATTTCCCCCGGCGCCGCGCCGCGCCCCCGCACCCGCATCAAGCTGTGCGGGCTGTCCCGTCCCGCCGACGTCGAGCACGCGGTCGCGCTCGGCGCCGACGCGGTCGGCTTCGTGTTCTATCCGAAGAGCCCGCGCGCGGTCACGCCGCAACAGGCCGCCGATCTCGCGCGCCGCCTGCCGCCGTTCGTCTCGGCCGTCGGCCTGTTCGTCAACGCCAGTGCCGACGACCTCGCGCGCGTGCTCGACGCGGTACCGCTCACCACGCTGCAGTTCCACGGCGACGAGACGCCCGAGCACTGCCTGGCGCTCGCGCAGGAGGCGCGCCTGCCGTGGCTGCGCGCGTTGCGCGTGGGCGACTCGACGCGGCGCGCCGATTTGGTAGAATCGGCACTTCACTATTCGACAGCCGCCGGCTGGTTGTTCGACACCCATGTGCCGGACTACGGCGGTAGCGGCAAGGTCTTCGATTGGTCACTTATTCCCGCAGAGCTCGTGCATCGGGCCGTTTTGAGTGGTGGCTTGAACGCTCGAAACGTCGGTGATGCGATTCGCCAGGTCCGCCCCTACGCGGTCGATGTCTCCAGTGGCATCGAGGTAGCGGGCGAGAAGGGCGTGAAGGATCACGCCCGGATGGCGGCGTTCGTGAGCGCGGTGCGCGACGCGGACGCCCGGTGAGCCAAATGCCGGCGCGGCCCCTGCGCCGCGCCGTCCAATCGAGAGTCACGGCATGTACAACCTTCCTGATGAGCAAGGCCATTTCGGCCCCTATGGCGGCGTGTTCGTCGCCGAAACGCTGATCCACGCGCTCGACGAACTGCGCGGCGCCTACGAGCGTTTTCGCGACGATCCCGAATTCGTCGCCGAATACAACCGCGAACTGAAGCACTTCGTCGGCCGCCCGTCGCCGATCTACCACGCGCAGCGCTGGAGCGAGATGCTCGGCGGCGCGCAGATCTACCTGAAGCGCGAGGACCTGAACCACACGGGCGCCCACAAGGTGAACAACGTGATCGGCCAGGCGCTGCTCGCGCGCCGGATGGGCAAGAAGCGCGTGATCGCCGAGACCGGCGCGGGCCAGCACGGCGTGGCCACGGCCACCATCTGCGCGCGCTTCGGCATGGAGTGCGTGGTCTACATGGGCTCGGAGGACGTGCGCCGCCAGGCCGCCAACGTCTACCGCATGAAGCTGCTCGGCGCGACCGTGGTGCCGGTGGAATCAGGCTCGCGCACGCTGAAGGACGCGCTCAACGAAGCGATGCGCGACTGGGTCACCAACATCGAGACGACCTTCTACATCATCGGCACGGTGGCCGGCCCGCATCCGTACCCGATGCTGGTGCGCGACTTCCAGCGCGTGATCGGCGACGAGTGCAAGGTGCAGATGCCCGAGATGACGGGGCGCCAGCCCGACGCGGTGATCGCCTGCGTGGGCGGCGGCTCGAACGCGATGGGGATCTTCTACCCGTACATCGACGACACGAACGTGCAGCTGATCGGCGTCGAGGCGGCCGGCGACGGCCTGGACACGGGGCGCCACGCGGCCTCGCTGACGGGCGGCAGCCCCGGCGTGCTGCACGGCAACCGCACCTACCTGCTGCAGGATGCTGACGGCCAGATCATCGAGACGCATTCGGTGTCGGCGGGCCTCGACTATCCCGGCGTCGGCCCCGAGCACGCCTGGCTCAAGGACAGCGGCCGCGCGCAGTACGTGCCGATCACCGACGAGGAGGCGCTGAAGGCGTTCCACGATTGCTGCCGGATCGAGGGCATCATCCCGGCCCTTGAATCGAGCCACGCGATCGCCTACGGCGCGAAGCTCGCGCCGAGCCTGCCGAAGGACAGGATCCTGCTCGTCAACCTGTCGGGCCGCGGCGACAAGGACATGCATACCGTCGCCGAGCGCGGCGGCATCACGCTCTGACGCCCGGATGCGCGACCTGATCGAAGAGCCCGCCGGCGGCGCGGCCAGCGAAACCGGCGCGGCTTCGGCCGCGGCGCCCGCGCGCGCGCTGCCCGGCGGCATCGACCTGCGCCACCGCGATTTCCTGACCGATGCGGCGAGCCTGCCGGACGCCTCGATCGACCTGATCGTGGCCGATCCGCCGTATGGGCTCGGCAAGGACTACGGCAACGACTCGGACAAGCTGCAGGGCGACGCGCATCTCGCGTGGACGCGCCAGTGGCTCGAGCTCGCGATCCCGAAGCTCAAGGCCAGCGGCTCGCTGTACGTGTTCTGCACCTGGCAATACGCGCCCGAGATCTTCAGCTTCCTGAAGACGCGTCTCACGATGGTCAACGAGATCATCTGGGACCGGCGCGTGCCGAGCATGGGCGGCACCACGCGCCGCTACACGTCGGTTCACGACAACATCGGGTTTTTCGCGGTGTCGAAGGGCTATTACTTCGATCTCGATCCGGTCCGCATCCCCTACGACGCCGAAACGAAGAAGGCCCGTTCGCGCAAACTGTTCGAAGGCAGCAAGTGGCTCGAGATGGGCTACAACCCGAAGGACGTCTGGTCGATTTCGCGGCTGCACCGCCAGCACGCGGAGCGCGTCGACCATCCGACCCAGAAGCCGCTCGAACTCGTCGAGCGGATGGTGCTGTCGAGCTGCCCGCCGGGCGGCGTGGTGCTGGACCCGTTCATGGGCAGCGGCACCACGGCCGTGGCGTGCGCGCGGCACGGGCGCGGCTTCGTCGGCTACGAGATCAACGAAAGTTACTGCGCGATCGCGCACGAGCGCGTGGCCGCGCTCGCCGCGCCGGCGGATGCGTGACGCGGGCCGGATGCCCGCCTGCACGCCGCCGATCGTCACCGAATCAAGGAAAGCGACACCATGTCCCGAATCCAGAATACCTTCGCAGCACTGGCCGCCCAGGGTCGTAAAGGGTTGATCCCGTTCATCACGGCGGGCGACCCGGACCCGGCGAAGACCGTCGATTTCATGCATGCGCTGGCCGCCGGCGGCGCCGACGTGATCGAGCTCGGCGTGCCGTTCTCGGACCCGATGGCCGACGGCCCGGTGATCCAGCGTTCGTCCGAGCGCGCGCTGGCGCGCGGCGTCACGCTGCGGCACGTGCTCGACGACGTCAAGCGCTTCCGCGAGCGCGACGACAGGACCCCCGTGGTGCTGATGGGCTATGCCAACCCGATCGAGCGGATGGGCGCCGAGGCGTTCGCCGCCGCGGCGGGCGCGGCCGGCGTCGACGGCGTGCTGGTGGTGGACTATCCGCCCGAGGAGGCGGCCGGTTTCGCCGCCACGATGCGTGCCGCGGGTATCGACCCTATTTTCCTGCTCGCGCCGACCTCGACCGAGGAACGGATGGCCGAAGTGGGCCGAATCGCGAGCGGCTACGTGTATTACGTGTCGCTGAAGGGGGTAACCGGCGCCGGAAATCTGGATGTTTCCAGCATTGCGGGTAAAATCCCGGCCATCAAGTCGCGCGTGCCGGTTCCGGTCGGCGTCGGCTTCGGGATTCGCGACGCCGCCACGGCGCGCGCCGTGGCCGAGGTCGCCGATGCCGTCGTGATCGGCAGCCGCCTCGTGCAGCTGCTCGAGGACACGGCGCCGGACGCGGCCGTGGGCGCGTTGCAGGCGTTCATCGCCGACATCCGCGCCGCGCTCGACGGCGAGGCGAAGGCGGCCTGACGGGCCGCCGCAGCCGGTTGCCGTCGCCGCATCCGCACGCGCACCGTCCAGAAACACCGAACGCGGGCCGCCATCCGGCCCGCCATGAAGAAGGAAACCAAACGATGAGCTGGCTCGACAAGCTGTTGCCGCCGAAGATCAAGCAGACCGACCCGAAGAGCCGCAAGGGCATCCCCGAGGGGCTGTGGGTCAAGTGTCCGTCGTGCGAGGCCGTGCTGTATCGCTCCGATGTCGAGGCGAACCTGCACGTCTGCCCGAAGTGCGACCACCACATGCGGATCGGCGCGCGCGAGCGCCTCGACGCGCTGCTCGACGCGGAAGGCCGCTACGAGATCGGCCAGGAAATCGTGCCGGTGGACACGCTGAAGTTCAAGGACAGCCGCAAGTATCCCGATCGCCTGAAGGAAGCGATGGAGGATACCGGCGAGACCGACGCGATGGTGGTGATGGGCGGGGCGATCCGCACGCTGCCGGTGGTGGCGGCCTGCTTCGAGTTCTCGTTCATGGGCGGCTCGATGGGCTCGGTGGTGGGCGAGCGCTTCGCGCGCGGCGCGCAGAACGCGCTCGAACAGCACGTGCCGTTCATCTGCGTGACCGCCTCGGGCGGCGCGCGGATGCAGGAAAGCCTGCTGTCGCTGATGCAGATGGCCAAGACCACGGCGATGCTGACCAAGCTGTCGGAAGCGAAGCTGCCGTTCATCTCGGTGCTGACCGATCCGACCATGGGCGGCGTGTCGGCGAGCTTCGCGTTCCTCGGCGACGTGGTGATCGCCGAGCCGAAGGCGCTGATCGGCTTCGCCGGCCCGCGCGTGATCGAGCAGACCGTGCGCGAGAAGCTGCCGGAAGGCTTCCAGCGCTCCGAGTTCCTGCTGAAATCGGGTGCGATCGACATGATCGTCGACCGCCGCAAGATGCGCGACGAGATCGCGCAACTGCTCGCGCTGCTGCAGCGCCAGCCGGCCGACGCGCTCGCGTAACGCGGCGCGCGCCGCGCGGCATCCGCCGACGCGTCGTCCGGCCCGGCCGGGCGGCGCGTTTTTCGTTTTTCCGGGCACGCCCGTTCGCGGGCGTCCAGCTTCGCAGTGGTACAGATGAGCACATTTCCCACTCTCGACGCGTGGCTTTCGCATCTCGAAACCGCGCATCCGGTCGGCATCGACATGGGCCTCGCCCGTGTCACGAAGGTCAAGGAGGCGCTCGGGCTCGCGTTCACGTGCCCGGTCATCACGGTGGGCGGCACCAATGGCAAGGGCTCGACCTGCGCGTTCCTCGAAACGATCCTGCTGAAGGCCGGCTATCGCGTCGGCTGCCATACCTCGCCGCACCTGCTGGCGTTCAACGAGCGCGCGCGGATCGGCGGCGCGAACGTCGACGACGGGACGCTGCTGCCGCATTTCGAGGCGGTGGAGGCGGCGCGCCTGAGCCTGGCCGAGCCGGTCACGCTGACCTATTTCGAATTCACGACGCTGGTGATCCTGCGCCTGTTCGCGGCCAGCGAACTCGACGCGGTGATCCTCGAAGTGGGGCTGGGCGGGCGGCTCGACGCGATGAACATGCTCGACGCCGACTGCGCGATCGTCACCAGCATCGACATCGACCACACCGAATACCTCGGCGACACGCGCGAGAAGATCGGCTTCGAGAAGGCCGGGATCTTCCGCCCCGGCACGCCGGCCGTCTGCGGCGATCCCTCGCCGCCGCAGACGCTGATCGACCACGCGAACGCGATCGGCGCGGACCTCTGGCTGGTCGGGCGCGATTTCCGCTACGAGGTGCAGCCCGGCAGCGAGCGCCAGCAGTGGAGCTACCTGGGCCGCGACAAGCGCTACCCGGCGCTCGCCTATCCGTCGCTGCGCGGCGCGAACCAGCTGATCAACGCGTCGGCCGCGCTGGCCGCGCTCGAGTCGCTGCGCGCGCGGCTGCCGGTGTCGGCGCAGGATATCCGGCTCGGCCTCGCCAACGTCGAGCTGCCCGGGCGCTTCCAGGTGCTGCCCGGCAAGCCGGCGATCGTGCTCGATGTGGCGCATAATCCGCACGCCTCGGCCGTGCTCGCGCAAAACCTCGGCAACATGGGATTCTTTCCGTACACTTACGCCGTGTTCGGCGCGATGCACGACAAGGACATCGCGGGCGTGCTGCGGCAACTGAAGGGCGAGATCGACCACTGGTGCGTGACCGACCTGCCGCTGCCGCGCGCGGCCTCGGCCGAGTCGCTCGAGGCGGCCTTGCGCGAAGCCGGCGTCGAGGACGGCCCCGACAGCAGCGTGACGCGCTACGCGTCGCCTGCCGAGGCATTTCGAGATAGCCTGAAGCGGGCGTCGGAGAATGATAGAATCGTGGTCTTTGGTAGTTTTTATACGGTAGCGGGCGTGATGGCCTACCGTAAATCGCAGCAACACTGACGGGCAGTTCGGATCAGCCATACATGGGAATCTTCTCGTTCGGCAAGAAGAAAGACGACGACGCGCCGCCCCGGCGCGGGTCACGGTCCGGGTCACGGTCTGACTCCCGGGCCAGTCGCGGTGAACGGGCCGAGCGACGCTCGCGCCGCGCCGAGCGCCCCGACGCGGACGCACTGCTGCTCGACCCGACCCTCCCCGAGAAACAACGCGCGCGGCGCCGCCTGGTCGGCGCGATCGCGCTGGTGGTGGCCGCCGTGATCGTGCTGCCGATGGTGCTCGACTCGCACCCGAAGCCCGTCACCGACGACATCGCGATCGACATCCCGAACAAGCCGGCGCACGCCGTGCCCGCGCGCAGCGACGACGCCATCGACACGCAGGCCGGGGTCGCGCACGACGCGCTGCCCGGCCCGGGCACCGCCGATGCGGACGACGACTCGGCGCCCGCGCAGGCGGCCGCTTCCGGTGCGAACCCTTCCGACACTTCCAGTCCTGCCACCGCGCAGGCGGCCCGGACGCAACCGCAGCCGTCGTCGCCGGCCGTCGCCACCGCGAAGCCGGCCGCGCCGCAGGCCGTGCCCAAACCCGCCGCGCCGAGGCCTCCCGTCGCGCAGGCGAAGCCGGCACCGGCGCCGGCCGCCGAGCCGGCCGCCGCGAACGGCGGCGGCGCGTCGCCCGCGTCGCCGGCCGGCGCGCGCTTCGCGGTGCAGCTCGGCTCGTTCAAGGACGAGGCAACCGCGCGCGGCTGGGCGGACAAATTGAAATCGGCGGGCGTGCCCGCATATGTTGAGCATCGCAAGCAGGCTGACGGCAGCACGGCTACACTGCTTCGGGCCGGCCCGTTCGCCGATCGCGCGGCCGCGTCGGCCGCCATCGCGAAGGTGCGCGATGCGGGCTTGACCCAGTAAGCGCCGATGCTGACCGCGTTCGACTACGCCGTGCTGGCGGTGATCGGTCTGTCGGCGTTGCGCGGCGCGTGGCGCGGCTTCGTGTCCGAGATCTTCGGGCTGATCGGCTGGATCGCGGCGTTCATCATCGCCTGCCGCTATGTCGGCGTGGTGCTGCCCTTTATCCCGTCCACCTGGCCGGGCGGCGCGCTGACCCAGTGGGTGATCGCGTTCGGGGTGATCGTGATCGGCGTGGTGCTGGTCGCGGGCGTGGCCAACGCGCTGCTGTCGAGGCTCGCGCAGGCGACGGGGCTGGGCGGCGTGGACCGCTCGCTCGGGCTGCTGTTCGGCCTGGTGCGCGGCGTGCTGCTGGTGTTGCTGCTGGTGGCGGCGGCGGGGCTGACCGAGCTGCCGAAACAGGTTTTCTGGCGCAACGCGTTGTTGCGTCCCTTCGCCGAGCAAGGCGTGCGCGAACTGAAGCCGTTCTTGCCTGACGCGCTGGCTGCGTACATCCACATCTGAGTACGCGGCGGCCAAACCGTTTTTGTATCCTTGAAGGACCCATGCCATGTGCGGCATCGTAGGCTTTATCTCTCACTCCCCGGTCAACCAGCTCATCTATGACAGCCTGCTGCTGCTGCAGCATCGCGGTCAGGACGCGGCGGGCATCGTGACGGCGGACGGCAGCAACTTCCACATGTACAAGGCCAACGGCATGGTGCGCGACGTGTTCCGCACGCGCAACATGCGCAGCCTGCCGGGTACCTCGGGGATCGGCCAGGTCCGCTATCCGACGGCCGGTTCGGCGTCGAGCGAGGCCGAGGCGCAGCCGTTCTACGTCAACGCGCCGTTCGGCATCGTGCTCGCGCACAACGGCAACCTGACGAACATGGGGCAGCTCAAGGACGAGATGTTCCGCATCGACCGCCGCCACATCAACACGAATTCCGACAGCGAGGTGCTGCTGAACGTGTTCGCGCACGAGCTGCAGCTGGCCACCACCGGCCTGGAACTCGATCCGGCCACGGTGTTCAAGGCGGTGGCGGGCGTGCATCGCCGCGCGCAGGGCTCGTATGCGATCGTCTCGCAGATCGCCGGCCACGGCATGCTGGCGTTCCGCGATCCGTTCGGCATCCGTCCGCTCTGCATCGGCAAGCTCGAGACCGAGCAGGGCACGGAATGGATGGTCGCCTCGGAATCGGTGGCCGTGGAAGGCATCGGCTTCGAATTCGTGCGCGACGTCGAGCCCGGCGAGGCGGTGTTCGTCACGCTCGACGGCAGCTTCCACAGCCAGCAGTGCGCCGAGAACCCGAGCCTGAATCCGTGCATGTTCGAGTGGGTCTACCTCGCGCGTCCCGATTCGTGCCTCGACGGCGTGCCGGTCTACAACGTGCGCCTGCGCATGGGCGACTACCTCGCCGAGAAGATCAAGCGCGAGCTGAAGGACGTGCCGATCGACGTCGTGATGCCGATTCCCGATTCGTCGCGGCCGGCCGCGATGCAGGTGGCCGCCAAGCTCGGCGTCGAGTATCGCGAGGGCTTCTTCAAGAACCGCTACGTGGGCCGCACCTTCATCATGCCGGGCCAGGCGGTGCGCAAGAAGTCGGTGCGCCAGAAGCTCAACGCGATGAGCATCGAGTTCAAGGACAAGCACGTGCTGATCGTCGACGATTCGATCGTGCGCGGCACGACCTCGCACGAGATCGTGCAGATGGCGCGCGACGCCGGCGCGAAGTCGGTGATCTTCGCCTCGGCCGCGCCGCCCGTGAAGTTCCCGAACGTCTACGGGATCGACATGCCGACCCGCAACGAACTGGTCGCGCACGGCCGCACCGACGAGGAAGTGGCGAAGATGATCGGCGCCGACTACCTGATCTATCAGGATGTCGACGACCTGCGCCGCGCGGTGCGCGACATCAACCCGGCGATCCAGGACTTCGAGGCGTCGTGCTTCGACGGCCGCTACATTACCGGCCACGTCACGCCCGAATACCTCGATTCGCTCGAACGCGCGCGCCTCGCGCCGGCCTCGCAGCTCGATCGCGACCAGAACGGCGAGTCGGGCCGCTCGCAGATGAACCTGCAACTGTCGGTCGAGTGAAGCGCCGCGCCCGCCGTCACGCGTGTTACGATGGGCGCTGCGTCGATTTGATCTCAGCTTGCGGACGCGGGGCAGTCACCCGAAACAGCTAAAGCGAAGGCCGGCCGGAATGCCGGCCCGAGTCGAAAGCTGCCACACCGCACCTGAAGCCCGCCGATGCCGACGCGTCGCGGGCTTTTTCGTTGGCCCTCGCGGCCTTCAGTGGCGCGCGCGCGGCGCGGCGCGCCCGAATGAAACCGGATGAACCAGACATGGACGACTCTTTCAACTTCGACACGCTCGCGATTCGCTCGGGCACGCTGCGCAGCGAATACAACGAGCACTCGGAAGCGATCTTCCTGACCTCGAGCTTCTGCTTCACGAGCGCCGCCGATGCGGCCGAGCGCTTCGCGAACTCCGAGGACAACTATACGTATTCGCGCTTCACGAACCCGACCGTGACGATGTTCCAGGACCGGCTCGCGGCGCTGGAAGGCGGCGAGGCCTGCATCGCGACCGCCTCGGGGATGGCGGCCATCATGGCGGTGGTGATGTCGGCGCTGCAGGCGGGCGACCATCTGGTCAGCTCGCGCAGCCTGTTCGGCTCGACGCTCGGCATGTTCTCGCAGATCTTCAGCAAGTTCGGCATCACCACCACCTTCGTCGATCCGACCGACCTGGACGCGTGGCGCGCGGCGGTGCGCCCCGAGACGAAGATGTTCTTCCTCGAAACGCCGTCGAACCCGCTCACCGAGATCGCCGACATCGAGGCGATCTCGAAGGTCGCGAAGGGTGCCAATGCGCTGTTCGTGGTCGACAACTGCTTCTGCAGCCCGGCGCTGCAGCAGCCGCTCAAGCTTGGCGCCGACGTGGTGATGCACTCGGCCACCAAGTTCCTCGACGGCCAGGGGCGCGTGCTGGGCGGCGCGCTGGTGGGCTCGAAGGCGTTCATCACCGGCAAGGTGTTCCCGTTCGTGCGCAGCGCCGGGCCGACGCTGTCGGCGTTCAACGCGTGGGTGCTGCTCAAGGGCATGGAGACGCTGTCGCTGCGCGTCGAGAAGCAGTCGGCGAACGCGCTCGAGATCGCGCGCTGGCTCGACAGCCATCCGGCCGTCAAGCGCGTGTTCTATCCGGGGCTCGAATCGCATCCGCAGTACGCGATCGCGAAGCGCCAGCAGAAGTCGGGTGGGGCGGTGGTGTCGTTCGAGCTGAAGGGCGATACGCCCGAGGCGCAGCGCGCGAACGCGTGGCGCGTGATCGACAACACGAAGATCGTGTCGATCACCGCGAATGTCGGCGACACGCGCACCACGATCACGCATCCGGCCACCACTACGCACTCGCGCATCACGCCCGAGGCGCGCGCGGCGGCGGGCATCAGCGAAGGGCTGATCCGGCTGGCGGTGGGGCTGGAGAATGCCGGCGACATCCGCGACGACATCGCGCGCGGGCTCGCGGGCTGAGTCAAACGGTAAGGAGGGTCCGGCGCACGCCGGATCGGCGGCGCGCGGCGCTTCGCGCCTGACGTGGGGCCACGGCGCCGCCGCCCGGCATCGGCGCGCGGCGCGCCCCGTTCAGTTCGCCGCCAGGTATTGCGAAGCGGCCGGATAGGTGCCGCTCTCGCCCGACGAGAGGCGCGCCTTCATTGCCTCCACCATCCAGCGCAGCGTGTCGTCGAGCGGCGTGACGGGCAGGTCGCCGAAGCGCGCGCGCAGCTTCTCGCGCGAGCCCACCAGCTTCTTCACCTCGTTGCCGCGCACGAAGCGCGGATCGACGGTCACGTCGATCACGTAGCCGACGATGCGCGACAGCATCACGATCACTTCCTTCAGCGAATACGCGTGCTCCGAGCAGACGTTGAACGTCTCGCCGGCCGGCGCCGCGTCCACGAGGCGCGTATAGGCCTCGGCGATGTCGCGCACGTCGGAGAAGTCGCGGCTCACGTCGAGATTGCCGAGCAGGATGCGCGGCTCGTGGTTCGCGTAGTGCGAGACGAGCTTCGGCAGCAGGTAGGTGTCGAGCTGGCCGACGCCGGTGTAGTTGAACGGCCGCGCGATCACGATCGGCAGCTTGTCCGACCATTGGCGCGCCGCGTGCTCCATGGCGAGCTTGCTGACCGCGTAGTCGTTGGCCGGCTGCGGCGGCACCAGTTCGTCGAGCGATTCGACGCTGGCGTTGCCGTAGACGTTCGCGCTGCTCGCCAGCAGCACGCAGTCCGGCTTCGCGCCGGCGTCGACGAGCGCCGTCAGCAGGTTGCGCGTGCCGACCACGTTGACGAGATAGAGGTCGCGCGGATCGTTGTTCGCCACGTGCGCGCAGGCGGCCAGGTGCACCACCACGTCCGGGCTCGACTGCTCGACCGCGGCGCGAAGCGAGTCGAGGTCGAGCAGATCGGCCTCGAGCATCTGGTGGCGGGCCACCAGCGAACGGCGCCGCGCCGCGGTGCCGGGTGCCACGGTTCCCCACACTTCGTAGCCGGCCGCCTCGAGGCTCGTCGCGACGTAGCGGCCCGTGAAGCCGGCCAGGCCGGTGACGAGCGCGCGGCGGTTCGGGTTCGAATCAGAAGGTTTCATGATGAAGGTTTCGCGTGAGATCGGCTTCGACCATCATCTGGCAGAGCTGCTCGAGCGTCGTGCGGGGCTGCCAGTCCAGTTTTTCCCTTGCCTTGTCGGCGCAGCCGATCAGCAGATCGACCTCGGCCGGCCGGTAGAAGCGCGGGTTCACCTCCACCAGGACGCGGCCGGTGGCCGTGTCGATGCCGCGCTCGCGTTCCTCCTTGCCGCTCCATTCGAGCTGGTAGCCGGCCGCGGCGAACGCCATCTGCGCGAAATCGCGGACCGTCTCGGTGCGGTTGGTGGCGAGCACGAAGGTGTCGGGCTCGTCCACCTGCAGCATGCGCCGCATGCCGTCGACGTATTCGAGCGCGAAGCCCCAGTCGCGTTTCGCGTCGAGGTTGCCGAGTTCGAGTTTGGTGGCCTTGCCGAGCTTGATCTTCGCGACCGTATCGGTGATCTTGCGCGTGACGAACTCGCGGCCGCGCAGCGGCGATTCGTGGTTGAACAGGATACCGCTGGCTGCGAAGATGCCATAGGACTCGCGATAGTTGACCGTCATCCAGTGCGCGAACAGCTTCGCGACGCCGTAGGGGCTGCGCGGATAGAACGGGGTCGATTCGATCTGCGGAATGGCCTGCACCTTGCCGAACATCTCCGAGGTCGAGGCCTGGTAGAAGCGCGTGCGCGGGCTCACGGCGCGGATCGCCTCGAGCAGGTTCAGCGTGCCGAGCCCGGTCACGCTGGCGGTCGTCATCGGCTGGTCGAACGAGACGCCGACGAAGCTCTGCGCGGCCAGATTGTACAGCTCGTCGGGCTGAACGCGCTCGATCAGCCGCAGGCTCGAACCGGCATCGGTCAGGTCGTGTTCGACCAGCGTCAGGTTCGGATGCTCGGCCACGCCGAGCTCGGCGATGCGCCAGAAATTGACCGAGCTGGTGCGCCGGTAGGTGCCGGTGACCTGATAGCCGCCGTCGAGCAGCAGCTTGGCCAGATAGGCGCCGTCCTGCCCGGAGATGCCGGTGATGATCGCCTTGCGTGCAGAATTCATAGCGGGTTCCTGATGGAGCGTGTGGAGGGCCGGAGCGCGGCCTGCCGCGCCGGCACGGGCGCGGAGCGCGTGAGGCGCCGTTCGAAGCCGAACCAGGTGAGCGTCGCGTAGGCGAGCGTGATGACGAGCGCGAGCGCGGCGCTCTCGTAGCGGCTCAGATGCCACGACCAGAGCGCGTACAGCACGCTCAGGTGGACGAGGTAGATCGTGTAGCTGATGGTGCCGACGTAGACCAGCACCGGATGCGTCAGCACGCGCTGCACCAGGCCGCGCCCGCGCAGCGCGATCACCACGATCGAGGTGCAGAGCACGAGCGAGATGCTGTAGAGCGCGGCGTTCGACAGCGGCGTGTTGGCGGCGCGAAAGCGCGGATTCGACAGGTGCAGCCAGGCCAGCAGCGCGAGCGCGATGCAGGCGGCGGCCACCGCCACGCCGGTGTACGGTTCGAGCACGCGGCGGTCGCGGCGCAGCACCACGGCGAGCAGCGCGCCGGCCGCGAGCAGGTCCATGCGGAACGGCGTGAGGTAGTAGATCGGCCAGAACGAATCGAACCACGGCGTCGCGATCGCGCGCAGCACGGGGGCCGCCACCACCAGCGCGGCGGCCACCCACGCGAGCCAGCGCGCGGGGCAGAACAGCACCACGAAAGGCCAGAAGATGTAGAACTGCTCCTCCACCGCGAGCGACCACAGCACGTTCAGGCTCTCGTGGCCGATGCTGCCCAGCGACAGCCCGATGTTGGTCGAGAAGAACGCGTACCACGGCCAGTGCGCGAGCCAGCCCGCGCCGAACAGCAGCGTGGAGACCACCAGCAGCAGCGCATACGACGGCAGGATGCGCCGCGCGCGCCGCACGTAGAAATGGCGGAACAGCGGCAGGCCGCGCTCCTTGCGGTCGAGCAGGATGCCGGTGATCAGCAGCCCGCTCAGCACGAAGAACAGATCCACGCCCATCCACAGCGGTGCCTTCACGGCGTGCTGCAGGAACACGGCCATCACGGCGATCGCGCGCAGGCCGTCGAGCTGGACGATGCGGCCTGCGTGCGGAATCGGCGGAGGAAGTGTGTCGGTCGTCATCGTGTCCGTTCAGCCCTGGGAAGAGGCACGCGTGCCTGGTTCGTGAGTGACGCGGGTCGAGGCCCTGCGCATGACGAATGCCGAACGACGCGCGGGCGATCACATCACGTCGATCATGCGAAAACCCGCGGAGCGCCCGGACGGCATTCGAATCGTTTCACCGGTTCGGACAATCGCCCGATCGGCGCAACGATTCTGTCTGGATTCTAGGGAAAAGAAATCGGCAAAAAATAGCGATGTGGGTTGGCGCGCGGTGTCGGGGCGGGGGCGGCGCAATCGTTTTCGAGGGAGCGATCATCGCACGATTGCCGGTACAAGTTACGGGAATTTGCTGGCTGGAAACGCCGAATTTGCCGAATTGTTCGCAAAACGGATCCCGAATGCCGGTGCGTGCGGAGTTGATGCGTTGCGGGGAATTATTCGCAATTTCTTGTGATTATTTTCGCTTGTAACCTGCGTCGGCCCGTGCGTCGTGGCGCGGCCCGATGCGAACGCGATTGCTGCGAACACACGCAAGGGCCGCCGGCCGGCACGGACACGGACCGTTTTGCCCATCCGTCCACTCCGGAGAGCCCCATTGCGACGTTCCCCCCCGATCGCCCTGATTGCCCTGATCGCCCTGATCCTCGCCGCTTGCCTGCCGCTGCACGCCCGGGGCGCGACCACGCTGGACGCCACCAATTCCTGGATCGGCAACACCTACGGCTACGGCGACGGCAGCTGGACCCAGATCGACATCCGCGCGATCGCCGTCACGCCCGAAGGCAAGGTCTATACGAATGCGCCCTGGGACGAGAGCGGCGCCGAGGCGAGCGTCTACCAGAACGGCCGGATGCTCGGCTTCGCGGGCGGCACGCACGGCTGGGGCGATGCCGGCGGCAACGCGATCGCCGTCAACGACCGCTACGCGTATGTCGCGATCGGCGTCGGTAACGAGAAGGGCCGGCTCGTGAACCCCGGCATCTGGCCGGAGAAGGGCCGCCAGTGGTACGGTATCTCGCGGCGCGCGATCGGCGACCTGAAGCGGCCCGCGCCGTTTCGCGCGGCGGCTGCCAGCGACGCGCGCGGCAAGCTCGCCGCGAGCTTCCTGAAGATCAACGACGTGCCCGTCGACACGCATGCCGAGATCGCCGGCCTCGCCGCCTCGAACAAGCGCCTCTACGCCACCGATCCGCAGCATGACAGCGTCGATGTCTACGACGCCGAGTCGATGGACAAGGTCGCTTCGTTCACGGCGCACGAGCCGGGCCGCATCGCGCTCGCCGCCGACGGCACGCTGTGGCTGCTGACCGATTCGGTGAACGGCCCCGCGAAGCTGGCGCACCTGCAATCCGACGGCCGCGCGATCGACGACGCGCCGGCGCTGCCGGCCGGCACCGACGCGGTGGACGTGGCGGTCGATCCGAAGGGCCGCCTGCTGATCGCCGACAACGGCCCGCGCCAGCAGATCCTGATCTACGCGAGGTCGGACAGGGGCTACGCGCCGGGCGGCACGCTCGGCGAGCGCGGCGGCATCTTCGCCGGCGTCGCGGGCCGCCCCGGGCCGCAGCGCTTCAACGGCCTGACCGGCGTGGGCGCCGATCGCGACGGCAACATCTACGTGGCGATGAACGGCATCGGCGTGAAGCAGGGGTCGATTGGCGCCGGGCTCGGCGCGACGCTCGCGAGCTATGCGCCGGACGGCAAGCTGCGCTGGCAGGTGGACGGCCTGCTGTTCGTGGACGGCGCCTGGATCGATCCGGCCCGGCCGGACAGCGTCTACACCGGCAACAAGCGCTTCGAGCTCGACTTCTCGAAGCCCGCGGGCCGCGAGTGGCGCTACGCGGGCTTCCTGACGAACCGCTTCAAGTATCCGCAGGACCCCGTGTTCACCACCGACCAGTGGCCCGGCATGCCGACCGCGCGCCGGCTCGACGGCCACACGTTCCTGTACCTGACCGACATGTACGCGGATCACCTGAAGATCTACCGCTTCGATCCGAAGCGCGACGGCGAGACCGCGATCCCGTCGGGCCTGATCGCCGGGCGCGCGCGGCCGGTGGACCGGGTGCCGAACCGGCCGTCGGGCGGCGACTGGATCTGGCGCGACCAGAACGGCAACGGCCGCTTCGAGGACGGCGAGTTCTCGCTGAACACGACCGGCAAGCCGAAGGCGGCGGGCGGCTGGGGCTGGTGGGTCGACACCCGCGGCGACATCTGGCGCACCAGCGAGACGCGCGGCATCCACCGCTTCCGCTACGGCGGCCTCGACAAGGCCGGCAACCCGGTCTACTCGTTCGACAAGCTGACCGACTATCCGACGCCGGCGCCGTTCACCGAGCTGCGCCGCGCGATCTACGAGCCGGACACCGACACGCTCTACGTGACGGGCTACACGGCCGACATGCCGCCGAAGGGCGGCATCAACAAGGAGGTCGGCCCGGTGCTGGTGCGCTACGACAAGTGGTCGAGCGGCTCGCCGGTGCAGCGCTACAAGCTCGCGCTGCCGTGGCAGCTCGATGCCAAGCCGATCTTCGACCTGATCGGCATCACCGTCGAGGGGCGGTACCTGTTCGGCGTCGAGCCGGCCGGCATCGTCCACGTCTACGACAAGGAGAACGGCCGCGAGCTCGGCGTGATCAAGCCGGGCGCCGAGGTCGGACATGCCTCGGGCTGGGTGGACGTGCCGTTCGGCATCAGCGCGCATCGCCGCGACAACGGCGAGTACCTGATCTTCGTGGAGGAAGACGCGCGGGGCAAGGTGATGATGTACCGGTGGACGCCGCGAGCAACGGAGGCGACGAAGCAATGACGATCAAGATGACGGTGGTGAACGCGCGGCACGGCGCAAGGCGGCGCCGTGGATAAACGCATCCTGAAGAACGTCGCGGTGAATTTCATCGGGCTGATCCTGCCGACCTTCGTCTCGCTCGTGACGGTGCCGGCCTATATCCATGCGCTCGGCGTCGACCGCTACGGCGTGGTGAGCCTGGTCTGGACGCTGATCGGCTATTTCGGCATCCTCGATCTCGGCATGAGCATGGCCGCGCAGAACCAGATCTCGAAGGCGCTCGCGAGCGGCGACCCGGAACAGTGCGAGCGCGTGTTCTGGAGCGCCTGCTGGCTCAATCTCGCCACCGGCATCGCGGGCGGCCTGCTGATCTATTTCGGCGCGTTCATCTACACCTCGTACTTCACCCGGGTCTCGGCCGAGCTGCAGCACGAGGTCTATCACGCGCTGCCGTGGCTCGCCTGCGCGATCCCGATCGCGAACGTGTCCTGGGTGTTCTCGGGCGCGATCAACGGCGCCGAGCGCTTCGGCATCTACAACGCGAACCAGACCTTCGGCACTTTCCTGTTCCAGCTGCTGCCGCTGTTCGCGGCCTGGCTGATCGCGCCGACGCTGCCGACGGTGCTGGCCGCCGCGGTGCTGGCGCGGCTGATCGCGGCGATCCTGCTCGGCCGCGCGAGTCTGCGCGTGCTGAACATCCGGCACGTCGCGCCGCCGCGCTGGCGCACCGCCAGGGAGCTGTTCACGTTCGGCGGCTGGATGCTGATCGCCAGCACCGCGAGCATGGTGGCCGACTCGCTCGACCGCGTGATCCTCGGCGCGCATCTGGGCGCGCGCTACGTGACCTACTACACGGTGCCGCAGAACCTCGTCACGCGGCTCAACATGCTGCCCAACGCGGTGGTGCGCACGCTGTTCCCGCGGCTGTCGGCCGTCGATCGCGACCATGCCGACAACCTCGTGCGGCAGTCGCTCGAATTCCTCAACGGCGTGTTCACGCCGGTGGCGATCGTCGCGATCTTCGCGCTGCAGCCGTTCCTCGAACTCTGGGTCGGCCACGATCTCGCCACCCAGTCCTCGCCGGTCGGCCGCGTGCTCGTGATCGGCATCTGGCTGGTGGGGCAGGCCGGCGTGATGCGGATTTTGATCCAGTCGCAGGTCAATCCGGCCCGCGCCGCGCTGGCCGGGCTCGTCGAGCTGCCGTTCTTCGTCGGCGGGCTCTGGTTCGGCATCACGCATTTCGGCCTGATCGGCGCGGCGGTGGTGGTGGTGGCGCGCGCGCTGGTCGACTACGGCGTGCTGCTGGTGCTGGCGTCGGTCAAGCGCCGGCCGATCGTGGTCGACATGGCCGCGCACCTGGCCTTCCTGTTCGCCAGCCTCGCGCTGGCCTGGACGATGCCGACGCTGGTGCAGGCCGCCGCGCTTTGCGCACTCGTCGCCGCGCTCAACATCGCGTGGTCCTTCATGATGACGCCCGGCCTGCGCGCGCTCGCGCGCGGCGTGCTGGGGCGCCTGATTCCCGGGAAAAGCGTATGAAAGGCGAACTCGTAGAACGCTCCGTGCCGTCGCTTGCACGGCAGATCCAGACAGCCGGCGCCGCGCGCGCGGCCGGCAAGCCGTCGGGCAAGCCGCTGCGCGTGGCGATCGTCCACGACTGGCTCGTCACCTATGCGGGCGCCGAGCGCGTGCTCGAACAGATCATCGCGTGCTTTCCCGACGCGGACCTGTTCAGCCTCGTCGATTTCCTCGACGATCGCAGCTTCCTGCATGACCGCCCGGTCACCACCTCGTTCATCCAGAAGCTGCCGTTCGCGCGCAGGAAGTACCGCGCCTACCTGCCGCTGATGCCGCTCGCGATCGAGCAGCTCGACGTGTCGGCCTACGACCTCGTGATCTCCAGCAGCCACGCGGTGGCCAAGGGCGTGCTGACCGGGCCGGACCAGATCCACGTCAGCTACGTGCATTCGCCGATCCGCTACGCGTGGGACCTGCAGCACCAGTACCTCGAACAGTCGCAGCTCACGCGCGGCGTGAAATCCTATGCGGCGCGGCTGATCCTGCATTACATCCGCAACTGGGACAGCCGCACGTCCAATTCGGTGGACGGCTTCATCGCCAATTCGGCGTTCATCGCGCGGCGCATCCGCAAGGTCTACCAGCGCGACGCGGCGGTGGTGTTCCCGCCGGTTGACGTCGACGCGTTCTCGCTCGCCACCGACAAGGAGGACTTCTACGTCACCGCCTCGCGGATGGTGCCGTATAAAAAGATCGACCTGATCGTCGAGGCCTTCGCGCGCATGCCGGGGCGGCGGCTGGTGGTGATCGGCGACGGCCCCGACATGGACAAGGTGCGCGCCAAGGCCGGCCCGAACGTCGAGATCCTCGGCTACCAGCCGTTCAAGGTGCTGCAGGACCACATGCGCCGCGCGCGGGCGTTCGTGTTCGCGGCCGAGGAGGATTTCGGCATCTCGGTCGTCGAGGCGCAGGCCTGCGGCACGCCGGTGATCGCGTTCGGCAAGGGCGGCGCGCTCGAGACCGTGCGCGACGGCAGCGCCGACACGGCGCCCACCGGCCTGTTCTTCGACGAGCAGAGCGTGCCGGCGATCGTGGCGGCCGTCGATGCATTCGAGCAGGCGCCCGGGCGCTTCACGCCCGAGGCCTGCCGCGCCAACGCGGAACGCTTCGCGGCCCAGCATTTCCGGCGCCGGCTGGTGGAGCAGATCGAAAGCCTGCTGCCCGACGCGCAGGCGCGCGCCCGGGCCGGCGCGCGCGACGCCGGCACCGTGGCGGCGTCGCGCGTGCGCGCGCTGGTGCTGGACCAGAGCGGCGTGCTCGGCGGTGCCGAGCTGTCGCTGCTCGAATTCGTCACGCACTGGCATGGCAACGCCAACGTGCTGCTGTTCGACGACGGCCCGTTCCACGCGGCGCTCGCCGAGGCGGGCGTGGACGTGACGGTGCTGCGCTCGCGCGGCCTCGACGGCGTGCGCAAGCAGGGCGGCGTTTCGCTGCGGGCGGCGGGCGGGCTGTTCTCGCTGGTGCGCGAGGTGGTGCGGCGCGCGCGCGACGTCGACGTGATCTACGCGAACACGCAGCGTGCGATGGTGGTGGGCGCGATCGCCGGGCGCATCGCGCGCAAGCCGGTGGTCTGGCATCTGCGCGACATCGTCAGCGACGCGCATTTCGGCGCGAAGCAGCTGTTCGCGATCCGGCGCTGCGCGAAGCTCGGCGTGACGCGCGTGATCGCCAATTCGAACGCGTCCGCGCAGGCCTATCTGGCGCTGACGGGCGGCGCGCAGGAGTCGGTCGACGTGATCTTCAACGGCATCGACGCGGCGCCGTTCGTCGCGCTCGAGGCCGTGCCGCGCGCCGCGCTGCGCGCGCGCCTCGGGTTGCCCGGGCAGGCCTGGCTGGTCGGTTCGTTCAGCCGCCTCGCGCGCTGGAAGGGCCAGCACCTGCTGCTCGAGGCCGCCATGCGCGATCCGGATCTGCACGTGGTGCTGGTCGGCGCGCCGCTGTTCGGCGAGGACGAGTACGCGGCCGAGCTGCAGGATCTCGTCGCGCGGCGCGGGCTCGGCGACCGGGTGTTCTTCGCGGGTTTCCAGCGCGATATCGCGTCGTGGATGAAGGCGGTGGACGTGGTCGCGCACACCTCGATCACGCCCGAGCCGTTCGGCCGCGTGATCGTGGAGGGCATGCTCGCGAAGCGGCCGGTGGTGGCCGCGCGGGCGGGCGGGGTGGTCGAGATCATCGACGACGGCGTGAACGGGCTGCTCTGCGAGCCCGGCGACGTGCCGTCGCTGAGCGCGGCACTCGCCGCGCTGCGCCGCGATCCGGCGCGCTGCGAACGGCTCGTCGCGAACGGCTTCGAGACGGCCACGCGGCGCTTCGGCACGCACACCTATGTCGAGGCCGTCGAGCGGATTCTGGTGGAAGTCGCGCGCGACAAGCGCTGATGTCGTGACCGGGAAGGGCGTGGCGGCGCGGGATCGCGCGTCACGCCGCCCACGCGTTCTCCGATCTCCGATCTCCGGCGCGGGCGCGGCGCGCGCCATCCATCCTTGAAGCCGCTTCCGCAAGCGGCTGGAGCGGCGTCTTCTCGACATCTTCGGGCGACGATGCTCCGCGTGCGGCGTCGGCGCGTGAATCAGGCGATCATGCTCGCCCGTCAGCGGCATCCATCGAGCCTTGCCACGGCGTTTTCAGCAGGCCGCCGACGCCGGTCACCGACACTTCCACGTATTCCCGGGCCGCCGCCGCCGTCACCAGGATGTCGCCGGCATGACCGGCCGCGCAGGCGCGCTGCGTGCGCGGCCGTGGGCACGGGCGGGCAGGCGCGCCGCGGCGATCGATCCTCGCCGTACCGCCGGCGCGGCGCATCCGCACCACCGGGCTGCATCCGCGCCATCGTCCAGCCCCTCACGCCGCCAGCGTCGGCGCGGCCGGCCGCGGCTTGCCGCCCGACGGCTTCAGACTCGCCGACCAGCGCATCGCGGGCCGCTCGACGGCCAGGTAAAACAGCCAGGCCAGCGGAATCGCGACCGCCATGAACGCGAACGACGGCCAGATCGACGCCTGCAACTGCGAGCGGTACAGCAGCGAGGCGAAGCAGACGAACAGCGGCAGGTGGATCAGGTACAGCGAATAGCTGAAATCGCCGAGCCACGCGAACAGCCGCACGATCGCGCCGGACGGCGCCGGCCGCGCGATGGCGGCATGCAGGCAGCAGGCGAAGCCGATCGACCAGAGCTGGAACGCGCCGTACTGGCCGACGCGGAACGCCACGCAGCCGAGCGCGATGCCGGCCGCGCCGGCCAGATACCAGCCGCGCGACGGCGCCGGGCCGGCCGCGCGCCGCACGCGCAGGTCGGCGATCAGCGCGCCGAGCGTCCACGACAGCCAGTACGACGTGAAGACCTGGATGTCGTGCCGCTCGAACAGCCAGGCCGACGCCACGTTGACGAGCGCCACCGCCAGCACCACCGGCATGAGGCCGATCCGCTTGCGCAGCGCGAGCCAGAGCGGATAGACGGCATAGAACTGCACCTCGAGCGACAGCGTCCAGAGCGCGCCGTTCGAGCCGTAGGTCTTGCCGGCGATGCCCTGCAGCGACAGCAGGTTCACCGCGAACGCCATCCAGCCGATCTCGCGGATCTTGTGGCTCACCGGCGTGATCTGCAGGCTGATCAGGTCGAGCGCGAGCGTGACGAGCAGCGCGGCGAGCAGCACCGGATAGATGCGCGCGAAACGGCGCGCCCAGAAGTTCAGCGTATCGAGACGATAGCCGGGCGCGGCGGCCAGCTTCAGCGCCGCGCCGCGATGGATGCAGTAGCCGCTGATCACGAAGAAGACCGGCACGCCGGCCGAGCCCCACGCGAACGGGAACGTCAGGTACGCGGCCAGCGCGCCCGCGTCGAGCGCGTGGCCGTGCGTCTGGTGGAACGCCTGCATGCCGATCCAGACCACCTGCCGGCAATGGAAATACGCCACCAGCAGCGCCGCGAAGCCGCGCAGCGCGTCGATCAGGGCGTCCTTGTGGTCGAGTGCGGCCGGCCGCGCGAGTGCCGGCCCGCTGTGGGAATTCATGCGTCGGTGTCCTTGCCTGGTAAGTGCGGGAAGTGCGCCGCGCGCCGGCGATTTCGCCGCCGGACGCAACGCGCGCACGCTCATCCTAGGACGTGAGAAATCGAACGATGAACAAAAAAAACGCGGCCCGAAATTGCAACAAGACGTTTCGGCATCGCGGCTTTCCCAGCTGGTGAAACGCGCCCAATTATTTCTCGATTTTTTTTTGATAGTTTGGGTTCGGGTCGAAACAGACGAGGAGTTCAGGATGGACATCAACTGGATTGCAAGCGGCGCCGTGCTGCTCGTGATGGTCATGTTGTCAGCCTATCGCGACGCGCTGAAAAACGAACCGATCAGCCGTTTCGGTTTCGATGACGGCAACGCGCTGGCCGAGGAACTCGAGTGACCGTGGACAGGCATCGCGGCCGGCGTGCCGCGTGCGCCGCGGGCCGCGCGCGCCGTGCCGGCTCCGTGGTTTGCGCAGGCCGCCCGCTGCGCGCGGCCATCACTTTCACCGGAACGTAATCATGCTCAAAGTCAAGAAGGCCGTGTTTCCCGTTGCCGGGCTGGGAACGCGGTTCCTGCCGGCGACCAAGGCCAGCCCGAAGGAAATGCTGCCCGTGGTGGACAAGCCGCTGATCCAGTACGCGGTGGAGGAGGCGATCAACGCCGGCATCACCGAGATGATCTTCGTGACCGGGCGCAGCAAGCGCGCGATCGAGGATCACTTCGACAAGTCCTACGAGATCGAGGCGGAGCTCGAGGCGCGCGGCAAGGACAAGCTGCTCGAGCTCGTGCGCGGCATCAAGCCGAGCCACGTCGACTGCTATTACGTGCGCCAGCCCGAGGCGCTCGGGCTCGGCCACGCGGTGCTGTGCGCCGAGAAGCTGGTGCATGGCGAGCCGTTCGCGGTGATCCTCGCCGACGATCTGCTGCATGGCGAGCAGCCCGTGCTCAAGCAGCTGGTGGACGTGTTCAATCACTATCACAGCTCGGTGATCGGCGTCGAAACGATCGCGCGCGAGGACAGCCGTTCGTATGGCGTGGTCGAGGGGCGCGAGTGGGAAGAGGACGTGATCAAGCTGTCGGGCATCGTCGAGAAGCCGGCGCCGGAAAACGCGCCGTCGAACCTCGGCGTGGTCGGCCGCTATGTGCTGATGCCGAGCATCTTCGACCACCTGCGCCGGATTCGCCCCGGCGCCGGCGGCGAGCTGCAGCTGACCGATGCCGTGCAGTCGCTGCTGACCGAGGAACAGGTGCTCGCGTACCGCTATTACGGGACGCGCTTCGACTGCGGCAGCAAGCTCGGCTACCTGAAGGCGACCGTCGAGCTCGCGCTCGAGCATCCCGAAGTGCGCCGCGAGTTCGAGGCCTATCTGCGCACCTGCCTGCCGGTGCTGGCCGCCGTCGCCTGACGTCGCCCGAGGCAGGCCCGCCCAAAGCGCGCCGCGACGTTCCGTTTCATGTCGTCCATGTGGTGGTTGTTCCCTTCGCCCCGGCGCAGCGCCGGGGCTTTTTTGTGGACGCGCGGCACGCGCGGCGCCGTGCCGGATGGCTTGCCGAAGGCGTCATGGAAGCGCCTATCGAAGCCTTGATGGAAGGCTCGTCGACACCGCGGCCGACGCGGTGACGGCCCACCGGATCGCACATAATTCGACTTGCGCCGACCTCGCCCGGCGCGTTCACCACCGTGCCGGCGCACACGACAGTCTGCGCCGAGCAACAAAACCTGCCGAAAACCCGCGTATCGCGCACAAAAGTGCAGCACAAAGCGCCGCGCCGCTTGTAGAATCCGGCCTTGAAGCATGCACAACGTGTGCTTCGCATCCAACGACCACACCTGGTAGGAGAAACATGGCGACTTCCGCAAAAAAGGTGGCCAATAAGGCTGCCGCACCGGCCAAGAAAGTGGCTGCCAAAAAAGCAGCGCCCGCGAAGAAAGTAGTGGCCAAGAAGGCTGCCGCGAAGGTGCCGGCCGCTCCGACGCCGATCAAGGACAGCTTCACCAAGGCATCGCTCGCAACGCATATCGCCGAGCGCGCCGAAGTCGAGCTGAAGACGGTCAAGGCCGTGCTCGCGACGCTGGAAAACGTGATCCTCGGCTCGATCCACAAGAAGGGTGCGGGCGAATTCACGCTGCCGGGTCTGCTGAAGATCTCGGCGCAGGCAGTCGCGGCGAAGAAGAAGCGCTTCGGCAAGGATCCGTTCACGGGTGAAGAGCGCTGGTTCCCGGCGAAGCCCGCGAGCGTGCGCGTGAAGGCACGTGCGCTGAAGAAGCTGAAGGACGCAGCAGCCTGAGGGAATTGCTGAGGCGCCCGGAGCGATCCGGCCGTCACGGTAGCCCAAAAAGATCCCCGCGTGCGGCAAGCGCGCGGGGATTTTTTTATTCGTCGTCCGGTCGGGTGGGCGGGCGCCGCGTGCTGCTTCGGCATCCGTAGCGACACGGCACTCTGCATGACGGCCGGCCCGCGGCGCGCCAGGGCGAAAAAAAACCAGCCGTCGGCGCCATGCCTCGGGCTGGTTTTCCAGGGCGGCCGTCGCGCGGTGCCGGCAGGCACCGCGGCGAGCCGCGGGTGATGCTTTTTTTAGAACTTGTGGCGCACGCCGAGTGCGACCAGTTCCTGCGAGCTCGTGCCGGCGATGCCATACGAGCCGATCGATGCCTGGGCTGCCTGCGTCGAGCCGTCGGCCAGACGTTGCGTGCCGCTCGCGTGCTGGTAAGCGCCGACCAGGTAGATGTCGGTGCGCTTGGACAGCGAGTAGTCGCCACCCAGCGAAACCTGGTGGTACTTCGCGTCCGTGTCGCCGCTCGCCTTCGTGTACGAGTAGCCGAGGCCCAGCAGGATCGCCGGCGTGGCCTGGTACGTCGCGAACGCACGGCCGGTGTTGAACTTCTCGGTCTTCGAGAACGACGAGAAGCTGTCGCGCTTGTATTGCGAGTTGCTGTAGCCGAGGCCGGCCGTGAACGGGCCGAACGTGTACTGGCCGGCAACCTGGCCGATGCCGATCGACTTCGCGTTGGTGTAGCCGCTGTTGATCGGGCCGTCGAAGATCGCGTCCGACGTGCCGCCCCAGTTCGTGCCGCGCGACGCGCCATACAGGTTCGATGCGTAGAAGTAGCCGCCCGCCACGCCGATCGGCCCGTTGTTGTAGGCCAACGCGGCCGACCACGTCTGACCCGAACCGTTCGAGCCCGCGACGCCGCCCAGCGCGTACATGCCTTCGAACTGCAGGCCGGCGAACACCGGCGAGGTGTACTTGACCACGTTGTTCACGCGCAGGCTGTTGTCGTTGTTGTCGACGTCGCCCGGCGTGGCGAACACGCTGCCGAAGTAGTTGTCGGCCGTGACGGCCTGGACCATGTCGACCAGCGGGTCGTACTGGCGGCCGAGCGTCAGCGTGCCGTAGTGATCGCTTTGCAGGCCGACGTAAGCCTGGCGGCCGAACATCTTGCTGCCCTGGCCGAGCTTGCCGTTGGTGGAGTCAAAGCCGTTTTCCAACTGGAACACCGCCTTCAGGCCAGCGCCCAGGTCTTCCGTGCCCTTCAGGCCCCAGCGGCTGCCCTGCAGGTTGCCGCTGTTCATGGCCCAGGTGTTGTTACCCTGGCCGCCGCTGCCGTGGACGTAGGTGATTGCCGTGTCGATGATGCCGTACAGCGTCACGCTCGATTGGGCGTGAGCGGCACCTGCTGCGCCGAGCAGGGCCAGGGAGAGGGCAGACAGAGCGATTTTTTTCATAGGAAAAGTTCTCCACGCAAAGTGATTCGTTATTTATTTGTTGCGGAATGGAGAATAGCGCAGCGCAGAACACGCAAGAAACCGAGAAAAAATAAAGTGTCTCCAAAACGTCACAGCGATAAACTTCTTTGAATATCAACTAGATAGAAGGTTGTTGCGGAAATTGTTGACATTTCCGAGTTTGTTGCTTGGATTGTTGTGGAAATTGATGGCCATGACAGCATGGCGTCGCAAGGCGGCGATTTTTCGTCAAAAACGCGCGGCTTCAAACGTTTGCGCGCGGCGCGCGCGTGATGGCGTGCGAGGCGGCGGACGGCACGCGGCGTGCCGGGCGTGCCGTTCGGGGCAGGGATGGCCCGGTCGCGGCGGAGGCCGCCGCGTATCAGGGATTATGCGGACTAGCCGCGCGGTTTTGGGCGCGCTGGTGTTCGGCGTCGCCGCGCGCGGCCGCGAACTCGGCGCCGAGCAGCAGCACGGCGGCCGAGAAGTACAGCCACATCAGCAGGACCGCCAGCGAGCCCGCGGCGCCGAACGCGCTGGCGGTGCCCGCGTGCGCGAGGTACAGCGCGAACAGCTTCTTGCCCCCCGAGAACAGCACGGCCGAGACGACCCCGCCCGTGAGCGCGTCGCGGCGCGTCACGTGCGCGTCGGGGAGGAACTTCAGCAGCGCGGCGAACGCGGCGGCCAGGATCGCGATGCCGGCCGTGAACTGCAGCAGGTTGCCGATCACCACGAACGGCGTGTTGCCCCACAGCCAGCGGCCGACGAACGTGATGGCCGTGTCGAGCATCAGCGAGACGATCAGCAGGAACGCCACGCCGAGCACCAGCCCGAACGAGATCAGCCGCACCCGCACCAGCCCGAACATCGACGACCAGCGCTTCTCGGCCGACGGCCAGACCACGCCGAGCGCCGTGTTCAGCGACGAGAACGTGGCCGAGGCGCCCACCACCAGCAGCAAGATCGAGACGGCCGCCGCCACGCCGCCGCCGCTGCCCTTGCGGTGCGCGTTCTCGACGATGGTCTGCACGCCGGCCGCGGCATCGTTGCCGATCAGGTTGTGGACCTGGCTGAACACCTCGCCGCGCGCCGCGTCGGCGCCGAAGAACCAGCCCGCCACGGCGATCACCATCACCAGCATCGGCGCGAGCGAGAACGCCGAATAGAACGCGATGGCGGCGGCCATCGTCGTGCAGTGATCCGCCGAGAAGCGCCGGAACGCGTCGAGCGCCCAGTTCACGTTGGTCTTGACGAGCTTTTCCTGCGGTTGCGAGAGCAAGGGCTTCATAGGCGTTGGAGGTCGTGCGCGAGGCGCGCCGTTCATGGTTGTTTTCGGATCGGACGCATCATCTTTCAAAAAGTTTATTCGATCGGGCGCGCGGTGCCGCTTGCCTGCGCGCATCCGCGCCGGCCGGCGGCCGTCGTGTCCAGCCGGGCCGGGCGCGCGTGGCGGGCGTCGGGGCCGGAACGCGCGCCATGCCCACGCGCGGACGCCGGATCTGACGCGCAAACGCCATGCCCGGCATGCTCCGGCAGCGCGGGCCGTGCCGCCGCGCCCCCGCCGCGCGCCGTGATACCCGCGCGGCGCCCCGATTCTCGCGAATGCCGGTAAGCTGCCGGTATCGCTTCCGAGCCCGCCAACCCTGATCATGACCGACGTATCCCCCCGACTTCCGAACCCGATCCGCTGTGAAATCGATCTCGACGCCGACGGCAAGCAGGCCGGTTATCTGCGCCTGCCGCATTCGGTGCATCGCTCCGCCTATGGCTGGCTGCCGGTGCCGATCGCCTCGATTCGCAACGGCGAGGGGCCGGTCGTGCTGGTGATGTCGGGCAATCACGGCGACGAATACGAAGGGCAGGTGCTGACCTCGCGGCTGATGCGCGAGCTGACGCCGGAGGCGGTGCGCGGGCAGGTGATCGTGCTGCCGATGGCGAATTTCCCGGCCGCCGAGGCCGGGCTGCGCACCTCGCCGCTCGACGACGGCAACCTGAACCGCACGTTCCCGGGCGATCCGGCCGGCACGCCGACGCAGATGATTGCCGACTACATCGAGCACACGCTGCTCGCGCGCGCCGACTACCTGGTCGACATGCATTCGGGCGGCAGCTCGCTGATCTACGACGGCGGCAACCTGATCGCGCTCGATCCGCGCGACGCCGACGAGGAAGTCCGCGTGAAGGCGCTGCTCGGCGCGTTCGGCATGCCGCGCGCGTTCCTGCACGCGCCGAACCCCACCTATGCCTCGGCCGCCGCGCGCCGCCAGGGCGCGATCTCGATCCTCACCGAGCTGGGCGGCGCCGGCATGACCGACGCGAAGCTGCTGCGCCACGGCTGGCAGGGGCTGCTGCATTTCCTCGGCTTCATCGGCGTGGTGCGGGGGCCGCTCGTGCCGGACGGCCCGCCCGCCGTCACGCGCTTCATGCGCGCGAGCGGGCCGCAGCATTTCGTGTTCGCCTACGAGCACGGCATCTACGAGCCGCTCGTCGAACTCGGCGAGATCGTGCAGGCCGGCCAGCCCGCGGCGCGCATCCATTTCCCCGAGACGCCGCTGCGCGAGCCGGTGGTCCATCGCTTCGACGCGTCGGGCGAGGTGGTGTGCCGCCGCGTGCCGGCGCAGACGCGGCGCGGCGACTGCCTGTTCCAGCTCGCCGAGCCGCACGACACGCTCTGACGCGGGCGCCCGCGTCGTCTTCCTTCTCGTTCCCGCGCCGTGCCGCCTGCCGCTCGTGGTCCGGCACGCGCGGCACTTCGTTGCGCATGCAACGCGTTCGCCTTCTTCATTCCGGCCCGTCGCATCGCTCGTCACCGCTCGGGCTCGCGATTCACCACGCCATGCTTTTATATATATAGCGAGGTGAAGGCATGGCATTTCCGATGATGAATCGATTGATAAGGGATTCGCAGAAGTCCTTGTCGTGTTGCGTCGCCAATGATTGAAGCGCCGTCAGTCGCTATGTTTTTTGGGATATGACGACGCGTGTGGGAGAATCGCGGAAAGCCTTGTGGCGAAAGGCGCCGGGGAGATCGCAGCGGCGCCGGCGGCGTCGTGCGATTGACCAAATCCTCGAATCCGGGCGGACCCGACTAGCTATCGGAAAAACGGTTTCCTATAAACGAAATGAGACGAAACGCGTAAAATCGCCTCGCGACCCAGTCGTCATATGAAAACCTTACGTCCCCCCTACCTCACCGCCGAGACCATCATGCTCCACCTGTCCCGGCGCCAGTTCTTGAAGGTGACCGCCTCCACGCTCGCCGGCTCGAGTCTCGCCCTGTTGGGATTCTCGCCCGCCGACGCGCTCGCGGAGGTTCGCCAATACAAGCTGGCGCGTAGCGTCGAAACCCGCAACACCTGCCCGTATTGCTCGGTGGGCTGCGGGATCCTGATGTACTCCCTCGGTGACGGCGCGAAGAACGCCAAGTCGAGCATCATCCATATCGAAGGCGATCCCGACCATCCGGTGAACCGCGGCACGCTGTGCCCGAAGGGCGCGAGCCTGATCGACTTCATCCACAGCCCGAGCCGGCTCACGCAGCCCGAATACCGCGCGCCCGGCTCCGACAAGTGGGAGCCGATCTCGTGGGAAGCGGCGCTCGACCGCATCGCGAAGCTGATGAAGGAAGACCGCGACGCGAACTTCGTCGAGACCACGCCGGACGGCCAGAAGGTCAACCGCTGGCTGACCACCGGCATGCTGGCCGCGTCGGCCGGCAGCAACGAAGTGGGTTACCTGACCCACAAGACGATTCGCAGTCTCGGGATGCTCGCGTTCGACAACCAGGCGCGTGTCTGACACGGCCCGACGGTGGCAGGTCTTGCCCCGACGTTTGGCCGCGGCGCGATGACGAACCATTGGGTCGACATCAAGAACGCAGACATCATTCTGGTAATGGGCGGCAATGCCGCTGAAGCCCACCCCTGTGGCTTCAAATGGGTGACCGAGGCGAAGGCGCACCGCAAGGCGCGGCTGATCGTGGTCGACCCGCGTTTCACGCGCACGGCATCGGTGGCGGACTACTACGCACCGATTCGTACCGGCACGGACATCGCGTTCCTCGGCGGGGTGATCAACTACCTGCTCGCGAACGACAAGATCCAGCACGAGTACGTGCGCAACTACACGGATTTCCCGTTCATCGTCCGTGAGGATTTCGCCTTCAACGACGGGATCTACTCCGGCTACAACCCGGACAAGCACAGCTACGACAAGGCCACGTGGGATTACGAGCGTGGCGACGACGGCTTCGTGAAGGTCGACCCGACGCTTTCGCATCCGCGCTGCGTCTACAACCTGATGAAGCAGCACTACGCGCGCTACACGCCCGAGATGGTCGAGAAGACCTGCGGTACGCCCAGGGACAAGTTCCTGAAGGTGTGCGAGATGCTCGCGACCACGGCCGTGCCCGGTCGCGCCGGCACGATCCTCTACGCGCTCGGCTGGACTCACCACTCGGTCGGCGCGCAGATGATCCGCACCGGCGCGATGGTGCAGCTGCTGCTCGGCAACATCGGCATCGCCGGCGGCGGCATGAACGCGCTGCGCGGCCACTCGAACATCCAGGGGCTGACCGACCTCGGCCTGATGTCGAACCTGCTGCCCGGCTACATGACGCTGCCCTCGCAGGCCGAGCAGGACTACGAGGCCTACATCGGCAAGCGCGCAACGCAGCCGCTGCGGCCCAACCAGCTCAGCTACTGGAAGAACTACCGCGCCTTCTTCGTGAGCTTCATGAAGTCGTGGTGGGGCGACGCGGCCACCGCCGAGAACAACTTCGGCTACGACTACCTGCCCAAGCTCGACAAGCCCTACGACCTGCTGCAGACCATCGAGCTGATGGCGCAGGGCAAGATGAACGGCTACATCTGCCAGGGCTTCAACCCGCTCGCGGCCGCGCCCGCGAAGGTGAAGACCGCGGCCGCGCTGGCCAAATTGAAGTGGCTCGTGGTCATGGATCCGCTCGCCACCGAAACGTCCGAGTTCTGGAAGCCGCACGGCGACTACAACGTGGTCGATCCGTCCGCGGTGCAGACCGAGGTGTTCCGGCTGCCCACCACCTGCTTCGCCGAGGAGCGCGGCTCGCTCGTCAATTCGGGCCGCGTGCTGCAATGGCACTGGCAGGGCGCGGACGCGCCGGGCGAGGCGCGCAGCGACCTCGAGATCATGTCGGGGATCTTCCTGCGCATGCGCGAGGCCTACAAGAAGGACGGCGGCAAGTATCCGGACCCGATCGTCAATCTGACCTGGCCGTATGCGAACCCGGAGAGCCCGACGCCCGAGGAACTCGCGATGGAGTTCAACGGCCGCGCGCTGGCCGACCTGACCGACCCGAAGGACCCGACCAAGGTGCTGGTCAAGCGCGGCGAGCAGCTGGCCGGCTTCGCGCAGCTGAAGGACGACGGCAGCACCGCGAGCGGCTGCTGGATCTTCTGCGGCGCGTGGACGGCGGCCGGCAACCAGATGGGGCGGCGCGACAACGCCGACCCGACCGGCATCGGCCAGACCCTGAACTGGGCCTGGGCGTGGCCCGCGAACCGGCGGATCCTCTACAACCGTGCGTCCTGCGACACGGCCGGCAAGCCGTTCGATCCCACCCGCAAGCTGATCGGCTGGAACGGTCGCGCCTGGGGCGGGGCCGACGTGCCCGACTACAAGGTCGACGAGGCGCCCGAGACCGGCATGGGACCGTTCATCATGAACCCGGAAGGCGTGGCGCGCTTCTTCGCCCGCGACGGCATGAACGAAGGTCCGTTCCCCGAGCACTACGAGCCGTTCGAGACGCCGCTCGCGGCCAACCCGCTCAATCCGGGCAACCCGCGCGCGCTGAACAACCCGGCCGCGCGCGTGTTCCCGGACGACCGGGCCTCGTTCGGCACGCCGGACAAGTTCCCGCACACGGCCACCACCTACCGGCTCACCGAGCACTTCCACTACTGGACCAAGCACGCGCGGCTCAATGCGATCGTGCAGCCCCAGCAGTTCGTCGAGATCGGCGAGGATCTGGCGAAGGAGGTGGGCGTGGTGCATGGCGACCGCGTGAAGGTGTCGTCGAACCGCGGCTACATCGTGGCGGTGGCGCTCGTGACCAAGCGGATCAAGCCGCTGATGGTGGAGGGGCGCAAGGTGCAGACGGTGGGCATTCCGTTGCACTGGGGCTTCAAGGGGCTGACGAAGCCCGGCTATCTCGCGAACACCCTGACTCCGTCGGTCGGCGACGGCAACTCGCAGACACCGGAATTCAAGTCGTTCCTGGTGAAAGTGGAAAAGGCATAAGGGGAACCCGAGATGGCATTGCAATCACTGGACATCAAACGGGTGTCCGCCACCACCACCCCGCCGCCCACCGCGCGCGATCCGGTCACGGGCACCGTCGCGAAGCTGATCGACGTGTCGAAGTGCATCGGCTGCAAGGCGTGCCAGACGGCCTGCATGGAGTGGAACGACCTGCGTGACGAGGTTGGCACCAACGTCGGCGTCTACGACAATCCGGCCGACCTGACCGAGCATTCGTGGACGGTCATGCGGTTCTCCGAATACGAGAACCCGGCCGGCGACCTCGAGTGGCTGATCCGCAAGGACGGCTGCATGCACTGCGAGGATCCCGGCTGCCTGAAGGCCTGCCCGTCGCCGGGCGCGATCGTGCAGTACAACAACGGCATCGTCGATTTCCACGAGGAGAACTGCATCGGTTGCGGCTATTGCGTGACCGGCTGCCCGTTCAACATCCCGCGCATCTCGAAGCAGGACAACCGTGCCTACAAATGCACGCTGTGCTCGGATCGCGTGGCCGTCGGCCAGGAACCCGCCTGCGTGAAGACCTGCCCGACCGGCGCCATCATGTTCGGCACCAAGGAGGACATGAAGCGCCAGGCGGCCGACCGGATCGAGGACCTCAAGGATCGCGGCTTCGCCCACGCGGGGCTGTACGACCCGCAGGGCGTGGGCGGCACGCACGTGATGTACGTGCTGCATCACGCGGACAAGCCGTCGCTGTACCACGGCCTGCCCGACAATCCGTCGATCAGCCCGTTCGTGAAGCTCTGGAAGGGCATCGCCAAGCCGCTGGCGGTGGCCGGCCTCGCGCTGACCGCGCTGGCCGGGTTCTTCCACTACACGCGGGTCGGTCCGAACGAGGTGACGGAGGAAGAGGACGCCGCCGCCCGTGAGGAAGCCAGCCGGATCAAGGAGGACGTGAAATGAGCCACCAGGACCCGAACCTGATCGTCCGCTACTCCGCGAACGAACGCTCGAACCACTGGATCACCGCGATCTCGTTCGTGCTGCTCGCGCTGTCCGGCCTCGCGCTGTTTCATCCGTCGATGTTCTGGCTCACCGCGCTGTTCGGCGGCGGGCAGTGGACGCGCATCCTGCATCCGTTCGTCGGCGTGGTGATGTTCGTGTCGTTCGCGATCATGGTGGTGCGCTACTGGCATCACAACCTGATCGATGCCGACGACCGCCGCTGGCTCGGTCAGATGAACGACGTGCTGAACAACCGCGAGGAAAACCTGCCGCCCGTCGGGCGCTACAACGCCGGGCAGAAGCTGCTGTTCTTCACGCTCGTCACCTGCCTGCTGGTGCTGCTGCTGTCGGGCATCGTGATCTGGCGCCGGTACTTCTCGTTCTATTTCCCGATCGGGATCATCCGGCTCGCGGCCGTGGCGCACGCGGCCGCCGCGTTCGTGCTGATCGCCAGCATCATCGTCCACATCTACGCGGCGCTGTGGGTGAAGGGCTCGATCGGCGCGATGGTGCGCGGCACGGTGTCGTTCGGCTGGGCGCGCAAGCACCATCCGAAGTGGTTCCGTCAGGCGGTGAAGGAGTCGGGCCGCGCGCGCTAGGCGCGTGGCGCCGCGCTCGCCATCGGGCGCCGGCCGGCGCGCGTCAGGGCCGGCCGGCGCCGATCGGGGCCATCCGCGGATGGCCCCTGTTGCCGGAGCACGACCGGCCACGGGCGAGGCGATTGTTTCCGGATACGAAGCGATCGCACGCGGCGTGGCCTGCCAGGCTCGCGCCACGGCCCGGTTCGTGGCGTCGGCCGCGCGGAAGCGGTATGCTTCACGGCGGCGCTTTGCCGGCCGTCGGCTGCCCCGGCCGGCCCTGCGAGCCGGCCTTCATTCCCGATCGGCATCGATCCTCGCGGCGGCGATCGCGCCCCGCGCATGCCGGTCGCGGCGAATCATCCGGCGCCCCGGCGGCGCCGGCACAGACTGTACTGGGTGACCCACGTGACACAACGCATACTCGATCCGAACGACATCGCGGCGCTCGATCATTCGGCGATTCCGCGCTTCCGGCTGCCCGAGCGCGCCAGCGTGTTCGCCGAGCGCGCCGCGCGGCTGCGCAAGCTCGCCGACCTCAATCCGATTGCCGGCTACCTGCGCCTGATGGCGACGCTCGCCGACGCGCAGCAGGCCGTGCTCGACACGCTCGACGCCGCGCCGCCCAGCGCCGAGGCGATCCGCCAGGCGCAGGCCCATTCGATGCCGGTGCTGCCGGCGATGACGGGCGCGCGCGATCCGCAATGGCGCACCGTGCTGCAGCGCCTGCTCGACGGCATCGAGCGGGCCGGGCTCGTCACGCCGCCGCTCGCGAAGCTGATCGACGCGCTGCGCCTGAAAAGCGCGGCCGAACTCGACGCGCAGGCCGACGCGATCGTCGCGCTGCGGCTCGCCGAGGTCGAGCCCGCCTCGGCGCCGTTCATCGCGGCCGCGCTGCAGGTGGTGTGGACCGATCTCGCCTCGCGCGTGGCGCCCGGCGACGTGCCGTATCTCGACCAGCCCGGCCTGTGCCCCGTGTGCGGCTCGCATCCGGTCGCGAGCGTGATCCGCGTCGGCGGCCAGTACAACGGCTATCGCTTCCTGCAATGCTCGCTCTGCACGAGCGAATGGCACATGGTGCGCACCAAGTGCTCGCACTGCGATTCGACCAAGGGCATCGCCTATCACGGCGTGGAGGGCGGCAGCGAGGCGATCAAGGCCGAATCGTGCGACGAATGCCATACCTATCGCAAGATCGGCTACCAGGACAAGGACTACGCGTTCGAGCCGCTCGCCGACGATCTCGCCAGCCTCACGCTCGACCTGCTGATGAACGAGGCCGGCTACCAGCGCGCGTCGCCGAATCCGCTGCTGTGGCCCGAGCTGTCGTCGTCCGACGCCTGAGCGGAGCACGCCTTTGAGTGATAGCGATAACGGCTTGACCGAACTGAAGGCGCTGCTCGCGCGCGTGCCGTCGGTGGAGCGGATCGTGTCGTCCGACGCGGTGCGCCCGCTGATCGCCAGCCATGGCCGCACGCGCGTGCTCGGCGCCGTGCGCGCCGCGCTCGACGCCTGGCGCGAGCGCGCGCGGCGCGATCCGGCCGGCGTGAGCGCGCCCGACGACGCCGGCATTGCCGCCGAGGTCCGCACACGGCTCGCGGCGGCCGACGCGAGCGTGCTGAAGCCCGTGTTCAACCTGACCGGCACCGTGCTGCACACCAACCTCGGGCGCGCGCTGCTGCCCGACGAGGCCGTGCGCGACGTGGTAGCCGCGCTGACGCGGCCGATGAACCTGGAGTTCGATCTCGACACCGGCAAGCGCGGCGACCGCGACGACCTGATAGACGGCCTGATCTGCGAGCTGACCGGCGCCGAGGCCGCCACCGTCGTCAACAACAATGCCGCCGCCGTGCTGCTCACGCTGTCCGCGCTCGCGTCGAGGAAGGAGGTGATCGTCTCGCGCGGCGAACTCGTGGAGATCGGCGGCGCGTTCCGGATTCCCGACATCATGAGCCGCGCCGGCGCGCGGCTGCGCGAGGTCGGCACCACCAACCGCACCCACGCGCGCGACTATGCCGAGGCGATCGGGCCGCGCACCGCGCTGCTGATGAAGGTTCACTGCAGCAACTACGCGATCAGCGGCTTCACCAGGGAAGTGCCGATCGAGGAACTCGCGCCGCTCGGCCGCGAGCGCGGCGTGCCGGTGGCCGTCGATCTCGGCAGTGGCACGCTCGTCGATCTCTCGCAATGGGGGCTGCCGCACGAGCCCACCGTGCGCGACACCATCGCCGCCGGCGCCGATCTCGTCACGTTCAGCGGCGACAAGCTGCTCGGCGGCCCGCAGGCCGGCCTGATCGTCGGCTCGCGCGAACTCGTCGCGAGGATCAAGAAGCATCCGCTCAAGCGCGCGCTGCGCGTCGGCAAGCTCACGCTGGCCGCGCTCGAACCCGTGCTGCGGCTCTATCGCGCGCCCGAATTCCTGCGCGAACGGCTCACCACGCTGCGCCTGCTCACGCGAGCGCAGGCCGAGATCGCGGCCACGGCCGAGCGCCTGCTGCCCGCGTTCCAGCGCGCCGTCGGCGAGGCGTTCGCGGTCAGCGCCGAGCCGATGTTCAGCCAGATCGGCAGCGGCGCGCTGCCGGTGGACGTGCTGCCGAGCCATGGGCTCGTGGTGCGCGCCGTGGGCACGAAGCGCAGCGGCCGCGCGCTCGGGCAGCTGGAGGCGCGGTTGCGCGAGTGGCCGCGGCCCGTGATCGGCCGCATCGCCGACGACGCGCTGCGGCTCGACCTGCGCTGTCTCGAAGCCGCCGACGAGGCCACGCTGATCGCGCAGTGCATGGCTGCCGCCACGACCGCCGCCGCGCCGGGCGAACCCGGAGGCGCGCGCTCATGATCGTCGGCACCGCGGGCCACATCGACCACGGCAAGACCACGCTGGTGCGCGCGCTGACCGGCGTGGACACCGACCGGCTGAAGGAGGAGAAGGCGCGCGGCATCTCGATCGAGCTCGGTTATGCCTACACGCCGCTCGACAACGGCGACGTGCTCGGCATGATCGACGTGCCTGGCCACGAGCGGCTGGTTCACACCATGGCCGCCGGCGCCTGCGGGATCGACGTGGCGCTGCTCGTGATCGCCGCCGACGACGGCGTGATGCCGCAAACGCGCGAACATCTCGCGATCCTGCAACTGCTCGGCGTCACGCACGGGCTCGTCGCGCTGACCAAATGCGATCGCGTGGACGCCGCGCGCCTCGCCCGCGTGGCCGACGAGATTCGCGCCGAGCTGGCCGGCACCGCGCTCGCCGCCGCGCCGATCTTCGAGACGCGCGCCACGCAGGCCGGCGACGCCGGCGTGGCCGCGCTCGGCACCGCGCTGCGCGAGCTGGCCGCGCGATGGCGCGCGCGGCGCGACGACGGGCTGTTCCGGCTTGCCGTCGACCGCGTGTTCACGCTGAGCGGGCAGGGCACCGTGGTGACCGGTACCGCGTTCGCCGGGCGCGTGCGCGCCGGCGAGGCGCTGACCGTCGCGCGCTCCGGCGACGTCGTGCGCGTGCGCGGCCTGCACGCGCAGAACCGGGCCGCCGACACCGGACGTGCCGGCGAGCGCTGCGCGCTGAACCTGGCCGGCATCGACAAGGCCGCGCTCGCGCGCGGCGACGTGGTGGCCGATGCGCGGCTCGCGAGCGTGTCGCCGCGCATCGACGTCGAACTGAGCCTGCTGGCCGACGCTAATCTCACGCTCACGCACTGGGCGCCGCTGCACGTGCATCTCGGCACGCAGCATCAAGTCGCGCACGTCGTGCCGATCGACGGCGACGCGCTGGCCGCCGGGCAGCGCGGCCGCGTGCAGCTGGTGTTCGACGCGCCCGTATTCGCGATGCCCGGCGACCGCTTCATCGTGCGCAACGCGCAGGCCACGCGCACCGTGGGCGGCGGCCGCGTGCTCGATCCGTTCGGTCCCGCGCACAAGCGCCGGACCCTCGCGCGCCGCGCGTGGCTCGACGCGCTGGCCGCGTGGCTCGACGAGGGGCAGCTCGGGCCACTGCTCGACGAGGCGCCGCTCGGCGTGCCGATCGCGACGCTGGTGCATCTGACCGGGCTGGCCGCCGAGGCGCTGCCGCTGCCCGGGAACGCGGCCGTGGTGCCCGGCGCGGACGGGCCGCGCGCGATCGCGCCGCGTTATCGCGAGGCGCTGCGCCGGCGCGTGCTGGAGGCGCTGGCCGTGTTCCACGAGCGCACGCCCGACGAGCCGGGGCCGGAACTCGGGCGGCTGCGCCGCATCGCGCTGCCGCTCGCCGACGAGCCGCTGTGGCGCGCGCTGATCGATGCGATGGTGGCCGAGGGCAGCGTGGTGCGGCAGGGGCAGTGGGTGCATTTGCCAACGCACACGGCAAGCCTCGAGCCCGCCGACGAGGCGCTCGCGCAGCGCCTGCTGCCGCTGCTGGCGGCGGGGCGCTTCGATGCGCCGTGGGTGCGCGATCTCGCGACCGCGACGGGCGCCGGCGAGGAGACGGTGCGCACGCTGCTGCGCAAGCTCGCGCGGCGCGGCGACGTGCATCAGGTGGTGCGCGACCTGTTCTACGCGCGCGAGGTGGTGGCCGAGCTCGCGCGGATCATCGCCGCGCTGGCGGAGCAGGGCGGCGGCTCGGTGGACGCGGCGACGTTCCGCGACGCGACCGGCCTGGGCCGCAAACGCGCGATCCAGATTCTCGAATTCTTCGACCGGGTTGGGTATACTCGCTTTCACCGCGACCGCCACCTGCTGCGCGGGGAGAGCGCGAAACGCGAGCTCCCGTAGATGTTTCAGTCGGCGTGGCGGCGCGCGGCACGCTCGCGGAAGGCATTCGTATCCGGTGGTGCGGCCAGGCTTCAAACCTGGTTGGGGACGTCAATCGTTCCCGGGTTGGTTCGACTCCAGCTGCCTTCCGCCACTCAACGCTCTCAAGCTTTCTCGTTTACTCCCGATCATCACCTCCTGAGCCTTATCTGGTGGGCGTTTTGGGGGTGTCGCCATTCTTGCTCGGCCTCTCATGTTCCCGCAGAATTGAAGCCTCTTTTGGGGGTGGATTTGGGGGTGAGGGATGGCGCGGCAACTGCACCGGCTGACCGCAATGGGCATCGCGAAGCTGGTCGATCCGGGATATTACGCTGACGGTGGCGGCCTGTATTTGCAGATCACGCTGAGCGGCTCGAGGTCGTGGGTCTACAAATTTATGCTCGCCGGGCGATCGCGTGAGATGGGGCTGGGCGCTCTCTCGGTTCTCTCCCTGGCAGCGGTCCCAAAAGAGGCTGTCGAGTGCCGGGTCTTGGTGAAGCAGGGCATCGATCCAATTGAGAATCGCCGCCGTGTCCAGACCGAGCGCGCAGCCGCTGATGCGCCAAGTGTGACGTTCAAACAAGCCGCCGAGGCGGCGGCTTCGCTGCAAACTCCACCGATCCGGGAATGCCCGCCGCCTTGCAGCGCATACGGTCGTCGGTCCACGCCTTGGGCACATACAGCTCGCGATCAATAAACGCGCTACCGCCACGGCCTGCATGGCAGAGGAACACGCCAATCTGGCTGTTCTCGATACGACCAGCGGTGCCACTGTACTGGCGTTGAACACCGGCCGAGTGCTGCCCCTTCTTGACAAAGCCTGTCTCATCCACGATCAGCACCGCGTCGCGTTCACCCACCTGCTCAACCACATACTCCCGCAATAAATCGCGTGCGGCATGGACATCCCACTGCGCCCGCTCTAGCAGGTGCTGCACGCCATCGGGTATCGACTCGCCGATCCATTCGGAGAGTTGCCAGCCGTTTTTACGTTCGACCGTGCTCATCAAGCCTTTCAGGTACGCGAGTGACCGTTGCCGTGGCTCCGGACGCTTGAACAGGTCGCCGAGCCGTCGATGCAAAGACGCTAGTTCATGTTCCCACGCTTTTTCAGTTGAAGGCATTGGTCATTTATCTCGTCATCCTAATTATTTTTAACATAGTGAAAAATCTACGGCTGTAGGACTAACGGTGCATCACTCGGCGGACGTATTTCGACCCGTTGCTGTCGCATCGTTACAGCCAAACGTCCCATGCTGGAGCGAAGCAGACGTTCGAATGCCTGAGCGAATACGAGTGGCGCGCAACCGAACGAAATTTTCGTGATCGACGGTGTCAAGGGAGAGGAAGGCGGAGTTAGATCTCGACACACCTGGACGGACCATTAGTCGGAGCGATGAGTGGACTGAGCACCGACAAATCGGGTTCCCTGTGAATTTTCCGGATCTATGTCGAAGGCGCGTAGACCGACATTTGCGATCAGCGATGCAAATGAGAGCCTGGTCTCAAGCCGATGATGTCGCGAGCCTCCGCCGGCGTGGCTGGCTCGTAACCCATCTCGCGCACGAGCCGCACGATGCGCTCGGTGAGTTGCACGTTCGTGGCGAGTTCGCCGGGACCGTAGTACAGATTGTCTTCGAGACCCACGCGCACGTAGCCGTCCAGCAGGCGCGAATTCATTGCCGAAGGCAGTTGCGCCGTGCCGATGCCACTCACGCAAAAGATACTGCTTTTCGGCAGTAGATCCACCATCGACTGCAAGACGCGCGCCGTATACGGCATGGCGTTCTGAAAGCCACGATGCGCGCCCAGCACGATGTTGACGAAGAACGGTTCGGTGTCGAAACCGGCGGCCGTGAGCGTCGCCACGTCCTGCGCGATATGCGTCGGGCTGAAAACTTCCCACTCGGGTTTGATGCCGCGCTTGTTCATTTCCGCCGCGAGCTGCCTCGAGCGCTGCGGCGATGTATGCATGAGCCGTTCCTTGTCGTCGAAACCCGCAATGATGGTGGTCGCGTCGAGCGTGCACATTTCCGCGCCCGCTCCGAGTCCCTTCAGCCGTTCCTCCCAGAGAATCTCCCAATAGCCGTTGGGCGCCTGCGCGATCATGTCGCCGTGCACGCCGCCACCCGTCGAGTTGTTGATGACGATGTCGCATTGCGCGCGAATGCGGGCGTTGATGTCGCGATAGATCGCGGGATTGCAGGTCGCGCCGTCGTCGGGCCGGCGCGCGTGGATCGCCACGACGCTCGCGCCCGCGTTGAAGCAGTCGTACACGTCGCGCGCGATTTCGTCCGGTTGCGTGGGCAAGTGCGGATTCTGCTTCTTGCTCGCCATGCCGCCCGTTGGCGCGATGGTCACGACGACTTTCGGTTTGCTCATGGGTGTCGTCTCCGGGAAAAGTTGTTTCGGCGAAATCTTTTTGACCGAAGAACAGTTTTACGTTGTTCAGCGTACAATGAAATCTATTCCCGCTTGGCGGACGCATCAACCTGGGGATAACGTGAGCCTGTACCAGTTCACGCTCGCCGCTTCCGTCGCTCTCATGGACGCCGCAACATGAACGAACCTCTTTCACGGAAGGGTCGCATTCAGACCGTGCTCGGTCTGATCGAGCCCGACGAGCTCGGTCCCACGCTGATGCACGAGCATCTGCTGATCGACCTCGTGCCGCCGCGCCTTGCCGAAGACGCGGATCACGATCAGACCGACATCGACATTTGCAATTGCTGGAAGATCAACTACGGGCAGGTGCCCTCGCTGAAGAACTATCGGCTCGACCAGAAGGACGTGGCGATCGAGGAACTGGCGGAATTGCGCGCGGCGGGTGGCGCTGCCATTGTCGATTTGACTACGGGCGGGCTAAAGCCCGATCCCGAAGGACTCGCGCAGATTGCGCGCGAAACGGGCGTGCAGGTGGTGATGGGTTGCGGCCATTACGTGCACGAGTATCAGGACCCGGCAAACGCGAAGCGCAGCGTAGACGACTTCGCGCGCGAGATGATCGGGCAGATCACGGCAGGCGCGTGGGGCACGGCGGTGCGCGCGGGCATGATCGGCGAGATAGGCTGCCAGTCGCCGTGGACGGATCAGGAAAAGCGCGTTGTGCATGGCGCGCTGCTCGCGCAGCAGGAAACCGGCGCGGCGCTCAACCTTCATCCGGGACGCCACGCCGATCAGCCGCAGGAACTCGTCGATACGATCCGGCGTTTGGGCTTTCCGCTGGAGCGCGTGATCATCAGCCATATCGACCGCACGATTTTCGACGACAAGCGTCTGCTGCGTCTCGCTGACTCGGGCTGCGTGATCGAATTCGACCTGTTCGGCTGGGAACAGAGCGCGTATCCGATGTCCGACATCGACATGCCCAACGACGGCACGCGCCTGCGCATGGTGCGCTCGCTATTCGACCATGGTCACGCCGAGCGCGTGCTGATCAGCCATGACATCTGCACGCGCACGCGCCTGGGTCGTTACGGCGGCCACGGCTATCAGCACATCTTCGCCAATATCGTGCCGCGCATGCTCCGGCGTGGCTTCACACAGGACGAAATCGACACGCTGCTTACGCGCAATCCTCGCCGTCTGCTGACGTTCGTTTGACGCGGCTCGATCCCCAACTCATTGCGCGAGCATGCGCTCCATGCCCGCGATGGTGACTTCCACGAAGGTGTCGAAGCTCGAATCGAGCGGCACCTCGCTGCCGCTCTGCCAGCGCACGATAAACGCGCGATTCGCGAGCGCGGGGAGATGACGCGCGAGTGTCGGGTATTCGAGCGCGCGAATATCGTGAACTTTCTCCTGCAACTGGTTGGTCCAGACCGCGAGATCGTCGGTGGGCAGCGGCGCGAATTCGAGCGTGGCGAAGCCGACCATGCTCGCGACCACCACGTTGTACATGTCGACGAGGCGTGTTTCGTCGCAGCCCGCCTGCAATAGCACTGCGAGGATGCGGTCGATCAGCAGCGGGCTCAGGCTGGCGTTCGACACGAGTTGCGCGCCCACGAGTTGCGCCACATTCGGATGCTGCTGCACCGACTTGCGGTAGCGGCGGAACAACTCGCGAAACCAATCCTGCCAGCTGAGCTTGCCGATTTCGGGCGTGACGCCCGCCATGGTCGCTTCGACCACGGCGGCGAGCAGTGCGTCGCGATTGGGCACGTGCCAATACACGGCGGTGGGATAGACGTCGAGCTGGCGTGCCACTTCGCGCAGGCTGAAGGCCGTGAGGCCGTTCTGGTCGATCTGCTCGATCGCCACCGCGACGATGCGCTCGCGCGTAAGCGCCTTGTTGGCAGGTGCCGCTTTCTTTCTGGTCGTGCTGCTGGGGCGTTTCGCGGTCGTTTCCGCCCAAGCTTTGGCCGACGTTTTAGCCGGCGCTTTCGTTTTTGCTGCGGCTTCGTTTGCGGTGGTGGCTTTCTTCACATGTGATCCGTTATTCGATGAAGCGCCCCGTGCGCCACCCTTGGCCAGTGCGGTCAAGTAGGGCCGGGTCGGACAAGGCTTTCATTGTATACCGCACAACTGTCTCGTCACCGCGACGCAGGACGCATCTCCTTTTTTTCCTCGTTGCGTTTCCATTTTGATCGCCCTATAACCTCGTCTTGTTCACTGAACAACAAAATAATGTTCGAGGAACAGACCAGTGGCTTGCAACGTGCAGCCGCGACATTCACACGACGGGTATCGGAGATCGTTATGAAATGGAAAGCGTTGGGGAGCGCAATAGGCGTGATGGCGGCGAGCGCCGCTGCGCACGCGCAATCGTCGGTCACGTTGTACGGCGTGATCGACGACGGGCTCACATTCGTGTCGAATCAGGGCGGCCATCACGCGTATCGCATGGACGACAGCATCAGCCAAGGCGACCGCTTTGGTTTTCGCGGCGCGGAAAACCTGGGCGGCGGCCTGAAGGCCATCTTCAATCTCGAAGGCGGCTTCAATCCCAACACGGGCGCGTCGCGTCAGGGCGGCCTGGAATTTGGACGTCAGGCATACGTTGGGCTGCAAAGCGACCGCTTCGGCACGCTCTCCCTCGGCCGCACCTACGACCAGATGACGACCACGCTGATCCGCTACCACTCGGGCTATTGGTCCGGCATCTACGCGTTCGACGCGGGCGACCACGACCGCATCTCCGGCAACTGGCTCAACAATGTCGTGACGTACGTGAGCCCGACCGTGCGCGGCCTGCATTTCTCCGCGCAATACGCTTTCAATTCGCTCAGCGCCACGGCGAACAACTACGGCGTGGCGTACAGCCTGAGCGCGACCTACGAGCATGGGCCGTTCAGCATCGGTGCGGCGGCCACCAGCATTCACGACTACACGGTCACGCCCGGCAGCAGCCTTGGCGTGGGCAGCTTCCTCGGCACGAACGTGGCGTTCTCGTCGCGAGCCGTGGTGGTCGATCGCTATCGCACGGCCGGCGTGGGCGCGTCGTACGATTTCGGCATCGTCGGCCTCTCGGGCTTGTACACGAATACGCGCTACGAAAAGGGCGCGAACGCCTCGACGATGCAAAGCTTTAACGTGATCCTGCACGGCGAGCTGCGGCCGGGTCTTGTGCTCGCGGGCGGCTACGGTTACTCGAAGATGTCGCCGTATCAGTGGAACGAATTCAACGCGGTGCTCGACTATCTGCTTTCGAAACGTACCGATGTGTACTTGAGCGCGAACTACGACAAGGCCAACGGCGGCGCGCGCGCCGTGCTCGTGACGCTGCCGATCTCGGGCAACGACAAACAGCTTGCCGTGCGCGTGGGCATTCGCCACAAGTTTTGATGCTCGCCACTGCGCCAACGCACTACTCCTATCTCCAGTCTCTCTGCCGGACGCGATCATGAACAGCAGCTCCTCTCACGCAGCTCCCTTCGATACCACCACGCCCGCTACGCTGCGCGCCGAGCAGCGGCGCGCCATCGGCGCAGGTATGGTCGGCTATATCCTCGAATGGTTCGATTTCGGGGTGTACGGTTTTCTCGCGGCGATCATCGCGAAGAACTTTTTCCCGTCGACGGACGAATTCACCTCGTTGTTGGCCTCATTCGCGGTGTTCGGCGTGGGCTTCATCGCGCGGCCCATCGGCAGTGTCGTGCTCGGCCGAATCGCCGACGTGCGCGGCCGCCACATCACGCTCGCCACCACCATGATCCTGATGGCGCTCAGTACTGTTGCGATTGGCTTTCTGCCCACTTACGAGAGCATCGGCATCTGGGCGTCCGTGCTGCTGGTGGCGGCGCGTCTCGTGCAGGGTTTCGCGGCGGGTGGCGAGTGGGGCACGGCGGCGGCGTTTCTGGTGGAGTGGGGCGGCGCGAACCGGCGCGGCTTCTTAGGCGCGTTTCAGCAATCGAGCATCGCAGCGGGCCTGCTGCTGGGCTCGCTCGTCGCGGCCATACTTAGCAGCGCGCTCGATTCGAACGCACTCGCTTCGTGGGGTTGGCGAATCCCGTTCTTTCTCGGCGCATTGCTCGGGCCGGTGGGTATGTACGTGCGCCGTCGCGTGCAGGAGTCACCGTCGTTCGAGAGCGAGGCAGCGCGCGCTCACACATTGAGCGGCGTGCAATTCGCGAAGTCGCTGTTTCACGCGTTTTCGTTCGTGATCTTCTGGGCCGTGAGTTCGTACATGGTGGCGGTGTATATGCCCACGTTCGCGAATAAGTATGCGCATATCTCGCGCACGCAGGCACTCTGGACCAGCACGGCCTCGCTCGCCACGGTGATGATCGTCGCGCCGCTCATGGGCGCGCTGTCCGACCGCATCGGCCGCAAGCCTGTGCTGCTCGCGAGTTGCGTGTTCTTCGCGCTGCTTTCGTATCCGCTCTATGCGTTCATTGTCTCGGGCATCGGTTTCATGACGTTCTTCTGGACGCAATTGCTCATGAACGCGGTGTTCGCGATGTATTCGGGTGCGGGCCCGGCGGCGCTCGCGGAGATGTTCCCGACGCGCGTGCGCTCCACCGGCGTGGCGTTCGGCGGCGCACTTGCGACCATCCTCGGCGGCTTTTCGCCGTTCCTCACCACGTGGATGATCGCCTCGACGGGCGCGAGCGCGAACGCGGGTTGGCTGCTCGCGGGCAGCGCGTTGTTCACGCTTCCCGCGCTCGTTGTGATGAACGACCGCGCGCGCGAAAAGTCGATTTGATGCGCGCTTCGCAGCGAAAATTACTTGTTCACTGTACAATGAAGTTAAGATCAACCGATCAACGAAGCAGGAACACACCGAATGACGACGTCGATTCTTCCCGAAACCCAGGTCCACGCTCGCAGCGATGCCGCGACGGTCGGCGAAGCGCTGGCCGCTGCTGCTGCCGCGTTCGCCGCGCGCAACCCGCAAAGCGCGCAGCAATACAAACGCGCGACCGAAGTCATGCCCGGCGGTAACACGCGTTCGGTGCTGTTTTACGAGCCGTTTCCGCTGGCAATGGCGAAAGGCGAGGGCTGCCGCCTGTGGGACGCGGACGGTCACGAATACCTCGATTTCATCGCCGAATTCAGCGCGGGCATTTACGGCCATTCGCATCCCCAGATTCGCGCGGCTATCGACGCGGCGCTCGACGACGGCCTGAATCTGAGCGGCCATAACCTGCTCGAATCTCGTCTGGCCAAAGCTGTGTGCGAGCGTTTCGCCTCGCTCGAAACGGTGCGCTTCACGAACTCGGGCACCGAGGCCAACCTGATGATGCTGGCCACCGCGAAAGCCTTCACGCGGCGCAGCAAGGTGATCGTATTCGTGGGCGGCTATCACGGGGGCGTGCTCAGCTTCGGGCGCGGCGCAAATGTCGTCAACGTGCCGCACGCGTTTCTCTATGCCGAGTACAACGATCTCGACAGCGTGCGACGTCTGCTTGACGAAAACGTCAACGAAGTCGCGGCGATTCTCGTCGAACCGATGCAAGGCGCGTCGGGTTGCATCGTCGGCGAAACCGCCTTTTTGCAGGGCTTGCGCGAGCTTTCGACCGCGCATGGCGCATTGTTGATGTTCGACGAAGTGATGACCTCGCGGCTGGCGCCGGGCGGCTTGCAAGCCGAACTCGGCGTCGCGCCCGATCTCACGTCGCTTGGCAAGTACATTGGTGGCGGCATGTCGTTCGGCGCGTTCGGCGGCCGCGCCGAAATCATGGCGTTGTTCGATCCGCGCAGGAGCGGCGCATTGCAGCACGCGGGCACCTTCAACAATAACGTGATGACGATGGCGGCAGGCTGGACCGGCCTCACGCAGATCTTCACGCCCGAGGCTGCGCGTGCGCTCACGGCGCGCGGCGACGCATTGCGCGAAGCGTTGAACTCGCGTTTTGCGGCATCAAACGTGGCGATGCGATTTATCGGCATTGGCTCGTTGATGAATGTGCAGATCACCGGGCGGCCCGTGCGTTCGGTACGCGACATCGACGCCGGGATGAACGAGTTCAAGGACCTGTTGTTCTTCCATCTGATCGAGCAGGGCATTTACATCGCCCGGCGCGGCTATGTGGTGCTGAGTTTGCCGGTGGGCGACGCGGAAATGGCGCGCTTGGAAGCGGCACTCGCGAGTTTCATCGAACGCTACGCACACCTGCTGCCGCGCGACGATAATTCGGATCGCTAGCGAGATGAATATCGTCGAATTGCCCGCGCCCGAGTTGCGCAAGATGATTGGCAGCAAGGCCATTTCGCCAATCGAACTCACCGAGGCGTGCATCGCGCGTATCGAGGCGCTCGATCCCTACGTGAATGCCATGGCGGCCACCGACTTCGACGCGGCTCGCCGCGCGGCGCAAGCGGCGGAAGACGCTGTGATGCGCGGCGTGCCGCTTGGTCTGCTGCATGGTTTGCCCGCAGGCATCAAGGATCTCGAAGCCACGGCGGGCTTGCTCACCACCCACGGCTCGCCGCTGTATCGCGATTTCGTACCAGCCGAGGACAATCTGCTCGTCGCGCGCTTGCGGGCGGCAGGCGCGATCGTCGTCGGCAAGACCAACGTGCCGGAACTGGGCGCGGGCGCGAATACGCGCAACCCCGTGTGGGGCGCAACGGGCAATCCGTTCGATCCGAACCGCAACGCGGGCGGCTCGTCCGGCGGTTCGGCGGCGGCGCTCGCGTGCGACATGCTGCCCGTGTGTACCGGCTCCGATACGGGCGGCTCGCTGCGCATTCCGGCGGCGTTGTGTGGCGTGGTGGGCTTTCGGCCGTCGCCGGGGCTCGTGCCGAGTCCACGAAAGCTGCTGGGCTGGACGCCCATTTCCGTGGTCGGGCCGATGGGGCGCAACGTGGCGGAAGCGCGCCTGCAACTCGCGGCCACGGTCGGCCTCGATAGCGGCGATTTGCTCAGCTACGAGGTGGATGCGGAGGCGTTTCTCGCGCCGCGCGAGATTGACTTGAGCCGCCTGCGCGTGGGCTGGACAGAAGATTTCGGCGTGTGCGATGTCGACGACGATATTCGCCGCACGTTCCTCCGCAAGCTCGAGGTCATGCGCGGGATGTTCGCGGTTTGCGAGCCGATCGACGTGGATCTCGCCGATGCACATCGCGCCTTCGACGTGATTCGTGCCGAGAGTTTCGTTGCGGGTTTGCGCGCGGCGTATGAGAAAGATCCCGAGTCGCTCGGCCCGAATACGCGCACCAATTACGAGCTGGGCGCGGCGATGACGCTCGCCGATTCCGCCTCGGCGCACGCGGCGCAAACGGCCATCGCGCGACGCTTTCAGCAGCTATTCGGCCGCTACGACGTGATACTCGCGCCGACCACGCCGGTTTCGCCGTTCCCGTGGACGCAGATGTTCGCGAGCAGCGTAGGCGGTCGTGCGCAGGAAAACTACTATCGATGGCTCGCGTTGACTTATGTGACCACGCTGTGCACTAATCCGGCCGCAAGCTTGCCGTGCGGGAAGGACGAAGCCGGCATGCCGTTCGGTTTGCAGGTCATCGGACCGTTTCGCGGCGACCGGCGTACGCTGGATATCTGCGAGGCGCTGGAAGCGGCGTTTTCGCGATCATCTGAAATGTGCAGGCCTCGCCCCGACCTACAGCGGCTCGCGAACGCGATTATCGCCCCGCCGTTGCGGTCGATCGTAGTCGTCGCGCAGGGCGACGGACGCACTCACGAGAGCCGAACGGGAGGCACTTCGTTGGTCTGAGAAATTGACAAAATTCTCGCGTTGGCGCCTGCCTGCCATGTCGGCGGCCTGGTCACCAGACGGCAGAACTACCGTTGTTGAACAGCCTTCTTCCTCCAGGTTCTTCGGCGAGAGACCCAGCTCAGCTGAATTCCGAACGGCGCTTCTCTCGCTTGCATGGAGAACTCCGGCGGGGTGAGAGTGTGAGTTGGCGCCGCCTCATTCGTCGAGCGACTCGACGACCTCGATCTCGATCCGATGAATGCCGTTGCGTGCGCCGCTGTGCGGCTGCGTGGCACCGGCTGCATCGGTCGCGCGGCACTGGATGGTCTGGCGTCCCGGCTTCGATGGCACCCACAGCGCGAACCATGGCTGCCATTCGCGTCCGCGACGGCGCCCGACGAACGCCTCGGACCACAGCCGGCCGCCGTCGTCGCTCAGTTCGACGCTGCGGATCTCACGATCCCCCCAGGTCCAACCGCGCACCAGCACAGGCGCGAAGACGCGCGCGCCCTCGGCCGGCACGGCGATCATCGACATCGGCGCCATCTCCCAGACGGGCCGCAGCGGGCCGCCCGCCGGCGAGTCGTTGTAGAGCCGCGTCGTGAACAGCCCCCGCGCGCGCTCGGCGGCGAGCGTCAGGCGCAGCAACCACTTCACGCTGTTGGTGCCGTAGTAACCGGGCACCACGAGGCGCAGCGGCCCGCCGTGCTCGCGCCCGAGCGACTGTCCGTTGAGGCCGGTGGCCAGCATCACGTCCTCGGCGACGCGCGCCAGCGGCAGGTCCTTGCGATAGAACTCGACCGTCTCGCCGGCGAAGCTGCCGCTATCGAGGCCGTCGCTCCAGACGAAGCGCGCGCCAGGCCGCACGCCGAGGTCGTCGAGCACATCGCGCAGCCAGACGCCGCTCCACTTCAGGTTGGCGGCCTGTCGGGATGCCTCGGACGGTGCCAGCGGGTTCCCGGCGCAATGGTGGACGCTTTCGAGCGACGCCTGCGGATAGCGGTGCAGGTCCGCGAGGTCGAGCGTCGCGTCGCGTGCCACGAGCCCGCTCACGGTCAGGCGCCAGGGAGCCGGAAACACGCCGGGAGGTTCGAGATGGGAAATGACGAACAGCTGGTCCAGCGGCGTGATGAACGACATCGATCTTCCCCGGGGGGCTCCTCTTGTGGTTCGGGCCGGGCACCGTCACGCGTCCGGCCGGCGTGCCCGTGCGCCGTGTTCAGGCCGCGGCCGCCGCGCGGCGGACGTGGCGTCCCGCGAGTGCGGCCGACAGGAATACGCAGACCACGAACAGCACCGCCGCGACAGCGATCCCCGCCTGGTAGGCATGGGCATAGTCGGCCGCCGTCCGGCCGTTCGACAGCACCGAGAAGAAGATGCCGCTGATGGCGGTCGCGCCGAACGCCGAGCCGATCTGCAGCATCGAGGTGACGACGCCGCCGGCCAGCCCGGCCCGGGCCGGCTCGATCTCGCCGATCACGATGCGCACCACCGAGGGCAGCACCGTGCCGTGCCCCATCCCCGCCAGCAGCAGGCCGAAATAGAACAGCAGATCGGGTTCGGTGCCGTGCCGCAGCGCGAGGCCGGACAGGCCGAAGCCGACCGCGAGCAGCGCGAAGCCCGCGGTCAGCACATGGCTGCCCGCGCGCCGCACGATTGCGGGCGACATCAGCGGCCCGAAGATCGCGCCGGCGCCGAACGGCAGCACCGCCAGCCCCGACGTCAGCGCACTCCAGTGCAGACCGCTTTGCAGGTAGATGCCGTAGGTCAGGAAGAACACGCTGTCGCAGTAGAAGCAGAATGCGAGAATCAGGCCGATCGAAAAGACAGGATTGCGAAACAAGTGCAAATCGACGAGCGGATCGCCGCCACGCGCCTTGAGCCGCTGCTCGACGAACAGGAACAGCAGCAGCACCGGCACGCTCGCTGCGAAACAGACGAAGGTCCAGGCGGGCCAGCCGGTTTCGCGGCCCTGCGTGAGCGGATAGATGATCAGCGCGAGGAACAGCGACAGCAGCACCACGCCGCCGAGGTCGAGCCGCGGCCGCCGATCGGGGCGGTTCTCCGGCACGAAGCGCCAGGCGCCGAGCAGCGCCAGGCCGCCCACCGGCACGTTGATGAGGAAGATCGACTGCCAGTCGAGGCCGAACGGCTTCAGCGTGATCAGCACGCCGCCGCCGAGTTGGCCCGCCACCGACGCAAAGCCGAACACGAAGCCGTAGAAGCCCATCACGCGGGTCTGCTGCTCGGGAGGAAACACGGTGCGGATCGTCGCCAGGATCTGCGGCACCATGATCGAGGCCGATGCGCCCTGCAGGATCCGGCCGATCACGAGCACGCCGCCGTTCGGCGCCGCCGCGCACAGCGCCGAGGCCAGCACGAAGCCGGCCAGGCCCGCCATGAATAATCGCTTGCGCCCGAATAAATCGCCGAGCCGGCCGCCCGTTACCAGCAATACCGCGAATGCCGAGGCATAAACTGAAACGATCAATTGCAATTCGGCGGCCGTGGCGTGCAATCCGGTTTTAATCGCGGGCAGCGCGAGATTGACGATGAAATAATCGAGTGGAGAAAGAAAAGTCCCGATCAGCAAAACGATCAATGCCAGGCTGCGGGAGATAGGGCGCGCGTCGGCGGCTGCGTTTCCGTCTGAATCCCTGGATTTCATGGTCGGTGGTCATCGAAGGAAAGTGCCCGATGGCGGGCATACCCGCGCGCTGGGCACAACCGGCGCACGGCACTTGGATGCGAACCACTCTAATGGATGTCAGTGATAACGAACAGCGATGAATTAACATATCAGAAACAACGATTCGTTATGATTGGAGGGCGGCACACCGCATGCGGAAAACGGCAGCGGGAGCGCGCGTGCATGTGCCGGCGCGGCGCCGGCACATGGAACGGCAGTGCGGAAGCGGGGTAGGCGGTGTCTGCTCGGTCCGGTTGCGGGCCGGCCCGGGCTGGCACGGCAACGGGCGGATGCCGCCCGCGTCGCGTCCCGGAGGCTGGAGGCCGGTAGCCGGCCCTCAGGCCACCATGGCGCTCGGTTCTTCCTCGGGCGCCACGAATTCGACGTTGCGGAACGACGCCGTCAGCGCCCGTATCGCGCCCTGCGAGGCCGCATCGGTGGTCGAATTGAACAATACGATGGTGGAATCGGGCAGGGCCGGCAGGCGGTAGCGCTGGCCGACGTCGACGGTGCCGAGCGGTGCGACGCTATAGGGGAACGCGGCGATCGCGAGGCCGGCCGATACGGCCGCGCCGACCGCGGCCATCCCGCCGCCGATGAATACCTCGGTCCAGGCGATGCCCGCCGCGTCGAGCGCCTCGGTCGCGAGCGCGCGGACCCCGCACGACGGCGCGAGCGAGGCGAGCCGCAGCGGTTCGTCGTCGCGATGCTCGCGCAGCGGCGAGGCAAACCAGCCGAGCCGTTCGCGCATCAGCGGCTCGCCGTCCCATTGTTCGCTCTCGCGCCGGACGATGGCCGCATCGATCGCGCCCTTCTCGAACGCTTCCACCAGGGCGCGCGAGGCGTCGATCTGGACCTCGATGATGAGCGTGGGATCGTAGGCGCTCAGCTTGGCGAGCAGCGACGGCAGGTTGGGGCCGGCGACCTGGTCGCTGATGCCGATCGCGAGCCGCTTCGACGAGACGTTCAGGCCGGCCACGGCCAGCTCATGCGCCGAAACGAAATTGCGGGCCGGCCGCAGGAACGCCGTGCCCCGGATCGAGAGCCTGACGTGGCGCGGCGTGCGATCGAGCAGGCGATAGCCGAGCCGGTCCTCGAGTCGCTTGATTTTCACGCTCACCGAGGCCTGCGAAGTCCCCAGCGCATGCGCGGCCTTCGTGAAACTTCCCAGATCGGCCACCAGGACAAATGCATGTACTGCATCGACGTCAAGCGTAATCATCGAAAATGCCCTCCTCGGGACGCCACGCATGATGGAGCCACGGCATTCTCTTATTGGCAACACTTGCCAGTCAAGTTCGTATGCCGTGCATCCAATTGTTTGATTTTTCGTCTGTATTCAATTGGGCAGATTGTTTCCGCGCGATTCTCGAGTTCCGTTTCATGCGGAAGCGACGACGCATCGCGTCGGCAAAGCGTCGGAAATACCGGTTCCGGCGAGGCGACGCGCGATGGCGTCGCCTCGCCGGAGCAACTGGTCAGGCGACCGCCGATTGCCGGGACAGCGCACCGGTTTCCAGCAAATGCGCCATGAACGCGTGCAGCCATTCGCGGGTCGGACGCCCGAAACCGCAGGCAAGCCCGTCGAGCCGGCGCAGCGTCCGGGAATGGTCGAAGCGGACGCCGCGTCGCGGCCGCGTGGCCCAGAAATAGCCGAGCGCGATGTCACGATCGGCGGCGCCGAAGCCGCGTCCGAACAGTTCGGCGAAGCTTGCGCCGCGGCTCGTCTCGAGGGACACGCCGAGTTCGGCGAGCACCTCGAACACCTCGCCGAGCGCAATCTCCCACGGGCTGTCCACGTGAAATACGGTACCGCTCGCGGCTTCGTCGAGCGACAGCTTCACCATCCCGCGCGACACCAGATCGACCGGGCTCAGCGTGACGGCTTCATCGAGATCGCCGGGGATGGTGCCGAGCCGCAGCGCGGCGCGCAACAGCTGAATGAAACGGTTGTCCGTGGCGTTGTGCTGAAAGCGACCGCTGACCGAATCGGCCGACACGTTGCCGCTTCGATAAATGAAGGCGCGCCCGCCGCGCGAGACGAATTCGCCCACCAGCTTCTCGGCCTGGAATTTGGACCGCTCGTAGGCGTTCTGAAAAGTCTGGCCGATCTCGAGGCTCGTCTCGTCAAAGGCGATCGCCTGCGGGGCGTCCACCACGCCGCAGACCGCCAGGGTCGACATGTGGTGCAAATGCTTCGGCCGCAGCCCCTGCGCGAACGCGATCACGCGGCGCGTGCCCAGCACGTTCTGTCGGTCGAGCGCCTCCTCGGTAGCGAACAGGCGCGTGTCGGCCGCGAGGTGGTAGATCGCATCCACGCTGCGGTCGAGCCGTGCGTAGACCGCCGGGGCGAGCCCGAGCCGCTCCTGCGTCACGTCTCCGGCATGGACGCTCACGCGCTCGCCATAATTTGCCAGCGGCGCGGCGGGGAAATAACCGTCAAACGCCTCGGCCAGTCGGCGCGCGGCATGTGCATCGGTCTCGCCGCGCACCACGCAATGAACGCGGGCCGTGGTCTCGTGCAGCAGGTCGCGCAGCAGATAGGCGCCCACGAAACCGGTCGCGCCGGTGAGCAGGATCTCGGCGTAGCGGTCGCCGGTGCGACGTCGCCTGCCGGGGACGCGATCGAGGCCGAGCGCGGCGGGGCGATACGCGAGCAGGCCCGCGCTGCTGCCCGCCTCGACGTAGAGCCGGAAGCCGGGCGCGGCCCGCCCGGCCAGGGGTAACGGCGCCGCGGCCTCGCATAGCAGGACCGCGACGCGCGTCATCAATGCCTCGATCTTCGCGTCGTCGTGGTGCTCGCCACTGTAGCCGAGGTCGCAGATCAACTGGTCGTCGATGATGCGGGCCGTCATGCGGAATTCGTGGAGGCGGTCATTGTCGTAGCCCCGCGCGAAGCCCGGCGAACCGGTCGAGGGCCGCAGCTTCAGCGGGCCGTCGGCGTCGTGATCGAAGTGGCCGAGGAAGTTGTAGCAGTGTCGTGCGAGCGGCAGCCCGCCCCATGCCTCGCGCAGCGCCGCGCGATGGACGCCGTAGGCGACGCCGAGGTTTGGCACGGCATCGAGCACGGAGCTGACGTGGGCCACCGCGGCGGCGAAGTCGTCCGACGGCGCGCCGAACGCCACCGGACAGGCCGACGTCAGCCAGCCGACAGTGCGCGAGACGTCGACGGCGTCGTCGAAGCTGACGCGTCCGTGGCTCTCGACCTCGACGAGCCAGCCGTGCGGATCGGCGCCCAGCGTCGCGTCGCAGGCCTTCATATAGGCGGCCAGCAGGACGTGGTGGAATGGCGCGCCGAGCTGGGCCGGCAGCTCGCGCAGCAGCCGGGCCGTGGTGTCGCGCGAGAATGCGCACCAGCAGGCTCGCGCGTGCCGCTCGAGATTGCGCTCGGGGCGCCGCTGCAGCGCGGCGCTGACCCGATTCGAGGGCAGGCGTCGCCAGTAGGCGAGGTCGCCCTCGAGTGCGGGAGTGCTTGCCAGATGCGCGGTCCAGTCCCACAGCGGCCGGCTGCGCGGCGTCGGCGGCAGTGGCTGATGCGCGGCCAGCGCGCCGTAGACGCGCTGCAGGTCGTCGACCACGATGCGCCACGACACGGCATCGACGGCGACGTGATGCGCGCACAGCAGCAGATGGCCGGTACCGTTCGCGCGCATGAAAAGATGCGCAGCGAACAGGCGCCCGGCCTCGAGGCTCAACGACGCCTGCAGGGCCTGGCTGGTGCGGCGGATCAGGGCGCGTGCCGCGTCGGGACCGTGCGCCGGTTCGATCTCGGTGACGGGCAGCAGTGCGTCGCGCGGCGCGTCCGGCTGCGCCTGCGCGAACCACGTTTCGCCGTTGCGGCGAAACCGCGTCGACAGCAGCGGATGCCAGCGGCGCACGCAGTCGAGCGCGCGTGCGAGCCACGGCGCGGACACCGGGCCGTCGAGATCGAACAACAACGCCTGGTTATGGTGATCGACGCGATTCAGCCTCGTTTCGAGAAATTGCTGCTGGGCGGCCGACAGCTGCGCGAAAGGCACCGTCCTGTCCGGATCCGGCTGGGGCGGCACCGCCGGCGCCGGACACGCGCTGCGGCGGATGCTGTCGAGCAGCGCCGCGACGGTCGGCTGCTTCAGGAACGCGCGCGCCGAAACCGGTTGGCCGGCTGCCTGCAATTGTGCGATCACCTCGATGGCATCGAGTGAATCGCCGCCGAGTGCGAAAAAATCGGCGTCGTCGCTGAATGCGTCGATGCCGAGGCACTTGCGCCATGCGGCGCGCACCACCGAGCGCAGGTCGTCGCCGTCGTGGTCGCCGGCGTTGTCAACGGGCCCGGCCGCCGCTGTTGCCCGGTTCGCGACGGCGGCGGGGCGTGCCGTCCGCAGGTCTGTCTCGACGATCGCACGGAGCGCGGCCAGGTCGGTTTTGCCGTTCGGGTTCAGCGGAAACGCCGGCAGTACAAGCAGCTCGCGCGGCAGCATGTAGGCGGGCAGCAGCGTGGCCAGCTCGGAGCGGATCCCGGGCGCGCCACGGCCGCCGCGTGTCAGCACCGCGGCCACGATCGCCGGGCGCTCGCGGATCGTCAGCAGGAAGGCGGCCGCGCCTTCGCAGCCGTCCAGTGATTTCAGGGTTCGCTCGATCTGCTCGAGTTCGATCCGGTAGCCGTTGACCTTGACCTGTCGGTCGACGCGGCCGAGGAAATGGACGACGCCGTCCGCGTCGATGCGGACCATGTCGCCGGTCCGATAGAAACGTGCATCGCCTTCGACATCGGTGACGAATGCCTTCGCGTTCGCTTCCGGGTTGTTGCGATAGCCCGCCGACACGCCGGGGCCGCCGACGAACAACTCGCCCTGCGCGTCGCACCCGGCGTAGCCGCTATCGGTGCGCACCCGAAGCCGCGTGGCACCCAGCGGGCGGCCGACGGGCACCGTCGCGTCGGCCGCGAGTGCGGCCAGCCCGGCGTGGTCCACCAGGCAGGCGGTGATACCGATGGTGGTTTCGGTCGGACCGTAGTGGTTGACGAGCGAGCGTGTGACGCCGGCCTCGAGGATCGCCGCGGCGAGCCTGACCGGGAAGGCCTCGCCGCCGAGGATCAGGTGGCGCAGCGCGAGATCGTGCGTGCGGCCGGCACCGAGCAGCGCGAACATCGCTTCCCAGTGCGAGGGGGTGATCTTCAGCACGTCGACGCGCTGTGCCACCAGATAGTCCAGTAGCGCGGCCGGGTCCTTGCGCCGCGCATCCTCGATCACATGCAGCGTGCCGCCCGTGTACAGCGACAGGAACAGGCCGGTGTTGCCGAGATCGGCCGACATCGTGCTGACGTGCGCATAGGCGAGGCCGGGCTCGATGCCAAGCCGCGTCGCGATGGCGTCGACGTAATGGGCGATGTTGCCGTGCGTGACCACCACGCCCTTCGGCACGCCGGTCGAGCCCGAGGTGAAGAGGACGTAGGCCGGGTCGGCGGCGGCGGGCGGCGCCGGCGTGTCCGAGGGAGCCGCGCCGGGCGCATCGGTGGCCAGCGCAACCGCGGTGAAATCGACGACGCAGACGGGCAGGCCGCGCGCGACCAGCCCGGCCTCGTGCTCGCGCGTGGTCAGCACGAGATCGGGGGAGATGGTCTGCAGCCGGCGATAGTGCTCCTCGGTCACGCCATCGGCCTCCACGATCGTATACGACGCACCGGCCCGCCACACGGCCACGATTGCTGCCACCAGCGCCGCGCAGCGCGTGTGATAGATCGCGATCAGCGCGCCGCGCGCCGGCGCGGCGGCTGCCAGCGCGGCGGCGATGCGGCGGCTCTCGCGTGCCAGTCCGGCGTAGCTCAATACGCTGCGTTCGTCTCGCACGGCGGCCTGCTCGGGCCGCCGTGCGGCGTGTCGGTATATCTGCTCTAGCAACATGTATCCTCCGATGTCATTCGGGGCCCCGCCGGGGTCGACAGCCGCGCCGTGTACTCAGGTCTGCGCCCGATCGTGCGCGTCGAACGCGCGCCTTACCACGGTGTCGTCGAGCACGCCGCAGCGCTCGAGCAGCTTTACGAGGTTCGCGCGCGTCACGCCGATGTAATCGCCGGCGTTCTTCGCGAACTGCACCTGCGTGTCGCCCAGGACGATGTCGATGTCGCGAGGCGCGAGCGAGAGTTGTTCGAGCACGTTGCGATCGAAGCGCCGGTCGAGATCGGCGGCCAGATAGTCGTCGAGGTAGGCCGGCAGGAACACGCCGATGCGTTCGCGCGTGGCGGCGTCGAGCGTCTTCCAGTGCTCGCGCAGCTGGGTGGCGAAGTAGGTCGCGTGGCGTCCCTCGTCGGAAACGTGATCCGTCATCACCTGCGTGAAGGCGCGCGTCGCCTCCTTCTCGCGGCCGATGCTGAGCAGGTCCTTGGTCAGGGTGTGCTCGGCCAGGCAGGTGGCGAGCAATTGATAGGACGGGTGCAGCGCGGCGGGCAGGGTCGCGTAGCCGCGGTGGACCGCGTCGAGGTTGCCGTTGGTCTGCGGCACCGATAGCGGCTCGATGCCGGTGCTCGCCTTGAGCTGGATGATGAAGTCGAGCGCGACGTAGGCGTGATAGCCCTCGTCGATGACGATGGTGATCGCGTCGCGGCGTGTTTCCTCGCTGGCGGCGGGAATGATCTCGCCGTTGATGATCTTCAGCGCGCAGTCGATCACGAAACGCGTCTCGAGCAGGCCGATTTCGTACATGTACTTGTAGGTCGACTGCGCCAGCACGTAGGCGATCGCCTCGCTGCCGAGCGACGAGACGATCTGGTGCTCGGCGATCAGCTGGCGCGACTTCGGAAAGATGTTTTCCTCCACGATGCTGCGCGGCACCAGAATGCGCTGGCTGTTGCGCACGGTGGCATTCCCGTACCAGCGGGTCACGGCCTCGTCGATCCGTGCGGCCTCGGATGGGCTTTCGGTGTTCATCTGGAATCTCTCAGGATGATGGGTAGGGGTCTGGCGAAAATGAATCAATAGTCCTAATTGTTCAGCTCGGCATGAAGCTCGCGTAACGCATGCACGGCCGCGTCGGCGAAGCGCGCGAGATCGGTGGGCGTGTGCGCGGCCGACAGGAAGATCGGCTCCTCCAGCGACGGCGCGAGCAGGAAGCCCTCGCGGCGCAGGCGCTGGTGGAAGCGCGTGAAGGTGTCGTAGTCCTGGGTCTTCACGTCACGATAGTTGCGCATCGGCACGGCGGCGTCGCGGAACGCGATGCCGAGCACCGAACCAGCACGACTGACCACATACGGAATGCCATGCGCGGCGAAACCGGCTTCGAGGCGCTGCTGCAGGTCCGCGCCGAGCGCGTCCAGCCGTTCGTAGAAGCCCGGCCGGGACAGGATCTCGAGCGTGGCGTTGCCGGCCGCCGTGGTCAGCGGGTTGCCGGCGAAGGTGCCCGACTGGAACACGCCGCCGCCGATCGCGACGTGCGACAGGTACAGCGATTTGCCGCCGTACGCGCCCACTGGCGTGCCGCCGCCGATGATCTTGCCGAACGTCGTCAGGTCGGGATCGATGCCGAACTGGCTGCTGATGCCGCCGTAGTTGAAGCGGAAGCCCGACACCACCTCGTCGAAGATCAGCAGCGCGCCATATTGGTGCGTGAGGTCGCGCAGCGCCTGGATGAACTCGGGCCGTGATTTCACGAAACCCATGTTGGTCGAGTGCGGCTCGACCACCACGGCGGCGATGTCGTCGCCGTGGTCGGCGAACACGCGCGAGGCTTCCTCGACGTCGTTGTACTCGGACAATACGACCTCGCGGTTTGCCTGGCGCGTGATGCCGCGGCTGACCGTCTTCAGCGCCGCCGCCCCGCCCTCGAGGTTCAGCGGGCTGGCGAGCAGCGCGTCCGAGTGGCCGTGGTACGAGCCGCGAAACTTCAGGATCAGGCTGCGCCCGGTATGGCTGCGCGCGATGCGCGTGGCGGTCATGACAGCTTCGGTGCCGCTGCAGACGAAGCGGATCGCCTCGAGCGACGGGGTGCTGTCGACGATGCGCTCGGCCAACTGGTACTCGGCCTCGTTGGCGAGGCCATACGAGGTGCCGCGGCCTGCCTGCGCGCGGATTGCCTCCACCACCTCGGGGTGCGCATGGCCGAGGATCAGCGCGCCGAAGCCGTTCAGGAAATCGAGGTACTCGCGATCATCCACGTCGTGGATCCGCGCCCCGCACGCCTCGCGTGCCACCACCGGGTCGCCGCCCACCAGCCGAAACGATCGCAACGGCGAACTGACGCCGTCCGGAATATGGCGCTTGCCGCGAGCAAACAGTTGCGCCGATCTGTTTTTGTCGTCCATTGGAAATCTCCCATTTTAAGAATTCATATCTCGATTTTAAATATCGATCTGACTGTAACAGAATGGAATCTGACTCCTGGAATATTCATTTAAATCCCGGTGTACTCTAGTTCAACGTGCATGGTTGTCAAGCGTAAAAATGCCTTGACATCAAATGCCTGATTAACCTACATATGCATCACGTCGCCCGTAAAGCCGTCGATCGATGGCATAACAAATCGACATGGAATAATAATCCGTATGCATTTTTATTTTTTATGACCTCATAAAAATCAAGCGAATGGAAAGCTTGATTGATTGGCCATTCAGTCGGAGGTCCCGCATTCGCGCATCACCAATCGGCCCGGCGATCCGCCGGTGCCGTCAATCAGGAGAGCTGACGATGGACATGAGCGTTTACTTCAACAAGGATCATCTGGTCAAACACAGCTACGCCACCACCGAGGATTTCCGGGTGCGTTCCGAAGCGTGGGAGTCACTCGCGCAGCAGTCGATCTCGCGCTGGTATGCCGATCAGCTGCGAGATCTCGCCTTTACCGAAGTGCTCGACGCGGGCTGCGGGCTGGGCCGCTTCAGCCATGCGCTGGCCGCCTCGCGTCCGGTCAACGTGACGGCGATCGACATCGCGGAGCCGATGGTCGAGGCGGCCCGTGAGCAGGTCGGCACCACGCCGGGCCGGCATCGCTTCCTGCGCACCTCGATCGAGGACGCGCCGTTCGCCGACGAAAGCTTCGACCTGGTGCTCGCCAATCTAGTGCTGTTCCACGTGCCGGACATCGGCGGTGCATTCGACAGGCTGGCCGCGCTGACCAGGCCCGGCGGCCACGTTGCCCTGCTGACGCCCGATTTCGACTGGATGAGCGAGCTGAACCGCTTCCAGGATCACGCGCTGCTCAAGCTCGGCTTCGCGCATGATCACCCGGCGTTGACCGCGCCCGGCACCAACCGCTTCTGCGACGCCAACATCCTTCGCCACGCACCGGCTTCGCTCGAACTCGTGCGCAAGCCATGGTTCGACGGCACCATGACATTCGATTCGGTCGATCGCGTGCTCGATTTCTACACGCATACCATGCGTTACAGGAACGTGGCCCTGCAACTGGGCAACGATTCGCTGCGTGACGCCGCACGCGAGGTCATCGAGGCGCACCGGGCCCGCACCGGCGAGCTGAAGGTATCGAGCAGTCTCTATCTGTACGTGTTCAGAAAACAATGAATTCCGCTGCGGCGCGTCATTCGCCCGATGAAATCGGCGATGGCGGCCATGCATCGATATTCGAACACGTATTTAAAACGAAAAGGTGACTGCATGATTTCCCCGCTTGCCCCCAACCACGAGGTATTTGCCTTGCGATATGCCGTGCAGCCCGACCGGACGGCACGCGAGAATTACCTGTTTTACGACGGCCATGACGGCCCGATGCCGCAGGATTATTTTATTTGGGCGATTCGCGACGGCCAGCGCGTAATCGTGGTCGATACCGGTTTCACTTCGGAAATGGCGGCAAGGCGCCACCGCGTGTTTCTGCGTTCGCCCGGCGCGGCGCTGGAACGCGTTGGAATCGATGCGGCCAAGGTCAGTGATGTCGTCATTACCCACATGCATTATGATCACGCGGGCAATTTCGACCTGTTTTCAAATGCGCGGTTTCACGTACAGGACCTGGAGATGCAGTACTGCACCGGTCGCTGCATGTGCCACGAACTGCTGCGCCGGCCGTTCGAGCGGCAAGACGTGATCGCCGCGGTGCGCCACCTCTACGACGGGCGCCTCGTGTTCCACGACGGCGACGCCGAACTGGCGCCGGGCGTCTCGCTGCACCTGATCGGCGGTCATACGCTCGGCCAGCAGGTCGTGCGGGTAAGCACGCGGCGCGGCCACCTCGTCATCGCCAGCGACGGCGCGCATTATTGGGCCAACATTCGCGAGCGGCGGCCGTTCCCGCTGGTGGCCGACGTCGCGCGGATGCTCGAAGGCTATGCGCGCATCGATGCGCTGGCCGATGGCCCCGACCACGTCATCCCGGGCCACGATCCTGCGGTGCTGAGCACCTTTCCGCGCTGGCCCGGTGACCCTGACACCGCGCTGCTGCACGAACCGCCGCTCGCCGGTCAGGCCGCCGTCGAGCGCCAGCCGACGCTCGCGGGCGAGCCGGTCTGAGGGGGGCGACGATGAACGACATCACGCTGACCGTGATCGGCATGGGGCCACGCGGCGTCAGCCTGCTGGAGCGCCTGGCGCAGCATTTGCACGCGCATCGGAGCGAGGTCCCGATTCGTGTCCACGTCGTCGACCCCGGCGAATGCGGACAGGGGACCCACTACGATACGCAACCGTGGCACCTGCTGACCAACACGCTCGCCAGCCAGGTGACGATCTTTCCGCCCGACAACGCGGTTGGCGGCGCGGCCGCGCCGAGCTTCATCGAATGGGCGCGTCAGGCCGGCTACCGGCATTTCGATGGCGCGTTCCATCCCACCGGCGCCCCGCACGGGGAGGAGATCGGCGAGCAGCACTATCTGCCGCGCCAGTTGCTCGGCCGGTATTTCTCGGCCGCGTTCGATCGCATCGTGCGCGCCTTGCCGGCGAACGTGACGGTGTGCCACCACCGGCGCGCGGCGCTCGACGTCGAGCCGGCGGGGCACGGGTTCGTGGTGCATCTGGCCGGCGGCGCCACGCTGCAAACCGACTATCTGATGCTGACGACCGGCCACGGCAAGCGCAAGCCCGATCAGGCCGATCTCGCGCACGAGGCGTTCGTGACGGCACTCGGCGCCCGCAACGACCGGCTCGATTTCCTCTCGCACGCCTATCCGGCCGAGCGACTCGGCCGGATCTCGCCCGATGCCACGGTCGCGATCCAGGGCATGGGCCTGACCGCTCACGACGTGGTCTCGCATCTGACGGTGGGGCGCGGTGGGCGGTTCGTCCGGCGGGACGGGAAACTGCGCTACGAGCGCTCGGGCCGCGAGCCCGCCATGCTGCTGTTCTCGCGCAGCGGCCTGCCGTTTTCGGCGCGCGCGATCAACCAGAAAGGCGCCGCGGGCCGCTATACGCCGCGCTTCCTGACCATGGAGGCGATTGCACGGCTGCGCGAGCAGGCTCGCTCGGCGCGCGGCGACCCGCGCATCGATTTCGTCACGGAGCTGATGCCGCTGGTGATGGCCGACATGGCCTACGCGAGCCAGATGGCGCGCACCGGCCGCGAACCGGCGCCCGGCACCTTTGTGTTCGACGCGGCGGCGCGCGAGGCGATCGAGGCGATTCTCGATCCGGTCGGCACGCGCCGTTTCGACGATCTGCAGCGCTACCGCGAATTTTTCCGCGGTTTTCTCGTCGACGATCTCGTCGAGGTCGACAAGGGCAACGTCGGGAGCCCGCTCAAGGCGGCGACCGACGTGCTGCGCGATCTGCGCGAACAGTTCCGCCATGCCGCGGAATTCGGCGGCTTCACGCCTGATTCGAACCGCGTGTTCACCGAGCAGTTCGTCAATACGCTGAACCGGATCGTATTCGGGCCGCCCCGGCATCGCAACCTCGAATGGCTGACGCTGATCGACCAGGGCCTGCTCGACGTCGCTGGCGGGCCGGGGGCCAGCGTGGTCCACGATCGGCAGGCGGCCCGCTTCGCGATCGAATCGCGTTTCGGGCACGGCGTCGAACGGCGCCATGCCGACGTGCTGGTGTTCTCTCGTATCGACGTGTTCCATCCGGAGTCCGACCGCTCCGAACTCGTCGCCAACCTGCTGGCGCGCGGCCTGATTCGTCCTTACCGCAACGGCGGTTATCGGCCGGGCGGCATCGACATCGCCGGGTCGAACCACGTGATCGGGCGCGACGGTGCCGTCAATCCGTGCATCTGGGCGATCGGCTATCCGGTCGAGGGCCCGCATTACTACACGCAGGAACTGCCGCGCCCGGGCCGCAAGTCGCGGCTCACGCTCGATGCCGAAACCTGTGTCCAGGGCCTGTTCGCGGCGCTTGGCGGTACGGCGACCGGGACAGCCACGCTGGCGCGGGCGCTTCCGGCCGTGTTGTCGCTAGACGGTTGAGCGAGGCGGGGCGCTGCGGCACGCCCGGCTCTCGCGAGCGGGGTGCCGGTCATGATTCGAAACGGAGGCCTTCGATGCCAATCCAAGAGGGGACGTTCATGTCGTTTTCCGCCTATCTCGACGGCACGCGACCATTGCCCGAGGCGCCCGCCATCTGGCGCCGCGATGCCACATGGCGCACCGTCGGCCTGCAGCCGCGCCACGCGCGCGGCTCCGTGGCGCTGACGCGCGCCGCAACGCGCGACGCCACCGAGGCCGCGCCGGGCCTGTCGCTGACGGCGCAGCGCGTCGAACCGGGGATGCATGCGCCGCTTCACAGCCATTCCTTCTGGCATCTGTATTCGGTGCTGAGCGGGCAGGGCTGCCTGCTCCTCGATGACGCGGTCGGGCGCCTTGCCATCTCACCCGGCGACTGGGTGTTCGTGCCGGCCTGGTGCTCGCATGCCATCGACAATCGCGACGGTCTCGTCGCGCTCGAGCTGTACGCGCTGCAAAACGTGCCGCAGAACGCAGCGCTTGGCAATCTCGCGCGTGCGGAGCCCGGCCAGCCCATTCATCTCACTTACGCCGGCAGTTGAGCGGCGCGGGAGCTTCTCATGCAGCTGTATTCCCACTTTCGCTCGACGGCGTCGTTCCGCGTGCGGATCGCGCTGGCGTTGAAGGGCCTGTCGTACCAGACCGTTGCCGTCGACCTGCTGCGCGGCGACGGCGAGCACAATACGTCGGCCTTCGAGGCGATCAATCCGCAACGGATGCTGCCCGTGCTCGTGACCGACGACGGCCAGCGCATCACGCAATCGATCGCGATCTGCGAGTATCTGGAGGAGCGGTATCCAACGCGACCGCTGTTGCCGCGCGAGGCGAACGAGCGCGCCTACGTGCGCAGCCTGATGGCCGCGCTCGCGAGCGACATTCATCCGCTGCATTCGCTTCGCGTGCCGCGCTTTCTCGGCAGCCGCTTCGCGCTCGACGGCGAGGCGCGCCGGACCTGGGTGCAACACTGGATCCGCGAGGGGCTCGGCGCGATCGAGGTAACGCTGCAGCGCGCGGATCGGGCGGGACGATATTGTCTCGGCCAGGCACCGACGCTGGCCGACGCGTTTCTCGTGCCTCAGTTCGTCAGCGCGCTGAATAACGGGGTGCAGGCCGATTCGTTTCAGCGGGTCGCGCGAATTGCCCGTGACTGTCTCGACGATCCCGCGTTTGCGGCGGCGTTGCCGCAGAATCAGCCGGACGCGGCTTGAGGGGCGCCGCCCCCGCACGCCATTCGCGAATGCCGGTCACGCGGTTGCCGCGCGGGGCTAGATCTTGAGATGGTGGATCAGGTGGTCGATGAAGACGCGCAGCTTCGGAGACGCATAGCGGCTCGCCGGCCAAAGCATCCGGAATTCGACGGTGCGATCGAGATAGTCGTCGAGCACGGTGCGCAGCTGCCCGTTGTCCAGTGCATCCCGCACCAGGAAAGCGGGCAGGAAGGCGATCCCGCGGCCTTGCAACACGGAATAGGCAAGCGGCTCGATGGTGTTGGCCGTCATTGTTTCAGGGAGCACGACGTCGGGCTCCGACTCGTCGAGCAGGAACGGCCACCGCTCGAGTTTTCCCGTCGCCGGGAAGCGATGCTGCAGGCACATGTGGCGGACCAGCTCCGACGGATGCCGCGGCTCGCCGTGGCGTTCCAGATAACCGGGCGTCGCCACCAGCACGTGCGCGCACGCGCCCATCTTCCGGACGACGAGACGCGAGTCGTGCTGCTCGCCGGTGCGCACGACGATGTCGAAGCCTTCCTCGATGACGTCGACCATGCGGTCGGACATGTCGATATCCAGATCGATGTCGGGGTAGCGCTGCATGAAGCTGTCGAACACCGGCATGAACAACTTGTTCAACTGCGGTATGCCGACTTTCAGCTTCCCGCGGGGCGAGCCGGCGGCATGGGACAGCTCCGACTCGGCCGCGTCGAGTTCGCCGAGGATGCGGCGGCACCGCTCCAGGAACAGCGCGCCCTCCGCCGTGAGGGTGATGCTGCGCGTGCTGCGGTGAAAAAGGCGCACGCGCAGCCGCTCTTCCAGCCTGCCGATGCTCTTGCCCACCGCCGATGCGGACACGCCCAATATGCGCGCGGCCTCGGTGAAACTGCGTGTTTCCGCAACCTGTACGAACATCGAAATACCGCTCAGGCTATCCATTCGGCGGAATCCTTGCATTGCCATTGAGGACGATTGTCGGCGCCTACCTTAGCCGATTTCCGGAACACCGACAATTGTCGGCGCGAGGCGGCGGCGCGCCGCGTACGCGAGGGGCCGCGTGGTCACGCGGCCGCCCGCCGGTAGCGCAAACCGGCGGCGGCCGGTCCCGGACGCCCCGGCTATCGTTCCCCCCGATTCCGGACTTTTATTCCGAAATGTTCGGATGCCGTTCCGGGTTCTGGTTTGCGACGGCCGTTACTACACTAGCTCTCGATCCGCATCGGCCGAACCGGCGTGCTCGCCGGGCAGCGTGCCCATCCCTATCGAATCCCAAGGAACTCGCATGAAAATCATGACTTCTCTCAAGGTCGGTCCCCACCGTCTGGCGCACCGCGTGATCATGGCGCCCCTGACCCGCATGCGCGCCGAAAGCGGTGCCGTGCCCGGCGACCTGATGGCCGAATACTACGGCCAGCGCGCATCCAGGGGCGGCCTGATCATCGGCGAGGCAACCATTGCGGCGCCCAACGGCAACGGTTATCTCGGCGCGCCCGGGCTGTACGACGACAGCCAGATCGCCGGATGGAAGAAGGTGACCGACGCGGTTCACGCCAAGGGCGGCCTGATCTTCCTGCAGCTGTACCATGCCGGCCGCCAGTCCAACAGCCAGCTGCAGCCGGGTGGCGGCCAACCGGTCGCGCCGTCGGCCGTCGAGCACGGGGGCGTGGCCTACACCGAAGCCGGCTGGGTGCCCAATACGCCGCCGCGCGCCCTGGAAATCGCCGAGATCGCCGAGATCGTCGAGGCGTTCCGGGCCGCCGCCCGGCGCGGGCTGCAGGCCGGCTTCGACGGCGTGGAACTGCACGGCGCCAACGGCTATCTGGTCGACCAGTTCCTGCAGGACAACGCGAACCAGCGCACCGACCGGTACGGCGGCACCATCCCCAACCGCGTCCGCTTCCTGCTGGAAGTCACCGATGCGCTGATCTCGGTCTGGGGCAACGAACGGGTGGCCGTTCGCCTGGGGCCCGGCGGAACCTGGGGAGACATGGGCGACAGCAATCCGGAGGCGCTGTTTACCCATGCCGCCGCCGAACTGGACAAGCGCGGCCTGGCCTACCTGCATCTGATCGAGCCGCGGGTGCTGGGCAACGTCGACGACGAGACGAAGAATCCGGAGCCGGTGGCCGCGCCGCTGATGCGCAGGTTCTTCAAGGGGGTGATCGTGGCGGCCGGTGGCTTCGACGGCCCCAAGGCCGAAGCCATCGTCGACAGCGGCGCGGCGGACGCCGTCGCATTCGGCCGCCACTTCATCGCGAACCCGGACTTGCCCGAGCGCATTCGCAACAACTGGCCGCTGAACGCATACGATCGTCCTTCGTTCTTCGGCGGTACCGAGGTCGGCTACACCGACTATCCGTTCCATCAAGAAGCCAGGGCAGCCTGAGGAGCCGCGATGAGCGCACTGTTTTCCTCGTACGCGCTGGGATCGCTGGCGCTGCCCAATCGCATCCTGGTCTCGCCCATGTGCCAGTACGTGGCCGAGAACGGCGCGGCGACTGCCTGGCATGTGGTCCACGTGGGTGGCCTGGCCGCTTCCGGCGCGGCCGCGGTCTTCGTCGAGGCCACGGCGGTATTGCCGGAAGGACGGATTACCCCGGGCGATCTCGGCTTGTGGGACGACGATACCGAAGCCGCCCTCGGCAAGGTCATCGAGGCGGCGCGAGCGGTCGCGCCGTGGACCAGGCTGCTGCTGCAACTGGGCCATGCCGGGCGCAAGGCCTCCAGCGCGGAGCCCTGGCAGGGCGGGCAACAGCTGGCGTCCGACGATCGCGGCTGGATCGCGGTGGCGCCGTCGGCGCTGTCCCAACGGGAACACGAGGTGCCGCCGCAAGCCCTGGACCACGCCGGCATGCGGCGCATCCGGGCGGCCTTCGTCGAATCGGCCCGGCGCGCCCTGCGTCTCGGCGTGGACGGTATCGAGTTGCATTTCGCGCATGGCTACCTGCTGCACCAGTTCCTGTCGCCCGTCTCCAACCATCGGGACGACGCATACGGCGGCTCGTTGGACAATCGCATGCGCTATCCGCTGGAGATCGTGGCGGCGGTCCGCGAGGCGCTGCCGGCCGGATTCCCGATCGGCGTCAAGATCTCCGCCACCGACTGGGTGGACGGCGGCTGGGACCTCGACCAGAGCGTCGTGCTGGCCAACCGCCTCGAGGAACTGGGGGTGGACTGGATCACGGCCTCTTCGGGGGGGATATCGCCGCGCCAGCAGATCCCGGTGGCGCCCGGTTACCAGGTGCATCTGGCCGAGGCCATCGGCAAGCAAAGCGGTGTCACCACCGTTGCGGTCGGCTTGATCACCGACCCGCATCAGGCGGAGGACATCGTGGCCGACGGCCGTGCCGACTTCGTGGCCCTGGCGCGCGCGATGTTGTTCGATCCGCGTTGGGCATGGCATGCCGCCGCCGTCCTGGGGGCAAGCGTGCAGGCTGCACCGTCCTATTGGCGCGCACCGCCTTCGCAGCATGCCGGTGTGTTCGGCGATACGCGTCACGGCGCACGGTGAGTGACGTCGGCGCGAGGCGCGCATCGGGGCGCCGGCTCGCGCTTGCCGAGTGGCTGGTCGTGCCGGCTCGAAATAGCCCGTCCGGGAGCCCCGTCGCGGGGCCCCGGACTGTTCATTCGACGCGCGCGGCGCCGTAGGCCGGGAAGTCGATATATCCGTGCTCGTCGCCGCCCCAGAAGGCCGAACGGTCGTAGTCCGCCAGCGGCAGGTTCAGGCGCAGGCGCTCCGGCAGGTCCGGATTGGAGGTGAAATAGCGACCGAAAGCGATCAGGTCGGCATGGCCGCTTCGCAGCGCGGCATTGGCGCCCTCGCGGTCGTAACCGCCGGCGGAGAGGATCGGACCGTCGAAGAATTGCCGCAGGTATTCCGACGCCACGGGCCCCGCCTTGTCGTCCAGCGTCTCGACGCCCATGACGCGCGGTTCGATCAGATGCAGGTAGGCGAGGCCCATCGAATCGAGTTGCCGGACGACGTAACGGAACGTGTCCTGCGGCGACGAATCCGACATGGCGCCCCACTTGCCGCTGGGGGACAGGCGCACGCCGACGCGGTCGGCGCCGAACACCGAGATCATGCCGCGCGCGGCCTCCAGCGTGAAGCGGGCGCGCTTCTCGATGCTGCCGCCGTAGTCGTCGGTGCGTGTGTTGGTGCCATCCTGCAGGAAGGTGTCCGCCAGATAGCCGTTGGCCGAATGCAGTTCCACGCCGTCGACGCCGGCCTCCAGCGCGCGCTCCGCGGCGGTGCGGTAGGCATCGATCAACAGGCGTACCTCCTCGATGTCGGCCGCCCGGTGAGGGGAGTTCGGGACCCAGCCCCTGGCCGTGAGCACCCGGGTTTCGAACGGAACCACGGATGGCGCCACGGGCGGCGTGCCGCCCGTCAGGTCGACGTGGGACTGGCGGCCGTCGTGGACGATCTGCATGAAGATGCGGCCGCCCTTTTCATGGACCGCGTCGGCGATTTTCTTCCAGCCCGCGATATGCCGGTCTTCGTAGATGCCGGGGCCGCCGAGGTAGCCGCGCCCGCTGCGCAGGGTATGCGACGACTCCGATATCAGGAGACCACCATCGCTGGCGCGCTGTCGGTAGTACTCGACCATCATGGCGCTCGGGGTGTCGTCGGGATCGGAACGAAGCCGCGTCACCGGTGCATGCACGACACGGTGCTTCAGCGCATAGCGGCCGAGCTGGATGGGAGTGAAAAGCGTTGGCATGGATGGTCCGTTACGAGAAGTTCAGGTCGATGCGCCGGCCGCCGTCATGGGCGGCCACGATCTGGTCGATCAGTTCGTGGACGCGGATGGCGTCGGCGAACGTGGGCGCACGCTGGCCGCCGTGCCGGAGGTCGTGGGCGTGGGCCGCGTAAAGGTTGGCCAGCTCGCGCGTGCTGGCGCCCAGTGCGTTGGGTGGAAGCCACTCGTACCCGGAGGGCACGTCCAGCCGTTGCAGCGCCTGGCCTTCGCCGACGGCGATCTCGAGCCGGTTGGACGTCTCGCCGAAGCTGGCCGGGTTGGTCACCCGCAGGTCGCCTTCGGTGCCGGTGACGTCGAGCTGGATGCCGTAGTTGTTCAGCTTGCCTGCCTCGATGTGGACGGTCAGGATCGCGCCGTTCGGGAAGGTTCCGGCCAGCACGACCTGATCCGGCGTGCCGTGCGGCAGCGTGGCACCCGTTTCCCGGAACGTGATTTCCTTGAACTGGTTCACAAGCAGGGCCTGTATGCGGTCCGGATAGTCGAACAGCGTATGGAACAGCATGTCCAGATAATGGCCGCCATAGATGGCCAGCACGTTGGAAAAGTTTTCCGCCGGAACGGTGTAGTGCAGGCCGATCGTGCGAAGCCGCGTGAAGTATTCGACGCTGATGTGCAGCCGGATCGAGCGGACCTCGCCGATCTTTCCCGCCTCGATCAGGTCGTGCAGGTATCGATAGTCCGGTGCGAGGCGGCGCTGCAGTCCGACCAGGGTGCGCACGCCAGCCCTGCCGGCCAGTTCCAGCAGTTCCCTCGACAGCGCCGTGCCGGGCGTCAGCGGCCATTCGCAGTAGACGTCCTTCCCGGCGGCGATCGCGGCGCGAATGCCTGCCTCGTGCTGCGGCGCCGGGGTCAGCACCAGTACCAGGTCGACCTCCGGGTGATTCACCAGCTCATCGAGCGAACCGGCGACGTGACGAAAGCCGTGGCGCCGCTTCAATGCGGCAGCCTTGTCGCAGGAACGGCTGTGGATGGCCGTCAGTTCGTATTGCGGCAACAGCTTGAGGGAAGGGAAGTGGCCGTATTCGGCCCAGGTGCCGGCTCCGATCACACCCACCCTGATTGTGTCGGTGGAACTCGAGACCATGTCATTCATGTTTTCTCCTTGCACGATGCGGTCGATCCGCAACCCTGCCATGGTAGGGGCCGGCGCGACGGAGAAAAATGCTTCGCAGTTCACATCATTTCGGACACGACTGTCCGGCTCGCGTCCTGGCCGCGGCATGCGCCTGGGTCGAGCCGTCCTGGTTCGGCGCCCGTCGCTGCCTTGCGGAAGGCGGGCGCGCATCACTTCGGACAGGCGTGTCCGAAGTGATGCGACATGCCCCATCTTTTTCCCCGGTCCTCGCATCCCTATCATCGGGCTCCATTGCCGTGAGCCCGCGCCGCTGCCCGGTTGTTCGTACGAGTGCCGGGGCGCGCGAGGCGGCGCCCTCCCGCAGGAAACCTGCCCCGTGAATCCACCCGAACGCTTTTCCTATCCTCCCCTGTTCTTCATGGCACTCGGTACCTTCGCAGTCGGAACCGAGAGCTTCGTGATTGCCGGGCTCCTGCCCGAGATGGCAAGGGATCTGCATGCCAGCGTCGTCGCCACCGGCCAGCTGGTGACGGTGTTTTCCCTGGCCTACGCGCTGAGCTCGCCGATCCTCACCGCCCTGACGGGGCATGTCGATCGGCGGCGCATGATGATCTTCACCATGCTGGCCTTCAGCGCGGCCAACATCCTGGCCTGGGCCGCCCCCGGCTACTGGACCTTGATGGCCGCGCGCGTCCTGCTGGCAGGTGCCGCCGGGCTTTACGTACCGGGAGCCAATGCCCTGGCAGGCGTGGTCGCGGGCCCTGAAAGGCGCGGCAAGGCACTGGCCATCGTCAACGGCGGCATTTCGGTCGCGATCGCCTTCGGTGTCCCGTTCGGTGCATTGATCGGCAATCACCTTGGATGGCGGATGACCTTTGCCTGCGTGGCCGTGCTGTCGGCGGTCGCGACGCTGGGGCTGATCGTCGGCATGCCTTCGCATATCGGCAAGGGCATGACCGTGGCGAGCCTGCGCCAGCGGCTGCGGACGGTCCGGCAGCCGGCCATCCTGCTGACCTTGCTGGTCACGATGATTTGGGCGACCGGCGCCTACACGATGTACACCTACCTGGCCCTGTTCGTCTCCAGCGTGACACGGCTCGATGGCGCGCAAATCGGCTACATCCTCTTCACGTGGGGGGCGTCGGCGGCGATCGGTGTGGTGATCGGCGGCGAGGGAACGGATCGTCTCGGGCCCCGCCGCGTGGTACTCCCCAGTCTCGCGCTGATGGTCCTCGTATTCGCGACGATGTCGTGGCGTGCCCATCTCCCTCTACCGGGCGCGCGCGGCAGCCTGCTGCCGATCCTGTTCTGCATCGTCGGCTGGGGCATGGCGCATTGGGCCTTTTATCCTGCCCAGCAGGTGACGCTGATCGGCGTCGCCGGGGTTGCCGGCACCCCGATCGCATTGTCGATGAACGCTTCCTTCATGTACCTGGGCTTTTCGCTGGGCGCCTCTCTGGGGTCGCTGACGATCTCGCTGGCTTCCGTGTCCGACCTGGGGTGGTCGGCGGCCACCTGTGAAATGATCGCCTTCGCGCTGTCGTGGTTCGCGGGAATGCGCTACCGGGCACGCAAGGCGGCGCTCGGCCCGGGTTGACGAGATGGCGGCCAGGGGCGACCGCAAGGACCAACCGGCCCCGTCAGCGGGCCGGTTGGTCGTCCAGCCAGGGCACTGCCCGTCTGGCGGCGGCGATGGCCTGGGCGAGATCATCGTATCGGGTCCCCGAGTAGTCCGCCGTCAATGACCAGCGGCCATGGTCTTCCGGTTCCTTCCTGAACAGTTTGAAGCGAAAGCCGCCCTCGGCCTCGTCCTCGATGAAATCGATGCAATGGGTGCCGGTCCGGTCTTCGATACTGTGGATGATCATGGGAAGAAGGCAGGAGAAAAAAATTAACCGACGGGCTGGCCTGTGCGGGCCGCTCCGTCGTCAGGGCCGGTCTTGCCTCAGGCGGTCTTGCCGCCGTTGACGCGGATGACTTCTCCGGTCAGGAACGGAACCTTGTCGGAGGCGACGAACAGGATCATTTGCGCGATTTCCTCCACGGTGCCGAGCCGCTTGAGTGGAACGCCAGCAATCATGGCGTCGCGTCCCCCGGCATCGACGGCGATGCGGTCGAACATTTCCGTCTGGACCGGCCCGGGGGCCACCGCGTTGACGCGAATCGAGAACGGCGCCGCCTCCAGCGCGACCGCCTTGGTCATGCCTTCCACCGCGTGTTTGCTGCCGGCATAGAGCGAGGCATTGAGTGCGCCCCGGGTACCCATGGTGGACGAAATGTTGACGATGCTGCCGGATCCCCGGGAGCGCATGGCGCGTAACTCGTGCTTCATGCTCAGAAAAGTGCCCAGGACATTGGCATCGAAGACTTCCTGGTAGCTCTTCGCGTCGTGTTCGAGGATGGAGCGGAACTTGCCGTCGATACCGGCATTGTTCACGGCGATATCCAGGCGGCCGAAGTGTCGAACCGTGGTATCGATCAGTGCCGAGACCTGCTCCTCGAAGCGCACGTCCGCCTCGACGAACCTGGCCTCGTGATCGAGCGCGCGCAGCGCTTCCTCCAGCGCCTTCCCAGCTTCGGGGCGGCGCCCCGACACCACGACGCGATAGCCGGCGGCACCGAATGCCAGGGCGGTCGCGCGGCCGATACCGGCTAGCGCGCCCGTGACCAGCACGACGGGACGCGCGTCACCACTTGCAGCGGAATTGCTCATCGACGATCTCCACGAATCGGTTGGAAACGGGGAAACGGTAGGCGAAACGGCCGCGAGGATAAACACGGCGACAGTTGAAACAGATCGGAACATTTCTCCGCGGCGGCAAGCCTCGCACCGGCGATGAGAGGCCGCGCCCCGATCGCGCGAGGAACCGGGTTCGTCGCCATTGTGGACGGCGGCGTCCGGATTCTTCGGAATCGCAAGTACTTAGTTCTTGCGAGGGTTTGCGCGACACTGAAAGCCTCGATGACGATCGATCCGGCGCGACTGAATCGCCGGTCACCAGGCTCACGGGCGCAGTGCCGGGCCTGGGGGTACCTGACTCGAGGGGTTCGAATCTTCGACATTCGGATCCTTGCTGCGAACTCTCTTCAACAGGTGTGACATGAAATACGTTGTAACGGGAAGTGCCGGCAATGTTTCCCGGCCGCTGGCGACACGACTGCTCGAGAACGGTCACGAGGTCACGGTGATCGGTCGCGATGCCGACAACCTGTCCGGACTGGTCCGGCTCGGTGCCGTCGCCGCGGTGGGCGACCTGCAGGATGCGGCGTTCCTCGCCAGGACCTTCGAAGGCGCCGACGGCGTTTATCTGATGTTGCCGCCGGGATGGGATCAGCCGGACCTGAAGCAATTCAGCGTCGCGCTGGCGGAAAACTTCGCGGCTGCCATTCGCGCCGCCGGCGTGAAGCATGCGGTGTTCCTCAGCAGCTACGGCGCGCACCGCTTGCACGATGCCGGAGCGATCAGCGGAATGGGCCTGGCCGAGGTCGTCCTCAACGGCCTGGAAGGGGTCAACGTCCTGCACCTTCGCGCCGGCTATTTCTATACCAACCTGCTGCTGTCGATCGGGCTGATCCGAAGCGCGGGACACATGGGCAACATGTTCGAGATACCGGCAGGCACCTTCACGGTGGTGGAGCCGGCGGCGATCGCCGACGAAGCCGCCGAGGCATTGATGTCGCTCGATTTCCACGGGCATTCGTTCCGCTACGTGGTCAGCGACGAGACGGGCACGGATGAAATCGCGGCGCTCATCGGCAAGGAAATCGGCATACCCGACATGAAATGGCTGCGCTTCGACGATCGCGAGTTCAGGAACGTGCTGCTCAAGTACGGCTTTGCCGAGGGCGCAGCCGATCACTATCTGGAGATGTTCGTCGCTCTGGATCGCGGCGTGTTGTTCGAGGACTACGTCAAGCAGAAGCGCGAGTTGCGCGGGATTCGGATCGAGCAGTTTGCCAGGCGATTCGCAGATATCTACCGGCAGTAGGCATGCGTCCCGGCGCCTGGGTGGTTCGCCGCCCCGGCGCACCACGAACGGTCTCCACGGAAAAATCATGTTCAGGATCAGCATGCTCTATCGTGCCGACGAGGCAATCCGCTTCGACGGCAGCTATTACCGGGACCACCACGTGCCGCTGGTCGCCGAGCGCATCGGCGATCTCTGCGAATCGTGGGAGGTGGATTTCGGCGTGGCGACCGGCGAGGTCTCGCCGCCGTTCCTCGCCGTCGGGCATTTCCATACCCGCGATCTCGACGGCTTCCTGGCCGCCCTCCAGCGCAACCGGGCGGAACTGGAAGCCGATCTCGACAATTGCTCCAGCCACGCTCCGCAGATGCAGATCAGCAAGGTAGCGGCATCCTCCTCGAGGCGGGCGCCGGAATGAATGCCGAACCCCTGGCGCCGCCAGGGCATCACGGCGGGTGCGCCCCGTTCCATCCCGTCCGGGCGCTGCCTGATGCGCCCGGGCCGCTGCCGGCTAGGCGGCGATTTCAAAGCAAGGACAAACATGTCGCGTGTGGTGCAGTTCAGTGAGTACGGTGGTCCGGACGTCCTGCAGATCGTCGACGTGGCACTGCCGGAACCGGCAGCCGACGAAGTCCGTATCGCCGTGAAGGCCATCGGCCTGAATCGCGCGGAGTCGATGTGGCGCTCCGGACGTTACGTCGAGCCGGTGCGCTTGCCGGCTCGTCTGGGATACGAGGTTTCGGGTTATGTCGATGCCGTCGGGGCGGGCGTCGGCGGGCTGGCGGTGGGCGACCAGGTGACCACGGTGCCGGCATTTTCGATGAACGACTATGGCATGTACGGCGAACGGGTGCTGGCGCCGGCCGCGGCGGTCATCAGGCATGTCGAGCCGATGCCGCATGTCGAGGCGACGACCTTGTGGAACGTGTTCCTCACGCCATACGGGGCGCTGCTGGAAGACGGCACGATGAAACGGGGCGATACGGTCGTCATCCCGGCCGCGTCGAGCGGCATCGGCCTGGGTGCGATCCAGATCGTCAACGCCGGAGGTGGCGTGCCGGTGGCGTTGACGCGCACCAGCGCCAAACGTGCGCGCTTGCTCAAGGCGGGGGCGGCGCACGTGATCGTCACCGAAGAGCAGGACGTCGTCGTGGAGATCATGCGGATCACTGGCGGGAAAGGGGCCGACATCGTCTTCGATCCGGTTGGCGGCCCCGATTTCGCGAGGCTGGTCACGGCTTGCGCGCCGGGGGCGACGATGTTTCTCTACGGCGCGCTGAGCACCGAGCCCACCGTCCTGCCGCTGCTGGAGGTGATTCCCCGGATGCCGGTCATTCGCGGCTACAACCTGTTCGGACTCACGACCGACAGAAAGCGCCTGGAGGCGGCCGCCTCCTACGTCCTGACCGGTGTTGCAAGCGGCGTCTTCAAGCCGGTGGTTGCGGAGACCTTCGGCTTCGACGACATCGTCGAAGCCCATCGCCACCTGGAGCGGAACACGCATTTCGGCAAGATCGTGGTGTCCTTGTAGCACCCGGGGACGCGCGACGCCCTCTCGGCGGCGGGCTTGCCGCTGCCGACCACGCCCCGGCAAACGTCCAGGGCATCGCATGCCGCCGCGCGGTTCAGCACATCACGAGGCGTTCGAACTGTCCATCGCGTCGTCCGATTCGTCTTCCGTGCCGCGCGGCGGCAGTTCCAGCCCGATCAGTTCAAGCATCGCCCGGATCGCATCCGGTGCCTTCTTCATGTTCGACCCGCCCATTTCCCCATGGGAATACCCCGGGAACGTCCTGCATCGCGCATCGGTGAGCTCGAACACGAAGCGGGCGCTGTCCTCGGGAACGATACCGTCGCCCACCGCGACTTTTTCCGCGCTGACGAACGGGTCGTCCTGCGGATGCGCGGGATCGGGCCGATAGGTGAAAGCCGGTCGGTGCCCGGCGGCGTCGCTGGCGAGCGTCGGCCGCTCCGTGCCCACGAAGCAGTGGTACGGAATCGGCGTATTGTCCGGCGACGTCACCGTGAGCGTCGAAAAGAACGTCTGCGCCTTCTCGAGGCTTTCCGGGTTGAACCTGAAATCGGCGAGCGCCTTCATGAACGGTGCCGCGGGCTCCGCGGTATAGACGTCCAGGGTGGCGCCGTTGCCATCCTGGATGAACGGATGCCCGGGCGGGGGCAGCAGCTCATAGGTGGATGGGAAGATCGGCTTGTCGACCACCGACTGCACGTAGTTGACGTAGGCCATCAGCTCGACATTGGCGATCTGCTGCCCGAGCATCGCGCTCAACGCGAGCGGCGCGCCATAGTGCGGCGTCGCCAGCGTGATGAGCGCCCGGGCCTTGCCGAACCACGGCGCCGACTTCGAGGCGGGATCCTCGAGCAGGCCGCGGCTCACCAGCCCGCCCATGCTGTGCCCGACGATATACAGCTTGTAGGTCTGGCCGGCACTCGCGTAGACGTGATCGAGTTCGGTCAGCGCCGCGCCAAGCCGCTTCGCCGACTCGCGGTTGTCTTGCCGCCAGTCGTAGGGGCAATGGTAGAAGACCTTCGGCAGCGGCTTGTCGAGCGGCTTCGTAGGGCTTGCCAGCGGCGTGCAGCTCGATGAAATCGCGCTGGTGAAGCCCATCTCGTGCTGCATGAAGTGGATCAGGTGGCCGTAGCACGACAGGTTCTCCGGCCCGATCCGGAAGTGATCGACGATGTCGCCGACCGGCAGCGTCGTCTGGTCGGCCACCTCCTTGCACCGCTCGTCATCCCTGAAGACGTGGATCAGTTCCAGCGCATCGGGCCAGGCCCGCTTCCTGTTGCCGGCGAGGTTCAATTCCGATGCGGACGTGCCGGGCACGAAGGCGATGACGATGTTGTCGGTGGTTTGCATGGTGTCTCTTGCGTGGGTATGGATGGCGATTTCGATGCGTCCCGTCGCGCGCCCGGATCGGCAGGCACGCCACCGGCTCGCGGATTCGTCCCGACGGACAGGGGGAGAGCGCCGAACCGGCGTGGCGCGACCGTCAACGATGTCGGCCCGACTCGCACCGGTGCCCGTGGAGGCGGACAAAAGGCATGGATTTCCCCGTTGGCTGGCGTGGATGGATTGTCGTCACGTCGTCACGTCGTCGCGGCATCGGGCCGTCGATTCATGGCGGTCGCCGCCATCCCGGCGCGCAGACGTGACTTTGGTTTGCCAATGCTACCGTGACATAAACGGACCGGCGGGGAAAATCATCAGCCGCGCGTGCTGGCGGCGGCCCGACCGGCGGCCCGGCCGGCGGTCCGGCAACGGGCCAGAGCCGGGCCGGCGACAGCCGGCGGCGCCATCGAACCCGGTTCGATCCGACCGCGGATCGGCCACCGACGAAGCGATCCGGCCCGGCCGCGGCGCCGGCCTGCCCGACCACCCCCGCGCCCCGTCACGCGAACGCCGCCGCGACCTGGCGCACGCCCGAGCCCGGCGTCCAGTTGCTGGTGGCATGCGACCAGGTCACGTTGTTCTGCAGCAGCAGGTCGCCGGCGCGCAGCCGGTGCGTGAGCTTGCAGCGAAACAGATCGGCGTACTTCACGCCCGAATGCCAGACGCGCCGGTCGGACACCGTGTCCAGCTGCTCGATCGCGAGCGCCTCGCCTTGCTGTCGCAACAGGCCGTCCTCCTTCAGCAACCGCAGGAATTCGCTGGCGGAATCGAAATCGGCGCCCGCCACCTTGTCCCAGTACGCATACGAGTCGCGTTCCAGAATCCGCGAGGGGACGCGCCGCGGCGTCGCCAGCACCGTGTAGACGGTCAGGCCGGCGATCTCGGTGGCGTGCTCGGTCAGGATCCGGTCGGGCCGCGCCGCCATCTCCAGCTGGTGATACGGGATGGCGCGACGCGCGCCGCCGCGCGATCACGCGCCCGGCGGCCTCCATGTTCCGGTGCAGCCGGCGCCTTCCTGGCCGAACGGGTCGTAGCGGGCCTGTCCCGGTTCGACGATTTGCGCCCGCACTTCGGCGTGCGTGACGGGCAGCCTGCCGACATCGCCTCGGTGGCGGCATTCCTGGCTGGCATCGGGCGAAGCGGGCCGCATCACAGGAACGCCGCGCGAGGCCGCTGGGCTCGCGGGTTGTCCGGAGATACCGGGGCAAATTCGGCGGGACGGCGAATAAAAAAACAAACGTCCATCCGAAACCGCGCGGGTGAGGCATAAACTGGTGCCGATGCGGCCGCGCATGGCCCACCGCGCTCACGGCTTTCGGCCGCGGGCCACGGCGGGCTGGCCCCAAGCGACCGGCCGCGTCCGGCGAGGCGGGTGGAACCACGAGGCCGGCGCCGCGGCGTCCGGTGGTGCCGCCGGCCGTCTCGATCCGGGGCGTGGCCCGTCGCGCCGGCGGGATGCCGGCACGCGTCCCGGGTCGCGCCTCAACCCACCAGAGCGCAAGTCCCTATGAATCTACGCAGCGTTGATCTGAACCTGCTGGTCGTGCTCGATGCGCTGCTGACCGAAAAGCACGTGACGCGAGCCGCGACCAAGATCGGGCTGAGCCAGTCGGCCATGAGCAGCGCGCTCGGGCGCCTGCGGACGCTGCTGCAGGACGATCTGCTGATCCGCAACGCGTCGGGCATGGAGCCCACGCCGCGCGCGCTGGAGCTGGAGGAGCCGCTGCGCCAGCTGCTGCGCCAGGCCGAGCGGCTGATCAAGTCGAGCAGTTCGTTCGACCCCGCCACCAGCACCCAGCATTACCGGCTCCGCATGTCGGACGTGCTCGAATACCTGCTGATGCCGGCCCTGCTCGAACAGCTCGGGCAGCAGGCGCCGCAGGTGACGATCGACGTCGTGCACCTGCCGCCGCGCCAGACCGTGACGGCGCTCGACGCGGACGACATCGACCTCGCGGTGAGCATGGATCTGGAGCACACGGGCGCGGTGCGCGCGACGCCGCTGTTCGAGGATCGCATGGTGTGCGTGCTGTCGCGCGAGCACCGGCATGCCGGCGACGAGATGACGATGGAGCTGTTTCTCGCGCTGCCGCACCTCAAGGTGTCGATCAACTCGACCGACGGCCGCTACGTGGATGCCGCGCTGGCGCGGATGCAGCGCGCGCGGAACGTGGCGCTGAACGTGCCGCACTGGCTCGTGGTTCCGCACCTGCTGCGCCATTCCTCGATGATCGCGGTGATGTCCGGGCGGCTGGCCGGGCGCTTCGCGCAGGACGGGCTCGTGATCAAGGCGCTGCCGTTCGAATCGACGCGGTTCCATTGGTCGATGTACTGGCACCGGCGCCACGACAGCGTCCCCGCGCAGGCTTGGATGCGCGAGCGGATTCGCGCGGCGGCCAGCGGGCTGGCGTCGCGCGAGCCGGACCCGGCCCAGGCCCTCACCCGCGCCATGCCGGCGGGTGGGTGAGGGCGCGGCGCGACCTTACTCGTCGATCACCGCCGGGCCGGAGACGACGCTTTGCACCGGCGAGAACGACGCGCCGAGCGCCTCGAACTGGGTGAGGAACTCGGGAAACGAGCAGATCACGTCCTCGAAGCCGTCGAGGTGGCACGGCCGCCGGAACTTCAGCGAGGCGACGAACAGCGACATGAAGTTGCGATGGTCGCCGCAGCTGGTGAGGATCTCGCCGCCCTCGTAATCGCTCCTGCCACGCGTGACGAAGCCGTCGATGTCGCCCTGCCGGTTCCAGAGCAGCTTGATGTCGGCGCCGAGCTTGCTGGCCTCGGTCACCATCGACTCGATGCGCGACGACTTGTGGAGCCGCGTGACCGAGCCGCCCACCACGCGGAATTCGCCCTCCACGAACAGGCTCAGCGCGACCAGCGTCGGGATGATGTTCGGGCCGTCGCTGACGTCCACCTCGTGCCGGCCGGACAGCCGGGCATGGACGCTCGACACCAGCAGCTCCTGCGCGGCATCGTCGTGCATCACCTTCACGCCGAGCGCCTGTACCACGTCGATGAAGATCTGCTCGCCCTGCAGCGTGTCGCTGGTGATGCCGCGGATCACGTACTCACCCGGGAACACCGTGCAGGCGAACAGCAGGTACGACAGCGAGGTGTAGTCGGCGTTGATCCGCGAATCGAACGCGACGTACTCGCCCGGACGCACGGAAAAGTGGCTGAACCGCTCGTCCGCCTCGATGTCGATCGAGGCGCGGCGCAGGAAGTCGACGGTCTGCGCGATGTACGATTTCGACAGCACCGGCTCGCTCTGGTGGATCGTCATGGGCTGGTCCGACAGCGGCGCGAGGAACAGCAGCGCGGTGACGAACTGCGAGCTGACGTCGCCGGGCAGCTCGGCATGGGTGCGCGAGATCCGCTGCCCCCAGTTGATCACGGGCGCCTTGCCGGCGTCGCCGATGTGCTGGATGTTCGCGCCGAGCGAGTCGAGCGCGTCGAACAGCGGCTTCATGACCCGGCGGCGCAGCGTGTGATCGCCGGTCAGGATGGTGGGCGAGCGGCGCGCGCAGGTGATGGCCGACAGCGTGCGGAACACCAGCCCCGAGCCCTTCGCGTCGATCACGAGGGTGTCGTTGGTGAACTGGCGGCCCACGCCGTCGATTTCAAGGAAGCCGTCTTGCTCGCTGATGCGCGCGCCGAGCTGCCGGCAGGCCTGCTTCATGGTGTCGGTTTCGAGGCAGCGCAGGTCGTTGTGGATGCGCGAGCGGCCGGTGGCCAGGCTCGCGGTGACGATGGCGCGCTGGGTCTCCGGCTTCGACGCGGGCACGGACATCACGGGCTTCAGATGCGATGCGGGATTCACTCTCAGGTACATGATGACCTCGTTTGTCTGGATGGGGGCGGGGGATCGGCAATCGGCGCGTCACGCGACGGCGTAGCCTGCTGACTTCATGTCCGACATCTGCTTGTTCAGGTGCGAGCCTTCCTGCACTTCGTAGAGCGAACCGAAATCGCGCTCGGCGATCGGCAGGCGGTGCAGGCCGGCTTCCACGCGCGCCATGCGGGACGGCTGCCCGCGCAGCAGCCGCACGCCCGGCTCGTTGTGTGCCGCGTGCGGCCCGAAGTAGATCGGGAACGAATCGGCCGCGCGGTAGGCCGGCAGGAACGTGCGGCGCGGCAGGTTCGAGGTGTTGCGCGCGGACGCATGCAGGGTCAGGCAGTGCAGGAACAGCACGCCGCCGGACTTGACCTCCACCTCCACGGCGTCGGCCTCCACCACGTCCTGCACGGTGCCGCGGAAAAAACCGTCGATCTCATGCGAGCGAAGCCCGCGGCGGTGCGAGCCGGGAATCACGCGAAGGCAGCCATTCTCGCGGTTCGCGTCGTCGAGGAAGATCAGCGCCGTGAGCAGATCCGAGTTGGTGTGAGGGTAATAGGAAAAATCCTGATGCCACTTCACGACGCTGCCCACCTTGGGCCCTTTCATGTTGACCTTGCTGTAGTGGAACATCACGTCGTCGCCGATCAGCTGCTGGATGCTGTCGAGCAGATCGGGGTCGGCCGCCAGCCGCTCGAACACCTCGTGCTTCTGGGTCGGCGACCAGATGCGCCGGACCGTCGAGCCGTCCTGCGGCTCCATCTCGAACGCCTTGCCGAGATTGCTCGGGTCGAGCAGCTCGTCGATCGCGCGGATCGCCTCGGTGACCTTCGCCGCATCGAACACATCGTCCACCACCACGAAACCATGGTGGGCATAGAACCTCGCTTGTTGAGCAGAAATCATCACCTCTCCTTGATCGAGAAAAAGGAAAACGAATGCCGCACTGCCTGTCGGCGCCGGTTCCGGATGACGGCCGGCCGCCGTCCCGACGCATGGTTGCCGGTGCCGACACGAGCGCCGCGCCGAATCAAACGAATTGCCGGTAATGCGGTGGCCGCGGGTTGCACGGTCATGATGATCAGCATGACGAAATGATTTGCCGAAAATTATCCCGATCCGCTTGCAATAAAAAGGGAATGCACCGATGAGGATTGATCGTCCGGAAACAACACCGGACAGCATTTCGGTCAACCGTGAACACTGCTTGCTGCACCGCGAGATCCAAGCATAAGCAGACGGCCGGCGGATTTGAAGTTGATAATTAAAATGCCGATATCTGTTTGGTAAATATAAATCCGGCCGAGTCGATCCGCTGCGGCATGCCTGATTTTTGAATAATGGGCGAGGCTGGCGCCTGCGTGATCCGGATTGGTGTCGCCTGCTTTAAATTCGATTGTCAATTAAAAAAAATCGCAATCTGGAATTTTATTCTGGATATCGGATAATTCGATGTCGGCTGGAATCCGGCCGCCGGAGGCGCGATCGGCCGGCAGTGAACGACGCACGGCCGGCGTCGGCGGTGATCCGGGGCGCGGGCCGGGCTGCGCGTCAGGCTTGCTGCCGGTACGGCAGCAGGCGGAAGCAGCTGACCACGGTGCCGACTAGCGCGAAGCCGCTGCCGGCCCACAGCGCGACGATCGGGCCGTGCGCGCCGGCCACGTGGAAGCACAGGGCGACCAGCGCGGCCCCGAGCGTCTGCCCGAGCAGGCGCGCCGTGGCGACGATGCCGCTGGCCGCGCCGCTGCGTTCGGGCGGTGCGCTGCCCATCAGCGCCTTGAGATTGGGCGCCTGGAAGAAGCCGAAGCCGGCGCCGCACAGCACCATGCGCCAGACGAGCGCGAAGGTCGAGGGCGCGGGCGGCAGCGTGGCCAGCGACGCCATGCCGACCGACAGCGTCAGCAGCCCGATGGTGCCGAGCACGCCGGCCGGGTAGCGATCGGAGAGGCGCCCGGCGATGGGCGCCATGATCGCCACCACGGCGGGCCACGGCGTCATCAGGAAGCCGGTGGCGACCTGGCTGTTGCCGAGCCCGATCTGCAGGAGGAACGGCAGCGAGACGAACGCGAAGCCCTGCGTGGTGAACGAGCACACCGAGGTCAGCGCGGACAGCGTGAACACCGAGCGGCGAAACAGGTCGACCGCCAGCATCGGCGCCGGATGGCCGGCCTGGCGCCTCAGCAGCGCGTAGCCACACAGCGCCGCCATGATCCATTCGGCGACGACGGCGCGCGTCACGCCGCCGTGCGCGACGGTGCCGAGGCCAAGTATCAGGAGTGCGAAGAAAATCGCGCAGAGCAGCGCGGCGGCCAGGTCGAAACCGTGCCGGGCGCGCTGCGTGGCCGGCAGCGTGCCGGCCGCCATCAGGACGGACGCCAGGCCCACCGGCACGTTGACGAGGAACAGCCAGTGCCACGACGCCACGGAGAGAATCGCCGACGCCACGGTCGGGCCGACCGTGAAGGACACGGCCACCACCAGCGCGTTCAATCCCAGGCCGCGCCCGAGCAGACGGGCCGGATAGGAGAAGCGGATCAGCGCGGTGTTGACGCTCATGATGGCGGCCGCCCCGACGCCCTGCAGCGCGCGCGCCGTGGCCAGCGTGGGCAGCGACCACGCGAGGCCGCAGGCCAGCGAACTGGCGGTGAACAGCGCCAGGCCCGCAATGTAGACGCGCCGATGGCCGGCGATCTCGCCCAGCGAGGCGAACGGCAGCAGCGTCGCGACCATTGCCAGCTGGTAAGCGTTCACCACCCAGATCACGGAGGAATGGTCGGCGCCGATGCTGGCCGCGATGGTGGGCAGGGCGGTGTTGGTGATGGCGGTGTCGAGCGTGGCCATCGCGACCGCCAGTGAAATGGCGATCAGCGCCGCGATCCGCTGGTTGGTCGGCAAGCCGTCCGGGTACGGGACGCGGAGTGCCTGCAGGTCATTGGTGGACATGGCGCGTGATGCGAAGTGAGGGAGCGGATACTCTCGCATCGCATCATAAATTAATCAAATGGATGTTTGGAATGTGGATATCCATCATGTGGATTACAAATCGCGCTGGCCGTGCCGGGGTCCGGCGCGGGCACCGATGCTTTCATTTTCATGCGCGCATGCCGACGATTGGATGTCGTGCCGGAAGCCGGCCGCGCGGCGGCCCGCCGCTGCAGCCGCTCGGCGGGCCGCCGCGCGGCGAATATTGAATGCGTTTCTTTGGGAGTTGGCGAGGACATTTTACTTTCGCGTATCAATGGCGTGGCCCGATCATTTCGATCATGAAAATACTTTCCACTTCATCAAAAAAAGTTTGACGAGCCAAATGTTTGGTTGCATTCTCCCTGCCAATCCAGAGCCGGCGGCCCGATTTCCAGGAATCCTACAGAAAGCCGACGTTATATTTAAATTCAATTTCAAGAAAAGGCGCGTGTAGTTCAGGCAGTGGCCGTGGCAGTCTTTCAACGGGCTCGATCATATCAATATGATTGGCAGTCCTGCATTTGTTTGGCGGCACGGCAGCCGGTGGCGGGTTGCCCCGGCGGGGGTTTCATATACCGCGTTTCATGAAAAATGATTCGGATTGCAGATCATGGTTCTTTTTAAAAATAGATTGCCGACATGACGAATGCCTGATGGGTCTCGCAGTGCCCGACGAGGGGGGATCTCGTTGAATCCTCGTGAAGCCATCACCGAAAGCACTTCGCCACCTCGTGGCAAGTGATCCCTGGCCGACCGGCGTGGTTGCCGCCGGGCCGGCCGCGGATTGTCGTTCGAAACGTCCAGGCTTTCGAATCCCCGAAGGCCGGACACGGAAAACCATTGCTTCCACTGGAGAAACAGATGCGATCGAGGACCTTGCTTGACATGCATGACATTGCTCGCGCCGCGGTGGTCCTGGGTGCGGGGCTGGGCATCGGAATGGCCGCGCTGCCGGCCGCCTATGCCGGGCAGGTGGCCGGCGCGTTCGTCGACCAGGCGCAGGTGCAGGCCGAGGCGGCGGCGCAGGCCGACTGGCGCGAGAACGTCCGGCAGTTCGCGCCGCAGGGCGAAGGCTGCTATCACGCCAGCTATCCGAACCTGAAATGGGACAAGGTGGCGTGCGGCCCGGTATCGGGCTATCGATCCTCCCGTCCCGATCTCGCGCGCCTGATCGGCGCGCAGGCGCTTCGCGGCACGTCGCAGCAGGTGGTCGGCAACGGCTCCGACTACGCGGTCCAGGCGCCGGCCGGCGCGCTGATCAGCGCCGCGGTGGGGAGCTTCCCGTCGGTCAGCGGCGTCAGCTCGGAGAAGGGCGCCAACGTGCCGTTCGGCTCCGGCGAGAGCGACGGCATCACGGGCGCCAACCAATACACGCTGCAGCTCAACACGAACCTGTACCAGGGATCGGCGGCGTGCAACGGCTACTCGGGGTGCTACGCCTGGCAGCAATACATCCTGGTGTCGGACGACGTGAATGCGTCCGGCACGGCGCTGACCGGCACCTCCGACGTGTTCATCCAGACCTGGCTGATCAATTACGGCCGCGACGTGGACGGCGGCAACACCAACATCTGCCCCAGCGGCTACACCGATGCCGGCCCGGACCAGACGGGTGACGACTGCTACCGGAACAGCCCGTCGGTGGTGGTCGCCAGGCAGCTGCCGATCACCTCGCTGGCAAGCCTGAAGCTGGCCGGCAGCGCCACGGCGAACGGCACCGACACGGCCACCGTCACCTACGGCACGCAGGCCTACAGCTCGTCGGTGAAGGACAACGTATCGGACATCGCGAGCGGCTGGACGCAGGCGGAGTTCAACGTGGTGGGCAATGCCGGCGGCTCGCGCGCGGACTTCAATTCGGGCGCCTCGCTGACCGTCAACGTCGCGGTCAGCGACGGCTCGACGGCCGCGCCGAAGTGCATCGGGCCGAGCAACGGCGGCACGACGGGCGAGACCAACAATCTCACGCTCGGCAAATGCACGGCGTCCGCCGGCTCGGGTTCGACCTCGCCGTCGATCCAGTTCACCGAGTCGGACTGACGGCGTCCGTCGCGCTTCGATGCCGAAGCATGCGGGCGTTGCCGTGCCCGCTTCGACGGCGCGGCGCGCGTGAGCCTCACGCGCGCCGCGCCGCCATCAGGCCTGCAGCCTGAAGAAGCCGACCGTCGCGTGCAGGTCGCGCCCCTGCGCGCTCAGCGATTCGGACGCCGCCGCGATTTCCTCGACGAGCGCCGCGTTCTGCTGGGTGTTCTGGTCCATCGACGCGACGGCCTGGTTGACCTCGTCGATGGCGCGGCTCTGCTCGTCGGCCGCGGCCGCGATCTCGGTGGTGATCTGCGCGACGTTGCCCACCGCCGAATTCAGTTCCGCGATGGTCCTGCCGGCCAGCCCGATCCGGCTCGCGCCCTCGCGCACGTTGCCGACCGAGGCTTCGAGCAGGGCCTTGATCTCCTTCGCGGCGCCGGTCGAGCGCTGCGCGAGGTTGCGCACTTCGGAGGCGACCACCGCGAAGCCGCGGCCGCTCTCGCCGGCACGCGCGGATTCCACCGCCGCGTTGAGCGCGAGGATATTGGTCTGGAACGCGATGCCCTCGATGATCCCGACGATGCCGATGATGCGCTCCGATTCGCTCACGGCCGCCTGCATGGTTTTCGCGGCCTCGGCCACCGCCTCGTCGCCACGGCGCGCGGTGGCGACGGCGCCGGACGCGATCGCGTTGGCGTGCTTGGCGCGGTCGGCCGCTTCGCGCACCGTGCTGGCGAGCTGCTCCATGCTGGCCGCCGTCTGCTGGATCGAGGCGGCCTGCTGCTCGGTGCGGGCGGACAGGTCGTTGTTGCCGGCGGAGACCTCGCGCGAGGCGGTTTCGAGGTGCGTGATGCTCGACGATACCTTGACGAGCACGCCATGCAGCTTCTCGACGAACGCGTTGAAGCGGCCCGCGAGCAGCCCGACCTCGTCGCTGTTGACGATCGGCAGGCGCCGCGTCAGGTCGCCGTCGCCGACCGCGATCTCATGCATCGAGCCCGCCAGCGTGCGCAGCGGCACCGCGATCTGCCGGCTCAGCATGACCATCGCGAACAGCGCGATCACGATCACCAGCGCGCCCGTGCCGACCAGCTGCGAGGTCAGCCGGTTCGCGGCGGCCATCATCTCGGCCTCCGGTTCGAGCGCGAAGTAGCGCCAGCCGTTCCTGGGCGAGGTGTAGGCGTAGGCCTGGTAGGCAGTCGAATCGATCGTCACGGCGGTGCGGCCGTCGGCGGCCGCTGCGAGCTGGTCGTAGCCGCCGCCGAGCGACTTGAAATCCTTGAATTCGTGGCTCTTGTCGCGCGGATCGATCAACACCTTGCCGTTGTTGTCGGTCACGATCAGGTAGCCGCTCTGGCCGAAGCGAATGCCGCTGGTGAGCTTGGCGAAGCCTTCGAGCGAAAGGTCGCCCTCGAGCACGCCCAGCACCTCGCCGCCGGCGGTCTTCACCACCCGCGCGAACGGGATGATCGCGCCGCCGGAGCCGGCCGCGCTCAGGTACGGCGCGGGCCGCGCCACGCGCTCGGGGGTCTCCATGGCGGCCGTGTACCACGGCCGCTGGCGCGGATCGTAGTGGTCGCCGTTCATGGTTTCCATCGGCCACTGCACGTAGCCGCCCCAGTGCGTGCCGATGTCGAGGTAGCGCATGCCCGGATGCGCGTCGCCGAACTGCTTGAGCACCGTGAAGATGCGCTGCTCGACGCCGCCGTTGCTGTCCGGCGTCATCTTGCCGGTGTGGGTCAGGTAGTTGGTGATGGTGGCGTCGGCCGACGTCAGCTCGGGAGTCTGGGCGAGATAAGTGAGGTTCTGCTCGACTTCGCTGAAGGTGCCGTCGAGCGAACCGTCGGCTTGCGTGATGCGGGCCTGGCTCGATTGCTCGAACTCGTTGACGGCCTGATGGCGCACGTTCAGCGTGCCGACGGTCGCCAGCACGGCGACGCTGAGAACCAGCGCGGTACCGAAGGCAAGGTTGATCTTGAAACCGATCGAATTCGATACTTTCATTCCGATTCTTCCGAGGATTGGAGTGGCAAGCCCGGAGGAAGCTTCAGCAGCCCAGCCGGCAGACGTTTTCTCGACAGTGCTTGAGAATTTCTTGAGGGGTGGGAAAACCCCTATCAAGAAAAAAAGAGGCAGGAAAATCAAGGCACAGGCGCGGCCCGACGAGGCGGATCGTGGCGATCGTCGGCGCGGGACAGGCGGTGGTGGAACGGGAAATCAGGGACGCGCGAAGGGTGAAACGAGGGTGAGGCGGGGAGGTGATCGACGATGTGCGCGGCTTTTTATTTTTGGCAGGAAAGCTAAGCAATGGACCAGATGGCGTCGTGTCGACTTGCCTGCCTTGAAACCGGCGGCGCCCGCGCGCGCCGCCGGTTCCCCCTTCGGCCCGAACCTCAGAACTTGTGCCGAATCCCCACGCGCACGACGAACTGCTTGCCGTTCGACGAAATCGCGGTGGTGTCGGTGATGGCCGCCACGGCCGGGCCGCCCGTCGAGTCCTCGCCGAGCGCGCGCTGGTAGATCGCCATCGTGTAGACGTCGGTGCGCTTGGACAGCGAGTAGTCGAGCGTCAGTTCGTATTGCAGGTACTTCGCGCGATCGACCGGTGTGCCGTTGGCCTGCGTGAGCGCGTTGCGGGTCACGTAGTCGGCCGCCGCGAGCGTGCGCAGCGTGGGCGAGAACTGGAACTGAAAGTTGACCTGCACGTCGTTGAAGGTCGCGGTGCTGCCGTGCGAGTAGCCGGCCGCCGGCCCCTTGGCGCCGGTCGGCATCGCGTTGCTGCCGAGGTTCATGAACTTCGCGTTGGTGTAGGTGGCGCCGAGCGTGGCCGGGCCGAACGCGTAGGAGCCGCCCACGTCGATCAGCTGGAACGTGTTCGCGCTCATGAAGCCCGAGTAGATCGGCGTCATCAGCGTCTCGGGCAGGCTCGACGCGGCGGTGCTGAACATGCCGGTGCCCGGGTTGCGCGCGTTCAGGTAGGCGGCGCCGAACGCGACCGGGCCGTGATTGTAGGCCGCGCCGAGCGACCAGATCTCGTTGTTGGTGACGTTGCCGGGCGTGCCGCCGAGGCTGTACAGGCCACCGAACCGGAAGCCGCCCATGGTCGGGCTCGCGTACTTGATCGAGTTGTTCGCGTGGTAATCGATGTTGGAGTTGTCGAGATCGCCCGGGTGCGCGCCGTACACGCCGCCGCCGAGCTGGCCGGCCGCGAGCGGGGCCGCGTAGTCGAACACCGAATCGTACTGGCGGCCGAACGTGACCGTGCCGTAGGGCGACGCGAGGCCGACCCACGCCTGGCGGCCGAACATCAGGCCGTTCTGGCTCAGCCCGCCGGTGTTGCCGTTGAAGCCGTTCTCGAGCATGAACACCGCCTTGAGGCCGCCGCCCAGGTTCTCGGTGCCGGTGAGGCCGAAGCGGTTGCCCTGCATCACGCTGCCGGCGGTCTGGTAGACGTGGCCGCCCTTGTTGTTGCTGACCATGTCGATCCCTTCGTCGATGATGCCGAACAGGGTGACACTGTTTTGCGCGTGAGCGGTGCCGGCCAGTGTGCCGAGCGCGACGCACGCGATGATTGTTTTTTTCATGGGTGGGTAGTTGTCGTTGATGTGTCTCTGAACCCCGATCGGAGCATCGTCGGGCTTTTGTTCTTGTCTCCGCTGTCGGCGCGAAGCCAGGCCGCAGCCACGTATTAACCATCGAGTTAAGCCAGCTGCCGCCGCCGTCGATATCGGATCGCTGGTCTCCCTTGACTCGATGGCGGCATCGAAGCTCCGTCTGGAAACGACCGATACGGCGTGAAACGTTCGTACTACGTGTCAAGCACTTCGTAATACAGATTTTGTCCTTGATGACGCAACAATTTCGAACCATGCCACCAGTCGATATTCAATTGAATCAGGGTAAATTCGAAGCGAGATGTCCTATCACGTGGCGCGATAGCTCTGCTATGCTCTGCGCCGAGGCGTGGGTTGCGCCGCCATCTTCCCGCCACGCGAGCCTTCGCATTTTGTGACGCGCGGCCCGGGCCGCGCCCGACGGCGCGATGGCGCATTTGGAATGCGCGAGGCGCGGGGCTGGCCGACGTTGCGCACATGGTGGGAAACCGGCGCCAATGCGATCCGGCGAGCGCGGCCGGTGGCAGGACGGCGTGGCGGATCGGCCTGTTGGCGGAATGCGACGGCGGCCTGCTCCGGGTTATCGACGCCTGCCGTGCGCGATTGCGTTCCGCCCGACATCGTCATCGATATTTCAATTCACCGATCGTCCCGCTCGTGAGCGACCGACGGTTTATTTCCAGGCATTCGCATTAATTTATGCGCCGTGCAAATCGATATCGACGCATACGGCAACGCATGCGGTGATTCACGCGGCGGCGCGCGATGCCGCCGGATTGGCGGATACCGGGTCCGGGCTGAATGAAATCGGCATACGGGCCGCCGGCACGATTCCATCCGCGTCATCACATCGGCGATCGAACCGACAGGCGGATCGGCCGCGCCCGGCTCGTCGATCTCGACGCATCCCGGCGGCAGGTTGCCCGCCCCATCGCCGCCGTCCTCGCCCGCTCCGGCCGGGTCCGTTTCGGCTTCGTCCCATGCCGGTGCCGGCGACGCGTCGCCGGTTGATCGCGGCGGCGGGCACCCCGCGAGATCGCGGGTTCTCATCCGATTTTCCTTGCCGCCGTTCGGCTCGACGGTCTCGAGCCATTGCCTCGAGTCCATCAACGACCGACGAAGTCGGCCCGAATGAATCGACGGATATCGCGGTGTCCTGAATCGCCGGCACCGAGAAAAATCCGGAAATTCCGCCGCCTCGATGAATCGCTTCGAATTCACGCGATCTCGAACGCGATCGGCATGCAAGGCGTCGGCGCGACTCCCGGAAAATCAGCAAAGAAAGGGAATGTCGTGGCGCCATGAAATCACGGCAGGAATGCTTCTGGCTCGGCGCGGCCCGTCGCGTGAATTTTCCCGGCCCGTTGGCGTTCGACTGCGATGTCGCCGGTCCGATATCGATCGTCGGCGAGCGGCGCATGCATGAAACCGGCCCCGTTGCGCCGCCGACGCAACGCATGGCGAACGCGCCGCCGCGGCCGAGCGCCCGTCGCGCACGCGACTGCCCGAATCACGTCGAATCGGGTCGAGTTCGCGCGGAACCGCCTTGCGGCAGGCGCTTTGCGCCCATGCGCTTGCCACGACCGCAAACCCCCGGCACGAACCGATTCGTGCTGCGCGCGTCGCCGGCTTCATTCGTTTCGGCGCTGCCGGATTCGCGGCGCTCAGGACACGTTCTTACGCGAGGCCGTACTCTCTGGCGTGTTCGATGAATGGCGGGAATGCGTCCCGGCGGCCCGTCGGTGTCGTTTCCGGTGGAGGTCGAGCGATGCCCACTATGTGAATCCGGTGCGAATCGGCGGCCGCTTCGTGCATGCCGCGATGGCCCGGCCGTCACGTGGATGCCTGCCATTCGAACCGTGCCGAATGATGGCGTATTTCGCCAAGCATGGAATTGCGAATTGAGAGAGCGCAATTCCGTTTAACCCATTTCCTGGTCGAATTTCATGAATAAGAATGTGCCGAACAAGATTTACTATCGATTGACGAGTTCGCAACGGGAAATCTGGTTCGACCAGGAGGTGCATGGCGATGCGCCGGTCTACAACATCGGCGGCTACGTGAGGATCGCCGGCAAGGTGGACCCCGCGCGCATGGAGCAGGCGATCAGGCTGCTGATCGACAAGCACGACGCGCTGCGCATCGTGCTGTCGCCGGTGCAGGACGAGGACGGCGTGCCGATGCAGGAGATCGCGCGCGAGATGCCGTTCACGCTGCCGTTTACCGATCTTTCCGCGCTCGACGATCCCGACGCGGCGGCGCGCCTGCGCGTGGACCGGCAGCTGGAAACGCCGTTCGTCCTGCAAGGCGGCCGGCTGTTCCGCTTCGAGCTGCTGAAGCTCGGCGAGGCGAATTTCCAGCTGGTGCTGGTCCATCACCACCTGATCATCGACGGCTGGGCCATCGGCCTGATGCTCGATTCGCTCGGCGCGATCTACGGCGAGCTGGAGGCCGGGCAGGCGCCGGCACTGTCGGCGCCGTCCTATGTGAAGTTCATCGAGCAGGACCGGCAATATCGCGAGTCGCCGAAGTTCGACCAGCATCGCGCCTACTGGCTCGACAAGTTCAGCGACGTGCCGGAGCCGCTGTTCGCGCCGCGTTTCCAGGCGGCGGCGCGCGGCGGCGTGGTGCCGAGCCGCCACCACCGTTTCAGCCTGCCGCGCGCCTATTACGAGCGCCTCGTGGCGCTGGCGCAGGCTTGCGATGCGACCTCGTTCCACGTGATCCTCGCGGTGCTCTATGTCTACTTCGCCAGGACCGCCGGGCGCGAGGACCTGACCGTCGGCCTGCCGATCCTGAACCGCGCCAACGCCGAGCTGAAGGCCACGCTCGGCATGTTCGCCGGCGTCAGCGCGGTGCGTCTGCGCTTCGACCACGCGCTGTCGTTCCGCGAGCTGCTGGCGGCGCTGGGCTCGCTGTTGAAGCAGGACTATCGCTACCAGCGCTTCCCGGTCAGCGAGCTCAATCGCGAGCTGGGACTGTGGCGCGTGCAACGTTCGCAGGTGTTCGATATCTCGCTGTCCTACGAGCGCAACGACCACGACCTGCGGTTCGGCGAGGCGGTGGCCAGCGCCGTCAAGAGTTCGAACAACCATGAGCAGACGCCGCTGGCCGTCTACCTGCGCGAGAACCGGTTCGACGATCAGGTCTGGGTGCATTTCATCTACAACCAGGCCTATTTCGAGCAGGACGAGATCGAGGCGCTGGCGCAGCGTTTCCGGCATCTGCTCGACCAGGTGCTGGCCGAGGTGGCCACGCCGCTCCACCGGCTCGCCGTCGTCACGCCCGAGGAGCGCGCGCGGATCGCCCGCTGGGGCGCGGCCGAGGCCGGCCTGCCGCGCGACGCGGCGGCGGACTCGACCATTCATGCGCGCTTCGAGGCGCAGGTCGAGCGCGCGCCCGATGCGATCGCGGTGGTGCATGAGGGCGAACGGCTGACCTACGGCGAACTGAACGCGCGCGCGAACCGGCTCGCGCATCACCTGATCGCGCGCGGCGTGCGGCCCGACGATCGCGTGGCGATCTGCGTCGAGCGCGGGCTGGCGCTGGTGGTGGGCGTGCTGGGCGTGCTGAAGGCGGGCGCCGGCTACGTGCCGATGGACCCGGCCTATCCGGCCGCGCGGCTGAGCCACATGCTCGCCGACAGCGCGCCGGTGGCGGTGCTGGTGCAGGCGTCGAGCCGCGCCGCGCTCGGCGCGCATGCGCTCGCGACGGTCGATCTCGACGACGCGGCGCTCGCGACCATGCCGGCACACAATCCGCGGCTGCCCGAGCTGGGATCGCACCATCTGGCCTATGTGATCTACACGTCGGGCTCCACCGGCCAGCCGAAGGGCGTGATGATCGAGCATCGCAACGTGCCGCGGCTGTTCTCGGCCACGGCGCCGTGGTTCGAGTTCGGCGCGCAGGACGTGTGGACGCTGTTTCATTCGTTCGCGTTCGACTTCTCGGTGTGGGAGATCTGGGGCGCGCTGCTGCACGGCGGCCGGCTGGTGGTGGTGCCGGCGCTGGTCGGCCGGTCGCCGCAGGCGTTCTACCGGTTGCTGTGCGACGAGGGCGTGACGGTGCTGAACCAGACGCCGAGCGCGTTCCAGCAACTGATCGCGGCGCAGGGCGAGAGCGGGCTGGCACACCGGTTGCGGCAGGTGGTGTTCGGCGGCGAGGCGCTGGAGCCGGGCATGCTGCAGCCGTGGTTCGCGCGCGAGCGCAATGCCGGCACGCAGCTCGTGAACATGTACGGGATCACGGAGACGACGGTCCACGTCACGTACCGCGCGCTGCATGCCGACGACGCGCGGCGCACGGGGCGCAGCCCGATCGGCGTGCCGATCCCGGACCTGCGTCTGTACGTGCTCGACCGGCACGGCGAGCCGGTGCCGGTGGGCGTGCCGGGCGAGATGTACGTCGGCGGCGCCGGCGTGGCGCGCGGCTACCTGAACCGCGAGTCGCTGACGGCCGAGCGCTTCGTGCGCGACCCGTTCAACGACGAGCCGGACGCGCGGATGTACCGGACCGGTGACCTGGGCCGCTGGCTGGCCGACGGCACGCTCGACTATCTGGGCCGCAACGACGATCAGGTGAAGATTCGCGGCTTCCGGATCGAGCTGGGCGAGATCGAGGCGCGGCTCGGCGGCGTGGCCGGCGTGCAGGCGGCGGCGGTGCTGGCGCGCGAGGACGTGTCCGGCTTGTCCGGTTTGTCCGGTGACAGGCGGCTGGTGGGCTATTACACCGGTGAGGTGCAGGAGGCGGAAGCCTTGCGCGCGGCGTTGCAGGCGAGCCTGCCGGACTACATGGTGCCGGCCGCGTTCGTGCATCTCGACGCGCTGCCGCTGACGGCGAACGGCAAGCTGGACCGTCGCGCGCTGCCGGCGCCGGAGGCCGACGCGTTCGCGAGCCGCGCCTACGAGGCGCCGGTCGGCGAAGCCGAACACGCGCTGGCGCGGATCTGGCAGGCGTTGCTGGGCGTGGAGCGGGTGGGCCGGAGCGATCACTTCTTCGAGCTGGGCGGGCATTCGCTGCTGGCGGTGAAGCTGATCGAGCGGATGCGTCAGGCGGGCCTGAGCGCGGACGTGCGGGTGCTGTTCGGCCAGCCGACGTTGTCGGCGCTGGCAGCGGCCGCGGTGGCGGAGAACCGGGGCGCTGAAGTGGCGGTGCCGGACAACCGGATTCCTTCGTCATGCGAACGGATCACGCCTGACCTGCTGCCGCTGGTGTCGCTGACGCAGGCGCAGATCGACCGCATCGCGGCGGGCGTGCCGGGCGGGATGCGCAATGTGCAGGACATCTATCCGCTCGCGCCGTTGCAGGAAGGGATCCTGTACCACCATCTGTCGGCGGCGCGGGGCGACCCGTATGTATTGCAAGCGCTGTTCAGCCTGCCGGACCGCGAGCGCGTGGCGGCGTTCGTCGCCGCGTTGCAGCGCGTGATCGATCGCCACGACATCCTGCGCACGGGCGTGGCGTGGGAGGGGCTCGAGGAGCCGGTGCAGGTGGTATGGCGCGAGGCGCCGCTGCCCGTCGAGGAAATCGAACTGGACGCGGCGCGGGGCGACGTCGCCGCCCAACTGCGCGCGCAATTCGATTTCCGCACGCGGCGGCTCGACATCACGCGCGCGCCGATGATGCGGATCGTCCACGCGCACGATCCGGTACGCCAGCGCCACGTCGCGCTGCTGTTGTTCCATCACCTGATCGACGACGCCACCTCGCTGCGTTACATGGGCATCGAGGTCGACGCGCATCTGCACGGGCAGGCCGCGGCGCTGCCGCCGCCGGTCCCTTACCGCAACTACGTGGTGCAGACGCGCCTCGGCGTGGACCTCGCGGCGCAGGAGCGTTTCTTCCGCGAGATGCTGCACGACGTGGACGAGCCGACGCTGCCGTTCGGGCTGGTGGACGTGCAGGGCGACGGCCGCGGCATCGAGGAAGCGCGGCTCGACGTGGATCTCGCGCTGGCGAGGCGCGTGCGAGCGCAGGCACGGCAGCTGGGCGTGAGCGCGGCGAGCCTGTACCACCTGGCGTGGGCGCAGGTGCTGGGCAAGGTGTCGGGGCGCGAGGACGTGGTGTTCGGCACGGTGCTGCTGGGGCGGATGCAGGGGGGCGTGGGGGCGGACCGGGCGCTGGGGATGTTCATCAACACGCTGCCGCTGCGCGTGGCGGTGGGCGACCAGGGCGCGCGGGCCGGCGTGAGGGCGACGCACGCGCGGCTGAGCGCGCTGCTCGCGCACGAGCACGCGTCGCTGGTGCTGGCGCAGCGCTGCAGCGGCGTGGCGGCGCCGGCGCCGCTGTTCAGCGCGCTGCTGAACTACCGGCACAGCGCGGAACTGTCGAGCGACGGCGGCGCCCACCCGGCCTGGGCCGGCGTCGAGATCCTGCATGTCGAGGAACGCACCAACTATCCGCTGACGCTGTCGGTGGACGATCTCGGCGAGGGCTTCGGCCTGACGGTGCAGGTGGCGGCCGGCATCGGCGCGCGGCGCGTGGGCGGCTATGTGGCCATGGCGCTCGCGCAGCTGGTCGAGGCGCTGGAGCAGCGGCCGGACGCGCCGCTGCATGGCCTGGCCGTCGTGCCGCCCGAGGAGCGCGCACGACTGCTGGACACCTTCAACGCCACGCGCGTGGCCTATCCCCGCGAGCAGACCATCCATGCGCTGTTCGAGGCGCAGGCGGCCCGCACGCCGCACGCGCCGGCGGTGGTCCATGAGGGCCGGCAATTGACCTATGCCGAACTGAACGCGCAGGCCAACCGGCTCGCGCATCACCTGATCGCGCAGGGCATCCGGCCCGACGGCCGCGTGGCGATCTGCGCCGAACGCAGCCTCGAGATGGTGGTAGGGCTGCTGGCGATCCTGAAGTCCGGCGCCGGCTACGTCCCGCTCGATCCCGGCTATCCGCCGGAGCGGCTCGCCTATCTGCTCGCGGACAGCGCGCCGCAAGCGGCGCTCGCGCAGGCCGCGACGCGCGCGTTGCTGGCTGATTCATCGGTGCCGGTGATCGGGCTCGATGCGCCGGCATGGCACGGCGAAGCGGACCACAACCCGGTGGTGGACGGGCACGGTGCGCGCCAGCTGGCCTACGTGATCTACACCTCGGGCTCGACGGGCCAGCCGAAGGGCGTGATGAACGAGCATCACGCCGTGGTCAACCGCCTGCTGTGGATGCAGGACGCCTATGCGCTGCAGCCGGGCGAGGCGGTGCTGCAGAAGACCTCGTTCAGCTTCGACGTGTCGGTCTGGGAATTCTTCTGGACGCTGAGTACCGGCGCGACGCTGGTGATGGCGAAGCCGGGCGGCCACCGCGAGCCGGCCTATCTGAAGGCGCTGATCCAGCAGCATGGCGTGACGACGCTGCACTTCGTGCCGTCGATGCTCGACGCGTTCCTGGCCGACGGCGATGCGGGGCGCTGCACGAGCCTCACGCGCGTGGTATGCAGCGGCGAGGCGCTGCCGGCCGCGCTGGTACGGCGCTTCCAGGCGCAGCTGGCCACGGCGCGGCTCCACAACCTGTACGGCCCGACCGAGGCCGCCGTGGACGTGACCGCCTGGACCTGCGACGAGGATCGCGCCAGCACGCCGATCGGCCGGCCGATCGCGAACACGCGCATCTACGTGCTGGACCCGCACGGGCAGCCGGTGCCGCTCGGCGCGGTCGGCGAAATTCATATCGGCGGCGTGCAGGTGGCGCGCGGCTACCTGAATCGCGAGACGCTGACGGCCGAGCGCTTCGTGCGCGACCCGTTCAACGACGAGCCGGACGCGCGGATGTACCGGACCGGTGACCTGGGCCGCTGGCTGGCCGACGGCACGCTCGACTATCTGGGCCGCAACGACGATCAGGTGAAGATTCGCGGCTTCCGGATCGAGCTGGGCGAGATCGAGGCGCGGCTCGGCGGCGTGGCCGGCGTGCAGGCGGCGGCGGTGCTGGCGCGCGAGGACGTGTCCGGCTTGTCCGGTTTGTCCGGTGACAGGCGGCTGGTGGGCTATTACACCGGTGAGGTGCAGGAGGCGGAAGCCTTGCGCGCGGCGTTGCAGGCGAGCCTGCCGGACTACATGGTGCCGGCCGCGTTCGTGCATCTCGACGCGCTGCCGCTGACGGCGAACGGCAAGCTGGACCGTCGCGCGCTGCCGGCGCCGGAGGCCGACGCGTTCGCGAGCCGCGCCTACGAGGCGCCGGTCGGCGAAGCCGAACACGCGCTGGCGCGGATCTGGCAGGCGTTGCTGGGCGTGGAGCGGGTGGGCCGGAGCGATCACTTCTTCGAGCTGGGCGGGCATTCGCTGCTGGCGGTGAAGCTGATCGAGCGGATGCGTCAGGCGGGCCTGAGCGCGGACGTGCGGGTGCTGTTCGGCCAGCCGACGTTGTCGGCGCTGGCAGCGGCCGCGGTGGCGGAGAACCGGGGCGCTGAAGTGGCGGTGCCGGACAACCGGATTCCTTCGTCATGCGAACGGATCACGCCTGACCTGCTGCCGCTGGTGTCGCTGACGCAGGTGCAGATCGACCGCATCGCGGCGGGCGTGCCGGGCGGGATGCGCAACGTGCAGGACATCTATCCGCTCGCGCCGTTGCAGGAGGGGATCCTGTATCACCATCTGTCGGCGGCGCGGGGCGACCCGTATGTATTGCAGGCGCTGTTCAGCCTGCCGGACCGCGAGCGCGTGGCGGCGTTCGTCGCCGCGTTGCAGCGCGTGATCGATCGCCACGACATCCTGCGCACGGGCGTGGCGTGGGAGGGGCTCGAGGAGCCGGTGCAGGTGGTATGGCGCGAGGCGCCGCTGCCCGTCGAGGAAATCGAACTGGACGCGGCGCGGGGCGACGTCGCCGCCCAACTGCGCGCGCAATTCGATTTCCGCACGCGGCGGCTCGACATCACGCGCGCGCCGATGATGCGGATCGTCCACGCGCACGATCCGGTACGCCAGCGCCACGTCGCGCTGCTGTTGTTCCATCACCTGATCGACGACGCCACCTCGCTGCGTTACATGGGCATCGAGGTCGACGCGCATCTGCACGGGCAGGCCGCGGCGCTGCCGCCGCCGGTCCCTTACCGCAACTACGTGGTGCAGACGCGCCTCGGCGTGGACCTCGCGGCGCAGGAGCGTTTCTTCCGCGAGATGCTGCACGACGTGGACGAGCCGACGCTGCCGTTCGGGCTGGTGGACGTGCTGAGCAGCGACGCCGAGCTGGAGGAGGCGCGGCGCACGGTGGCGCCGGCGCTGTCGCGGCGGATTCGCGCGCAGGCGCGGCGGCTCGGCGTGAGCGCGGCGAGCCTGCATCACCTGGCCTGGGCGCAGGTGGTCGGGCGCCTGTCGGGGCGCGAGGACGTGGTGTTCGGCACGGTGCTGCTGGGCCGGATGCAGGGCGGCGCGGACGCGGCGCGCTCGCTCGGCATGTTCATCAACACGCTGCCGCTGCGCGCAGAGGTGGGTGCGATCGGCGCGCGGGCGGCGGTGGCGCGCATGCATGAACGCCTGAGCGCGCTGCTCGCGCATGAACACGCGTCGCTGTCGCTGGCGCAGCGTTGCAGCGGCGTGGCCGCGCCGGCGCCGCTGTTCAGCGCGCTGCTGAACTACCGGCACGACGCGGTGCAGGCCGGTGAGACCCAACCGGGCGCCGACGCATGGGCCGAGGTGACGGTGCTCGGCGGCGAGGAACGCAGCAACTATCCGCTGATGCTGTCGGTGGACGATCGCGGCGACGCGTTCGGCCTCGCGGTGCAGGCCGTCGCGGCGATCGGTGCGGATCGGATCGGCGGCTACATGGAGGCGGCGCTGGCGGCGCTCGTCGAGGCGCTGGAGCAGCGGCCGGACGCGCCGATGCACGGCTTGACGATTCTGCCCGCCGACGAGCGCGCCCGCCTGCTCACGACACTGAACGCGACGCGGGCCGACGCCCCGCGCGAGCCGACCGTCCACGCGCGTTTCGAGGCGCAGGCACGGCGCACGCCCGACGCGGTGGCCGTCGTGTTCGGCGAAGCCCGGCTGAGCTATCGCGAGCTGGACGAGCGGGCCGGGCGGCTGGCGCGCCTGCTGAGGCGGCGCGGCGCGCGGCGCGACGCGCGCGTGGCGATCTGCGTCGGGCGCAGCCTGGAGATGGTGGTGGGCCTGCTGGGGATTCTGAAATCGGGCGCGGCCTACGTGCCGCTCGATCCGACCTATCCCGCCGAGCGCCTCGCCTACATGCTGACCGACAGCACGCCGCTGGCGGTGCTCGTGCATGCCGACACGGCCGGCGTGGCCGGCACCACGGGGACGCCGGAAATCGACATCGACGCGGCCATCGACGGCGTCGTCGAGGAGGCCATGCCCGAACCCGAGGCGCCGGCCCGCGAGGCGGACGCGGATGCGTCGTCGCTGGCCTACGTGATCTACACCTCTGGTTCGACCGGCCAGCCGAAGGGCGTGGCGATGCCGCATCGCGCGCTCGTGAACCTGCTGCACTGGCAGGCCACGGGCGGCCGGCAGCAGGGCCACTGCGGCGGACGCACGCTGCAGTTCGCGGCGCTCGGCTTCGACGTGGCGTTTCAGGAAATCTTCAGCACGCTCTGCGAGGGCGCCACGCTGGAGCTGATTCCGGAGGCGCTGCGCTTCGATTTCGAGCAGCTGTTCGCGCACATCGTGGCGCGGCGCATCGAGCGGCTCTACCTGCCCTACGTCGCGCTGCAGAGCCTGGCGGAGACGGTAATCCGGCGCGGGCTGGACCTGTCGGACTGCACGCTGCGCGAGGTGATCACGGCGGGCGAGCAGCTGCGCATCACCGCCGAGATCCGCCAGCTGTTCCGCCGCCTGGGCGCGCGCCTGCACAACCATTACGGCCCCTCCGAGACGCACGTCACGATCGCGTTCGCGCTGCCCGAGGACGTCGAGGCGTGGGCCACGCTGCCGCCGATCGGCCGGCCGATCGCCAACACGCGGGTCTATCTGCTGGACGCGCACGGGCAGCCGGTGCCGCACGGCGTGGTCGCGGAGATCCACGTCGGCGGCGCGCAGGTGGCGCGCGGCTATCTGAACCGCGCCGGGCTGACGGCCGAGCGCTTCGTGCGCGATCCGTTCGGCGACGATCCGCACGCCTGCCTCTACCGCACCGGCGATCTCGGGCGCTGGCGCGAGGACGGCAGCCTCGACTATCTGGGCCGCAACGATCATCAGGTCAAGGTGCGCGGGTTCCGCGTCGAGCTGGGCGAGATCGAGGCCAGGCTCGAAGCGCTCGACGGCGTGAAGGACGCCGTGGTGGTGGCGCGCGGCGACGCGGCCGGCGGCCAGCGGCTGGTGGCCTATTACACGGGCGCCGCGCAGCCGCCCGAGGCATTGCATGCCGCGCTGCTGGCGGTGCTGCCCGACTACATGGTGCCGGGGCTCTACGTGCCGCTGGCGGCGCTGCCGCTCACGCCGAACGGCAAGCTCGACCGCCGCGCGCTGCCGGAGCCGGGCGCCGATGCCGTGGTGAGCCGCCGCTACGAGGCGCCGGTCGGCGACACCGAACGCACGCTGGCGCGGATCTGGCAGGAACTGCTGGGCGTGGAGCGGGTGGGCCGCCACGATCACTTCTTCGAGCTGGGCGGGCATTCGCTGCTGGCGATGAAGCTGATCGAGCGGATGCGTCAGGCGGGCTTGAGCGCCGACATCCGCGTGCTGTTCGGCCAGCCGGCGCTGAGCGCGCTGGCCGCCGCGGTGGGGACGCACCGCGAGGTGGCCGCGCCGGCCAACCGGATTCCGGCCGGCTGCGAGCGCATCACGCCGGATCTGCTGCCGCTGGTCGCGCTGACTCAGGCGCAGATCGATGCGGCGGTGGCGGGCGTGCCGGGCGGGATGCGCAACGTGCAGGACATCTATCCGCTCGCGCCGCTGCAGGAAGGGATTCTGTACCACCATCTGTCGAGCGGCGACGGCGATCCGTATCTGCTGCAGGCGCTGTTCAGCCTGCCCGATCGCGAGCGCGTGGCGGCGTTCGTCGCCGCGTTGCAGCGCGTGATCGATCGCCACGACATCCTGCGCACGCGCGTGGCGTGGGAAGGGCTGGACGAGCCGGTGCAGGTGGTGTGCCGCGCGGCGCCGCTGGCGGTGGAGGAGGTGGCCGTCGATGCGGCGCCGGGCGACGTCGCCCAGCAGATGAACGTGCGGTTCGATCCGCGCCATTATCGGCTCGACGTGCGGCAGGCGCCGCTGCTGCGGGTGGCCTACGCCCATGACGCGGTCAACGATCGTTGGGTGCTGGCGCTGCTGTTCCATCACATGGCGCTCGATCACACGGCGCTCGAGGTGATGCAGCAGGAAATGCTCGCGTACCTGGACGGCGACGCGAGCGGCCTTCAGGCGGCGCAGCCGTATCGCAACTACGTGGCGCAGACGCGCCTCGGCACGAGCCGCGAGCAGCACGAGGCGTTCTTCCGCGAGATGCTGCACGACGTGGACGAGCCGACGCTGCCGTTCGGGCTGGTGGACGTGCAGGGCGACGGCCGCGGCATCGAGGAAGCGCGGCTCGACGTGGATCTCGCGCTGGCGAGGCGCGTGCGAGCGCAGGCACGGCAGCTGGGCGTGAGCGCGGCGAGCCTGTACCACCTGGCGTGGGCGCAGGTGCTGGGCAAGGTGTCGGGGCGCGAGGACGTGGTGTTCGGCACGGTGCTGCTGGGGCGGATGCAGGGGGGCGTGGGGGCGGACCGGGCGCTGGGGATGTTCATCAACACGCTGCCGCTGCGCGTGGCGGTGGGCGACCAGGGCGCGCGGGCCGGCGTGAGGGCGACGCACGCGCGGCTGAGCGCGCTGCTCGCGCACGAGCACGCGTCGCTGGTGCTGGCGCAGCGCTGCAGCGGCGTGGCGGCGCCGGCGCCGTTGTTCAGCGCGCTGCTGAACTACCGCCACGGCACGGCCGGCGCCGAGGCGGCGACGCAGACGATCGCCGACGGCATCGAGGTACTCGGCGGGGAGGAACGCACGAACTATCCGCTGATGATGTCCGTCGACGATCTCGGCGACGGCTTCATGCTCACCGCTCAAGTGGCCGAAGGCATCGGCGCGACGCGCATCTGCGCCTATTTGCAGACAGCGCTGGAAGGGCTGGTCGACGCGCTGGCGCGGCAGCCGGAACAGCCGCTGCGCACGATCGCGATCCTGCCGCCGGCGGAGCGCACGCACCTGCTGCGCACGCTGAACGCGACCCGGGCCGACTATCCGCGCGAGCAGACGATCCACGGCCTGTTCGAGGCGCAGGCGGCCCGCACGCCGCACGCGCCGGCGGTGATCCATGACGGCCGGCAATTGACCTATGCCGAACTGAACGCACACGCGAACCGGCTCGCGCACCGCCTGATCGCGCACGGCGTGCGGCCCGACGATCGCGTGGCGATCTGCGCCGAACGCGGCATCGCGATGGTGGCGGGGCTGCTGGCGATCCTGAAGTCGGGCGCCGCCTACGTGCCGCTGGACCCGGCCTATCCGGCGCAGCGCCTCGCCTACATGCTGGCGGACAGCGCGCCGGTGGCGGTGCTCGCGCAGGCGGCCACGCGCGCGGTGCTCGGCGCCGCGCCGAGCGTGCCGCTGATCGAGCTGCCGGATTCGCTGCCCGATGCGCTGCCGGATTTGCTGCCCGATGCGCTGCCGGATTTGCTGCCCGATGCGCTGCCGGATTTGCTGCCCGATGCGCTGCCGACGAACGACGCGGCCGAGGCGAACGGCGCACCCGCCGGCAACCCGGTCGTCCCCGGCCTCGGCGCACGGCATCTGGCCTACGTGATCTACACCTCCGGCTCCACCGGCCAGCCGAAGGGCGTGATGATCGAGCACCGCAACACGGTGAACTTCCTGTGCTGGGCGCATCGCGCGTTCGAGGCGCGGGAGCAGGCCCGCACGCTGTTCTCGACGTCGCTGAACTTCGACCTGGCCGTCTACGAATGCTTCGCGCCGCTCACGCGCGGCGCCTGCATCGAGGTGGTGCCCAACGTGCTGGCGCTGCGCGAGCGCGCCAGCGACGCGGGCCTCGTCAACACGGTGCCGTCGGCGCTCGCCGCGCTGCTCGACAGCGGCGCGCTGGGCGCGGCGGTGCGCACTGTGAACGTGGCCGGCGAGGCGCTGCGGCGCGAACTGGTGGAGGCGCTGTTCGCGCGCACCGGCGTGCAGCGGCTCTGCAACCTGTACGGGCCGTCGGAGACCACCACCTACTCGACCTGGGTATCGATGCCGCGCGAGCAGGGCTTTGCCGCGCACATCGGCCGCCCGGTGTCGAACACCCAGATCTACCTGCTCGATGCCCACGGCGAGCCGGTGCCGCCCGGCGTGGCGGGCGAGATCCACATCGGCGGCGACGGCGTGGCGCGCGGCTACCTGAACCGCGCCGGGCTGACGGCCGAGCGCTTCGTGACGGACCCGTTCAGCGACGATCCGCGCGCGCGCCTGTACCGCACCGGCGACCTCGGCCGCTGGCGTGCCGACGGCAACCTCGAATATCTCGGGCGCAACGACCATCAGGTGAAGATCCGCGGCTTCCGGATCGAGCCGGGCGAGATCGAGGCGCGGCTCGCGGCGCTGCCCGGCGTGAAGGCGGCGGCGGTGCTGGCGCGCGAGGACGCGCCGGGCGAGAGGCGGCTGGTGGCCTATTGCGCGGGCGAGACGCGCGACGCGCAGGCGCTGCGCGCGGCATTGCGCGAGACGCTGCCCGAGCACATGGTGCCGGGCGCGTTCGTGTTCCTCGACGCGCTGCCGCTCACGCCGAACGGCAAGCTCGATCGCCATGCGCTGCCGGCGCCGGACCCCGACGCGTTCGCGAGCCACGCCTACGAGGCGCCCGCGAACGACACCGAGCAGGCGCTCGCGCGAATCTGGCAGGCGCTGATCGGCGTCGAACGCGTGGGCCGCCACGATCATTTCTTCGCGCTGGGCGGGCATTCGCTGCTCGCGATCCGGCTGATCTCGCAGGTGCGCGAGCAACTGGGCGTGGAGCTGCCGCTGGCCGAGCTGTTCACGCATCCGTCGCTGAGCGCGCTGGCCGGCGCGCTCGCGCGCGCCTCGCGCAGCAGCCTGCCGCCCGTCGTGCCGCTCTCGCGCGAGCCGGGCGCGGTGCTGCCGCTGTCGTTCGCGCAGCAGCGGCTGTGGTTCCTGGCGCAGATGGCGGGCGGCAGCGAGGCCTATCACATCGTCGGCGGCCTGCGCCTGCGCGGGGCGCTCGACGAGGCGGCGCTGCGGCGCGCGCTCGACGCGATCGTCGCGCGCCACGAGGCGCTGCGCACCACGTTCGTGGCCGAGGCGGGGCAGGCACGGCCGCGCATCGCCGCCGCCAGCGCGGGCTTCGCGCTGCGCACGCCGGACCTGTCGGCGCTGCCGTCCGCGCGCGAGCGCGAGACCGCGCTCGCGCGACTTGCGGATGACGAGGCGCGCGCGCCGTTCGACCTCGCGGCGGGGCCGCTCGTGCGCGGCCAGCTGGTGCGGCTCGGCGCGGACCGGCATGCGCTGCTCGTGACGATGCACCATATCGTCTCCGACGGCTGGTCGATGGGCGTCTTCACGCGCGAGCTGGCGGCGCTGTATCGCGGCTATCGCGAAGCCGGCGCGGCATCGACGTCGCCGCCGCCCGCGCTGCCGCCGCTGCCCGTGCAATATGCCGACTACGCCGCATGGCAGCGCCGCCTGGTGGACGACGCCATGCTGGAGCAGCAGGGCGCCTGGTGGCGGGACACGCTGCTCGGCGCGCCGGCGCTGCTGGAGCTGCCGACCGACCGGCCGCGGCCCGCGGTGCAGGACTACGCCGGCGCGGCGGTGCCGGTCGTGCTCGACGCGGCGCTGACGGCCGGCCTGAAGGCGCTCGCGCGGCGCCACGGCGCCACGCCGTTCATGGTGCTGCTGGCGGGCTGGGCCACCGTGCTCGGCCGGCTGGCCGGGCAGGACGAGGTGGTGATCGGCGCGCCCGTGGCCAACCGCCGGCGCGCCGAGGTGCAGGAGCTGATCGGCCTGTTCGTCAACACGCTCGCGCTGCGCGTGGACCTGTCCGGCGGCGTCTCGGCCGACGCGCTGCTGCAGCGAATCAAGGCGCGCGTGCTCGACGCGCAGGCGCATCAGGACCTGCCGTTCGAGCAGGTGATCGAAGCGCTGCGCCCGGCCCGCAGCCTCGCGTACAGCCCGGTGTTCCAGGCGCTGCTGGCGTGGCGCAACGTCGATACCGGCGGGCTGGCGCTGGACGGGCTCGCGCTCGAACCGCTCACCGCCACGCATCGCAGCGCGAAGTTCGACGTGTCGCTCGCGCTCGACGAGCGCGACGGCCGCATCGAGGGCGAACTCGAATACGCGAGCGCGCTGTTCGAGCGCGCCACGATCGAGCGCCATGCCGGCTATCTCGTCAGCGTGCTGCGCGCGATGGTGGCCGAGCCGGCGCAGCCGGTGCTGCGCGCGCCGATGCTCGGCGCGCCCGAGCGCGAGCTGCTGCTCGACGGCTGGAACCGCACGCGCGCGCCGTATCCGGCGCGGCAGCGCGTGCATCGGCTGTTCGAGGCGCAGGCGCGCCGAACCCCCGGCGCCGTGGCCGTGATCGACGGCGAAGCGACGTGTACCTATGCCGAACTCGATGCCCGGGCCGACCGGCTCGCGCAGCGTCTGGTCGCGGCCGGCGTGCGGCCGGGCGCGCGCGTGGTCACCGTCCTCGAGCGCGGCGCCGCGCTGGTGGTCGCGCAACTGGCGATCCTGAAGGCCGGCGCGGCCTACGTGCCGATCGATCCGCAGGCGCCGGCCGCGCGTCAGGCGTGGGTGATGCGCGATTGCGGCGCGCCGCTCGCGCTGGTGACGCGCGCGTGCACGGGCCTGCCCGACGAGATCGCCGCGCACGCGATGTGCGTCGACGACGACGACGGCGGCCGTGCCGCCACCACCGGCGGCATCGATCTTTCCGACGACGGCGATGCCGTCGCCTACGTGATGTACACCTCGGGCTCGACCGGCACGCCGAAGGGCGTGCTGGTGCCGCACCGCGGCATCAACCGGCTGATCCTCGGCAACGGCTACGCGAGCTTCGGCGCCGACGACCGCGTGGCCTGGGTCGGCAATCCGGCCTTCGACATCAGCACGCTGGAAGTGTGGGCGCCGCTGCTGAACGGCGGCTGCCTGGTGGTGGTCCCGCATGCCAGCGTGCTGGCGCCGCAGCAACTGCGCGCGCTGCTGCTGGCGCGGCGCGTCACGGTGCTGCACCTGACCTCGGGCCTCTTCAGCCAGATCGCCGGGCCGCTCGGCGACGTGCTGGGCAGCCTGCGCCTGCTGCTGGTGGGCGGCGACGCGGTCGATCCCGCGGTGGTCGCGCGCGTGCTGACGCAACATGCGCCGCGCCATCTGCTGCACTGCTACGGACCGACCGAGAACACCACGTTCTCGACCACCTGCGAGATCACGGCGGCCGACGCGCAACTGCCGCGCCTGCCGATCGGCCGGCCGATCGCGAACACGCGCGTCTACCTGCTCGACGCGCATGGCCAGCCGGTGCCGCTCGGCGCGGCCGGCGAGCTTTACGTGGGCGGCGACGGCGTGGCGCTCGGCTACCTCGACCGTCCGGACCTGAGCGCCGAGCGCTTCCTGGCCGATCCGTTCGACACCGCGCCCGGCGCCCGCATGTACCGCACCGGCGACCTCGCGCGCTACCTGCCCGACGGCCGGCTGGAATTCCTCGGCCGCAACGACCAGCAGGTGAAGATTCGCGGCTTCCGCGTGGAGCCGGGCGAGATCGAGGCGAAGCTCGCGCAATACCCGGGCGTGCGGGACGCGGCCGTGATCGCGCGGCAGGACGCGCCCGGGCCGGCCGGCGAGAAGCGGCTGGTGGCCTACGTGGTGCCGCGCGACGGCGCCGAGCTGCCGGCCGCCGCGCTGCGCGAGCATCTGGCCGCGGCGCTGGCCGACTACATGGTGCCGGGCGCGTTCGTCACGCTCGCCGCGCTGCCGCTCACGCCGAACGGCAAGCTCGACCGCCGGGCGCTGCCGGCGCCCGATGCCGGGGCCTACGCGAGCCGCCCCTACGAGGCGCCGCTCGGCGAGACCGAGGCGACGCTGGCGCGCCTGTGGGCCGAGGTGCTGGGCGTGGAGCGGGTGGGGCGCCACGATCATTTCTTCGAGCTGGGCGGCCATTCGCTGCTCGCGCTCGGCCTGATCGCGCGGATGCGCGAGGCGGGGCTCGACGCCGACGTGCGCGTGCTGTTCGGCCAGCCGACGCTGGCGGCGCTGGCCGCCGCGCTCGATGCCGCGCCGGGCGCCGCGCCGGGAGCCGGCTCGCCGGTCGCCGTGCCCGGGAACCGCATTGCGGCCGGTTGCACGCGGCTCACGCCCGAGCTGCTGCCGCTCGCCCCGCGCCTCACGCAGGCCGGGATCGACCGCATCGTGGCGAGCGTGCCGGGCGGCCTCGCCAACGTGCAGGACATCTATCCGCTCGCGCCGCTGCAGGAGGGCATCCTCTACCACCATCTGGCGGCCGGCGAGCACGATCCCTACGTGCTGCGGGCGCTGTTCGCCGTGGACGGCCGCGCGCGCGCCGACGCGTTCGCGGCCGCGCTGCAGGGCGTGATCGACCGTCACGACATCCTGCGTACCGCGATCGTCTGGGCCGATCTGGACGAGCCGATGCAGGTGGTCTGGCGCCGCGCGCGGATGCCGGTCGAGACCATCGATCCTGATCCGGCCGGCGGCGACATCGCCGAACAACTGCGCGCGCGCCACGCGCGGCTGGATCTGGCGCAGGCGCCGCTGATGCGGATGGTGCTCGCGCACGACGCCGCGCACGGGCGCTGGGTGGCGATGCTGGCGTTCCATCACATGGTGCTGGACCACGCCGCGCTCGAGATCGTCGAGCACGAGATCCAGGCGCATTTCGAGGGCCGTGCCGAGCACCTGCCGGTACCGGTGCCGTATCGCAACCACGTCGCGCAGGCCACGCTCGGCGTGAGCCGCGCGGCCCACGAGGCGTTCTTCCGCGAGATGCTGCACGACGTCCACGAACCCACGCTGCCGTTCGGGCTGGTGGACGTGAACCAGCAGGGCGCGACGATCGAGGAGGCGCGGCTCGAACTCGACGCCGCGCTGTCGCGCCGGCTGCGCGCGCAGGCGCGGCGGCTCGGCGTGAGCGCGGCGAGCCTGCACCATCTCGCCTGGGCGCAGGTGCTCGGCCGCGCCGCCGACCGCGAGGACGTGGTGTTCGGCACCGTGCTGCTGGGCCGGCTGCAGGGCGGCGTCGGCGCCGAGCGCGCGCTCGGCATGTTCATCAACACGCTGCCGCTGCGCGTGGCGGTGGGCGAGCAGCCGGCGCGCGACGCCGTGCGGGCCACCCACGCGCGGCTCACCGCGCTGCTCGGCCACGAGCACGCGCCGCTGGCGCTGGCGCAGCGCTGCAGCGGCGTGGCCGCGCCGGCGCCGCTGTTCAGCGCGCTGCTGAACTACCGGCACAGCGCGCCGGTGCCGGCCGACGGCGCCGCGCCGTGGGACGGCATCACCGCGCTGGACAGCCGCGAGCGCACCAACTATCCGCTGAGCCTGTCGGTCGACGATCTCGGCGAGGGCTTCTCGCTGAGCGCGCAAACCGTCGCCTCGGTGGGCGCGGCGCGGCTCTGCGAGCTGATGCGATGCGCGCTGGAGAGCCTCGCGCGGGCGCTCGACGCGGCGCCCGACACGCCGGTGCGCGACCTCGAGGTGCTGTCGCCGGCCGCCCGACGGGAGCTGCTGGTCGACTTCAACGCCACCGGGGCCGCGTTCGAGACCGACGCCACCGCTCACGCACTGTTCGAGGCACAGGCGCGCCGCGCGCCGGACGCGCTCGCGCTCGTGCAGGGCGAACGCGGCCTGTCCTATCGCGAGCTGGACGAGCAGGCCAACCGGCTCGCCCGTCATCTGCGCGAGCTGGGCGTGCGGCCCGCCGACCGCGTGGCGATCTGCGTCGAGCGCGGCATCGAGATGATCGTCGGCGTGCTGGCGGTGTGGAAGGCCGGCGCGGCCTACGTGCCGCTCGATCCGGCCTATCCGCGCGAGCGGCTCGCCTACATGCTGGCCGACAGCGCGCCGGCCGCGGTGCTGGTGCAGGCCGCCACCGCCGGGCGGCTGGAGGCGGGCGAGGCGCGCCGCATCCGGCTCGACCGGCCCGAGGCGTGGCGCGAGGCGAGCCCGCACGATCCGCTGCCGGCCGAAGCCGAAGCCGAAGCCGAACCGGCCGGCCCGGACGCGTCGCCGCTCGCCTACGTGATCTACACGTCCGGCTCGACGGGACAGCCGAAGGGCGTGATGGTCGCGCATCGCGGGCTGGCCAACCTGGCCGCGATGCAGGCGCGCCACCTCGCGGTGGACGCCGGCAGCCGCGTGCTGCAGTTCGCGTCGTTCAGCTTCGATGCCTGCGTGTTCGAGATCGTGATGGCGCTGTGCCAGGGCGCCGCGCTGGTCGTGCCGCCCGCCGGCGTGGTGCTGGCCGGCGGCGCGCTGCGCGAGGCCATCGCGCAAGGCGGCGTGACGCATGCCACGCTGCCGCCGGCGGTGCTCGCGGCGCTGCCCGACGAGGTGACGTTGCCGGGCGTGCGCACGCTGGTGGTGGCGGGCGAGGCGCTCGGCGAGCGGCTGGTGCGGCGCTGGGCCGGCGGGCGGCTGTTCGTGAACGCCTACGGCCCGACCGAGGCCACCATCTGGGCGACGTGGCAGGTCTGCCGGCCCGACCAGGCGGGCGCGCCGCCGATCGGCCGGCCGATCGACAACTTCGCGATCTACCTGCTCGACACGCGGGGCCGCCCGGTGCCGCTCGGCGCGACGGGCGAGATCCACATCGGCGGCGTGGGCGTGGCGCGCGGCTACCTGAACCGCGCGGCGCTCACCGCGCAACGTTTCCGTGACGATCCGTTCCGCCCCGGCGGGCGCGTCTATGCGTCGGGCGACCTCGGCCGCTGGCGCGCCGACGGCACGCTCGACTATCTCGGCCGCAACGACTTCCAGGTGAAGATTCGCGGCTTCCGCGTCGAGCTGGAGGAGATCGGCGCGCAGCTGGTGCGGGCCGGCGCCGACGACGCGGCGGTGATCGCGCGCGACGACGGGCGTGGCGATGGATCCGGACAGACGCGCCTCGTCGCCTACTGCACCGGCACGCCGATCGACGCGGAGCAGCTGCGCGAGCGCCTGCAGGCGAGCCTGCCCGCGCACATGGTGCCGGCCGCGTTCGTCTGGCTCGACGCGCTGCCGCTCACGCACAACGGCAAGCTCGATCGCCGCGCGCTGCCGCAGCCCGACGCGCAGGCTTACGCGAGCCGCGTCTACGAGGCGCCGCGCGGCGCGACCGAGGCCACGCTGGCCTCGCTGTGGCAGGCGCTGCTCGACGTGGAGCGCGTCGGGCGGCACGATCATTTCTTCGAACTGGGCGGCCATTCGCTGCTGGCGGTGCGGCTGATCTCGCAGGTGCGGCAGCGGTTCGGCGTGGAGCTGGCGCTGGGCGAGCTGTTCGCGCATCCGGTGCTGGCCGGGCTGGCCGGGGCGGTGGCGCGCGCCGCGCGCAGCAGCCTGCCCGCGATCGAGCCGGCCGATCGCGCCGGCGCGCTGCCGCTGTCGTTCGCGCAGCAGCGGCTCTGGTTCCTCGCGCAGGTGGAGGGCGCGAGCGCGGCGTATCACATCCCCGGCGCGCTGCGGCTGCGCGGCCGGCTCGACGCCGACGCGCTGCGCCGCGCGCTCGACGGCATCGTGGCGCGCCACGAGGTGCTGCGCACGCGCTTCGAACGCGTGCGGGGGCAGGCCGTGCAGCGGATCGACGAGGCCGGGCGCGGCTTCGCGCTCGGCCTGCACGACCTGTCCGACCGGTCCGGTCCGTCGGCCGGGGCGCTCGACGCGGCGCTCGCCGGGCGGATCGAGGCGGAGGCGCTCGCGCCGTTCGATCTCGAACGCGGGCCGCTGATCCGCGGGCAGCTCATCCGGCTCGGCCCCGACGATCACGCGCTGCTGCTGACGATGCATCACATCGCGGCCGACGGCTGGTCGATGGGCGTGCTCACGCGCGAGCTGGCCGCGCACTACGAGGCATGCCGGCGCGGCGCGCCGGCGCCGCTGCCGCCGCTGCCGGTGCAGTACGCCGACTACGCGGCCTGGCAGCGGCGCCTGCTGGACGGCGACGCGCTGCGCGAGCAGGCGGCGTACTGGCGCGACGCGCTGTCGAACGCGCCGGCGCTGCTGAGCCTGCCGACCGACCGGCCGCGCCCCGCGCGCCAGGATTTCGCCGGCGCGGCGGTGCCGGTGCGGCTCGACGCCGAACTGAGCGCGGCGCTCAAGGCGCTCAGCCTGCGCCACGGCGCGACGCTCTACATGACGCTGCTGGCGGGCTGGGCCGTGGTGCTGGCGCGCCTGTCGGGGCAGGACGAGGTCGTGATCGGCTCGCCCGCCGCCAACCGCATGCGCGCCGAGACCGAGGACCTGATCGGTTTCTTCGTCAACACGCTGGCGCTGCCGGTCGACCTGTCGGGCGAGCCGCGCGTGGCGGAGTTGCTGCGCCGCGTGCGGGCGCGCACGCTGGAGGCGCAGGCGCGCCAGGACCTGCCGTTCGAGCAGGTGGTCGAACTCGTGAAACCGGTGCGCAGCCTCTCGCACAGCCCGCTGTTCCAGGTCATGTTCGCGTGGCAGAACGTCGAGATGCCCGCGCTCGCGCTGCCGGGGCTCACGCTCGAACCGCTGGCGCCGGTGCGCGCCAGCGCGAAGTTCGACCTGACGCTGGAGCTGGGCGAGGCCGACGGCATGATCGTCGGCGCGCTCGAATACGCCACGGCGCTGTTCGATCGCGCGACGGTGGAACGCCACGTCGGCTACCTCGAACGCGTGCTGCGCGAGATGACGGCGCGCGAGCAGGAGCCGGCCGCCGCCCTGCCGATGCTCGGCGACGCCGAGCGGCGGCGTCTGCTCACCACGCACAACCGCACGGAGGCCGCTTATCCGTTCGTGCCGACCGTGGCCGCGCTGGTGGAGGCGCAGGTGCGGCGCACGCCGGACGCGCCGGCGGTCGCGCAGCGCTCGCCCGACGACGGCGCCGAGCGGGTGCTCAGCTACGCGCAGCTCGACCAACAGGCCAACGCGCTCGCGCATCATCTGATCGCGCGCGGCGTGCGGCCCGGCGATCGCGTGGCGATCTGCGTCCATCGTTGTCCGGAGATGGTGGTGGGGCTGCTGGCGATCCTCAAGGCCGGCGCCGGCTACGTGCCGCTCGATCCGTCCTATCCGCCCGGGCGGCTCGCCGACATGCTGGCCGACAGCGCGCCGGCCGCGCTGCTGATGCAGCAGGCCACCGCGCCGCTGCTTGAGCCCGGCGCGGTGCCGGCCGTCCTGCTCGACGCCGCCGACGGCTGGCCGCGCGCGCCGCGCGATCGCCCGGAGGTGCCGGGTCACGGCCCGGCGCAGCTGGCCTACCTGATCTACACGTCGGGTTCCACCGGCCAGCCCAAGGGCGTGGCGATGGCGCACGGCCCGCTCGTCAACCTGCTGCAATGGCAGGCCGGCGCGGTGACGGCCGGGCGCACGCTGCAGTTCGCGGCGCTCGGCTTCGACGTGGCGTTCCAGGAGATCTTCGGCACGCTGGCCGCCGGCGCCACGCTGGAGCTGATCGACGCCGACCTGCGGCTCGATTTCGCGCGGCTCTGGGCGCACATCCGCGCGCGCGGCGTGGCGCGGCTGTATCTGCCGTACATCGCGCTGCAGGCGCTCGCCGAGGCCGCCACCGCCGAGGGTGCCGAGTGCGCGCCGGCGCTGCGCGAGGTGATCACGGCCGGCGAGCAGCTGCGCATCACGCCGCAGCTGACCGCGTTCTTCACGCGCCATCCCGGCTGCCGGCTGCACAACCACTACGGCCCGACCGAATCGCACGTCTGCGTCGCGCACACGCTGCCCGACGATCCGGCCGCGTGGCCGGCGCTGCCGCCGATCGGGCGGCCGGTCGGCAACGCGCGCATCTATCTGCTCGACGCGCATGGCGAGCCGGTGCCCGAGGGCGTGGCGGGCGAGATCCACGTCGGCGGGGCGCAGGTGGCGCTCGGCTATCGCAATCGCGACGATCTGAGCCGGGCGCGTTTCGTACCTGATCCGTTCGACGGCGCGCCGGATGCGCGGATGTACCGGACCGGCGACCTCGGCCGCTGGCGCGCCGACGGCACGCTCGACTACCTCGGCCGCAACGACGATCAGGTGAAGATCCGCGGCTTCCGCGTCGAGCCGGGCGAGATCGCGGCGCGGCTCGCGCGCTGCGCCGGCGTGCGCGAGGCGGCGGTGGTCGCGCGCGAGGCCGGCACGGTGCCCGGCGACCGGCGCCTGGTGGCCTACTGGAGCGGCGAGGCGCGCGGCGCGGAGGACTTGCGCGCCGAATTGCAGGCGAGCCTGCCCGAGCACATGGTGCCGTCCGCCTACGTGCGGCTGGCGGCGCTGCCGCTCACGCCGAACGGCAAGCTCGACCACCGCGCGCTGCCGGCGCCCGACGCGAGCGCCTACGCGAGCCGCGCCTACGAGGCGCCGCAGGGCGAGACCGAGCAGGCGCTGGCCGCGCTGTGGGCCGAGGTGCTGAAGCTCGAGACGATCGGCCGCCACGACAGCTTCTTCGCGCTCGGCGGCCATTCGCTGCTGGCGATGACGCTGCTCGACCGGATCGAGAAGGCGTTCGCGGTGCGGCTGTCGATCAGCACGCTGTTCGCGTATCCGGAGCTGGCGCGGCAGGCCCGGCAGATCGACTTCCCGCTCGCGGTGGCCTCGCCGGTGGCGATGACGCTGCCGCTCAAGGTGCGCGACGAGGGCGGCCCGGTGCTGTTCTGCGTCCACCCGGCGAGCGGGCTGAGCTGGTCCTACGTGGGCCTCGGGCGTCATCCGCGGGGGCGTTTCCAGGTGTACGGGCTGCAGGCCGCCGGCATCGAGCCGGACACGGCGCCGGCGGAATCGGTGGAGGCGATGAGCCGCGACTACATCGAGGCCATGCGCCGCGTGCAGCCACGGGGGCCGTACCGCGTGCTGGGCTGGTCGATGGGCGGGCTGGTGGCGTTCGAGATCGCCTGCCAGCTGCAGGCGATGGGCGAGCGCGTCGATTTTCTCGGCATGCTCGACAGCTACATCCTCTACACCACCGAGGAGGTGCCCGTCGACGACCAGTACACGCTCGCCAACGTGCTGCGCACGGCCGGCCATCCGATGGAGACGATCGAGGCGGGCCGCCGGCTGACGGTGCAGGAAGTGGCCGCGATCGTGCGCCGCGACGGCCAGATGTTCGCCGATCTGACCGAGGCGCACATCCATGGCCTGGTGGCCGTGCGGCGCAACAACCTGCGGATCTCGCAGCGTTACCTGCCCGGCAGCGTGTTCAAGGGCACCCTGACGCATTTCACGGCCACCGAGGAAGCCGTGCGGATGGAATCGCCGCTGACGCACTGGCGCGCCCACGTGGACGGCGAGATCCGCTCGACGCCGATCGCCTGCTCGCACGACGACATCGGCACGCCGCGCTATCTGGCGGAGGTGGCGGTGTGGCTCGACGCGATGCTGGCGGCGGCGCCGGACGAGCGGGTGCCCGAGGGGCCGGTAGCGCGGGAGCAGGCGCAGGAGGGGCGATGAGCGGTACGCGCCGGCGATGGTGGCGGTGGCGGCCGGGTGGGCGCCACCGTCCGCCGGATGTTGCGGGATGGCGCCGCGCGCGTGCGATGCGCGCGCCGGCGGTGCCATGGTTCCGTGCCGTCATGCGCCGGCCGTGCCGCGAATGTGCATGCGGCTGTAACCGTTTCGCCGTGCCGGACGAAATACCGATACCGTTCGTCACCGGAGGCCAGCCATGCCGTTCCGTTCATTCCCCGCCCTGTGCGCGGGTGCCGCCGTGCTCGTCGCCTCGCAGGCGATGGCCGCCGCGCCGCGGCCCGTCGTCGTCGAGCTGTTCACGTCGCAGGGCTGCTCGTCCTGCCCGCCAGCCGACCGCTTCCTCTCCGAGCTCAGCGACACGCGCGCCGACGTGCTGCCGCTCGCGTTCCACGTCACGTACTGGAACCAGCTCGGCTGGAAGGATCCCTGGTCGTTCGATGGCGCGACGCAGCGCCAGGCGCGCTACGGCGAGCGCTTCCGGGACGGCTCGTATACGCCGGAGATGGTGGTCGACGGCACGGCCGCCGTGGTCGGCTCCGATCGCGGCGCCGCCGAGGCCGCGATCGACCGGGCCAGGCGCGCGGGCGTCACGGCCGCCGCCGTCAGCGCGAGCCGCGGCGGCGACGCGGTGGCGGTGTCGATCGGCGCGGGGGCCGGGCCGGCGCGCGTGCTGCTGGTGGGCTACGACGCGCGCCGCGCGACGCCGGTCGGGCGCGGCGAGAACGCCGGCCGGACCTTGACCGAGTCGAACATCGTGCGCGGCGTGATGCCGATCGGCGAGTGGCACGGCGCGGCGCTGACGCTGCATGTCGCGCTGGTCGAGGGCGAGCGCCTGGCGGTGCTGCTCGAGGCGCCGGACGGCCGGATCGTGGGGGCCGCGCGCGTCGCCGACGCCGCCGCGCCCGGCGCGCGCTGAGCGCCGGCGGACTCGCACGGGATCGGGAGGCCGGCACCATGCGTATCCTGCGTTGGCTCGCGCGCGCGGCGCTGGCGGCCGCGGCCTTGCTGGCGGCGGCGAGCGCCGCGCACGCAGCCGAGTCAGGCTGGGTGGGCGACGCGCGCGCGCAGGCACGGCTCGTCACCGCCGCCGACGGCGTGACGGGCGCGACGCTGCGCGCCGGCCTCGAATTGCGCTTTCCGCCCGGCTGGCACGGCTACTGGCGCACGCCCGGCGACGCGGGCGTCGCCCCGCATCTGGACTGGTCGCGCTCGGCCGGTGTCGTGGCGGCCGATCTCGCGTGGCCGGCGCCGACACGGCTCGTCGTCGAGGGGCTGCAGAACGCCGTCTACACCGGCGACGTCGTGCTGCCGCTGACGCTGCGGCTGCGCGAGGCGCACGCGCCGGCGCGGCTGCGGCTCGCGCTCGACTACGCGACCTGCTCGAACGTCTGCGTGCCCGAGCATGCCGATCTCGCGCTCGATCTGCCGGCCGCCGCCGGCGCGACGGTAGCGCCGTCGGCGCAGGCCGCGAGCCTCGACGCGGCGGCCCGCGCGCTGCCGGGGCCGCCCGCGCGGGCCGGGTTCTCGGTCGTCTCGGCCACGCTCGCGGCGCCCTCGACGAACCGCTCGGGCGCGCCGCATCTGCAGGTGCGGGTGCGCAGTACCGCCGGGCCGTTTGCCGCGCCGGACCTGTTCGTCGAGGGCGCGGGCAGCGGCCTGCCGGCCGCGCCCGAGGTGCGGCTGTCGGACGACCGGCGCGAGGCACGCTTCGACGTCGGGTTGCCGGCGGCGGCCGGTGCGGCGCGCGCGCTGGGCGTGACGCTGGTCGATCGCGGCCGCGCGGCCCGCTTCGAGGTCGATCGCGCGCGGGCCGGCGCGGCCGCGCGCGGCGAGGCGGGCCGGCTGTCGATCCTGCTGCTCGCGCTGGCCGGCGGCCTGATCCTGAACCTGATGCCGTGCGTGCTGCCGGTGCTGTCGTTGAAGGCGTTCGTGCTGGTCAAGACCGCGAGCGCCTCGCGCGCCGCCACGCGCCGGCTCGCCGCCGCGTCCGCGCTCGGCACCGTCGCGTCGTTCCTGCTGCTCGCGCTGGGGCTCGCGGCGCTGAAGCTCGGCGGCGGCGCGATCGGCTGGGGCATCCAGTTCCAGCAGCCCTGGTTTCTCGCGACCATGTCGGTCGCCACCGCGCTGTTCGCCGCGAGCCTGTTCGACTGGCTGCCGCTCGGCCTGCCCGCCGTGCTCGCCGATCTGGCCGGCGCTCCCGCCACGCGCGGGCCGCTCGTCGAGGCCTTCCTCTCCGGCGCGTTCGCGACGCTGCTCGCCACGCCGTGCTCGGCGCCGCTGGTCGGCACCGCGGTGGGCTTCGCGCTCGCGCGCGGCCCGTTCGACATCGTGGCGGTGCTGCTCGCGATGGGGATCGGCATGTCGTCGCCGTTCTGGGCGATCGCGATCGCGCCGTCGCTGGCCGGCTGGCTGCCGCGCCCCGGTGCGTGGATGAACCGGCTGCGCACGGGGCTCGGCTTCCTGCTGCTGGCCACCACCGGCTGGCTGCTGGTGCTGCTGTCGGCCGTCACCGGCGCGCGGATCGCGCTGGCGGTGGCGCTGCTGCTGGCGGCCCTGGTGGGCCTGCGCGCGATCGTGTCCGGGCTCGCCCCCGCCGCGCCGCGTCGTTGGCCGCGCGTGCTGCTGGTGGGGCTGGCGGTCGGCGCGATCGTCGTGGCCGGTCTGCCGGACGCGCGGCGCGCGCCCGATGCCGTGGGGGCCGGGCGCGCGGCGGAGGCGGATGTTCCGGCGGAGCGGGCCGGCTGGCAGCGGTTCGACCCGCAGCGCATCGCGACGCTGGTGGCGGCCGGCGAAACGGTGTTCGTCGACGTCGACGCGACCTGGTGCCTGACCTGCAAGGTCAACGAACTGACCGTGCTGAGCCAGCCCGCCGTGCGGCGCGCGCTCGCCGCCCCGCACGTGGTGCGCATGCGCGCCGACTGGAGTCACGTCGATCCGGACATCGCGCGCTACGTGACGCGCTTCGGCCGGGCGGGCATTCCGCTCGACGTGGTGTACGGGCCGAACCTGCCCGACGGCCTGGCGCTGCCGGAATTGCTGCGAACCGACACGGTGGTCGAGGCGATCGACCGCGCCGGCGCCTGAACGGCCGGATGCCGGCCCGCGCCGCGATCGGGCCGGTGTTCCGTCCACGGCCGGTGCCGGCAGGCGAGGGGGCGAGGCCGCGGCGTGAAGCCGGTCGTGAAGCGAGGCCGCGAGGCGGTGCAGGCGCGGGCAGCGTGGCCGCCGCCGCGAGGGAGCGGCCCCCGCCCGTCGCACCGGCGTGCCCGGACGCGCCGGCATGGTCGCGGTTCGCCGCGATGTGCCGGCCCGCGCCCGCCGTGCCGCGCAATTCGCGCCACCGGGCCCGGCCGGCTTGCGGTAACGTGTGAAGCTCGTCTCCTGCCTTCCGGTCGTCCGCCGTCATGTCCGCCCCGTCTTCCGATCCGCACCCCGCCCAGGCACATTTCGAACTCGCGCTGTCGCTGGTCGGCGAGGATCGCTACGCCGAAGCCGAACGCGAATATCGCGAGGTGCTGCGGCTGCTGCCGAACGCCGCCGCGGCGCACAGCAATCTCGGCAACGTGCTCGAAGTGCTCGGCCGCCTGCCGGAAGCCGAGACGCACGTGCGGCTTGCCGCGATCTTCGATCCGGACCTGCCCGAGGCGCACTACAACCTGGGCAGCATCACGCGCCAGTCAGGCCGCCTCGACGAGGCCGAGGCCGCCTACCGCCGCGCGCTCGCGCTGCGCCCCGACTATCCGGACGCGCAGTTCGGCCTGGCCACGCTGCTGCTGGCACTCGGGCGCTACGAGGAGGGCTGGCGGCGCTACGAATCGCGCTACACGCACCCGCGCTTCGTCCACGCCGACACGAAGCGGCGCCTGCCGTGCCCGCAATGGCAGGGCGAGCCGCTGGCCGGGCGCAGCGTGCTGGTATGGCAGGAGGACGGCCTGGGCGACATGATCCAGTTCGCCCGTTATCTGCCGATGCTGAAGGCGGCCGGCGCGCGGCAGGTGACCGTGGCCTGCATGGGCGCGCTGCACCGTTGGCTCGCGGGCATGGACGGCGTCGACGCCGTCCTCGACCACGACGCCGCGCAGGCGCAGGCGGCGCGTTTCGATTGCTGGACGAGCCTGATGAGCGCGCCCGCGCATTTCGGCACCACCGTCGAGACGATTCCCGCGCCGCTGGCGCCGGGCATGGACGCCGCGCGGCTCGCGCGGTGGCGGGCGCCGCTCGACGCGCTGACGGGCGGGCGCAAGGTGGGCCTCGTCTGGAAGGGCAACCCGCGCCATCACAACGACGCGCACCGCTCGCTGCCGTCGCTCGCCATGCTCGCGCCGCTGTGGGCCGCGCCCGGCATCGACTTCGTCAGCCTGCAGAAGGGCGCGGGCGAGGACGAGGCCGCGCGCCCGCCCGCCGGCCAGCCGCTGCTGCAGCTCGGCGCGGCGGTGGGCGATCTGGCCGACAGCGCGGCCGTGATCGCGCAACTGGACCTGCTGATCGGCGTGGATACGGCCGCCGTCCATCTCGCCGCGTCGCTGGGCGTGCCGTGCTGGGTGCTGCTGCCGGCGCGCGACGTGGACTGGCGCTGGATGCAGGCGCGCGAGGATTCGCCGTGGTATCCGGGCAGCGTGCGCCTGTTCCGGCAGTGGGGCGACGAGGGATGGACGCGCGTGGTGGCGCGGCTCGCGCGGGCGCTGGACGCGTGGGCGAGGGCGCCGGCGGCGCGCGGGTGAGGCGCGAGGCCGGCCGCTTGTCGCCGCCCATCGCGTCGGTGGCGTCGCCGCGGCACGAGGCCGGCCACGGCGCGTGGTGCGCCGCGCCGGCGTCGCGCTGATCGGCACGAACCAGCCGGCGAGCACGTCATGCGGCACGAGCTCGGCCGCGATGACGGCGCCGAGGGTGACGAGGCCGAGGGTGACGACCAAGCGGCGGGCGCCGCCCCGTCGGTCGGCTCGCCCGAGGCGCCTTGCGTCAAGCGCTCTCGCCGACGCGGAAGAACGCCACCGCCTCGGTCAGATGGCGGCCCTGGCCTTCGAGCGACTTCGACGCCGCCGCCGCTTCCTCGACCAGCGCCGCGTTCTGCTGCGTGACGGAGTCCATCTGCGTGATGGCGAGGTTGACCTGCTCGATGCCGCGGCTCTGCTCCTGCGAGGCCGAGGCGATCTCGCCCATGATGTCGGTCACGCGCGCCACCGCCTGGGTCACCTCGGACATGGTCGCGCCGGCCGTGGTCGCGAGCGACGAGCCTTCCGCGATCTTGCGCACCGATTCGCCGATCAGTTCCTTGATTTCCTTGGCGGCGCTCGACGAGCGCTGCGCGAGCGAACGCACCTCGCTGGCCACCACCGCGAAGCCGCGGCCCTGTTCGCCGGCGCGCGCGGCTTCCACCGCCGCGTTCAGCGCGAGGATGTTGGTCTGGAACGCGATGCCCTCGATGATGCCGGTGATGTCGGCGATGCGCGTGGAGCTGGCGCTGATGTCGCCCATCGTGCTGACCACCTGGCCCACCACCTGGCTGCCCTTCACCGCCACTTCCGAGGCGTTGGTCGAGAGCATGCTGGCCTGCTGCGAGTTCTCGGCGTTCTGGCGCACGGTGGACGTCAGCTGCTCCATGCTGGAGGCGGTTTCCTGCAGCGAGGCGGCCTGCTGCTCGGTGCGCGCGGACAGGTCGACGTTGCCCGAGGCGATCTGGCTCGAACCGGTCGCGATGCCGTCGGCGGCCGAGCGCACCTGGCCGATCAGGTCGACGAGGCTGGTCTGCATCTGCGCCATCGAGGCCAGCACGCTGCCCTCGGGCGCGTGCTCGCCGCCCGCCACGCGGCTCAGGTCGCCGTCGGCCACGCGGCGCGCCACGGCATTCAGGTCGTCCGGCTCGGCGCCGAGCGAGCGCATCAGGCCGCGCGTGATCAAGAGCCCCGCGATCACCGCCATCGCGATCGCCGCCAGACAGATCGCCACCAGCAGGTTGCGCTGCAACGCGTAGCGCTCCGCGGACTCGCGCAGCATCCCGTCGGCGCGCTCGCGCGCGGCCGCCTGATAGGCGTCGGTGGCCTTGACCAGCGCGGCCAGCAGCGGCCGGCACTCGTCGTTGATCTTGGTGATCGCGTCGTCGCGCTTGCCGGCCACGGCAAGATCGACGATCCCCTGGGCGACCGGGCGGTAGGCCGCCTCGATCCGGTTGATCTCGCCCACCAGGTCGCGTGCCCTCGGGCTGGTGTCCTGGCCGTTCGCGATCAACTCATTGAGTTTCGAAAGGTTCGACTCGACCTCATGGTCGGCCTGCGCCTCCACCTCCTTCTCCAGCTGGAAATCCGCGGGACGCACGGCGAGCGCCATGTTGCGCGCCGCGATGGCGCGCCGGTCCACGGCGTTGCGCACCTGATGCGTCAGCATCGCGCGCGCGTTGACGCCGGATACGAAACGCATGAAGCGATCGTTCGCGCTGCCAAGCATCGCCAGCGAGATCGCCGATACGATCGCGACCACGGCCGCCAGCACGGCGAACGCGCCATAGAGTTTTACCTTGACCGACATCTTCTTATTGCTCATACCAATGGATTCCGAATAGCTTTTCCGAGACGTGAAGGAAGTTCTCTCAAAGCCGACGCGCTCGGTTTGTCGGTCGTGGCGATGAAGGCCATCTGATGAGCAATAACGGCGCGCGGCGGTGCAGGTTTAATCGCGCAAAGGTTTGGCGTCTCGATTTATCTTTATTTAACAATGCTGCGTTGCACACGGGAGTGGCGCCGCGATCTGGACGCGAACACCGTGCGGCAGCCGCGTCACGACGGCGAAGGGGGCGAAGGGGGCGATCCGGGTGGTTTCAGGCGCGCCGCGCCGGGTTCCCGGCGGCGTGTCGCGAGGCGCACGAACGTGGCGCTTGGGCGAACGTGAGTCGGGGCGCCGCCGTGTCAGGCGGCGCGACACGGTGCGATGCGGTGCAGCTTGCCGTCGCGCGGCACGCCGTTCGCGCCTATCGCGCCTATCGCGCCTTCGCGCGCCGGGTTTTCCTCGGCGCGCCGGCCGTCGCGCGCGGCGCTTCCTTCTGCGTCGAGGCCGCGTCGCCATGCAGATCCTCGAGCCACGACAGCGCGTCGGCATAGGCGAGGAACTGGCGCAGATAGTCGGGCGACAGCTCGCGCATCGACAGCAGCGCGCGATGCACGAGGCTGCTCGAATTGAGCGGCCCGGCGTTCTTCGGCACGCGGTCGAGCGACTGCTGCACCTGCTGGTCGGCGCTTAGCTTCGACCAGACTTCACGGAAATAATCGAGCAGTTCGGCGGGCGGCCCGCGGCGCGCGGCGCGCGCGACGTCGTCGCGCAGTGCCGCGAATGCATGGCGCGCCGGCCTCGCTTCGGCAGGCGCGGCGGTGACGGGTTCGTGCGTTGCCGCACGTTCGACGATGGCCGCGTAATCGGCGAGCCGGGCATCGAGCCGCGCGTCCAGCACGCGCCGCGCCGCGCCCGCATGCGTACTGGCGCGCCGTGCCAGCGCGTCGAGCGCGGCGAAACGCACGGGGGCGAGCCGGTCGGCGCCGTGCGCGCGCCACGCGGCGAGCCGGGCCTCGATCGCGGTGGAGCCGCGCGGCGCGGCATCGGGTGCCGGGGCCTCGGCGCGCCCGGGCGGGAGCGCGTCACTCATGCGCGTTGCCCGTCGCGGCGGCGGGGCGCGAAGCGGCCGAAGCCTGCGCGGCGGCGGCCACCGAACTCGTCGGGCGCGGCACCGCGGCGATCTCCACGCGGCGGTTTCTCGCGCGGCCCGCCTCGTCGGCGTTCGAGCTGACCGGCTGTTCGGAGCCGAACGCCGCCGCGAACACCGACGCGGCGGGCACGCCGGCATCGATGAACGCGCGCGTGACCGTCAGCGCGCGTTCGGCCGAGAGTTCCCAGTTGTCGGCGAAGCGATGGTTGCCGGCGTGGACCTGCTGGTCGTCGGCGAAACCGCTGACCATCAGGATCTGGTCGCGGTCGCGCAGATAGGCGCTCAGCGGCCCGGCGAGGCTGCGCAGCAGCTCGCTGCCCTGCGGCTGCAACTGGTCGGAATTCACGGCGAACAGCACGTTGCCGCTGATGCCGATGCGGCCGTCCACCAGCGTCACGCGGCCTGCCGCGAGCGGGCCGGCCAGCGCCTGCTCGAGCGTCTTGCGCCGCTGCGTTTCGAGCTGCCGCTGCTTCACCTCGTCGGCGAGCCGCGACGAGGCTTCGAGCTGCAGCCCGATCACGCCGACCAGGATCAGCACGAACGCGCCGAGCAGCGCCGCCATCAGGTCGCCGAACGCGGCCCAGACGGGCGCGGTCGGCTCCACGCCGCCTTCGATCTCGTCGTTCATGCCGCGTTCGTCCCGCCGATGCGCTGCAGGTTGTCGACGATCTGCTTCTGCGAGAGCAGGCTCAGGTCGATCACGTCCTTGGCCTGCGCGACGTAGTAGGCGAGCTGCTCGTCACTGCGCGCGAGCGACTGGTCGAGCGCCGCCTCGATGCGCTGGAGTTGGGTCATCAACTGATCGTTGGTCGCGCCGAACTGCTGCACGGCCTGGCCGAACGCATCGGCCAGGCTGGCCATCTCGACCGCGCTGCCGGTGACCTGCGCGGCCACGCCGTCGAGCGCCTGCGCGCCGGCCGCGACCTGCTCGTCGAAGCGCGTGCCCACGCGCTCCATCAGGCCGGCCGAGGTCTGCACCAGCGCGTCGATGGCGTCGCGCTGCTCGGTGCTCGCGTGGCTGACGGCGTCGAGCAGCGTGGCGACGGTCGAGAGCAGGCGCGCGCGCTCCTCGAGCATCGCGGTGTCCTGCACCATGCTCTCGGAGAGCTTGCGGCGCAGCTCGCCGACGATCTCCGCGGCGGCGCGCGGCGCGTCGGCGGCCGCGTCGGCCAGGCGCGCGATCTCGGCGATCGTGCCGTTCGCGTGCGTTTCGGTGTGGGCGGCGATCTCGGTGGCGGTTTTCGCGAGCGCGTCGCAGATGGTTTGCTGGCGCTCGGCGGCTTCGGTCGATGCGGCTTTCCATGCCGAGGCATTGGCTTCGGCCGCGCGCGCGATCTCGGCGATGGTGCCGCTGGCGTGTGCTTCGGTTTGCGCGGCGATCTCGGCGGCGGTCTTCGCGAGCGCGTCGCAGATGGTTTGCTGGCGCTCGGCGGCTTCGGTCGAAGCGGCCTTCCATGCCGAGGCATTGGCTTCGGCCGCGCGCGCGATCTCGGCGATGGTGCCGCTGGCGTGTGCTTCGGTTTGCGTGGCGATCTCGGTGGCGGTTTTCGCGAGCGCGTCGCAGATGGTTTGCTGGCGCTCGGCGGCTTCGGTCGAAGCGGCCTTCCATGCCGAGGCATTGGCTTCCGCCGCGCGCGCGATCTCGGCGATGGTGCCGCTGGCCTGCGCTTCGGTTTGCGCGGCGATCTCGCCGGCGGTCTTCGCGAGCGCGTCGCACACGGCTTCCTGACGCTCGGCCGCCTGCGTACTCGCCGCGAGCCACGCGGCCGACGCCGTGTCGGCCGCGCGCTTGATTTCGGCGATGGTGCGCGCGGCCTGCGCCTCGGCCTGCGCCGCGATGCCGTGCGTGGTCCGTTCGAGCGCCTCGCCGAGCGCCTGTTGCCGCTCGGCTGCCTGCGCGCTCGCCGTCTGCCACGCGGCGGACGTGGTGGTGGCGGCGCGCGCGATTTCGGCGAGCGTGCGGCTGGTCTGCGTCTCGGCCTGCGCGACGAGGCTGCCGGCGGTCCGTTCGAGCGTCGCGCAGACGGCCTGCTGCTGCTGCGCCGCCTGTGCGTTGAGCGTATGCCATTCGCCGCGCAGCGCCGCGCCGAGCGCGGCGAGCTCGGCCGTCCAGGCCTTGAGCCGCGTGTCGTCGCGCTCGGCGAGCCGCGCCTGCCAGTCGGCCTGCGCCGTGCCCAGCTCGCGCAGCAGCCCGGCCGCCTGCCGCCCGAAGGTGTCGGCCGCGGCCGCGAGCGCCTGCCGCTGCTCGCCGGCCAGCTTCTCGCCGGTCTGCTCCTGGCGCGCCAGCGCGGCCTGCCACGCCTGCGAGACGCCGTCCGCGGCCGTCGCCTGCTGCGTGCCGACCTCGCGCAGCAGGGCCGTCGAGCGTGCCTCGAAGCTGCTGTTGAAACCGTCCAGCGCGCCGCGCAGGTCGTGCGCGAGCGTGTCGCCCCAGCGGCGCTGCGCGTCGAGCGCCTCGGTCCAGATCCCGGCCACGCGCGTGGCGTTGGACTCGAAGCCGGTGGTGAGGCCGTCGAGCTGGCGCTCCACGGCCTGCGTCAGCGAGCCGTGCAGGGCGGCGCTTTCGCGCGCGAGACCGGCCATGGCCGCCTCCACCACCGGCGCGATCGCCGCGCCGGCGGCGCGCGCGCTGTGCTCGGCGCTCGCCGTCAGGGCGTCGCCGAGCGTGGCGGCCAGGCGCGTGTAGCTGGCCTCGGCGCTGGCGAGGAACGCCTGCTGGCCGGCCATCTGGTGCTCGCCGAGCGTCGTGCTCTGGCGCTCGATGCCGGCGATCAGGGTTTCCAGGCGCGCGACCAGCGTGGGCAGCGCCTCGGCCTGCCGCTGCATCATCAGGAAACCGGCCTCGCGCTGTTGCGCCTGCGTGAACGGACGCAGCGTGGTGGCGAGCTGCGCGTCCAGGCGCTGGGCGACTTCCAGCCGCTCGCGGCGGCACAGCGCCGAGAGCAGCCCGAGCATGGCGGAACTCGCGACGCCGGCGATCGAGGTGCCGAACGCGAAGCCGAGCCCGCGGATCGGCGCATAGAGCGCGACGCGGATCGCGTCGAGGCCGGTGGCGCCGTCGAGCGCCGCGCTGGTGCCGCGCAGCGTCGCCACCATGCCGAGCAGCGTGCCGAGCATGCCGAGCAGCACCAGCAGGCCGACCAGATAGGGCGTCAGCGCGGGGCCGGGCAGCGCGGCGCGCTCGCCGTCGAGGCGCGCGCGCACGGCGCCGCGCAGGCTCGGGTGCAGCGCGTCGAGCCAGGCGCCGGACGAGGCCGGCGCGGCCGGCAGCGCGAGCGCGCGCGCGAGGTTCGCGGTGGCCTGCCGGTAGCGGTGCAGTTCGAACGCGCCACCCGCGTAGCAGGCCGCGATCAGGGCCGTGACGGCCAGCGCCAGCGGATTGGTGGCAAGGTAGCCGGCGCCGATCCAGCACACCACGGCGAGGCCGGCGAGAAACACGACGAGATCGATACGAAGTCTGGACATAGGGTTTGCGTTAGCGGGCGTGCAGGGCCGCGAGCAGCCCCTCCACCGGTTGGAACCGAACCTCCAGTTCGGCGAGCAGGACGCTCTGCAGATCCTTGCGGAAGGTGTCGAGCCAGGCGAGCGGCGCGGGCGCGCCGGCGGACGCGGCCGGGCCGCCGTGGTCCGCGTTGTCGGCGCCGGACTGTCCGGCTGCCGATGTCCGTGCCGATGCTGGCTCGACCCGATCCGCTCGATCGCTTTGACCGCTTTGATCGGCCTGATCAGTCCGGATGGCCGGATTGGCCAGCGCCTCGCGGCGCAGGCGCTCGAAGCGCGCCGCGAGCCGGCCCGGCACGGCGCCGAACAGGCTGCGCTCGCGCGTGGCGAGCGAGCGCTCCATCGCGGCGTCGAGCACGGCGAGCCGCGCCATGGCCGGCGAACTCGCGACGAGCCGGCCGCGCAGGAACGTGCGCAGCTCGCCGATATCGCTGTCCATCAGCTGTTGCAACGCGAGGTAGCTCTGGCGATAGACCGCGAAATCGGCGTCCGTGGCGGGGGTGTCCGGCGCCGGCCGGTGTTGCGCGCGCCGGGCGCCGAAGCCGGCCGCCGCGCCGCGCCGTGCGGCCTGCGCGGGCGCCAGCACGGGGTCGCCGGCGATCGCCGCCGACAGCGTGGCGCGCAGCTTCCGGCAGCGCTGCGCCGCCTCGTCGTCGCGCGCGCGTGCGCTGCCGCCGGCGGGGGCGGGGGCGGGCGCGCCGAGCACCGACGACAGCGTGACCGCGTCGGTCCAGCTCAGCCATTGGCTGAGCCGGTCGGCGAGCGGCTGCTGGGCGGCCTGGGCCGGGAGCGGCAGCCCGGTGTCGCCAAGGCTGGCCAGCAGACGGACGAGGGCGGGCGCACCGGAAAGCGTGCGCGGCGGGGAAGGCGGCATGCGGCAGGAAACGAAAAAAGGCAGCAGTTTACACGTCGGCGCGCGCGAGCTTGCGGTTTTGCTGCATCGCATGCCGTCACGAGGCGCCGGCGGCGCCCGCCGCGGGCGGCCCGGCATGGCTGCGCGGCCGTTGCCGGGCCGCCGGAAGGCCGCCGCTTGCTGCTAGACTCGGCGGACGCAACCAGGAGATCGGGAGCACGATGAGACTTCGGCCGGTGGGGACCTTCGCGGGCGTCTGGGGCGTGACGCTGGTGGCGATCGGATTCGATTTTCGCTGGGCGCGGGCGCGCGGCTTCTCGATCCTGCACGGCTGGCCGGTTTCGCTCTGGAAGATCGTGACGGTCTCGCTGGCCTGCTGCCTCGTGCTGCTCGCGCTGTCCCGCATCGCCCGCTATGCGCGCGTCGCCGACCGGCTGCGCTGCGCCGAGCTGGCCGCGGCGGTGTTCTGCCTGCTCACCATCGTGGTCTGGGCGCAGACCGTGTCGATCGCCGAATACATCGGCATCGGGCTCGGCCTGCCGTCGAACGCGGCCCTGCTGGTGCGGCTCGACCACGCGCTCGGCTTCGACTGGCCGCATGCGTACCGCTGGGTCGGCGCGCATCCGCGGCTGCAGACGGTGCTGCGCTGGGCCTACTTCAGCGCCTATTTCCAGTTGCTGGCGATTCCGTTCGTGCTGGCCGTCGCGCGTCGCGTCGAGGCGATCGCCGAGTTCCTGGTGGTGCTGGTCGCCGCGTCGATCCTGCTGATGCTGATCTCGATCCCGTTCCCGGCCGAGAGCGCGTTCCTCTACTACGGCGTGACCGATCCCGGCACCTCGTCCACCGTGAGCCATTACGAGCCGCTGCGGCTCGGCGTGCTGCGGGCCGTCGATCCGTTCGCCGTGCAGGGGCTCGTCTCGATGCCGTCGTTCCACACCATGCTGGCGATGTTCTTCGCCTGGGCGGTGCGCCGGGTGCGCGGGGTGTTCCCGTTCGCGCTGGCGCTGAACGCGCTGATGATCATGGCGACGCTGACCGTGGGCGGCCACTATCTGGTGGACCTGCTCGCCGGGCTGGCCTGCGGCGCGGCGGTGATCGCCGGCGTGAGCGGGCTGCGGCGGCCCGCGCCGCGGCGGGTCACAGGGTCTTTTTCATGAACAGGCGCGCGAAGCCGGGCGGGTAGTCGGGCAACTCGGCGAAGCCGCTGTAGCCGAGCCGCTCGTAGAACGGCCGCGCCTGGAACTCGAAGGTGTCGAGCCACGCGGCATGGCAGCCGCGCGCAAGCGCCTCCTGCTCGGCCAGTTGCATCAGGCGCGTGCCCACCCCCATGCCGCGCGCGGCTTCCGGCACCACCAGCAGTTGCGTGAACAACCAGCCGTAGCCGGTCGCGCCCCACAGGCCGCCAACCACGTCCCCGGCAGCGTCGCGCAGCATCACGACGAGCGGCCGGTTTCCGCTCGGGCCGGCGCGGCTGTCGTTGTAAGCGACGAGCGGCGCGGCGATCTGCTTGCGGATGCGCTCGTCGGCGGTATCGGTCAGCGTGAAGGTATAGGTCATCGGAAGCACGGCGCGAACGGACGAAGGAGGGCGCGGTCGCGCCAGCCTGCCGCCGTCCGGTGCCGACAGGCCAACCGTCATCTATAACCAATCATGGCGCCGCCGGCAATGACGACGATGGCCGCGCCGGCAACACCCCCGCCGCGACCGCGCTTTCCCGTCGCTCCCGATCTGCTCGCGGGGCGAGCCTATCGGGTCCGATATATGATGCGCGGATCGCAACCTTCCGCGCATCGACAGGGACGCATATGAACCGCAAGGACAAGGCTGCCCAGGCCGGCCCGGCCACCCCGAGGCTCGGCGATTTCCTCTGCTTCGCCGTCTATTCGGCGAATCTCGCGTTCGGCAAGGCTTACAAGCCGCTGCTCGACGAACTGGGCCTGACCTATACGCAGTACATCACGCTGGTGGCGGTGTCGGAGGAACAGGCGCCCACCGTCGGCCGTCTTGGCGAGAAGCTGTTCCTCGAATCGAACACGCTCACGCCGATCCTGAAGAAGCTCGAGGCGCTCGGCTATCTGCAGCGGCAGCGCGCCGCCCACGACGAGCGCCAGGTGTTGATCACCTTGACGAAGAAGGGCTGGCGGCTGCGCGAGGAACTCGCGCAGGTGAACCCCGTCGAGGCCTGCGGCCTGACGCCGGACCAGTTCGAGCAGACCCGGCAGGCGGTGGTCGCGCTGCGCGACAACCTGGTCCGGTCGGTGCGCGCGGGCGGCCGGGAATGACGGGAACCGGCATCGGCGGGCTCGCCCGCTACCGGCGGTTTCGGTAAGGGCCCCGGCGGCGCGCGCCATGGGTCGGCGTGGGTTGAAGTGGCAGCCGTGAATAAAAATCGTTCGATCAGGGCGAATGTCAACGGCGAGGCCGGCACGCCTGGCGTGACCCGTTTCACGTGTCAGGTGTTCCGGGCCGGTGCGGGCGCGTAAGCGCGGTCCCCCTCGAGGCTCGGGGTCGATCCGGGCCGCGTGCATGGCGTGCCGCATGCCGGCATCGCCGTCGAGCGCGGCAGGCGGGCGCCGCCGCCGGCCGGCGCCGCGCCTCGCCCGCGTGGCGCGCCGGCGCCCGCCGTGCATCCGCCGGACTTCGGGCTCCGTATATGGTCGTCATCGCCTTCGCGGAGCTCATATGGCTGTGATCGAAATCGTCCCGCTCGCTTTCATCGATCGGGCAGTGCCGTTCACGGCGGCATGGCCGGACCGGCCGCCCGCCCGCCAGGACGGGACGATTGCCTCCGTCCGGACGGCCAGGCCCGGCGTCGTGTTCGTGGCGATCGCCTTGTCCGGCGCCGCCGCCGGGCGGGACCGCGAAACCGCGCTGCCCTGCGCTGGCCGCCGACGCACGCGGCCCGACCGGCGTCTCCGGCTTGGCGATCGCGCCCGCGGCGCCGACGCCCGCACCCGCCTGCCGCGCGGGCTTCCGCGTTGTCTGGGCCAGGCCGGGCCGCCCGGCCATTCACGCGAGCCCCATGGGGGCGCTGCCCATTACCCGTTCAAGAAGCACGCCACCCACATGCGAGGTTCGCCGTGAAACGCTTTTTGCCGCGCAGCATCGTCGCCATGCTGGTGATCGGTGTCGGCCTCGCCGTCACGGCGGGCTGTTCGAACGATCCGCCGAACCCGAACCCGCGTGCGGCGGTGCCGCTGTCGACCGTGCCTGTCGATCTGCCGCGCTACATGGGCCGCTGGTACGTGATCGCCCATATCCCGTACTTCGCGGAACGCGGCTTCGTCGGCAGCCGCGCGCAGTGGACGCTGCGTGCGGACGGTCGCATCGACGACGTGTTCACGGGACGAAAAGGCGGCTTCGACCAGCCTGAAACACGCCATCAATTTCTCGACACCGTGAAGCCGGGCAGCGATGGCGGCGTCTGGCGGGTGCGGCTGTTCTGGCCCATCTACGTCTGGCAACTGACGCTCTATGTCGATCCGGATTATCGATACACGATCCTCGGCTATCCCGGCAAGCAGCTCGGCTGGATCTTCTCGCGCGAGCCGACCATGGACGACGCCACCTATCGGTCACTGCTGGCCAGACTGGACACGATGGGCTATGACACGTCCCGCTTCAGGCGCGTGCCGCAAACCCCGGGCCAGATCGGCCAGCCGGGCTTCGCATCGCCGGGCGATCACGATTAGGCGCGCCGGATGCACCCAAACCGGTGTTCGGCCCGTATGGCTCGATCGCGCGGTCTCGTTCCTGCGTGCGCCAGGCGGGGCTTCCTGCCGATGACGCCGGAATCCGATGTCGTGCGGTCCGGCCAGCGGCTCACCGGCGCCGGGCCGGCGAGGCCGGCACCGGCGCCCGTCCCGGTTGCCATCGGCGCGGCGGGTCACGCGCGCGTCGACGCCGTGATGCGCGCGGGCCACGCGCCGCCGCCGCGTGGTCTGCCGCCCGCGGTCGCGCGCTGCGCGCCTCCATGGGGCGAGGCCGTTCCGGCGTGCCTGCACGCGGTGTCCAAAAACGAGAACCGACCATGACGCTGCATCTGTTCTTCTCCGCATCGCAACCGTCCGTCCCCCTCGCGGCCCGGCTGTTCATGGCGCTACTGCGGCGAATCCGGGACGGCCACCTCACGTTGCTCACGCCCGACGGCGCGCGGTACGTGTTCGGCGATCCGCACCGCCTGCCGGCCGCGACGCTGCGGATTCACGACTGGCGCGCCTGCCGCCGCATCCTGCGGGCCGGAGACATCGGCTTTGCCGAGGCATATCGGGCCTGCTGGGTCGACACGCCCGATCCGGTCGCGCTGCTGAGCCTCGCGATCCTGAACGAGCGGGCGGTGTCGCGGCCCGTCACGGGCGGCCGCCTCTCACGCTGGTGGTACAGGCTGCGCCACCTGCTGCGCAAGAATACGCGTGCCGGCAGCCGGCGCAACGTTCATGCGCATTACGACCTCGGCAACCCTTTCTACGGGCTGTGGCTGGACGAAACCTGGACGTATTCCGCGGCTTGCTTCGACGGCGACGTCCATCGTTCGCTCGCCGCCGCGCAGGCCGCGAAGTATCAACGCATCGTCGACACGCTGGGCCTGCGCTCCGGCATGCGCGTGCTCGAAATCGGCTGCGGCTGGGGCGGCTTCGCCGAGCACGCGGCGCGCCTGGGGATCCACGTGCATGCGCTGACGATCTCGCATGCGCAGCACGCGTGGGCGGTCGAGCGGATCGAGCGGCTGGGGCTGGCGGATCGGGCGAGGATCGAATTGCGCGACTACCGCGACGTGGACGGCCACTATGATGCGGTCGTGTCGATCGAAATGTTCGAGGCCGTCGGCGAGGCGTTCTGGCCGACCTATTTCGAGGTCGTCAGGCAGCGCCTGAAGGCGGGCGCGCGGGCACTGATCCAGACCATCACCATTCTCGACTCGCAATTCGAGGCCTATCAGGCCTCGAGCGACTTCATTCGCGAATTCATCTTCCCGGGCGGCATGTTGCCGAGTCCCGCCCGCTTCGTGGGCACGGCGCGCCGCGCGGGCCTGGCCGCCGAGCCGGTATTCGCGTTCGGGCTCGACTACGCGCGCACGCTGAACGCGTGGCGCGCGGCCTTCGAGGCGAAACTCGACGCGGTGCGCGCGCAAGGATTCGACGAGACGTTCGTGCGCACCTGGCGGTTCTATCTGGCGTACTGCGAGGCGGGCTTCGCGCAGCGTCGCACGGACGTGATGCACTTCGTGCTTTCGAAGGGAGGCTGACATGGTGCTACGGATCGCGCTGCTGGTGGGGGCGCTGCTGGCTGCCTCCCCGCCCTCGGGAGCGGCGAACTGCGTCGACGAGGTTCCTTCGGCCCGGCTGATCGGCGCCGGCCAGTTTTGCATCATCGGCATCTGCCTTTACGACGCCCAGCTGTGGGCGGCGCTGCCGCCCGCCGCGGCCGACACGCCGTTCGCGCTCTCGCTCAAATACCGCCACGACGTGAAGGGCGCGCGGCTCGTCTCGACGGGGATGGACGAAATCGACCGGCTGGCGCCCGGCCCGCTGCCCGAGGCGACCCGTGCCGCATGGCGCGCGGACATGGCGCGCGCCTTCACCGACGTGTCGCGCGGCGACGTGCTGTGCGGCGTCTATCTGCCCGGAAGGGGGGCGCGTTTCTACACGAACGGGCAACTGACGGCCGACGTGGCCGATCCGCAGTTCGCTCGCGCGTTCTTCGGCATCTGGCTCGATCCGCGCACGCGGGCGGCTTCGCTGCGCCGCCAACTGCTCGGCGACGATGCACGCTGACGTGCCCGCCGAATCGCGCGCGAAGCAGGCGGACGCGACCGGCACGGGCGCCGAGACGGCGGTGTACGCGGTGCTGTCGCAAGCCGGCTGGCTGGCCTGCGTCGTCAGCGCCGCGCGGGGATGCGGATGGCTCGGGATGCTGTGCGCGATGCTGCTCGCCGGTGCTCATCTGCTGCGCGCTCGCGCGCCCGCGCGCGAGGCCGCCTTGATCGCGGTGGTGTCGGCGCTGGGCTGGATCTGGGAAGCCGTGCCCATGGCGCTGGGCAGCCTGCGATATCCGAACGGGATCCTGCTGAGCGGTACCGCGCCGTACTGGATGGCGGGCCTGTGGATGTTGTTCGCCGCCCAGCTGAACATGCTGTTTCGCTGGCTGCGCGGCCGCTGGCTGACGGCGGCCCTGGTCGGCGCCGCCGCCGGTCCGCTGTCGTTCCGGGCCGGCGCGGCGCTCGGCGCCGTGCAGTTCGGCGGCCCGGCGGCCTGGCTCGTGCTCGGATGCGGTTGGGCGGTGCTGCTGCCCCTGGCGGTCTGGCTGGGCGCCCGCCTGGACGGCACGCGTCGCGGTGCCTGACACGGCAAGAGGTCCGCGGGCCGCACCCGCCCGCCGGCTTTCGGCCAAAATTGACTCCCAATCCCGTTTCACGCTGGACGCCGCCTGGAGGCTGGCGGCGCGGGATCGAGATGGCGCGTGGGTGGGAAATGACTGTCGGGGCGGTTGTATCAAAATAATGAAACGAAAATTTCGATTCATTATTTATGGTGAATCAAATTTATGCTTCATGCATGCGAAAATTTGAATACAATCGCGTCGAGGCAGCGACGCTGATCGGTTGACGTTCCGAACCGGGATGCAAGGATTCGCGCTGTCGACGTGCCGAGGCGCCGCCAGCCGGCGCCGCCCGTGAAGCAGGCGGACCGTGCTTCGAAAAGCGCGCGCCCGGCATATTCCGCATCGCCATCCAACCGGGGAACCGAACCGAAATGGGCAATCTGATCGATGCTCCCGAACTCACGCGGGCCGCGACGGACGAGGGCGCGCCATTGTCGAGAATCATCCGCCGCCGGCTCGAGAGCGCCGGCGCGCGCTTTCACGCGAACGACAACATCGCGGCCTACCTGCGCGACGGCGAACTGGAGACGTTGCAGGCCGAGGTCGCGCAAGGCCTGGAAAGCGTGCTGCGCTCGCTCGTGATCGACGTCGACAACGACCACAACACCCGCGAAACCGCCGCGCGCGTGGCCAGGATGTTCGTGCGCGAAGTGTTCGCGGGGCGCTACGAAGCGGCGCCGGCCGTCACCGAGTTTCCGAACGTCGAGCGTCTGGACGAACTCCTGATCGTCGGCCCGCTGCGCGTGCGCAGCGCATGCTCGCATCATTTGTGTCCGATCATGGGCCGGATATGGATCGGCGTGCTGCCCAGCGCCGCGTCCAGTTTGATCGGCCTGTCGAAGTACGGGCGCCTCGTGAACTGGGTCATGACGCGTCCGCAAATCCAGGAGGAAGCGGTCAAGCAGATCGCCGACCTGCTGGAAGCCCGCATCGCGCCCGACGGGCTCGCCGTGGTGCTCGAAGCCGAGCATTTCTGCATGCATTGGCGCGGCACGAAGGACGATCAGGCGAGGATGACCAACAGCGTCATGCGGGGGAAATTCCTGGCCGATGCATCGCTTCGCCGCGAGTTTCTCTCGCTGCTGCCGGAAAAGAGCCGGGGATGAGGCGGGCGACGGCCGTGCCGGGCCGCGCCGAACCCTCGCGGGAGCGGGGCGGTCGTCGCGAGCGCCGCGCGCCGTGCCGGCTCGCCGGACCCCCGCCTGCTTCGGCCCGGCGCCGCGTCGCTCTCGCCGGCCGCGACACCGGGGGACGCAGCAATTCGCATGGCGGCGCTCGACCGTGAGAGCGAGGCGGCGGCACGGCCGCCGCGATGACGCCGCGTCGCGACGCGCGACGCCGGATCGTCCATGAAGCGGTCCCGGCGCGGCGCGCTCGCGCGAGCACGCGACGGGCGGGGCGCCGGGAAGCCGGTCGCGCGCCGCGTCGAGCGGCACGACGCCCCCGCGCCGGCGGCGCGCTACAGCGATTCGAGTTGGCCGACCACGCGCGCGGCCTGCGCGCGCAGGGCCTGGAGCGCCTCGTCGTCGAAGCGCGCGAGCTGCCGGTACACCATCGTCAGCCGATGGTTGTGCTGCAGGGCATCTCGGTGGCGATCGAAGAAATCCCAATAGAGCGCGTTGAACGGGCAGGCGTTCGTGCCGGTCCGGGCACGATGATCGTAGGCGCAGCCGCTGCAGTAGTTGCTCATGCGGTGGAGGTACGCGGCACTCGATACATAGGGCTTGGTCGCCATCGCACCGCCGTCGGCGTACTGGCTCATGCCGAGCGTGTTCGGCATTTCGACCCACTCGAACGCGTCGATATACACGCCGAGATACCAGGCGTGGACGGCCTGCGGATCCAGCCCGGCCAGCAGCGCAAAGTTGCCGATCACCATCAACCGCTGAATATGGTGGGCGTGCGCATCGCCGAGCGATTGCTTCAACGCATGCGACATGCAGGCCATCCGGGTGTCGCCGTCCCAGAACCAGCGAGGCAGTGCGCGGCGATGGCCGAACGCGTTGCTCCGCGCATAATCCGGCATCCGCGCCCAGTAGACGCCGCGCACGAACTCGCGCCACCCCAGGATCTGCCGGATGAAGCCCTCGGCGGCGGCAAGCGGCACCGCGCCGGCACGGTAGGCCGCCTCCGCGCGCGCGACGACCTCGCGGGGATTCAGCATCTTCACGTTGAGCGCGAACGACAGCATCGAGTGGAACAGCCGCCGCGCGGACGCATGCATCGCATCCTGGAACTGCCCGAAGTGCGGCAGGGCATCGCGAATGAACGCGTCGAGGCACGCCAGCGCCTCGTCGCGATCGACCGGCCAGCGCAGATCGTCCGCCGACGGGTTGCCGAAGCTGCGCACGCCCGCCGCCACGATGCGTGCCCACAGATCGCGATGATCGTGCCGCGGGCGCCAGTCGGCGGGCTCGGGAGGCTGGCCCGACCATGCTTGGCGATTGTCGGCGTCGTAGTTCCAGCGCCCGCCTGCCGGACGCCCGTCGGCATCCAGCAGGACGCGGTGGCGCACCCGCATCGCGCGGTAGAAGCGATCCATGACCCACGAGCGGCCGGCTCCCATCGATTCGCGGACTTCGTCGCGCGTGGTGTAGAAGTGGCCGGTGTCGACGGCCGCCACGGGAATGGCCGATGCCGCCGCGTACGCGCCGAGCTGCCGATCGACACGCCACTCGTCCGGCAGCAGGTACTCGATGCGCCGCGCGCGGATCGACCCGGCGAGCATGGCGAGGTTGTCGGGAATGTCCTGGCGATTCCGGGGATCGTCGATGCCGAGATAGTCGACCCGATGGCCGGCGTCGCGCAGCCGCCCGGCGAACCGGCGCATCGCCGCGAAGATCGCCAGGATCTTTTGTGCGTGGTGAAGCGTGTAGTCGGTTTCCTGCCGCACTTCCATGAGCACGTACGACGTATCGGCCCGAATGTCGGCGAACCACGGGTGGTTGGGGTCGAGCTGGTCGCCCAGGATCAGTCGCAATGTCGTCATGCCAGTCCTCGCCTTCGCCAGGTGCCGTCGGAACGATGACAAAGCGCATTGCCTTCCGGCAGCCGGCCGTGAGCAGAGTGTAGATCGGCCCGCCAACGTGAACCATCTTTTTTCGCGGAAATCGACTCGTTGAGTCACTTTTCCGCTTCACGTTGCCGCGAGTCTGCGTAAAATTCCGTTTCAATATCGAGTGATTCCAGGAGATCCAGCATGCCCACCCGCAAGGAACGCCCCGCGCCCTACCGTTACCGCAGTGGCGAGGCGGCGCGGCTGGCGGGCATGCCGGCCGCGACGTTGAGAATCTGGGAGCGGCGCTACGGCGTGGTCGCGCCGCCGAAGACGCCATCGGGCCAGCGAATGTATTCCGACAGCGACGTGCAGCGCATTCGGCTGTTGAAGGCGCTGGTGGGCGCCGGACACACGATCGGCGCGATCGCCTCGCTCGGGCGCGAGGAACTCGAGGCCCTGTCCATGACGCAGTCGCACGGCGCGGTGCCGTCCGGCGAGGCGGTGCGGCTGGCGATAATCGGCCCGCTGGCCGTGACGGACGCCGCCGCCGGGCGCATGGGCATCGAGATCGCGGAGCGGATCGACTCGCTCGAACAGGCAAGCGAGTCGGGGGCGGCAGGCATCGATGCGCTGGTCGCCACGGTCGCGTCGCTGCATGAGGATGTGGTCGGCCGGCTGGCGAGGCTCGCGCAGGCGCGGCAGGCGCAGGCGGTGACCGTCGTGTACGGCTTTGGCACGGCCGGGGCGGTCGAACTGGCGCGGCTGTCCGGCTTCGCACTGTTCCGGTCGATCGACACTCGGGCCAACCCGCTCTCGCTCGTGTCGCAGCTGGCGCGCGCGGTCGTCGCGTCGCGCCGCGCGGGTGACGCCGACCAGGGGCTGTGGCTGCGCACGCGGCGCCGCTTCGACGAGGCGACGCTTGCCTCGCTCGGCAGCCTGTCGTCGACCGTCAAGTGCGAGTGCCCGCGCCATCTGTCGGAACTGATCCGGCAACTGAGTGCATTCGAGCAATATAGCGACGAATGCGTGTCGCGCTCGCCGGCCGATGCGCTGCTGCATCGCCATCTGGGGGATGCCGCGAATCGTGCGGCCACACTGCTCGAGACGGCGCTCGAGATGGTGCTTCGCAAGGAAGGCCTGGCGGCGCCGGGCGGCGCCTCGCCTGCTTGATCGAACGCCGGAACGACGGGCGACGCCCCCGTGCCTTGCCGGTCGGGTGCCGGGCGGCACGGCGGCGCCGCCCGTTCGACTATTGCGCCGCCGAGGCGGCCGGCGCTCCGGAACGCGTCGCGGCGGGCGGCCGCGACGGGTCACCCGGCGTGGCCGCGAGGCCGTCCACGAACGCCACCAGGTCGTCCAGCACGGGCGCGAGAGGCCGCAGCGGCGCCGCCAGCACGCCCACCAGCGTCGCGTGGCTCAGGCCCCGGTACCGCCTCACCGACACCTCGTCGCCCGCGTCGCGCAGCGCTCGCGCGAAGCGGTCGGTATTGCCGGGTTCCACTACCGTGTCCTGCTCGCCCACCGCCAGCCACATCGGCGGTTCGCCGCCTTTCACGAAGCGGATCGGCTGGCTGGCGGCACGCACGTCCTCGGGGAAGATTCGTTCCAGCGTCGCGTCGTGCAGCGGCAGGAAATCGTAGGGACCGGCCAGGCCGACCACGCCCGCGACGTCGTCGCGGCGCAGGCGTCGGGCCTCGAGATAACGGCCGTCCGTCGCGAGCAGGGTGGCGATCTGGGCGCCGGCGGAATGGCCCATCAACACCAGCCGGTTCGGGTCCGCGCCATACGCCGTGGCGTGCGCGCGCGCCCAGGCCACCGCTTGCGCCGCGTCGTCCATGAAGCCGGGGAACCGGGTTGCCGGATAGGTCCGATAATCCGGCACCACGGCAACGAATCCACGCGCCGCGAGTGCGGCACCGACGAACCGATAATCGCCGCGCTCGCCCGACTGCCAGCTGCCCCCGTAGAAAAACACGACGATCGGCCGGCCTGGCTTCGCGCCGTCGGGCGCACGGGCGGCGGCACGCGACGGCACGTAGAGGTCGAGCAGTTGCCGCTGGCCCGTCCCGTACCGGACCCCTCGGGACACCTGGAATGCCCCGTCCGGCGTGAGCGCGTTCAACAGCCACACCGGACGGCATGCGGCGAGCAGGCCGCCCGCGAGCAGTACCGAGAGCACCGCCAGCCCTACCTTCAAGTTCATGAGTCTCTCCGTTTCGACGCCGTGGGTCGTGCTTTCGTGTTCGATGCCGGACAGTTACGTTGCATGGGCGTCAACGGATGCGGCGGCGCGCGATGCGGCCGTGCCATTGCACGGCATGAACGACGGCGGGGCGGTGCCCGGCGAGATCGGCCCGGGAAAGACCGCCTCGAAACCGCCTCGACCGGCAAACATTGCCGGGTTCCCGACCGACCGGCCGGACCAGCCGGCCCGTCGCGCCGAGGTTCGTGGCGGCTCGCGCTCGCGGCGCCCGCGTGCGTGCCGCCGTCGCGCCTTGAACCTTGTCCGGGCGGCGCGCGGGGCCTGCGCTAGAATGACGCTTCATTCCGATCTCATCGAGTGAGGTCGTTCGACCCGGGAGCCGGCCCGACAGCCCGCGCGCGTCGCGGCCGGGCGCTCGGCGCCGCCGGTCCCGCCGGCCGCATCCGGTTCGCCCGATCCACCACCTTCCACGATGCCCACGAGCCAGGCACGACTCACCGACGCCATCCTCGCGCTGGCCTTTGTTGGCGATCTGAGCATGGGCCGCTCGACCGATCATTCCCGCCGCACCGCCTGTCTGGCCGGGTGGCTGGCTGCCGCGGCCGGCGCCGACGAGGCCGGCTGCGACCACGCGCGCGCGACGGCGATGCTGCGCTGGTCGGGTTGCACCGCGAACGCGGGCGGCTTCGCCGAACTGCTCGGCGACGACGTCGCGGCGCGCGAGGCGATGCTGGCGCAACGGCTGCCGCCGCTCGCGCCGCAGGCGCAGCCGCTGCTCCTGCCGCTCGCGCAGATCCACTGCGAGATTTCCGGCGACATCGCGGTCACGCTCGGCATGCCGGCCGAGGTGGTGGCGGCGCTGCGCGGGATCTTCGAGCGCTACGACGGCAACGGCGTGCCGCAGCGGCGGACCGCCGACGCGATTCCGCAGGCGGTCTACCTCGTGAATCTGGCGAGCGACCTGGAGATCCTCGCCGGCGCGCACGGCCGCGAGCCCGCGCGCGACTACCTGCGCGCGCAGGCCGGCACGAAATACCCGGCCGCGCTGGCCGAGCTGACGCTCGCGCATGCCGACGCCTGGCTCGACGCGCTCGACGAGGGCGACCCCGACACCGCGGGCTGGCATTTCGCCGGCCATCAGGCCAGGGCCCACGTCGAGCTGAGCCTGCTGGCCGACGTCACCGAACTGAAGCTGCCCTGGCTGGCCGGTTACGCGCGGCGCGTGGCGGGCCTCGCGTCGCGCGCCGGCGAGCGGCTCGGGCTCGACGCCGATACCTGCGCGCGGCTCGAGGCGGCCGCGCTGCTGCACGGCATCGGCCGCGCGGCGCTGCCGAACCGGCTGTGGGAGACGCCGGGCCGGCTGTCGAGCGACCAGTGGGAGCAGATCCGGCTGGTGCCGTACTGGACCGCGCGCGCCGCGCAGCAGATCGCCGGCCTGCGCGAGGCGGCCGAACTGGCCTCGCACGCCTACGAGCGGCTCGACGGCAGCGGCTATTTCCGCGGCCTGCCCGGCGCCGCGCTCGACCTGCCGAGGCGCGTGCTGGCCACCGCCGTCGCGTTCCAGGCGCTGCTGGAAGCGCGGCCGTGGCGGCCGGCCCACGCGCTCGACGCGGCCGCCGCGCTGCTGCACGGCGAGGCCGCCGCGGGGCGCTTCGACGCCGAGGTGGCGGCGGCCGTGGTCGCGGCGGCGGGCGGCGCGGTGCCGGCGCCGCGGCGCGGCTCGACGCTGCTCTCGCCGCGCGAGGTGGAGGTGCTGCGCCAGATCAGCGCCGGCCTCAGCAACAAGGAAGCCGCGCGCATGCTCGACCTGAGCCCGAGCACGGTGCGCACGCACGTCGAGAGCATCTTCCGCAAGCTCGAATGCTCGACGCGCGCGGCGGCCACGCTGAAGGCGCTGACCACCGGTCTGCTGTAGGCGGGAGAGGCGGCGCGGCAGGAAGGGACGCGATGCGAAGCGGCGCGAGGCCGCTCGCAAACGATGGACGAGGCCGCCGGCGAGCGCATCGCGCGGCGCCGGATGCCGCACCGTGAACGGCTTCCCGGCACCGACACGCCGGCACCGGGAAGCCGACGCACCGCGACGCCGCTGAAGGAAACCGCCGTGCCGGTCCGGCACCCGCGCGCGGCGGGGCGGACCGGCGTCGGCCCGGCCGTCAGGCCGCGGCGCGGCCCGCCTGCGAGCGGCTCGCCGGCGTCAGCGCCGAGACGATGAAGGTCGTCACGATGTTGATCACGAGCGCGATCAGGCCGATGTAGAAGGTGTACGACGCGGCGCCGAAATGCAGCGTGTACACGGGCTTGAGCCCGGTCGAGGTCGCGAGGCCGGTGCCCACCACGATGCCGATGAACCAGCCGACCAGCAGGCCCGTCGAGCTCAGGCGGCGCGTGTACATCGACAGCACCACGGCCGGCAGGATCTGCAGGATCCACACCCCGCCCAGCAGCTGCAGGTCGATCGCGTACTGCGTGGGCAGCACGACGATGAACACCAGCGCGCCGAACTTCACCACCAGCGAGACGATCTTGGCCGTCGAGGCCTCGCCCGCCGAGGACTGGTTCGGCGCCACCAGCGGACGCCACAGGTTGCGCGTGAACAGGTTCGCGGCACCGATCGACATGATGGCGGCCGGCACCAGCGCGCTGATCGCGATCGCGGCGGCGGCGAAGCCGACGAACCACGACGGGAACAGCGTGCGGAACAGCGTCGGCACCACGTCGCTCGGCGATTTCACGTGGACCCCGGCGGCGATCGCCATGTAGCCGAGCAGCGCGATCAGGCCGAGCAGCAGCGTGTAGATCGGCAGGAAGATCGCGTTCTTGCGCACCGTGTTGGCCGAGGCCGACGAGAGCACCGCCGTCATGGTGTGCGGATACATGAAGCCGGCCAGCGCCGAGCCGAGCGCCAGCGTCGCGTAGGCCGTGAACTGGGTCGGCTTGAGCAGCAGGCCGGTCGGGCCGCCCTTGGCCGTGAAGTACGTATCGGCCGCCTGGAACACGTGCGCGTAGCCGCCGAGCTTCACCGGAATCAGGCAGACCGCCGCGATCACCACGATGTAGATCATGATGTCCTTCACGAACGCGATCATCGCCGGCGCGCGCAGGCCGCTCGTATAGGTGTAGAGCGCGAGGATCAGGAACGCGATCACGAGCGGCAGCTCGCCCGTCACGCCGAGCCCCTTGATCACCACCTGCATGCCCACCAGCTGCAGCGCGATGTAGGGCATCGTCGCGACGATGCCGGTGATCGCCACCGCGGCCGGCAGCCACTTGCCGCCGAACTCGCCATGCACGTAGTCGGCCGCGGTGATGTGGCCTTTCGCGTGCGCGATCTTCCAGAGCCGCGGCATCACCAGGTACACGAACGGATAGACGATGATCGTGTAGGGCAGCGCGAAGAAACCGTAGCCGCCCACCGCGTACACCAGCGCCGGCACGGCGATCACGGTGTAGGCCGTGTAAAAGTCGCCGCCCACCAGGAACCACGAGATCACGACGCCGAACTGCCGCCCGCCGAGCCCCCACTCATTGAGCTGCGTGAGGTCGCCGCGCTTCCAGCGCGCCGCGAAGAAGCCGATCACCGTGACCAGCACGAAGAAGGCCACGAAGACGGTCAGTGCCACCGGATCGATTGCGATGGTGCCGTTCATTTCTCCCCCCGATAGACGAGATAGAGCAGCACCGAGGTGATCGGCACCCACAGCAGCTGGTACCAGTAGAACATCGGCAGGCCGCCGAAGCTCGGCTCGCCGTAGTTGTAGAACGGCAGCCAGAGCAGCGCCACGTAGGGCACCAGCAGCGCGATCCAGATCCAGAGCGGCTTCTTCTTGCGTAGTTCGTTGTCCGGGCTGTCAGACATGGGTCTCTCCTCCAGGGGTGGTTGCAAGTTCGTGTACACGTCGTTTTTGGGCCCGGCCGTGCCCGTGCGGGCGTCCCCGGGCCGAAGCGCATCGATTGTGAGGCATTCCGTCACACATTGCAGCCGTTCGACGTCGCCGTTGCGCGAGTCAAACGTCGGCGATTCGTAAGAAACGACGCTTCGTGCGCGATGCGAGAGGGCCGGGCTTCGTATCGCCATGTCGCGAAACGGCGCCGATTTGATTCGCTCTGTGTCGTGTCGGCGAGCGGACACACTGCGATACAAAGCGCGCGGCGGGCTCGGCTATAAATGCGTCCGGACGCCTGGCGCGCCGTGCGGGACACGGCGGCGGGGCGGTCGATCAAGGGGGCGCGCCGGGATCCGGCGCGGCTCGATCCGGATACGCGAAACCAGGAGAACGGACCATGTCGGACCACGTCAATCTGCGGCGCCGCCGCATTCTCGGCACCACGCTCGCGGGCTTCAGCCTCGTCGATCCGGGCTTCATCCGCCTGGCTGGCGCGCAGGAGCCCGAAGCAGCCGCGCCGCGCGCCGGAGGGGCGGCGTTCACGTCGATCCAGCAGATCGACGCCGGCGCGCTGAACGTCGGCTATGTGGACGTCGGCCCGAAGACGGCGCCCGTCGTGATGCTGCTGCACGGCTGGCCCTACGACATCCAGGCCTATGCCGAAGTCGCGCCGCGGCTCGTCGCGGCCGGCTATCGCGTGATCGTGCCGTACCTGCGCGGCTACGGCGCCACGCGCTTCCGCTCGGACGACACGCCGCGCAACGGGCAGCAGGCCGTGGTGGCCTACGACATCGTCGCGCTGATGGACGCGCTGAAGATCGACCGCGCGATCCTCGGCGGCTACGACTGGGGCGCGCGCACCGCCAACATCATCGCCGCGCTGTGGCCCGAGCGCGTGGTCGCGCTGGTGTCGGTGAGCGGCTACCTGATCGGCAGCCAGGCCGGCAACCGGCAGCCGCTGCCGCCGCAGGCCGAGTTCCAGTGGTGGTATCAGTTCTACTTCGCGACCGAGCGCGGCGCGCTCGGCTACGCGGCGAACCGCGACGCGTTCAACAAGCTGATCTGGCAGCTCGCCTCGCCGAAGTGGCGCTTCGACGACGCCACCTACGCGCGCACCGCCGCCTCGTTCGGCAATCCCGACCATGTCGCCGTGGTGATCGACAACTATCGCTGGCGGCTTGGCCTCTCGCGCGGCGAGGCGAAGTACGACGCGACCGAGCAGCGCCTCGCCGCCGCGCCGGCGATCGGCGTGCCGACCATCACGCTGGAGGGCGACGCCAATGGCGCGCCGCATCCGGAGCCGGCCGCCTACGCGAAGAAGTTCACGGGCAAGTACCGGCACCGCACGCTCGGCGGCGGGATCGGCCACAACCTGCCGCAGGAGGCGCCGGCCGCGTTCGCCGACGCGATCCTGCAGGTGGTGACGCTCTGATGCGCGGGGGGGTTGCGATGCCGATCGTTTGCCTGTTCCGTTTTTCCGCGCGCCGGCTGGCGTCGATGTCGATGCGCCGGCCTGGCATGCCGTGGCCGACGCTGGTGGCGGGGGCGGCCCGGCCGGGCCGTCGGCTCGCGGCGGGCGCATGCCTGCTGGGCGCGCTCGGCGCCGCGCCGGCGTTTGCCGGAGATGCCGCATCCGCGGCGTCCGCACCGCAGCCGGCCGCCTCGCCGATCTACGGCGTGACGATCCCGCCCGGCTATCGCAAGTGGGAGATGATCGCGCCGGCCGAGGAGCCCGCGCCGCTCGACGAATTGCGCGTCGTGCTCGGCAATCCGGTCGCGGTGGCCGCGCTCGAGAAGGCGACGCTGCCGTTCCCGGACGGCACGATCCTCGTCAAGCTCGCGTACCGGCGCCAGCCGTCCGCGGAGTCGCCCACCGCCGTGGTGGCGGGGCGCGCGACCACCGTGCAGGTGATGGTGAAGGACGCGAAGCGCTACGCCGCGACGGGAGGCTGGGGCTTCGGCCGCTTCGTGAACGGCGTGCCCGTGGACGCCGCGCAGCACGAGACCTGCTTCGCCTGCCATCAGGCGCTGGTCAGGAACCACGACTACGTGTTCACGCGCCTCGTGCCTTGAGCGAACGCGGTGCTGCTGCGCCGCCGGGTGGCCGTGGCTTTCGATTGCCTTCCGTTCAACGGGGTCGGATGTAACAGCGCTGTCGCTTCGGTAACGAACGGCATCGGCCGTGGCCGTGCGTTGCGCCTTCGCGCACAATGAGCCGGTTCGCGCCGGGCGTGCGCGTTCGCGACGGGTCGTTTTGACCGACGCGGGCAGCCGGCCCGTCGCGCCATGATCCGGACAAGGAGCTCGATGATGAAACGCCTGTTGATTGCTGTCTCGTGTGTCGGCCTGCTGGCCGCGGCCAATGTCGCGAACGCGGCCGGCTGCCTGAAGGGAGCCGCCGTGGGCGGCGTGGCGGGCCATGTGGCCGGCCATCACGCCGTGCTGGGCGCGGCGGCCGGTTGCGCGATCGGCCACCATCACGCGGCGAAGAAGGCCAAGGAAGCGCGCGCCGCGAGCGAAGCGGGCGACGCGCCGCATTCGTGATCCTCACGCGGCGCTTTCCCGGGAACGGATCGTTCCGCCTCTATCGCCGGTGGGGGTGAGCGGCAGGCACCCGAGGCGCGTCGCGTCCCGGCGCATCCGGGACCGCGGCGAGATCAGGCGAGGCGGGCGCGACGGCCCGCCGTGCTTCAGCCGGCCAGCGGCGTGACCTGGATCGTATGGGTGCCCGAGGCCACGCTCAGCTGCGTGCGCTTGAGCACCGGGTCGGCCGGCGCGCTGCCGTCGGCGTTGAGCGGCTTCACTTTGGTGTAGACCACCGAGAACGTATCGGCCGTGACGGTCGCCGACGCATAGCCCTGCGCGTCGTGATCGGCGAACGTCAGGTCGGGGTTGAACGCCTGCAGCGTGGCGTCGAAGCTTGCCCCGTTGGTGACGCCGAGCAGCGGCAGCAGCGCCTGATACGGCGTGCCCGCGGTCTGCTGCACGATGTAGCTGTAGAACGACGAGCTGCTGATGCCCGCGGTGACGAAGTCGACCAGCACCGGCGTGCCGGTGGCCGGGTCCGGCACGTCGCGCACCACGCCGGCCTGGAACGCGTGCAGGTCGCCCGTGATGGCCACCACGTTCGACACGTTGGCCTTCTTCAGGAAGCCGAGCACGTCGGCCTTGTGGGTCGGGTAGCCGTCCCACGAATCGCAGTTCATCACGTAGTTGAACGCGGCCGAACCCGGCACGCCCGGTACCGAGGTCAGGTCGATCCAGAGACGGTTCAGCATCACCTCGTTGCCCCACACCTTCCAGGTCGCCCTGGAACTGCTCATCTTCTCCTTGAACCAGAGCGTCTGCGTCGGGCCGAGGATCGACGGCGCGCGGCCGAGCGCGGCGGTGTCGAGCCCCTCGGCGGCCGTCAGCGCGTTCTGCGTCACGAAATAGCGCACGCCCACCGAGCTGGTGCTGCTCGCGTCGGGCAGGTTCAGCGCGCCGGCGGCCGGGCCGCCGATCTGCTCGCTCATCACGTGCTGGTCGCGGAACAGGCGCTCGTCGGTCATCACCAGGTCCATCAGGCTGCCGTAGCTGAAGCTGCGGAAGATGCTGATGTTGTCGTAGCCGGCATCGCCCGGGTTGAACTGCACGTCGCTCCAGTCGATCGGCATGTATTCGGCCCAGGCCTGGCTCGCGCTGCGGCGGCGCGCGGTCTGCTGCGCGTTCGCGTCGGTGTAGGTCTGGTGGTCCTGCCAGCAGTCGTCGGAGAACTCGTGGTCGTCCCAGATCGGAATCATCGCGAAGCGCTGATGCACGGCCAGCAGGCGCGGATCGGCGCGATAGGTGCGGTACAGCGTGCGGTAGTCTGCGAGGCTGCTCGCGTAGGTGCCCGCACCGCCCGGCAGCGCGCCGCCGTCGGGCAGCCTGATCTGCGTGTGGGCCGGCTCGGCCGTGCCGGTCTGGAACGCCGCGCCCACCGTCTCGTAGATGTAGTCGCCGAGATGGACCACGAAGTCGAGATCGGTCTCGGCCGCGATCAGCGTGAGCGCCTGCCAGTGGTTGACCGTCCAGTCCTGGCAGGTGAACCAGGCGAAGCGGATCTTCGCGTTGGCGGCGCCGGCCGCCGGGGCCGTCTTCGCGGTGCCGGCCACGCTGTTGTCGGCGCCGGCCACGAAGCGGTAGTAGTAGGTGGACGCCGGGTTCAGGCCGGTGACCTTCGCGCGCACCGTGTAGTCGTAGTCGGCCAGCGCCTGCAGCGGGACGCGCGCCACGATCGCGGAGAAGTCCGCCGCGCTCGACACCTGCAGCTGCACGGACACCGGCGCGCTCGCGCCCGATGCCGCGATCGCGCGGGTCCAGAACACGATGCTGTCGCCGCGCGGGTCGCCGCTCGCGACGCCCTGCGGGAACTGGAAGGTGCCGGCGCTCGGCAGCGTGCTGGCGGCGGGGGCGGGCGTCGTGCCATTGTCGTCGTCGGAGCAGGCGGCGAGCGTGCCGGTGGCGGCAGCAATCGTGAAGAACGCGGAGGAACGGAGAAAGTGGCGGCGGTCCATGTGTTGATTTCCTGTTGTCGTCTGCTCCGCGACAGTAAAGGGTCAGTTTGACGTCAGAGTGACTGTCGGCATCGCCCGGCGGCGGGGCCGCCGCCTCGACCGGGCGGGCGGCCTGGCAGGTCGGGTCGGCGGTGGGTCAGCCGCCGCGCCGGCGCTCGGCCGGCACGCCGAGCAGCTGCGGCAGCCGCGTGCCGAGGAAGTCGATGAAGGTGCGCAGCCGCGCCGACAGCTGGTTGCGTTCGAGGTAGACCGCGTAGATGTCGGCGTTCGGCAGCGTCCAGTCGGCCAGCAGCGGCACCAGCGAGCCGTCGCGCAGCCGCGCGTCCACCTCCCAGCGCGAGCGGATCGCGATGCCGTGGCCGTCGAGCGCCCACTTCAGCACGGCGGCGCCGTCGTTGCTGCTGAGCGGCCCGCGCACCTTGACGGTCTCCTCCTGGCTGCCGCGCGTGAAATGCCAGCTGCCGTAGGCCGAATCGTTCTCGCGCAGGATCAGGCAGGCGTGCTGGGCAAGCTCGCGCGGCGTGCGCGGCGTGCCGTGCCGCGCGAGATAGGCGGGCGCCGCGCACACCACGCGGCGGTTGCGCACGATGCGCCGCGCGTTGATGCGCGCCTCGGGCACGTCGCCGAACCGGATGCCGACGTCGAACGCCTGCTCCTGCAGGCTCAGCGGCCGGTCGGTCAGCTGCAGCTGGATCTCCATCGACGGATGCCGCGCGACGAACTCCGAGATCGCCGCGGCCACCCAGGTGCGGCCGAAGCCGAACGAGGCGTTCACGCGCAGCAGCCCGGCCGGCTCGGCGCGGCTGCGGCTCACCCGCTGTTCCAGCTCGGCCAGCTCCGAGAGGATCCGCGAGCCGTTGTTGAGGTACAGCTCGCCCTCGGTCGTCACGCTGATCTGCCGCGTGGTGCGGTTCAGCAGCCGCACGCCGAGCCGCTGCTCGATCTGCTTGAGCCGCTTGCTGACCGACGGCGGCGTCACGCCCAGTTCGCGCGCGGCCGCCGTGAGGCTGCCCTGGCGCACCACCAGCTCGAACAGCGCGAGATCGGAGATCGCGTCCATTGTTTCTCTCAAGTTAATACCGGTTTGCTTTCGCCGATACCATGGCGTTCAAGGCAGCAATTAGACTACAAAAAACACGGAGGAAACATGTTCGACGACTTCGCCCCGGTCAGCGTGGAGACCGACGACGGCATCACGATCCGCGCGCTGCGCGGCGGCCGCGGGCCGGCTTTGCTGCTGCTGCACGGCCATCCTCAGACGCGCGCGATCTGGCATCGGGTGGCGCCCGTGCTGGCGCGCGAGTTCACGGTGGTGGCCGCCGACCTGCGCGGCTACGGCGACAGCGACAAGCCCGCCGGCCTGCCCGATCACGCGAACTACGCGAAGCGCAGGATGGCGCGGGACCAGGTCGAGCTGATGCGCGCGCTCGGCCTCGCGCGCTTCGACGTGCTGGCGCACGATCGCGGCGCGCGCGTGGCGGTGCGCATGGCGCTCGACCATCCGGACGCGGTGCGCCGGCTCGTCACGCTCGACATCGCGCCGACGCTGGCGATGTACGAGCAGACCTCGTTCGCGTTCGCGCGCGCCTACTGGCACTGGTTCTTCCTGGTGCGCCCGGCGCCGTTCCCCGAGACGCTGATCGCGGCCGACCCCGACCTCTACCTGAAGCAGACGATCGGCGCGCGCAGCGCCGGCCTCGAGCCGTTCACGCCCGAGGCCTACGCCGAATACCTGCGCTGCCTGTCGGACCCGGCCACCGCGCACGGCATCTGCGAGGACTATCGCGCCTCGATCACGATCGACCTCGACCACGATCGCGCCGATCTCGCGGCCGGCGCGCGCATCGCCTGCCCGATGCTGGCGCTGTGGGGCGGCGACGGCGTGATCGGCCAGTGCTTCGACCCGCTCGCCGAATGGCGCCGCTGGGCCGGCACCGTGACGGGCCACGCGCTGCCGTGCGGCCACTACATCCCCGAGGAGGCGCCCGAGGCGCTGCTCGACGCCGCGCTGCCGTTCCTGCGCGGCTGAACCCGGCGCGGCGGCGGCCGCGCCACCTTTTCCCAATCACACGACAACGAGGTACCGGGATGGCGATCCGGACGCTGTACCAGAAGCTCGTCGATTCGCACACGGTCGCGCCGCTCGACGCCGACAACGTGCTGCTCTACGTCGACCTGCACCTGATGAACGAATACACGAGCCCGCAGGCGTTCGCCGGGCTCGACGCGAAGGGCCGCGCGGTGCGCCGGCCGAAACAGCAGGTGGCGGTGGTCAGCCACATCATTCCGACCCATGCCGGGCGCCCGCGCGTGATCGCGGACGCGGCCTCGGCCACCCAGGCCGCCAACCTCGCGCGCAACTGCGAGCGCGCCGGCATCCGGCTGTTCGGCACCCAGGATCCCGACCAGGGCATCGAGCACGTGGTGGCGCCCGAGCACGGCTTCGTGCGGCCCGGCATGGTGATCCTGTGCGGCGACAGCCATACCACCACCTACGGCGCGCTGGGCGCGCTCGGCTTCGGCATCGGCACGTCCGAGGTCGAGCATGTGCTGGCCACGCAGACGCTGGTCTACCGGCTCGCTAGGACGATGCGGATCGTGGTGGACGGCGCGCTGCCCTACGGCACCTCGGCCAAGGATCTGGTGATCTGGCTGGTGGCCAGGCTCGGCGCGCAGGGCGCGCGCGGCTACGCGGTGGAGTACGCGGGCAGCACCTTCGAGGCGCTGAGCGCCGAGGCGCGCATGACGGTCTGCAACATGACGGTGGAGGCCGGTGCGCGCGCCGCGCTGATCGCGCCCGACGCGACCACGCTCGACTACGTGCGCGCCCACGTCGATCTCGACGACGCGCAGTGGCGTGCCGCCTGCGCCGACTGGGCCGGGCTGCACAGCGACGCGGGCGCCGCGTTCGACGCCGAGCACCGCTTCGAGGCGCGCGAGGTCGCGCCGTTCGTGACCTGGGGCACCAGCCCCGACCAGGCGATCGCGATCGACGCCACGGTGCCGGCCGTCGAGGACGCGTCGAGCCCGGCCGCGCGCGAATCGACGCGCCGCGCGCTCGACTACATCGGCCTCGCGCCGCGCGCGCCGATCGCCGGCACGCCGATCGACCGCGTGTTCATCGGCTCCTGCACCAACGGCCGCATCGAGGACCTGCGCACCGTGGCCGCGATCGTGCGCGGCCGGCGCGTGGCGCCCGGCATCCGCGCGATGGTGGTGCCGGGCTCGGGGCGCGTGCGCCGCCAGGCGGAAGCCGAGGGCATCGCGCGCGTGCTGGTCGAGGCCGGCTTCGAGTGGCGCGAGCCCGGCTGCTCGATGTGCCTCGCGATGAACGACGACGTGCTGGCCGACGGCGAGCGCTGCGCGTCCACCACCAACCGCAATTTCGAAGGACGCCAGGGCCGCGGCGGGCGTACCCACCTGATGAGTCCCGCGATGGCCGCCGCCGCCGCGTTGACCGGCCGCCTGACCGACGTTCGAACCCTGGAGCTGACATGAGCCTGCTGACCGCCATCGAGGGCCGCGCGCTGCCGCTGCCGATCGACAACCTCGACACCGACCAGATCATGCCGAAGCAGTTCCTGCGCGGCATCGACAAGGCCGGGCTCGCGCCGGGGCTGCTCCACGACCTGCGTTTCGATGCCGGCGGCGCGCCGCGCGCGGACTCGGTGCTGAACGACGCGCGCCATGCCGGCGCGCGGGTGCTGATCGGCGGCGCGAACTTCGGCTGCGGCTCCAGTCGCGAGCACGCCGTGTGGGGGCTGCTGCAATACGGCTTCGCCGCCGTGATCGCGCCGAGCTTCGCCGAGATCTTCCATTCGAACGCGATGAACAACCGGCTGCTGCTGGTCACGCTCGCGCGCGACGAGGTGGACGCGCTCGCGGCCGAGGCCGTCGCGAATCCGGACGGCGTGCTGCGCATCGACATCGAGTGGCGGCAGGTGGCGTCGCCGGCCGGGCGCCGTTTCGACTTCGCGCTCGGGGCGCGCCACCAGCGCATGGTGATCGAGGGCATCGACACGATCGACCTGACGCTCGCGATGGCCGACCGGATCGACGCGTTCGAGCAGCGCCACCGCGCCGCCCGGCCGTGGGCGCAGCTCGACGCGACGCGCGCGACGGGCTGAACCGCGCGCCGCCGGCGCCGCGCTCGCGCTGAAGCCGCTCGGCGACCTGTTCGTCCGGCTGATCCGGATGGTGATCGCGCCCGTGGCGTTCTGCGCCGTGGTGGCCGGCATCGCCAGCATGCGCGACATGAAGGCCGTGGGCCGCGCCGGCGGCAAGGCGCTGCTCTATTTCGAGCTGGTGTCGAGCGTGGCGCTCGGCTTCGGCCTGTTGATGGGGCACCTGCTGCATCCCGGCGCCGGCTTCAACGTGTCGGTCGCCTCGCTCGACGCGTCGGCCGTGTCGGGCTATGTCTCGCGTGCCGCGCACGGCGAGGGCGTGGCCGGCTTCCTGATGCAGGTGATTCCCGAGACGTTCGTGGGCGCGTTCACGCACGACGAGATCCTGCCCGTGCTGCTGATCGCGATGCTGTGCGGCTCGGCGCTGTCGGTGCTCGGCGAGCGCGTGCGGCCGGTGGTGGAGGGCGTGGCCGCGATGATGTTCCGGATCGTCGGCTTCATCACGCGCGTGGCGCCGCTCGGCGCGATCGGCGCGATCGCGTTCACCGTCGGCAGGTTCGGCGTGGGCTCGCTGCTGCCGATGTTCAAGCTGGTGGCCTGCTTCTATCTCAGCGCCGCGCTGTTCGTGTTCGTCGTGCTCGGCGCGGTGGCGCGGCTCGCATGCCCGCTTGGCCGCTCGCCGCGGCAAGTGAGCGGCTGGCTGGCCCCGACGAGCGCCGCCTGGTCGCCGGCACCACCGCCAGCAGCCTCTCTTGAAATCGTTGCTGAGACCCGATGCTCGACCAGCGTGCCGGAACGGCGCGGCTTGCGACTCTTCTCGACGTGGTGGAAATCACGTATCTGTTGGCGTCACGCGAGGAACGGGAAGCGGTGCCGACTGCACGGTTCCGGCAGGCTGGAGGCTACCGAACGTGAGGCGATCGAGCAGATCTTGGCCATGCACGACCGGCAACTGCTCAGTGTCGCGAGCCTTCGATATCCGGACGCGCAGGAGCGCCTGAAACAACTCGCGGAGGCGGGACGGGCGGCGATTCCTGATCAATCTCAACGACGACGTAATCATAAGGTCTTTCCACCCCTTCAGTCGTTTTTCAGGCGGCCGTTAACAAGTTGAAAACAATCTGTCACGGTCTGGGAGCCGCAATGAAAAACATGAATGTTTCGACCCGTTTGGTTATCGGGTTCGGGTTGTTGACGGCATTATTGTTGGCAGTGGCGGTGATCGGTTTCTACGGGTTGTCCCAGCTGAACGGACAGCTGGACGATATCGCGCGAGTGAACAATAGCGAAGCGAAGCTGGCTAACCGGTTACGGTCCTCAATACAGGATCGTGCCATTGCCGTTCGGAACTTGGCGCTGCTTACAGACCAACGGGACATGGCCAAGGAGTCCGAGCGCATCAGCAAGCAGGAACAGATCTATGCCGATGCCTACCAGAAGCTGTCGCAGATGTTTGCGGACGAACCCAGCACCACGGAGCGGGAGAAGACGCTCCTCGCCCAGCTCAAGCAGGATGAGGCGGCGGCGCTGCCGCCATTGCGCAAGGCCGCCCAACTGGGCCAGTCGAACGATATGGCTGGCGCGACCCGGGAGCTGATGCAGAATGCTCGACCACCGCAGCAGATCTGGCTGGCCCGTGCGGTCGAACTGGCTGATTTCGAGGACCAGCTCAACGAACAAGCGCAGCGAGAAGCCGTAAGCACGTACTCGAGCGTTCGCGCACTGATCGCCGCCGTCGTTGCCGGCTCGCTGCTGCTAGCCGCCGCGGCCGCGATCCTTATTACGCGCAGCATCCTGAGCCAGCTTGGCGGCGAACCCAGCCTCGCGCAGTCGGTGGCGGGGGAGATCGCCAAGGGCAACCTGATGGTGGATCTGCACCTGAAGCTTGGCGACTCGACCAGCCTGATGGCGTCGCTCGAAGCGATGCGCGCCAGGCTCACGTCGATCGTTCACGGCATCAAGACATCGGCCGAGTCCATCTCCGTTGCCGCTAACGAGGTCGCCCAGGGCAACGTCGACCTCTCCCAACGCACCGAAGAACAGGCGGCATCGCTCGAAGAGACGGCGGCCAGCATGGAGGAACTGACGTCGACGGTGAAACACAATACCGACAATGCCCGCCAGGGCAGCACGCTCGCCGTCACGGCATCGCAGACCGCTTCGTCGGGCGGTGACGTGGTCCGGCAGGTGGTGGGCACCATGGAGAACATCACGTCGAGTTCTCGCAAGGTTGCCGAGATCATTTCCGTGATCGAGGGCATCGCGTTCCAGACCAATATCCTGGCGCTCAACGCGGCGGTGGAAGCGGCGCGCGCAGGCGAGCAGGGGCGCGGCTTCGCCGTGGTCGCCGGGGAAGTGCGGACGCTGGCGCAGCGCAGCGCGGTGGCGGCCAAGGAAATCAAGGAACTGATCGAGACGTCGGTGTCGCATGTTGCTGCCGGCTCGCAACTGGTGGCCGGCGCTGGCGCGACCATGGACGAGATCGTCCGATCGGTGAAGCGGGTCAGCGACATCATGGGTGAGATCGCGTCGGCGTCAGCGGAGCAAAACACGGGAATCGAACAGGTCAACGTGGCAGTGGCGCAGATGGACGAGGTCACCCAGCAGAACGCGGCGTTGGTGGAGCAGGCAACGGCCGCGGCGCAGTCGATGGCGGATCAGGCGGAAAGCCTGCGGGCCGCGGTGTCGATCTTCCGGGTTGAGGCAACGGCGCGGACGGAGCCGGCTCCCGCGAGAACGCACGTCGCGCCGAAGCAGCCGAAGCAGCCGAAGCGCCACCCCGGGCGGGCGCAGGCGGCGCAACTGGCTGCGGCCAGGACGGGAAGCGGCGAATGGGCATCGTTCTGACGGGCATGCATTCGTGCATAAACGTGACCCTGGTAATACGAGTTATCAGGGTTGGCTATTCGGAGGGTAAGACGCACTGCTGTTGGCGGGAAGCCTGTCTTAGCGATGACCACCGGGGTTGCGTACCTCCGTCTTCGTTCCATCTACGGCTGTAGTACCAAGCCGCCGTCAGCGCCCGCGCGCGAGCAGGCGCTCGCCGGCGTCGCGCGGCAGCAGCAGGCTGTCGACCACGGCCAGCGCCGCGATCAGCGCGATCAGGCCGAACGCGAGATGGAAATCGGCGCTGCCCGGGTTGCCCTGCGGCGAGCCATGGATGATGCCGGCCACCGACAGCGCGAGCGCGCCGATCGCGATGCCCATCCCCGCGTTCATCTGCTGCAGTACCGAGAACAGCGTGGTGGCGTGGCTCATCTGCGGCTGCGGCACGTCGGCGAAGCCGATCGTGTTCAGCGCCGTGAACTGCATCGAGCGCGTCATGCCGGTGGCGAACAGCAGCGTGCAGACCAGCCAGTGCGGCGTGTCGGCCGTCAGCGTCATGCAGGCCGCGAAGCCGAGCGCCACCAGCACGCCGTTGCCGACCAGCACGCGGCGAAAGCCGAACGCATGCATGATGCGCGTGGTGGCCGGCTTCATCGCCAGATTGCCGGCGAACAGCCACAGCAGCAGCGCGCCGGCCTCCACCGCGTCGTAGCCGAACGCGAGCTGGAACATCAGCGGCAGCAGGAACGGCGCGGTGCCGATCGCGGTGCGAAACAGCGAGCCGCCCACGGCCGTGACGCGGAACGTGTCGATCGCGAGCGGTTCGAGGCCGAACAGCGGATGCTCGGCGCGCGCCAGATGGCGCGCCGAGACCAGCAGCAGCACCACGCCGGCCGCGAGCATCGCGAACGCGATCGCGCGCGCCACGTCGGCGCGGCTCGCCGCTTCGAGGCCCGCCATGAACAGGCCGAAGCCGAGCCCGGTGAGGACGAAGCCCGGCACGTCGAACGGCGCGCGCTTCGCCTCGCCGTTGCGCACCAGCGCCAGCGCCGCGGCCAGCGCGATCACGCCGAGCGGCAGGTTCAGCAGGAAGATCCAGTGCCAGCTCCAGTGCGTGCTGATCCAGCCGCCCACGGGCGGCCCGAGGATCGGCGAGACCAGCGCGGGCCAGGTGAGGATCGCGATCGCGCGCACGATCTGCTCCTTCGGCGTGTTGCGCAACACCACCAGCCGGCCGACCGGCACCATCATCGCGCCGCCCAGGCCCTGCAGCGTGCGCGCCGCCGTGAACGCGGCCAGGCTGCCGCTCGCCGCGCACAGCAGCGACGACAGCGTGAACACCACGATCGCCGTCGCGAACACACGGCGCGCGCCGAACCGGTCGGCCATCCAGCCGCTGATCGGAATGAACACCGTGAGCGCGACCAGATAGGCCGACACGCCGATCGAGAGATGCGCGGCCGCCGTGCCGAAGTCGCGCGCCATGGCCGGCAGCGCCGTCGCGATCACGGTGGCGTCGAGGTTCTCCATGAAGAACACGGCGGCCACGAGCAGCGCGGTGGCGGTACGGCGGTCGAGGGCGAGGCGCATGTCGGCGTGATGAAGTGGAAGCGTCGAGCGGCGATGGGGCGGACGAGGCGGCGACCCGCGATGCCGGGCGGTGCGGCGATGCCGGCGCGATGTCGAGCGGCAAGTATAACGGCAGCGTGAATCAGGTGTGGCGGCCCGTCGCGAGGGTGCGGAATGTCGGTTGACAGCGCGTGAAGTCGGGCGCTTCGGATTGGCAGGCGAGTGCCGCGCAATCGATAAGGAAATCGTGCTGAACCAAGCGTTTTTGTTGAATCGCGGAAGCGGTTGGCGCTGTCGATGGCGCTCCGGCCGTCGAGCCCGTTCCCGCCTGGCGGGCGCCGGGTCGCATTGACCCGGAAAATTCGCTCGTGCTATTAACGCATCGCTGGCGAGAGGCCATCGTCAGTGATGTGAAAACTATTTCTAAAACCATTTTCTCGATGATATCGAGAAAAACCGCAGATCGATTCAATGAAAAAATCCATTCGCGCTTTCCAGTTGGTTTCCACCGTATTCGCCATCGCGGCGCTTTCGGCATGCGGCGGCGGTGACGATGCCGGTACGCCGGCCGCGGCATCGGCGGCTTCCACTCCCGCGGTACCGGCGCCGGCATCGTCCACGCCGGCGGCTTCGACGCCGCCCGCCGCCCAGGTGGCGTGCCGGCCCGCCGGCGACTTCACCTACTCGGGCTCCGCCTCGCAGATCGCGGCGAACGACGGCCAACTCGCCGTGCTGGTCGTGCCGAGCCTGCCGAAGGCCTATTCGAAAGGCCGTAACATGACGGCGCCGAACGCGCCCGCATCGAGCCAGGTCCAGCAGCCGAGCGGCGCGTTCACGACGCTCGCCTCGTCGGCCGCGGCATCGGACTGCCTCGGGATGGACCACGGGGTGGTGTCGGAGATCCAGGGCGTTGGTACCGACGTGGCGATCGGTCGGTGGAATCAGGCGATGGACACCGACGAAAATACCTACACCATGGAGCAGGGCGTTCACTACGCGGTCGGTACGCCGCTGGCCTTGTCCGCGACGAGCGGCACGCTCGCCTGCACGCAGTTGATCGCCGACGCGGTGGCGGACGGCGACGGCGGTGTCGCCGGCACGCTCGACGCGAGTTCGGCCACGCTCAATCCCGGCGCGGGCACGCTCGACAATCTGAGCCTGTCGATCCGCGTCAGGGATACGCCCTACACGTTCACCAGCACGCAGACGCCGCTGAACGGCGCCGCGACCAGCGGGCAACTGTTGGTCCAGTCGGTGGTGGTGGGTCATGACGCGACGCAGCCGCTGATCGCCGTCGGCTATTCGGCCACGCTGCCGAACACGCAGGGAATCGGCGGCGTCGTGGTGCTGGCGTGCAAGTGATCGAGTGCCACTGAGGGTGAGCGGTGCGGCGTTGCGGGTTCGCTCGCCACGTTCACCGGCCAAGACGAGCCACGACGTTTGCCTTCGCCATAACGAAACCGGCGGCCTGATCGGCCGCCGGTTTCACATCCAGCACACACTACCGCGCCGCTTACTGCCCCGACGATGCCCCGCCGGCCGCGCGCTTCTCGGCGTTCTGCAGATCCTGCGGATAGTTCGGATCGTTCGCCGACGGCTTGTAGCCGTTGTCTTCCAGCTTCTTCAGCTCGGCGCTGTTCTTCGCGCGGGCGGCCTTGCGTTCGGCCTTGTGCTGCGCGCGGGCAGCCTTGCGCTTCTCGGCCTTGGTCGGCGCGCTGGCCGGGGCGGCCGCCGCGGCGCCCGGATCGGAAGCGGCCGTCTGGGCCAGTGCGACGCCGGACAGGCCGAGCGTCAGGGACAACGTGAGGGCGGCAAGAGACAGCTTGCGGGTGGTGCGCATATCGACTTTCTCCTGAGGATTGCTGTTTTGGTGGAGCGCACAACGATCGTGCGCATCCGCGGGCACGACGGCCCACGGATTCATGCAATGTAACAGGTCGATAACAATGGCGCAGGATCCGCGTCATGCGACGCGCGATCGAGCCACGAGGCAGGGCAGGCGGCGGGGCGGGCGGCGGGGCGGGCGCGCGTCGCGCTGCTAACGATATGCGATATCGATGGTTCGGCCGCCGCTCTCGCGACGCTATAGTCGCCGGATTGTCCGTTCCGGAGTCCTGTTCATGTCGTGGTTCGTTTCCCGGCGGCGCATCGTCATGCGCGCCGCCGTTCGCGGTGTCATCGCCTTCGGCCTGGGCGTGGCCGTCGCATCTTTCGCGCCCGCCGCGGCGGCGCGCGACACGGTATCGATCGGCTATCAGCGCTCCTCGGCGCTGTTCATCCTGCTCAAGCGCAACGGCGAACTCGAGCGCCGGCTCGGCGCGCTCGGCTACGACGTGCGCTGGCACGAGTTCGCGAGCGGCTTGCTGGAAGCGATGAACACCAGCAGCGTCGACCTGAACGCCGACGTGGCCGACGCGTTCGCGCTGTTCACGCAGGCGGCCAACGCGCCGCTGACCTACTACGCCGAGGAGACCTCGGCGCCGTCCGCGCAGGCGATCATCGTGCCGTCGAACTCGCCGGTCCGCAGCGTGGCCGACCTGCGCGGCAAGCGCGTGGCGGTGTCGAAGGGCTCGGGCTGCCATTACCTGCTGCTGGCCGCGTTGAAGCGCGCCGGGATCGCGCCCGGCGAGGTCGACATCCGCTATCTGGAAGCGTCCGACGCGCTGGCCGCGTTTCGCGGCGGCAACGTCGACGCATGGGTGATCTGGGATCCGTTCCTGGCCTCGGAGCAGCGTGACGACCACGTGCGCGTGCTGGCCGACGGGCGCGACGGGCTCGCCCAGTACAACCGTTTCTACACGGCGACCACGGCGTTCGTGACCCGCCATCCCGACGTGCTGCCCGTCGTGTTCAACCTGCTGAACCAGACCGGCAAGTGGGTCAAGGCGCATCCGGACGAGGCCGCGAAGATCCTGAGCCCCGTCTGGGGCAATCTGCCGGAAGCCACCGTCGCGCTGGCCAACAGCCGGCGCAGCTACGAGATCGTGCCGGTGCGGCGCGACCAGCTCGCCGAGCAGCAGCGCATCGCCGATACGTATCGCGCGGCGGGCATGATCCCGGCACGCGTCACCGCGACCGACATCCGGATCTGGACGCCGCCGGCCGGCGGCGCCGCCGCTGCGGCGGCGGGGCACTGAGGCCGGCGGGAAGGCCGCCGCCGGCACGGCGGCCGAGCCCGCAGGCCGGTTCCGTCCGTTCGTCCGCCGAGCCGGCGCCACGGCGCCGGGGTCGAGGCGCTCGCGGCGGCGCGGCAGCCGCGTCCGCGTCGGATGAATCCATTGCGAGCCGCGCCGCGGCCACGCCAGACCGCGCGCCAGCGGGCTCAGAACGGCTTGGTGGGCAGGTACTTGCCGTCCAGCGTGATCACCGCGCGCGAGCCGCCCTCGGGATCGTCCACCTTCTTCACGTCGAGCTTGAAGTTGATCGCGCTGATGATGCCGTCGCCGAACTGCTCGTGGATCAGCGCCTTCAGCGTCGAGCCGTACACCTGCACGATCTCGTAGAAGCGGTAGATGGTCGGATCGGTCGGCACGCCGCCGGGGATGCTGCCGCGCACGGGGATCGTCTGCAGCAGGCGCACGGCGTCCTCGTCGAGGTCGAGCCTGCCGGCCACCAGCCGGGCCGCCTCGGCCGGCAGCGGGTGCTGGCCCAGCAGCGCGGCGGTGACGAACGCGACGCTCAGGCCGGTGCCTTCGTTGAGCTGTTCGAACGTCAGGTTCTTGCGGATCTTCGCGTCGATGATCGCGTCGGTCAGGGCTTGGCGGGCGGTCTGGCTGTGTTGCGATTGCGTCATGGTGAGGCTCCTTGGGAAAGGGCGGGGAAAGCGAGGCGGGGCGGCTCAGGCCGCGAGGTCGAGCCGGGGCGGCGTGGCGCGCGCGTGCGGATGGTCGGCGAGCGGGACGAAGCGGTAGCGGGTGCCGTCGAGCGCATCGATCGAGCCGGTCTCGATGTCGTACACCCAGCCGTGCAGCGCGAGGCGCCCCTGTTCGAGCGCGAGCCGCACGGCCGGGTGAGTCTTGAGGTTGGCCAGCTGGGCGATCACGTTCTCGCGCACCATCGAGTCGATCCGGGCGGCCTGGTCGCGATGCTCGCGTGCCTCGTTCACCACCCGCGCGGAATCGGCATAGCGCAGCCAGTTGCGCACGGCGGGCATGTGGTCGAGGCACTGGCAGGTGGCGATCGCCGTCATCGCGCCGCAATCGGAATGGCCGCAGACCACCACGTCGGTCACGCCGAGCGCGGCCACCGCGTATTCGACGGTGGCCGTCACGCCGCCCGGCTCCGGGCCGTAGCACGGCACGATGTTGCCGGCATTGCGGATCACGAACAGGTCGCCCGGCTCGCGCTGCGTGACGAGTTCCGGCACCAGCCGGCTGTCCGAGCAGGAAATGAACAGCGTGCGCGGCTGCTGGCGGGTGGCCAGGCGCTTGAACAGCTCGGTGCGCTGCGGGAACACGTCCTTCTGGAACCTCAGGAAACCGTCGATGACCTCTTGCATGGTTCGCTCCGTCCTCGTTGGGGTCGACAACCGGGTCGACAATCGATGGGCAGAGAATGCGCCGGCGTGCCTATAGCGTCCAAGACCGGTTTATTATCGGAGCCATAGGCATCACCAATAGTTCGAGGACGCTCGATGTTGCTCCGGCATATTCGTTATTTCCTGGCGGTCGCGGAACACGGCAACTTCACGCGCGCGGCCGAGGCGCTGCACGTCTCGCAGCCGACGCTGTCGCAGCAGGTCCGGCAGCTGGAGGACACGCTCGGCGTGCCGCTGCTCGACCGCTCGGGCCGCGCGATCCGGCTGACCGACGCCGGTGTGGCGTATGCCCACTACGCGCGGCGCGCGCTGCAGGACCTGGAGGCGGGCCGGCGCGCGATCGACGACGTCAGCGAGCTGAGCCGCGGTTCGCTGCGGATCGGCATGACGCCGACCTTCGCCACCTACCTGATCGGGCCGCTGCTGGACCGCTATCACCGCCGTTATCCGAACATCGCGCTGAGCGTGCTGGAGATGCCGCAGGAGCGCATGGAGCCGCTGCTGAGCGAGGACGCGCTCGACGTCGGGATCGCCTTCAGCGAGACCGGTTCGCCGGATTTCGAGGTGCGCGCGCTGTTCGTCGAGGCGCTGGCGGTGGTGGTGGGCAAGTCGCATTCGTATGCGGGCCGGCGCACGGCGCTGACGCTGCGCGAGTTCGCCGACGAGGCGCTGGTGCTGCTGAACGGCGAGTTCGCCACGCGTCATTACCTGGACCGCTATTGCCGGCGGCACGGCGTGGCGCCACGCATCGCGATGGAGGTCAATTCGATCAGCGCGGCCGTCGAGGTGGTGCGGCGCGGGGCGCTGGCCACGCTGCTGCCGGCCGCGATCGCGCGCGAGAACGCCGAGTTGCGGCTGGTGGGCCTGAAGCCCGCCTTGCCGCGCCGGACCGTGGCGCTGCTGATGCGCCGCGATGCCTACCGCAGCGCGGCGCTGGAGGCGTTCGTGGCGATGGCGGAGGAGGAAGGCGCGCGCCGGCGCCGGCCGGAGCGGCGGGCGGCGGGTGCGCTGCAGGGGCGCCTCGGCGGCGCGCCGGCGGCGCGGCAGAAACGCCTCAGAGCGTCATGAGCATCTCGTGCCACGCCATGCCGCCGTGCCCGGAACTGGACGGCTTGACGTAGCGATAGCCGAGGCGCTCGTACAGCGCGACGTGCCGCTTCTTGCACATCAGATGGATGGTGGTCTTGCCGAGCGCCCGCATGCCGGCCACGAAGCGCGCCATCATGGCCGGCGCGTAGCCCTTGCCCTGATGCGCCGGATCGATCACCACCGACATGATCACCACGTTCGGCGCGTCGGCGTCGTGGCCGACCAGTTCCTTGAACGCCTCGTCTGACATCACCACCTGACGGGCGCAGCCCCCGTTGATGAAGCCGATGACCGCGCCGTCCAGCTCCATCACGAGAAATCCTTCAGGGTAGCGGGCGATCCGCGTCGCGATCCTCTCGCGCGTGGCGGCTTCGTCACCTTCGTAGGCGGAGGTTTCGATCGCGAAGCAACGATCGACGTCGGCGGGAACGGCTTGGCGAAACGCGGGCATGGGCATCGGCGAAACACGGCACGGGAGGGAAAGGACAACAGCATAAAAGCGTTGCGGAACGCACTGCAATCGTTTCATCGAGTGCGGAATGCATGCCGGGCGTACACCTCCGCCGTGGGGCGCACCGCGCTCGCGCCATGCCGGCCGGCAGATCCGTGCCCGGATGGTCTCGCCCGGCCGTCGTCAGCCCGCCGTTTCCACCAGCCCGCGCGCCAGCGCCGCCCGATACGGTTCGTCGAGCTTCACCGCCTTCTGGTAGAGCGTGCGCGTGGCCCAGCAGGTGTCGGCCGGCTCGGCCGCGGCCGGCGTGCGGATCGCGTTCAGGAAGCGCTGCCGGTCCTGCTGCGGCACCTGCCGCACGATCCGCTCCAGCGCGGCCGTGACGGTCGCGTGATCGGAAGCAATCACGGGCGCCTTGTCGAGCACGGCGCGGGCGGCCGCGAACGAGACATCGAACCACTCGGCCGCATCCTTCCGGTCCAGCCGGCCGATCGCGTCGTTGAGGATGCGCTGCTTGTCGGCCGCGTCGACGGTGGGCCGCGAGGTGGTCCGGCAGTCGGCGTCGGGCATCGACGTCACCACCTTCGACATCAGGACGAGGCGCTGTTCGAGTTGCGCGTCGGACAGCCTCGACAAGCCGTCCTGGGTGAGCCCGAAGCCCTTGTCGTAGGCGTTCGCGGCCTGCGTGCCGTCGGCGATCGCCTTGAACTTCGGATCGGCGTCGAGCCTTTCCATGAACGCGTCGAACGCATCGTGCGCGGGCACGTTCTCGGGAAACGGGTTGTCGTCTTCCTCCTCGTCCTCGCTGGCCGCGATGGCCGCCGTGGTGGTGACGGCGGTCGAGCCGTCCGGCTCGCCGCGCAGGTGCTGCACCACGCGCACCGCGATCACGCCGAGCAGCGCCGCGAGGAGATACACGAGGAAGCGATTCTTGCGTGACGTCATCGATCCACCGTCGTGTCGGAAGGGAGGGGCGCCACGCGGCCGGCTCGCCGCGTGGCGCGCCAGACACGACCTGCGGCGGGCCTGGCCGTCCGTAATATATCGGTGCCGCCGAGGCGTGGCAACGATGCCGCGAAGCGGCGCCGCGCCCGCCGGCGCAGGGCTCGCCGCAAGTTTGTGAAGACCTGTCGCGCGGGCTCGCGACGGCCGCGTGCCGCCACGGATGTCAGTCGCGTGCCACGGCGCGCCGGATGCCGACCGCCGGGCTCGTCGCGCGCCGTCCGCGCGGCGCGTCGTCGGCCGGCAGCGGCAGCTTGACCGAACTGTTCCAGCCGCTCGCCCGCACCTCGCGAATCTCGCGCGCGGCCACCGCGGCCATGCACTGACGGCCCGGCATCGGCAGGTCGATCACGCGCCAGCTGCCGGCGTCGTGCGTATGCACGCGGTGCGCATGCGGGGCCGGGCCGGCTTCGACCTGAACCGTGGCGGACGCATCGCCGCCGGCCGGGACATCGGGCACGGCGAGCGCGTCGCCGGCCGGCGCGCGCGCGGCGCTCGCCACGCTCGTGAGCCGCACGCGCTGCTGCTCGTCGTGGTCCACGGCATCGCCTACCGAGAACGCGGTGGCGAGCCCGATCGGCTGCGCGCTCACGCCGATCAGGATCCAGATGCCGGCGTAGGCGATCGCGACGTCGAGCGCGCCGTCCGCCCACGGCTCGGCCAGCGTGATGCGGCCGCTTTCGTGATCGACGAGTTCGAGCGCTTCGGGCCGGGTGCCCACGATGCCGCCGAGAATGCCGCGCAGCACCGCGCGCCCCACCGCGAAGCGCTTGCCGATGGCGGGCTGCGGAAAGCACTTGGCGCGCTTGCGCTCGTAGCGCGAGAGCCGCGCGAACGCGTCCTCCTTCGACAGCAGTTGCCACTCGGGCCGCAGCAGCCACAGCCGCAGTTCGCCGTCACGCAGCGGCTGCGCGCAGTAGGGCGGCTGCTCGGCGAGCGCGTGCGCGCTGAACGTCACGTCGGGCGCGAGGTGGATCGAGCGTTCGGGCAGGGAATCGGGAAGCGGCGGCGCGACTCGCGGGCCGGGGGGCCGGGTACCGGCCCTCATGCGATCGGCTCCGGCGGGCGGCGGCCAGGCACGACGCCGGGGGCGGACGATCGCACGGCGGCATGCGTTCGGATCTCGGCATGCATGATCGATCGGGCTCTCTCATTGTGATTTGAAGTGCCGCTATATTCCGATAGTTCTCCAACTAATGCAAATGGTTCTCATTTGCAGAATGTAAGCGGCGGAAGATCGACGTGTCATGCGCTGGACTTCAGCATGGCGGAGCGCTCACGGTACCCTCCACGCATGATGACTGCGTGAATGAAGGCCGGATGAAAGCAATTCCGCTGCCCACGCCGTCGTTCGCCAGTCGCCCAGACGGAAACCGGCTCGCCGCGTTGTGAAGTGACTTGACAACACAGGGCGCGCCCGTCAGAGTACGCACCAAATGCCAATGATTCTCATTCGCGGGGCGGCACGCCGTGCGCCGGGCCTGCATCGACGCCGGGTCGATGCGACGACCGGTTCGCTCCGCAAGACGTACAGGGCCACGTCACACCGTTGTGTGTAAATGAGATTCGTTTATTCAACTTTCACTGGCCGGCAAGCCGGTCGAACGGAGCAATCGATGAGCTGGGGCGACGAAAACACGACGTATCGGGTGGTGGTCAATCACGAGGAACAGTATTCGATCTGGCCGGAGTTCCGCGAGCTTCCGCCGGGCTGGACGGCCGCCGGCAAGTCGGGCACGAAAGAGGCCTGCCTCGAGTGGATCAAGGAGGTCTGGACCGACATGCGTCCGCTGAGCCTGCGCAAGGCCATGGCGGAGCAGGAAGCCAAGCGCTCGGCGAACTGATCGATGTCGGCGAGCGATCGCGCACCGGCGGCGCTGCCGCCCGTGCAACTGTTCTGTTTCGCGCATGCGGGCGGCGCGGCTTCGCTGTACCGGCGCTGGCAGCAGGCGCTGCCGCGCGGTGTCGCCGTGATCGCGCTCGACCTGCCGGGGCACGGCCTGCGCCGCGCGCTGCCGCCCCATACCGACTGGCCGTCGCTGATCGAGTCGCTCTGCACCGACTGGCGTGCGCGGCGCGACCCGTCGCTGCCGTTCGCCGTGTTCGGCCACAGCATGGGCTCGCTGGTTGCCCATGAGCTGCTCCATGCGCTGCGCGCGCGCGGCGAGGCGGCGCCGGTCTGGTTCGGCGCGTCGGCATCGGTCGCGCCGTCGCGGCGCGCCAGCGAGACGCACTGGCTCGGCTGCACGCACCGGCAAATGGTCGACAAGCTGCGTGCGCTCGGCGGCACGCCCGAGGCGCTGCTGAACGACCACGATTTCATCGAGCTGCTGATGCCCACGCTCCGCGCGGATTTCCATCTGTGCGGCACCTATCCCTCGGTATTCCCGGCCGAACCCCGGCGCGCGCCGCTCGATTGCCCGCTGACGGTGTTCACCGGCAGCGACGATCCGGCCACCGCGGACGCGGAAAAGCTCGCGCCGTGGCGCGACACCACCCGCGGCGAATGCGCGTTCCACGCGTTCGCCGGCGGCCACTTCTATCTCGACACCGGACCCGAACCGGTACTGGCGCGCGTGGCCTCGTCGCTGGCGCGCGCGCTCGCCGGGCCGGCACCGGCCGCGTTGCCGACGGAGGCAGGATGGATGCAATGACGACGGCGCACGCGGCGGTGGCGCTCGATACCCGCGAACTCGAACAGAACGGCACGCGCGTGCTGGTGGTGAGCCCGGCGGCGGGCGCGGCCCCCGCGCCGACGCTCGACGCCGCGCTGGCCGACGAACTCGCCGCGCTGGTCGCGCGCGAGAAGACGCGCCACGGCGGCGTGCTGCTGCGCGGCTTCGCGCCGGCCGGCCCGGCCGGCTTCGAGCGCTTCACGGCGCGCTTCGGCGAGCCGATCCGCGATTACGAATTCGGCTCGACGCCGCGCAGCCGCGTCGACAACGGCGTGTTCTCGTCGACCGACTATCCGGCGAACCAGTGGATCGACCAGCACAACGAGCAGTCGTACACGCTCAAGTGGCCGGGCTCGATCGGCTTCTACTGCGAGATCGCGGCCGACGAGGGCGGCGCGACGCCGGTGGCCGACAGCCGGCTCGTGTACGCGCGCATCGACCCGGCGCTGCGCCGGCGTTTCGCCGAGCATGGCGTGATGTACGTGCGCAACTACGGCAACGGCCTCGATCTGCCGTGGGAGCAGGTGTTCGGCACCGAGGACCGCGCCGAGGTCGAGCGCTACTGCGCCGCGAACCGGATCGCCTGGGAATGGCTCGACGACGGCGAGGCGCTGCGCACGCGCCAGGTCTGCCAGTCGGAGCTGCGCCATCCGCAGACGGGCGAGACGGTCTGGTTCAACCAGGCCCACCTGTTCCATGTCACCAACCTGCCGGAAGGCGTGCGCGAGGCGATGCTCGAAGTCGTCGAGCCGGACCGCCTGCCGCGCAACACGTATTTCGGCGACGGCACGCCGATCGACGACGCGATGCTCGACGAGATCCGCGCCGTCTATCGCGACACGATGCTGTCGTTCCCGTGGCAGGCGGCCGACCTGCTGCTGCTCGACAACCTGCTGATGTCGCACGGCCGCGCGCCGTTCGCGGGCAAGCGCCGCGTGCTGGTGGCGATGACGCGCTGACGCCGTGACGCGAGCCGGCGCCGTGCCCCGCCCGGGCGCGGCGCACCTCGGCCCGGCCGCCGGCAGGACTGCCGGGCGGCCGCTTGCCGTTCCGAAACCGAACCTCGAAGAGTGAACCCGTGAGCGAAGTGTCGAACGATCTGCTGTCGATTTCGACGGCCTATGTCGCCCTCCCGCCGGAAAAGCGCGCCGTGTTTCGCGGCCGTCTGCGCGAGCGCGGCATCGACGCCGCGCGCCTGCCGATCGTGCCGTTTCCCGGCGCCGAGCGGCGTTTCCCGCTCTCGCATGCGCAGGAGCGGCTGTGGTTCCTGTGGCGCCTCGATCCCGCCAGCGCCGCCTACAACGTGACGGGCGCGATGCGCCTGCGCGGCCGGCTCGATGCGCCGGCGCTGCGCGCCGCGCTCGATCGCGTGGTCGATGCGCACGAAAGCCTGCGGCAGCGCTTCGACGAAGTCGACGGCGTGCCGTACCAGAGCGCCGGGCCGCGCGATTACGGCTGGCAGACGCTCGCGCTCGACGCCGCGGAAGATGGCGCGCTCGACGCGCTGCTGGCCGAACGCTCGGCCGCGCCGTTCGATCTGGAGCACGGGCCGCTGCTGCGCGTCGCGCTGATCGCGCTCGCGCCCGACGATCACGTGCTGCACGTCGCGCTGCATCACATCGTGTCGGACGGGCTGTCGGTCGGCGTGCTCGTCAACGAACTCGGCGCCGCCTACGCGGCCTGCCTCGGCGAGGACGCCGAGGCACCGGCGACCGGCGCGCGTGCCGCGTCGGCACCGGCCGGCGTGCAATACGGCGACTACGCGCTATGGCAGCGCGAATGGCTCGACGACGGCGCGCTGGCGCGCCAGCTCGACTACTGGCGCAACCGGCTCGGCACCGATCATCCGGTGCTCGAACTGCCGAAGACGCGCACTCGCACCGGCATGCGCAGCGGCGCGGGCGGGCGCGTGGTGCGCGTGCTGCCGCCGGCGCTGCACGCCGCGCTGCTGCGCGTGTCGAACGCCGCCGACGCCACGCCGTTCATGACGCTGCTGGCCGCCTACGACCTGCTGCTCGCGCGCTACAGCGGCCAGCGCGACATCCGCGTCGGCGTGCCGGCGGCCGGCCGCGACCGGCCCGAGGTGGCGCGCACCATCGGCTTCTTCGTCAACACGCTGGTGATCCGCAGCGAACTGGACGCCGTGCCGACTTTCGAGGCGCTGCTCGCGCAGGTGCGCGAACGCGTGCTCGAGGCCCATGCGCACGCGGACCTGCCGTTCACGAAGCTGGTCGACGCCCTGCAGCCGCAGCGCAGCTTCGGCAACACGCCGCTGTTCCAGGCGATGTTCAACTATCTCGGCAACGACGACGACACGATCCGGCTGCCGGGGCTCGACGTCTCGAATCACGAGATCGACATGCAGACGGCGCGCTTCGATCTCGTGCTCGACGCCCGCGAGCGCGCGAACGGTTTCGAGGTGGCGTTCACCTATGCCGAGGACCTGTTCGACGCGGCCACCATGGGCGCGATGCTCGATCACTTCGTGGCGCTGCTCGACGCGGCGCTGGGCGCGCCGCAGCGCCCGCTGGCCGCGCTCGCGGCCGCCGCGCCCGGGCCGGCGCCGGCGCCCGTCAAGCCATACCGCTCGGTGCCGGCGCGCTTCGCGGCGAGTGCCGCGCGCCACGCCGCCTCGCTCGCCGCGCATTGCGAAGGGCAGCACGCCACCTACGCGCAGCTCGACCGCCACGCCGAACGCGTGGCGCGGGCGCTCGCCGCGGCGGGCGTGCGCCACGACGAGCGCGTCGGCATCTGCATGACGCGCTCGCTCGGCATGGTGGCCGCGCTGCTCGGCACGCTGCGTTCGCCGGGCGCGTTCGTGCCGCTCGATCCGGCCTATCCGGCCGAGCGGCTCGCGATGATGATGGACGACGCCGGCGTCAAGGTCGTGCTGACCGACGCGGCGGCGCGGCGGCAATGCGGCGGGCTGTTCGCCGGGCGCGCCGCGATCGACGTCGACGCGCTGGAAGGCGAGGGCGAGGGCGAGGGCGATGCGAACGCTATCGCCACGTTCGTACACGAACCGCATCCTGACCAACTCGCCTACGTGATCTACACGTCGGGCTCGACGGGCCGCCCGAAGGGCGTCGCGATCTCGCACGGCGCGTTCGCCGCGCATCTGGACGACTTCATCACCGCGCACGGCATCGGCGCCGACGACACGCAGCTGCAATCGTCGACGATCAACTTCGACGTGGCGCTGCACGAGATGCTGCCGGCGCTGCTGCAGGGCGGCCGGATCGAGATGCGCGGCGCCGAGCCGTGGGACATCGACACCACCAGCCGCCACCTGATCGACGCGCGCGTGACGTTCTCGCGGCTGCCGACCGCCTACTGGCAGCAGTGGCTGCGCACGCCGCCGCCGCCGCAAGCGCTGGCCGCGCTGCGGCAGATCACGGTGGGCGGCGAGGGGCTGCCCGGCGACGCGCTCGCGCAATGGCAGCGCGGCCCGCTCGGCCGGATCGGCCTCGCGAACCTGTACGGGCCGACCGAAACCACGGTGGCCTGCATGTATCGCGCGACCACGCCCGAGGATGCCGCGCAGTCGATCGTCTCGATCGGCGTGCCCTACGCGTCGCGCACCGCGCGCGTGCTCGACCGCGACGGCAACGAGGCGCCGGTCGGCGCGCTCGGCGAACTCTGCATCGGCGGCCACACGCTCGCGCGCGGCTATCTGGACCGCGCCGCGCAGACGGCCGAGCGCTTCGTGCCCGATCCGCTCGGCGCACCCGGCTCGCGCCTCTACCGCACCGGCGACCTGTGCCGGCGCCGCGCCGACGGCGCGATCGACTTCCTCGGCCGCCTCGACCAGCAGATCAAGCTGCGCGGCTTCCGCATCGAGCCGGGCGAGATCGAGGCCGCGCTGCGGCGCCAGCCCGGCGTGGCCGAGGCGGTGGTGGTGCTCGCCAGCGAGCGCGGCGTGGCGCGGCTGGTCGGCTACGTGGTGGGCGCCGCCGGCACGACGCTCGACGGCGCCGAACTGCAGCGCTCGCTCGCCCGGCAGCTGCCGGCGCACATGGTGCCGGCCGCGCTCGCGGTGCTCGAGCGCATGCCGTTGATGCAGAACGGCAAGGTCGATCGCGCGGCGCTGCCGGCCGTCGAGGTCGCCGCGGCCGACGGCCCGCGCGCCGCGCCGCGCAACGACGCCGAACGCGCGCTGCTGGCGTGGTGGGGCGCGGTGCTGAACCGCGACGATCTCGGCATCGACGACGACTTCTTCTCGGCGGGCGGCGATTCGATCCTGAGCCTGCAACTGATCGCCAGGGCGCGCGCGCAAGGCTGGCTGCTGACGCCGCGCCAGGTGTTCGAGCAGCCCACCGTGGCGCGGCTCGCGGCCGTGATGCGCCCGCTGGAGACGGCCGAGGCCGCCGCCGAGCTGCGCGATCCGCTGCCGCTCACGCCGATCCAGGCGTGGTTCCATTCACGCTATCCGGAAGGCCAGCCGCACTGGAACCAGTCCGTACTGCTGCGCGTGCGCGGCCGGCTCGACGGCGCCGCGTTCGAACGCGCGCTTGGCGCCGTGATCGCGCGCCACGATGCGTTGCGGCTGCGCTTCGAGCGCGATCCGGCCGATGGCGCGTGGCGGCAGCGCGTGCTGGCCGAGGCGCCGGCGGTTGCCGTGGCGTCGATCGATCTGCGCGAGGCCGGCGGGCGCTGGCCCGCCGCGCTCGAGGATGCCGCCGAGCGCGCCCAGCGCGCGCTCGATCCGGCCTCGGGCCGGCTGGTCCACGCCGTGGCGTGGCGCACGCCCGATCTGGCCGACGGCTCGCCCGACGGCCGGCTGCTGCTCGTGATCCATCACCTTGCCGTGGACGGCGTGTCGTGGCGGATCCTGCTCGCCGATCTCGCGGCCGCCTACGCGGCGGCCACCGAGGGCCGCGCGATCGTGCTCGACGCGGCGCTGCCGTGGAGCGTCTGGGCCGCCGCGCAACGCGACGCGGCCACCCCGGCCCGGCTCGCGGCGGCCTTGCCCGCGTGGCAGGCCGCGCTGGCCGGCGCGGTGGTGCCGCTCGACGCGCCGGCCAGCAGCGCCGCGACCAGCGACGTGGTGGACTGGAAGCTCGAACGCGAGGCGACCGACGCGCTGCGCCGCGCCGCGCCGCGCGCCTACCGGCTCGGCATCGACGAGCTGCTGCTCGCCGCGCTCGCGCGTGCGATGGCCGCGACGTTCGGCGGCGACGGCGCGCTGATCGCGCTCGAAGGCCACGGCCGTGATATCCACGATCGCCACGATCTCGATCCGAGCCGCACGGTCGGCTGGTTCACCACGCGCTATCCGGCCTGGCTGCCGGCGCCGGCCGACGACGCGGCCGCGCTGATCGACGCCAAGGCGCGGCTGCGCGCGCTGCCCGACGGCGGCGCGTCGTGGGGCTGGCTGCAGGCCTACGGCGATGCGGCCGCGCACGCGGCGCTGGCCGCGCTGCCCGTGCCGCGCGTCAGCTTCAACTATCTCGGCCAGTTCGACGGCAGCCTCGCCGACGACGGCCCGTTCGGCTTCGCGACCGAGCCATCGGGCGCCCAACAGCCGGCCGACGAGGCGCTCGCCTATGCGGTCGACATCAACGGCATGATCGTCGACGGGCGGCTGTCGTTCGCGTGGCGCTTCGATCCGGCGCGGGTCTCGCCCGAGCGCCAGCATGCGCTGGTCGCCGCGTTCGACCGCGAGGTCGCGCGCTTCGTCGCGCATTGCGAGCAGGCCGCGCCGCGCGCGACCGCCGCCGATTTCCCGCGCGCCGCGATCAGCGAGGCCGATTTCGACGCGCTCGGCCTGGCCGCGGTCGCGCTCGACGAGCTCTATCCGGCCACGCCGCTGCAACAGGGCCTGCTGTTCCACAGCCTGCTCGAACGCGGCGCCTACCTGAACCGCAAGCGGCTGACGCTGCGCGGCGAGGTGGACATCGACGCGATGCGCCGCGCCTGGCAGACCGTGATCGCGCGTCATCCGGTGCTGCGCACGCGCTTCGTGCGCGCGCACGGCGGCACCATGCTGCAGGCCGTGCATGCGGCGGTGCCGCTGCCGTTCGAGGTCCACGACTGGCGCGAGCGCGACGATTACGAGACGGCGTTCGCGAGCTGGTTCGACGAGGCGGCGCCCAAGCGCATCGACCTCGACGCCGCGTCGCTGATGCATGTCGCGCTGTTCCGCCGTCCCGACGGCGCGCACGATCTGGCCTGGTTCAACCATCACGCGCTGTCCGACGGCTGGAGCCAGTCGCAGCTGCTCGGCGAGCTGACGCGCGCCTACGTGGCCGCGCGCGCGGGCGGCGAGGCCGTGCTCGATCCGGTCGTGCCGTTCTCGCGCTACACCGACTGGCTCGCCGCGCAGCCCGATACCGGCGACTGGTGGCGCGCGCAGCTCGCGCGCGTCGATCAGCCGGCGCTGCTGCTCGATGCCGTGCCGTCGCCGGCGGCAGCCGCCGTGCAGGCCGAACGCGGCGGCGACACGTTCCGCCACCGCGCCGCGCCGCTCGGCGCCGCGCTGTCGGCCGCGCTGGCCGACACGGCGCGGCGCCGCGGCGTCACGCTCAACACGCTGATCCAGGCCGCCTGGGCGCTCGTGCTCGCGCGCCACGGCGATCGCCGCCAGGCCGCGTTCGGCGTGACCGTGTCGGGCCGTCCGTCCGATCTGGCCGGCGCCGGCGCGATCCAGGGCGTATTCATCAACAGCCTGCCGCTGTGGGTCGACGTGCCGGCCGACGCGCCGTTGCAGGACTGGCTGCTGGCCTTGCAGCACCGCAACGTCGAGTTGCGGCAGGTGGAGCACACGCCGCTGACCTCGATCCAGCAATGGGCCGGCGCGCAGGTCGGCACGTTGTTCGATTCGCTGCTGGTGTTCGAGAACTACCCGATCGATCCGGCGCTGAAGGACGGCTCGCTCGGGCTGACCGTCGAGGCGTCGGTGTCGTTCGAACGCACGCACTATCCGCTCACGCTCGGCGTGTTGCCCGGCGAGCGGATCGGCCTGGAATGGAGCTGGGACGCGTCGCGTCTGGACGAGGCGACGCTCGACGCGCTGGCCGCCGCCTACGAGGCGATGCTCGCGCAGCTCGCGCGGCCTGAAGCGACCACGCTGGCCGCGCTGCGCGCAAGCGGCCCGGCGGGCGTGGCGGGGGCGGCCGTGGCCGAGCCGCATCCGTATCGCCCGGTGGCGGCGCGCTTCGAAGCGGCCGTGCGCGAGCATGGCGACGCGCTCGCGCTGCGCTGCGGCGACGCCTCGCTCGGCTACACCGCGCTCGATCGCGCCGCGAACCGCATCGCGCGGCGTCTCGCCGACGCGGGCGTGCGCGCCGGCGCGCCGGTGGGCGTCTGCATGGAACGTTCGCCGGCCCTGATCGCCGCGCTGTTCGGCGTGCTGAAGGCGGGCGGCGCCTACGTGCCGCTCGATCCCGCCTATCCGCGCGAGCGCCTGCGCGACATGTGCGGCGACGCGCGTATCGCGATCGTGCTGACCGATGCCGCGACGGCGGCCGACCATGCCGACTGGATCGCCGCCGAGGGGCGTGTCGCGTTGGACGCCGCCGAGGTGATCGAAGCGGGCGATGCCGCCACCGAGGCCGCTTGCGGCGCCTCGGCCGAGCCGCATCCCGAGCAGCTCGCCTACCTGATCTATACGTCCGGCTCGACCGGCCGGCCGAAGGGCGTCGCGCTCACGCACGGCGCGCTGAGCCGCCATCTCGACGATTTCATCGCCGATCACGGCCTGCGCGCCGACGATCACGTGCTGCAGTTCTCGACCGTCAACTTCGACGCGTCGGTCGAGCAGATCTTCGCGCCGCTCACGCTCGGCGCCTCGCTCGAAATGCGCGGCGCCACGCTGTGGAGCGCCGACGAGTTCGACCGCGTGCTGGCCGGGCGCGCCGTGACGTTCGCCTATCTGCCCACCGGCTACTGGAAACAATGGGTGCGCCAGGCCCGCCCGCGGCCCGGCTTCGTGCTGCGGCGCATGCTGATCGGCGGCGAGGCGCTGCCGGGCACGGCGGTCGCGCAGTGGTTCGATTCGCCGCTGCGCGAGGTGCCGCTGTTCAACACCTACGGGCCGACCGAGATCGCCGTGACCTCGTCGGTGCAACGCGTCGAGCCCGCGCAGGCGGGCTGCCTCGCCGCGCCGATCGGGCGGCCCTCGGCCTCGCGCGTCTACCGGATTCTCGATCGCGACGGCCTGCCGGTGCCGGCGCACGGCGTCGGCGAGCTCTGCATCGGCGGGACCACGCTCGCGCGCGCTTACGCGGGCCGGCCGGAGCTGAGCGCCGAGCGCTTCGTGCCCGATCCGCTCGGCGCGCCCGGCGCGCGGCTCTATCGCACCGGCGACCGCTGCCGCTGGCTGCCGGACGGCAGCGTGGCCTACCTCGGGCGTCTCGACGAGCAGGTCAAGGTGCGCGGCTTCCGGATCGAGCCCGGCGAGATCGAGGCCGCGCTGCTGGCGCGGCCGGAGGTGGCCGATGCGGTGGTGGTGGCGCAGGGCGACGGCGACGCGCGGCGCGTGGTGGCCTACGTGGTCGGCAGGATCGGCGCGGCCGGCGAGGCCGGTGCGGCGCCCGACGCCGCCGCGCTGCGCGCCGCGCTGGCCGAACGCCTGCCGGCCTACCTGGTGCCGGCCGCGATCGGCGTGCTCGACGCGCTGCCGACGCTGCCCAACGGCAAGCTCGACCGCCGCGCGCTGCCGGCGCTCGATGCCGACAGCGCGACCGGCTACGTGGCGCCGGCCACGCCGCTCGAGGCGACCGTCGCCGAAATCTGGCAGGCCGTGCTCGGCATCGAGCGGATCGGCGCGCGCGACGATTTCTTCGCGCTCGGCGGTCATTCGCTGCTGGCGCTGCAAGTGGCCGCGCGCCTGCAACGCGCGCTCGGCCGCGAGGTGCCGCTGCGCGCGCTGTTCGATCATCCGGAGCTGGCCGCGCTGGCCGCCTGGCTCGAAGCCGGCGCCGCGCCCGGCGCGCGCGTGCTGCCGCCGGTGCGCGCCAGCGGCCTCCGCGAGGCGCCGCCGACGCATGGCCAGACGCGCCTCTGGTTCCTCTGGCGCCTCGCGCCCGACAACCCGGCCTATCACCTGTCGCTGGCGGTGCGCATCGACGGCGCGCTCGACGCGTCGCGGCTGCATGCGGCGCTCGACGCCGTGGTGGCGCGCCACCAGATGCTGCATTCGCGCTTCGACGAACGCGACGGCGCGCCGTGGCTGGTGGTCGACGAAACCTTGCGCGCCGGCTGGGACGAGGCCGCGTTCGCTTCGGCCGACGACGCGGCCTGCCTCGCGTGGCTGCGCGAGTGCGGGGCCCGGCCGTTCGACCTGCTGCGAGGCCCGCTGCTGCGCGCGCGGCTGGCCCGGGTCGGCGCCGACGCCCATCTGTTCCAGCTCACGCTGCATCACGTCGCCGCCGACGGCTGGTCGATGAACCTGCTGATCGACGAGCTGGCCGCCGCCTACGAGGCGGCACTGGCCGGCGACGCGCGGGCCTATGCGCCGGCGCTGCCGGTCCAGTACGTCGATTACGCGCTCTGGCAGCACGCCTCGCTCGACGCCGCCGCGCTCGACGCGCAGCTCGATTACTGGCGCGACACGCTCGGCGACGAGCAGCCCGTGCTCGAACTGCCCGCCGACCGGCCGCGGCCGGCGGTGCGCGACGGCCAGGGCGGGCAGGTCGGCATGGAGCTGGACCGCGCGCTGGCCGACGCGCTGCAGACCTACGCGCGCCGCCACGACGCGACGTTGTTCATGACGCTGCTGGCCGCGTTCCATGCGCTGCTGCATCGCTACGGCGGCCAGCGCGACGTGCGGATCGGCATCCCGCTCGGCGGGCGCGAGCGCATCGAGATCGAGCCGCTGATCGGCTTCTTCGTCAACACCGCCGTGATCCGCGCGGAGCTGTCCGGCGCGCTGCCGTTCGATGCGCTGCTCGCGCAGGTCCGGCAGCGCGTGCTCGACGCGCAGGCGAACCAGGACGTGCCGTTCGCGCGTCTGGTCGACGCGCTGCAGCCGGTGCGCGTGGCGAGCCACACGCCGCTGTTCCAGGCGATGTTCAACTACGACGTGCGGCAGGGCGCGAGCGAGCGGCGGATCGGCGAGGCGCTGCGGCTGAGCCCGTTCGGCGCCGCGCGCACCGCCGCGCAGTTCGACCTGACGCTCGGCGTCTCGGTGGGCGAGCGGATCGGGCTGTCGTTCGGCTATGCGACCGACCTGTTCGATCGCGACACGGTGGTGCGCCTGCTCGACGACTATCGCGCGCTGCTCGCGCAGATCGTCGGCGGCGCGGCGGCCGGCGCCTCGGTCGATAAGTCGGCCGGTGCTTTGGCCGGTACTTTGCCCGAAGCGGGCGAAGCGCCCGATGCGCGCCCGGCGCCGCGCCTGCGCGATTTCAAGCTCGAGGCGCGCGCCGTGGCGAGCCGCGGCGCGTTCGGCAACCCGCCGTTCGTCGCCATCCACGAGCGGATCGCGGCGCAGGCGCGCCGCACGCCCGACGCCATCGCGGTGCGCTGCGACGGCGTCCTGCACAGCTATCGCGAACTCGACGCGCGCGCCACGCGCGTGGCGCGGCAGCTGCTGGCGAGCGGGATCGGCGCCGAGGCGCGGGTGGGCGTCTGCACCGCGCGTTCCGGCGCGATGCTGGTGGCCGTGCTGGCGGCGCTGAAGGCGGGCGCCGCCTACGTGCCGCTCGATCCGGCCTATCCGGACGCGCATCTGGGCGGCATGATCGAGGACGCCGGGCTGGCCTGCACGCTGGCCGACGCGGCCGGGCGCGAGCGCCTCGGTGCGCTGGGTGCGTTCGGCGCGCTCGGCGACGCGCATCGCCTCATCGATCCGGACGACACCGCCGCGCCGGACGCCGCCGATGCCGCCGATCCGGCGAGCGACGCCGATCTGCCCGCCGTCGATCCGGCCCAGCTCGCCTACGTGATCTATACCTCGGGCTCGACCGGGCGGCCGAAGGGCGTCGGCGTCACGCATGGCGCGCTCGCGCGCTTTCTCGAGAGCCTGCGCGCGCGGCTCGCGCCGACCCCCGACGACGTCTGGCTCGCCGTCACCACGCTGTCGTTCGACATCGCCGCGCTGGAGCTGTACCTGCCGCTCGCGGCCGGCGCGACGATCGAACTGGCCACGCGCGAGACGGTGGTGGACGGCACCAGGCTGGCCGCGCTGGCCGAGTCGTCCGGCGCGACGCTGATGCAGGCCACGCCGATGGGCTGGCGCGTGCTGCTCGACGGCGGCTGGCAGGGCCGGCGCGGGCGCTTCACGGCGCTGTGCGGCGGCGAGGCGCTGCCACCCGACCTGGCCGACGCGCTGCAGGCGCGCGGCGTCGCGCTCTGGAACCTCTACGGTCCGACCGAGACGACGATCTGGTCGAGCGCCGCGCGGCTCGACGCCGGCGCGCGCATCACGCTCGGCGCGCCGCTCGAACACACCACGCTGCAGGTGCTGGACGAAAGCGGCCAGCCGGTGCCCGACAACGGCGTCGGCGAGCTTTGCATCGGCGGCGCGAACCTCGCGCGCGGCTATCTGGGCCGTGCCGGGCAGACCGCCGAGCGCTTCATTCCCGATCCGCACGGCGCGCCGGGCGCGCGGCTCTATCGCACCGGCGACCTGTGCCGCGTGCGCCGCGACGGCCGGCTCGAATACCTGGGCCGCGCGGATCAGCAGGTCAAGCTGCGCGGCTTCCGGATCGAACTCGGCGCGACCGAGGCGGCGCTGCGCGCGCTCGACGGCGTCCGCGACGCGGCTTGCCGGATCGTCGGCGACGGCAGCGCGCGGCGGCTGGTGGCCTACGTGACGGGCGAGGCCGATCCGGCCGGCCTGCGCGCGCGGCTCGCCGAGCAGCTGCCGATGCAGCAGGTGCCCGCGCAGGTAGTGCGGCTCGACGCGCTGCCGCTGACCTCGAACGGCAAGCTCAACCGCAACGCGCTGCCCGAGGTCGCCGCGCATGACGACGAGCACTACGTCGCGCCGCGAACGCCGACCGAGGTACAGGTCTGCGAGACCTGGGCCGAGGTGCTCGGCATCGCGCGGGCCGGCCGCGACGACGACTTCTTCGTGCTTGGCGGCCATTCGCTGGCCGCGGTGCGGGTGGCCGCGCGGCTCGGCGAACGGCTCGGCCGCAAGGTCGAGCTGGCGCTGCTGTTCTCGCAGCCGCGCGCGGCCGATCTGGCCGCGCGGCTCGACGGCGAGGCCGGGGCCGGCGAGAGCGGCGGCGAGGGGGGAGGCGGTTCGCTCGACGCGATGCAGGGCCTGCTGGACTCGCTGTAACCCGCGCCCGTGCGGGCGCCGCGCGGGAGACCGCCGGCGCCCGGCCCGCGCCGCGCGCGCGGGGGCCGACGCAACGACAGACTGGAAACGAACAACGTGACGGACAACACACCTACCGCGCGCCCCGACGCGCTGCGGCTCGCGACGCAATACGCGGCGCTGCCCGAGGACAAGCGCGCGCTGTTTCGCGCCCGCGCGCGCAGCCAGGGCATCGACACCTCGGCGCTGCCGGCCGTGCCACTCGCGCCGCGCCCGGCGCGCTTTCCGCTGCTGCCGGCGCAGGAGCGGCTGTGGTTTCTCTGGTGCCTCGATCCGAACCACGCCGGCTATCACCTCGCGCAGACGCTGCGCCTGACCGGTCCGTTCGACGCCGCGGCGCTGCGGCGCGCGCTCGGCGCGCTGCTGGCGCGCCATGAATCGCTGCGGCTGCGCTTCGAGGCCGGCGACGGCGTGCCGATGCAGATCCCGGTGCCGGTTTCGGTTTTGGCCGAGGCCGATGTCACCCCCCGTCGAGTCGGCTCCGATCCCGCCGCGCTCGCGGCGGCGCTGCGCGCGTTCGCCTGCGCGCCGTTCGACCTGATCGGCGGCCTGCCGATTCGCGTCGGCGTGTTCGAGGTGGCGCCGGGCGAGCACGTGCTGCAGATCGTGGTCCATCACATCGTCGCCGACGCGTGGTCGATGGAGCTGCTGTTGCGCGACCTGCTCGCGTTTTATCGCGGCGACACGCCGGCGCCGCTGCCGCTGCAGTTCGCCGACGTGGCGATGTGGCGCCGCGAATGGCTGGCCGCCGGCGAACTCGACGCGCAGCTGGCGCACTGGCGCGCCACGCTCGACGGCGCGCCCGGCGCGATCACGCTGCCGCGCGATCTGCCGCCGCGCCAGCAGCGCTCGCACGACGGCGGCACGGTGCGCCGCACGCTCGACGCCCCGCTCGCCGGGCAGCTGCGCGCGATCGCGCGCGAGCACGGCACCACGCCGTTCACGCTGCTGCTGGCGGCCTATGGCGTGCTGCTCGGCCGTTACGCGGCGCAGCGCACGGTGGTGATCGGTGTGCCGTCGGCCGGCCGCGAGCGCCGCGAGACCGAGGCGCTGGTCGGCTTCTTCGTCAATACGCTGATCGTGCGCGCCGATCTCGACGGCGCGCAGCGTTTCGACGCGCTGCTGCGCGCGCTGCATGCGCGCGTGCTCGACGCGCAGGCGCATCGCGACGTGCCGCTCGCGCGGCTCGTCGATGCGCTCGCGGTGGAGCGCGATCTCGACAGCTCACCGCTGTTCCAGGTGATGTTCGACCTGGCCGTCGACCAGCCGCGCCAGCCGCTGACGCTGCCCGACGGACTGCTGGCCGAGCCGGTCGGCGACATGGCCGCGACCGCGCGCTTCGATTTCGCGTTGAACGGGCGCGACCGCGGCGCGGGCGGCGGCGTCGAGCTCGCGTTGACCTATGCGCGCGACCGCTTCGTCGAGGCCAGCGTGGCGCGTTTCCTCGACGACTACACGGCGCTGCTCGCGCAGATCGCGGCCGACCCGACGCGACGCGTGGCCGATCTTGCCGTGCCGCGCCGGCATCACGCGGCGCGCGCCGAGATCGCGCGCGCGCCGTTCCAGCCCGCGCACCGGCGCGTCGCCGAGCGCGCGGCGCGCTGCCCGACCCGCGTCGCGCTGCGCTGCGAGGGCGCCGAACTCGGCTATGCCCAGCTCGACGGCTGGGCCGCGCGGATCGGCGCGGCGCTGCGCGACGACGGCCTCGTGCCGGGCGAGCGCGTCGGCCTGCTGCTGAACCGCTCGCTCGCGCTGCCGGCCGCGCTGCTCGGCGTCTGGCACGCGGGCGGCGCGTTCGTGCCGCTCGATCCCGAGTACCCGGAAGCGCGGCTGCGCGCGATGATCGCCGACGCCGGCGTGACGCGCGTGATCGTCGACGACGACACGCGCGCGCTGTGGCCCGACCTGCTCGCGCCGCTGCGCGCGATCGATGCGTGGTGGCTGCGCGGCGAGGCCGACGCGGGCTGGCCCGGCGACGCCGAAGGCCCGGCCGTGCCACTGCATCCCGAGGCGCTGGCCTACGTGATCTACACCTCGGGCTCGACCGGCACGCCGAAGGGCGTGGCGATCTCGCACGGCGCGCTCGCGCTGCACCTCGACGATTTCCTGCACGACCACCGCATCGCCGAGACCGACGTCGTGCTGCAATCGTCCACCATCAATTTCGACGTGGCGCTGCACGAGCTGCTGCCCGCGCTGATCGCGGGCGCTCGCGTGGTGATGCGCGGCCCGCGCGCCTGGGAACTCGACACGCTGAACCGCACGCTGACCGACGAGCGCGTGACGTTCGCGCGGATTCCCACCGCGCTGTGGCAGCAGTGGCGCATCGCGCTGCCGGCACCCGAGGCGCTGGCGCTGCGGCAGATCACGGTGGGCGGCGAGGGGCTGCCCGGCGACGCGCTCGCGAAATGGCTCGACGGGCCGCTCGCGCACGTCGCGATCGACAACCTCTACGGGCCGACCGAGACCACCGTGGCCGCGCTGCATCATCCGGTGGGACCGGCCGACGCGGCCAGCGCGATCGTCGCGATCGGCCGCTGCTACCCGTCGCGGCACGCCTACGTGGCCGACCTCGACGGCAACCGCGCGCCCGACGGCGCGCTCGGCGAACTCTGCATCGGCGGCGCGACGCTGGCCCATGGCTATCTCGGCCGCCCCGAGCTGACCGCCGAGCGCTTCGTGCCCGATCCGACCGGCGCGCCCGGTTCGCGCGTCTACCGCAGCGGCGACCTGTGCCGCGCGCGCCCGGACGGCACCATCGACTTTCTCGGCCGGCTCGACCAGCAGATCAAGCTGCGCGGCCATCGCATCGAACTCGGCGAGATCGAGGCGGCGCTGCGGCGCGCGGCCGGCGTGCGCGAGGGCGTGGTCGAACTGCGCGGCGAGGGCGAACGCAAGCGGCTGGTGGCCTACTTCACCGGCGCGGCCACGCCCGAGGCGGTGCGCGAGGCGCTCGCGGCCACCTTGCCGGCCTCGCACGTGCCGTCGGTCTGCGTCGCGCTGGCGGCGCTGCCCACGCTGCCGAACGGCAAGCTCGACCGTCGCGCGCTGCCCGAGCCCGACGCCGCCGTCGAGACCGGCGCGGTGCCGCCCGACGGCCCGCTCGAAACCACGCTGCTGGCGATCTGGCAGACCGTGCTGGGGCGCGCCGATTTCGGCGTGACCGATGCGTTCTTCGCGCTCGGCGGCGATTCGATCTCGAGCCTGCGGGTGATCGCGCAGGCGCGCGCGGCCGGCTGGATCGTCAGCGCGCGGCAGGTGTTCGAGCATCCGAGCGTGCGCGCGCTCGCGCGCGTCGCGCAGCGCGCCGACGCGGCGGCGGGCGAGGGCGCGGCGGGCGACGCGGGCAACCCGGCGGACGGCCCGCTCGACGCGCCGCTCGTGCCGATGCAGCAGTGGTTCTTCGAACGGTTCCCCGATGCGCCGTCGCGCTGGAACCAGTCGGTGCTGCTGACGAGCGCCGAGCCGCTCGACGTCCCCGCGCTGCGCGCGGCGTTCGCGGTGCTGCTCGCCACCCACGACGCGCTGCGCGCGCGCTTCGCCCGCGATCCGGCCGGCGGGGCCTGGACCCAGACGTTCGTGCCGCCGTCGGCCGCGCTGGTCGATGCCGCGTTCGACTCGATCGACCTGCGTGAAGCCGAGGCCGATGCCGGCGACTGGCGCGCCGCGCTGGCGCGCCACGCCGACCGCCTGCACGGCGGCCTCGATCTGGCCGCCGGGCCGCTGATCCGCGCGGCGGCCGTGGCGACGCCCGACGGCGCGCGACTGCTGATCGTGGCGCATCACGTCGTGATGGACGGCGTGTCGTGGCGGATCCTGCTCGACGATCTGCTGAGCGCCTACGACGCGGCGCGCGCCGCGCCGGCCGCGTCGGTCGATGCACCGCCCGCGCTGCCGCGCCCGGTGACGGGCTGGGCCGACTGGTCGCGCCGGCTCGCGGCCTACGCCACGCAGCCCGAACTGCTGAGCGAGCTGGCGTGGTGGCAGGCGCGCCTCGGCACCGCGCACGACGCGGCGCCGCGCGCCGAGGGCGGCCAGCGGCATCGCGCCTGGGCGCTCGACGCCGCCGCCACGAAGCGCCTGACCGATGCCGGCTGGCGCATCGACGACGTGCTGCTCGCGGCGCTCGCGCATGCCTGCGCGCGGGTGCTGCCCGAGGTGCCGGTGATCGTCGAGCTCGAAGGCCATGGCCGCGGCGAGCGCGTGCCCGGCGTCGACCTGAGCCGCACGGTGGGCTGGTTCACGACGCAGTACCCGCTGCGCATCGAGGCGCGCGAGGCACCTGACGCGACGCGGCGCGCGATCGCCGCGGCCCGCGCCGAACTGCCGGCCGACGGGTTGCACTACAACCTGCTGCGCTACGCGGGCCTGGCCTCGTCGCGCGCGGCGCTGGCCGCGCTGCCGGCCACCACGGTCGGCTTCAACTACCTGGGCCGCTTCGACGAGCGGCTCGGCGCGGGACGCTTCGGCTTCGCCGCCGAGGACAGCGGCGACGGCATGCCCGGCCGCGCCGCGAACGGGCCGCGCCACTGGCTCGACCTGAACGGCCTGATCGCCGACGGCCGCCTCAAGGTGGACTGGAGCGCGGCCGACCGTTCCGTGGACGAGGCGCGGCTCGACCGCCTGATCGCCGCGTTCGACGCGCAGGTGCGCTCGCTCGCCGACGCGGCGGCACGCAGCGCGTCCATGGACGAGGCGGCGCCGGCCGCGGCGCCGCGCGGGTTCGGCGGGCTGCCGGTCGATGCCATGCCGGCAGCCGTGCCGGGCACCGGATCGAGCACGAACACGGCGGCTGACGCCGCATTCGCGGTCTGGCGCGAGCGCTTCTACACCGAGGCGCGGCTCGCGCCGTCGCCCGACCCGCTGCGCCAGCCGCTCAACGCGGCGCACGCGCCCGTCACGCTGTTCTGCTGCTATCCCGGTTTCGGCCTGACCGGCGAATACCGGTTCCTCGCGGCCGCGCTGCAGGGCGTCGCGTCGGTGATCGCGCTGCGCGCGCCCGGCTTCGCGTTCCCGGCCTCGACGCCGGCCGACTGGCCCGACTCGTTCGACGCGCTCGCCGACGCCTGCACGCGCAGCGTGCTCGATGCGCAGCCAAGCGGCCCGTACCGGCTGCTCGGCTGGTCGTTCGGCGGCCGGATCGCGTTCACGGTGGCGGCGCGGCTGCGCGCGCTCGGTCACGCGGTCGATTTCGTCGGGCTGCTCGACACGGCGATCCGCACCGCCGACGCGCATGACCCCGGGCACGACGGGGCGCAGGACGCCGATGCCGGCACGGCCGGCGCGCTCGATGCGCTGCCGGGCTGGCTCGACGCGCAGCCGGACGGCGCGCTGCTGCGGCCGCTGTTCGCGCGCGCGGCCGAGATCGACGCGCTGCATTACCGGCTGCGGCTCGAACACGCGCTGCCGCGCCTCGACGTGCCGGTCACGTTCTGGCATGCCGCGCGAGATGTCGTTGCGGGCCGCGAACGCGACTGGCGGCCCCATACGAGCGCGGGCGTGACGGTGGTGGAAGCCGACGCGACGCATAGCGGGATCGTGCTGCATCCGGCCGTCCACGACGACCTCGCGCGTCGGCTGCGCGCGCTCGCCGGTCCCGCATCCGTCCCTCCACTCGATGCGCGCCGTCGCCCGGACGGGGCCGCCGCGACGGCGCAAATTGTTCGCGACGACGCGCAGCGCGGTTGAACTGTCGGATAATGCCAACCCGGCGGGCCGGGCCCGCCGCTCCCGCAAGACGATGCTGATGACGATGGAATTGAAGCCGTGACCACACCCGCCGGCGCTACGCCGCTCTACCGCCTGTCTGGCGTCGATTTCGCGATCGGCGACAAAACCCTGCTGCAGGACATTTCGCTCGACGTGCCGGCCGGGCAGGTCGTGGGCCTGATCGGCCACAACGGCTCCGGCAAGACCTCGCTGATGCGCCTGCTGGCGCGCCTGCACGCGCCCACGCGCGGCACCATCGCGTTCGACGGCGCGCCGCTCGAAAGCTGGCCGCATCGCCGCTTCGCGCAGCAGGTGGCGCACCTGCCGCAATACACGCCGCAGACCGACGGGTTGCTGGTGCGCGAGCTGGTGGCGCTCGGCCGCTACCCGTGGCACGGCGCGCTCGGCCGCTTCACGCGCGAGGATCACGCGCACGTCGAGGACGCGATGGCCGCCACCGACGTCGCGCACTACGCCGGGCGGCCGGTGGACAGCCTGTCGGGCGGCGAGCGCCAGCGCGTCTGGCTGGCGATGCTGATCGCGCAGAACAGCCGCTGCGTGCTGCTCGACGAGCCCACCTCGGCGCTCGACATCGGCCATCAGCTCGAGGTGCTGCAACTGATCCGCACGCTGTGCGACGCGCGCGGCATGACGGCGGTGGTGGTGCTGCACGACGTGAACATGGCGACGCGCTTCTGCACGCAGCTGGTTTCGCTGCGCGGCGGGCGCGTGCTGATGCAGGCCGGCCCCGAGGAGATCATGCGCGAGGACAGCCTCGAGGCGATCTACGGCGTGCCGATGGGCGTGATGACCGATCCGGTCGGCGGCCACCGCATCGGTTACCCGCGATGAGCCGGCCGCTTTCCGTCCGGCGCGCGCCCCCCGCGCGGCGCCTCGATCCTCGCCGCCGCCGCTGGCTCGCCCAGGGCGGCGCGCTCGGCCTGCTCGGCGCGCTGGCCTGGTCCGCGCCGCTGCGCGCGGCGGCGCCGGCCGCCGCCGCTTCGGATGGTGCCGTGCCCGCCGCCATCCCCACGCGCGTCGTCTCGATGAACTGGGAACTGACCGAGACGCTGCTCGCGCTCGGCGTGGTGCCGATCGGCGTCTCGCTGCCCGACTGGTATCGCAGCTCGATCGTCGAGCCGCCGCTGCCGCCGGGCGTGGCCGACATCGGCCTGCTGTACCAGCCGAACTTCGAGGTGCTGCTGGCGCTGAAGCCGGACCTGCTGGTGATCACGCCGGGCCACCTGCCGGCGCTGCGAACGCTGCAGCGCATCGCGCCCACCATCACGCTGAGCCAGTACATGACGAGCGCGCAGCCGTACCGCGATCTGTGCGGCGAGACGGTGACGCTCGGCGCGCGGCTCGGGCGCACCGGGCGCGCGGACCAGCTGGTGGCCGAGGCGGCCCGCACCACCGAGGCGGTGCGCGCGCGGCTCGCGGCCCGGCCGGCGCTGCTGCGCCATCCGCTGATCGTGGCCGATCTGGTCGACGACCGCCATTTGCGCGTCTACGGCCGCGGCAGCCTGTTCGACGAGATGCTCGCGAAGCTCGGCGCGGCCAACGCCGCGCATCCGCGCGACGGCGGCGCGACCTGGCCGACCCAGGCGGGCTACACGCTGGTGCCGCTGCAGCGGCTCGCCGAGGTGCCCGAGGCGAGCGTGCTGCTGGTTGGCCCGGTCAAGCCGGCCGCGCGCCGCGGGCTCGACGGCAATGCGATCTGGCAGGCGCTGCCGGCGGTGCGCGAACGGCGCGTCGCGAAGCTGCCCGTGATCGCGCCTTATGGAGGATTGGTATCGATGCAACGATTCGCCGAGGCGATCGAGGCGGCGCTGACGACGATCGAGGCGGGAGGAGGCGGTGTTGCGTAATCCCATGACCTTGCCGCGCCTTGTTGCGCCGCGCGAGTTCCGCTGGTGGCTGGTGGGCGCGCTGCTCGCCGTCTCGCTGCTGCTGGCGGTGGTCGGCATCCGCACCGAACTCGACGGCGCGCCGTTCTGGCAGGCGCTCGTCGCGCCCGACCCGCGCGACCTGCACCAGATCCTGGTGCGCGACAGCATGCTGCCGCGCATCGCGATGACGCTGCTTTGCGGCGGCGCGCTCGCGCTGGCCGGCACGCTCGCGCAGCAGGTGCTGCGCAACCCGCTCGCCGAGCCGATGACGCTCGGCGTGTTCCCCGGCGCCTACCTCGCGCTGATCCTCGCCGATCTGTGGGCGCCGTCGTGGCTCGTGCTGGGCCGCCCCGCGATCGCGCTGGCGGGCGGCACCGTCGCGATACTGATCGTGTTCGCGCTGTCCGCACGGCAGAAGATGGCGCCGCTCGCGGTGGTGCTGTCGGGCATGATCGTCAACCTCTACTGCGGGGCGATCTGCCTGGCGCTGTCGATGGCGCACTTCGAGCTGCTGCGCGGCCTGATGATCTGGGGCGGCGGCGCGCTCGACCAGACCGGCTGGCACGAGAGCCGACTGCTCGCGCTGGCGGTGCTCGGCTGCGCGATCGTCACCGTGCTGCTGCGGCGTCCGCTCGGCGTGTTCGACGCCGGCGACGCGACGGTGCGCAGCCTTGGCGTGGGCCTGCATCGCACGCGCGCCGTGGCGCTGCTGATCTCGGTGGTGCTGACCGCCGCGGTGGTCTCCACGGTCGGCGTGATCGGTTTCGTCGGGCTGGCCGCGCCCACGCTCGCGCGGCTCGCCGGCGCGCGGCGGCTCGGCCAGCGGCTGATCTGGGCGCCGTGCCTCGGCGCCGCGCTGCTGTGGCTGACCGACGAGCTGGTGCGCGTGGCCTCGTCGGCCGAACTGTTCTCGGCGCACCTGATCCCGACCGGCACCGTCACCTCGCTGGTCGGCGTGCCGCTGCTGCTGCTGCTGTTGCCGCAGCTGCGCGCGCAGCCCGACCTGCACGCGGCCGGCATCGCCGCCGCGCCGCCCGCGCGGCTCGCGCGCCGGCTGCCGGTCGCGCTCGTCGCGCTGGTGCTGGTGATCGGGCTCAGCTTCGGCGTCACGCGCACGCTCGACGGCTGGCGCATCGGCGATCTCGAGCAGATGCGCGCGATCCTGTTCTGGCGCGCGCCGCACACCATCGCGGCCGCCGCGGCCGGCGTGCTGCTCGCGATCGGCGGCACGCTGATCCAGCGCGTCACCGCCAACCCGATGGCAAGCCCGGACCTGCTCGGCGTCAGCTCGGGCGGCATGCTCGGCATCGTGGTGGTGCTGTTCGCCGGCGTGCTGCCGAGCCCGGGCGTGCTGTTCGCAAGCTGCCTCGGCGGCGTGATCGTCACGCTCGCGCTGTTGATGTGGCTCGGCTCGCGCGCCGCGTTCGCGCCGGAGCGGCTGCTGCTGATCGGCGTGGCGATCAGCGCGCTGCTGCAGGCGATCGTCAGCGCGATGATGTCGAGCGGCGACTCGCGCGTCGGGCTGGTGCTGAATTTCATCGTCGGCTCGACCTACTACGTCCAGGCGCCGATCGCCTACGGCGCCACCGTGATCGCGCTGCTCGGCCTCGCCTGCGCGCCGCTGCTGAGCCGCTGGGTCGAGGCGCTCGGGCTCGGCGCCGGCGTGGCGGGCGGCCTCGGCGTGCCGGTCGCCCGCGCCCGCGTGACGATCCTGCTGCTCGCCTCGGTGCTGACGGCCGCCTCGACGATGCTGGTCGGGCCGCTGTCGTTCGTCGGCCTGATCGCGCCGCATATCGCGCGCTTCTCCGGCGCGCGCCGGCCCGCCTCGCAGATCCTCGTCGCGGCCGTGATCGGCGCCTTGCTGATGGCGTTCGCCGAGTGGCTCGGCCGCCAGCTGGTGTTCCCGGAGGAGGTCGCCTCGGGGCTCGTCGCCACGCTGATCGGCGGCCCGTACCTGATCGCGCTGATGCTGCGCAAGACGGTGACGTCCACCTGAGCGGAACGCCGCCGCGCCACCGCCGCGTCCAGACGCGGCGGTGGCGTGGAATCATTCCGGTTTTATTGCGCGTCTTTGCATGGGTCAATTGCTTGCCATCTAGTTAGGACACTTGAACGAAACGCGTTCGGGATGATCGGTGCGGCTCGTCCGGGGGATGGTTCGGCATTGATTCGGACAGCAGAATGAAACCGAGCTGAAAGCCTTGCGCACGGCGTTTTCCCGGCGTTTTCACAATCAGATCGTCGTGATACCGACGGTCTGCCAGCTCGCCCGACCGACGGCCCGCGCCATCGATCCCGCCGGTCCGATAGGCGCATTCGATAGCACCGCCAATCACCGCATTCCATCTCGTAAATAAATTGCAAATGAGAATCGTTATCGGTAATATTCTCACTCGCGGTTTGGCCAACGGGGTGCGTGAAGGCCGGCCAAATGCGATCGCCGTACCTCAGAAATGTCGATGACGGGCATGCGCGAGTCACGGCGGCGATTCTTACAAGCGACCGCCGGAACGTGTTGATCCGGCTGCGGCGGGCGGCAGACCACACATGGAGCGCAGCGAACAAAATGGGAATCTCGATGGACTTGTGGCGACGCGGTAAGCGCGTTTCGTATCGATCGGCGGGCATGATCCGGCTCACGCCGATCGCCGTGGCGCTGTGCGCGACCTGGGCGGGTGCCGCCCACGCGCAGCAGGTCGCCGCCCCGCAGGGCGCGCCGGCCACCGCGCTGCCGACCGTGAACGTCACCTCCGAGGCCGACGCGACCACGGAAGACAGCGGTTCGTACACCACGCGCAACGCCACCATCGGCGGCCGCACGCCGGTGGCGATCAAGGAGATTCCCGCGTCGGTGTCGGTGCTCACGCGCGAGCGCATGAACGACCAGAACATGACGACGATCCAGGACGCGCTGCGCTTCATGACCGGCGTGAGCGCGATCGAGTACGGCGACGGCACCGCGTATTTCCACTCGCGCGGCACCCAGCTCGGCATCGAGTTCGACGGCGTGTCGATCGTGAGCGGCCTCGAATACCTGCAGCAATTCGATCTCGGCATCTACGACCGCGTCGAGCTCGTGCGCGGACCGAACGCCGTGCTCGACGGCAACGGCGAGCCGGGCGGCACCGTGAACCTGGTGCGCAAGCGCCCGCAGAAGGAATTCCATCTCGCGACCGAAACCCAGGTCAGCTCGTTCGGCGGCGTGCGCCAGATGGTGGACGTGACCGGCGCACTGAACAAGGACGGCACCTTGCGCGGCCGCGCCGTGTTGATCGGCAGCGACCAGCATCAGTCGATCGACCGGGCGCGCAAGAAGGAAGTGACGGCTTACGGCGCGCTCGACTGGGATATCACGCCGCGCACCACGCTGTCGCTTTCCGCCGGCTACCAGGTCAACACCAACAACGGCTACGACTACGGCGCGCCGGGTCTGTTCGCGACGCCGACCTCGGCGGCGCCGTTCGCGCGCGTGGGCAGCTCGTATTCGCAGAATTTCTCGCCGGACTGGAACTACGGCTACACCTCGATGCAGGAAGTGAACGGCAACCTGGTTCACCGTTTCTCGAACGGCTGGAAGTCCCAGACGACGCTGTTCTACCGCCACGAATACGTGAGTTCGGACGAGGCCGATCCGGGTCCGGGCGCGCTCGCCCCGGGGATCGCGAAGTACACGGAACGCCGTCAGCAGAACACCTATGACTGGTTCGGCGCCGACACCAACGTGACCGGCCCGATCGAGGCGCTCGGCCGTACCCATACGCTGACGATCGGCGCGAACTACTCGTTGATGTCGGAAACGGCGCTGAGCGGCAGCCAGTCGCTGGTCGGCCCCGGCCCGCTCGGCACGTTCAGCCTCTACGACCCGAACGTGATCGGCAAGGTCAACGTGCCGTTCAAGTTCGGCACCAACACGCGGCTCGTGCAGTACGGCTTCTACGCGCAGGCGCGCGTGAAGCTGCTCGATCCGGTCACGCTGGTGCTCGGCGGGCGCGAGGCGTTCTACGAGCAGCGCACGCAGTCGACGCTGCCGACGGTGGCCGACTGGAAGACCAACGTGAACCTGAACCACCGGTTCCTGCCGTCGGTCGGGCTGGTCTGGGACATCACGAAGTCGACCACGGCCTACGCGAGCTACTCGAAGTTCCTCGCCGCGCAGGTGGCGAACGAGGCGGACGGCAGCGTGGTGCCGCCGCGTACCGGCGAGCAGTATGAAATCGGGATCAAGAACAGCTTCCTCGGCGGCCGTCTGAACACCACCGCGGCGCTGTTCCGCATCAACGACAACAACCGCGCGGTGGCGGACCCGAACAATCCGACGTTCTCGATCCCGGCCGGCAAGGTGCGCGACCAGGGCTTCGAGTTCGAGGTGACCGGGCAGCCGACCGAGAACTGGAATATCTACGCGGGCTACACGTACCTGAACGCGTCTTACGACAACGCCGCGGCGGATCTGTCGGAAGGCACCGATCCGAAGCATCTGTTCAAGCTGTGGACCAAATACGCGTTCTCGCGCGGCCAGTTGCGCGGCCTGTCGGTTGGCGGCGGCATGCTGGCCCAGACGCAGACCACGCGTGGCGTGGTGCAGGGCGGCTACGCGATCTTCAATGCCGAGGTGTCCTACCGCTTCAACAAGCACGTGGAAGCCGCGGTGTCGTTGAACAACATTTTCAACCGCGACTACTACCTGCGTCCGCCCGGCAACTTCTACAGCGTGTTCGGCGACCGCCGCAACGTGATGCTGACGGTGCGTTCGGACTTCTGATCAAGCTGGATCGAGGCAACGCGGCGGGCCGGTCCCGCCGCATCGAAGGCCCGGGCGTTCCGCGCGCCCGGGCCGTTTTACCCGGCCTGGCCGGGAGCATGTGTCGGCAGGAAAGCGCATGTATGACAGCGGCGGTCACCTGGTGGTCGTGAAACTGAAACATAGAATGCGAATCATTCCAATTTGCATTGTTGATTCGTATGCTGGTCCATAACTAACCGGACACGACACGCTTCGGGCCGAAGCCGGGTCGTGCAATTGACCCGCGTGGCGCCGCCCTCATGCCGGGGCACGCCGTGAACGGGCGATGGAGGGAACGATGAATGTCGCTGACCTGTGCATGACGATGTCGAACGCCGCGCGCCCTGTCCGCCCGGCCGGGCCTGTCCGCAGCCCGCCCCGATCCGCCCGCTGCCGCGCATGCCTGCGCGCGGCGCCCGTTGCCGGCGCGTCCGGCCTTTTCCCGCGCTCGCCGGCTTTCCGGCCGCTCCGCGCGCTCTCGTGATTTCTCCCAAGGAACCTTCGCCATGACGCAAGCCATGCCCTTGCTATTTGACTTCTCGCCGTTCGTCGGACAAAGCGAACGCCATGTCGAGCTGATCAAGCAGTTCTCCGCCGCCCACGCGTTCCGCAGCGCGCAGGTCAGCGAACTGCTGCTCGACGACGATTTCCACCGCCGGCCGCTGCGCCCCGAGGATTTCGAGTTCCTGAAGTTCCAGAAGCCGGTGCGCATGCACAACGTGAGCCGCCTGCCGGCGCTGGCCTCGGGCCGCACGCTGCTGTCGATCTACGAGCTTGGCGTGGCGCGCCTGCCGCGCAGCGCGGACGCCGACGAATGGCAGCACTTCAGCGGCTTCTACGGCGACGACGTGCAGGTGTTCGGCGCGCAGATCGTGCCGTTCCTCGAAGCCTACGCGTTCGAATACCTGGCGCGGGACCAGACCGTGGAAGCCGAGGCGGGCGCCGCGGCCGCGCGCCTGAAGCGCGTCATCGACGACGAGACGGCGTTCTGGACCGAGACCTTCGCGCGCCTGATGCGCAACGACTATCTGCAGGAGGGGCTGCGTTTCATCATGGTGCAGCGCTGGGCGCAACTGCCGTCCAAGCGCCGTGCGCTCGCGCGCGCCACGGCGAGCGGCTTCCTCGACATGCTGCCCGACGCGCTGCGTCCGACGCTGCAAGGCGACCTGCCCGACGACGCGCTGCTCGAGAAGATCGCCGCGTCGGTGGGCGTGACGCGCCAGCAGCACGCGTACTGGCAGTTCTATCTGCCCACCAGCACCGCGAAATGCAACCTGCTCTACGCGCTCGGCCGTCGTCCCGATCGCGCGTTCGCGTTCGCCGGCGCCGCGTTCGCGGCCGAAGCCGAATGGCTCGCGTTCGGCGCCGCGCTCGAGCGTGCCTGCGCGCATCTTGTGCCGGCCGGCCGCCAGCCCGGTGATGTCGAGCGCCGTGCCGACGCGCTCGTCGCGCGGTTCGAGCAGGCTCTGCAAACGATTGCCGGACGCTTCGGGCCGCCCGCCTATGCGCAGGCCGTGCAGGGCACCGCCGCGCACGAGCGGCTTTGCGAGCGCGGCCGCTGGGATCTCGGCGAACAGCTGCTGTGGCTCTCGTCGATCCGCCATTACGTCCGCTTCGCGCATCGCATCAGCGACCGCATCGACGTCGAGTGCCCCGGCATCGACCGCGAGACCTTCGTCGAGCCGTTCGAGATGTGCTCGACCACCCACGTCCACAACGATCACCGCCTCGTGACGATCGAGGAGGGCGAGATGCTGTTCTGGGGCAATGTCGGCATGCAGCTGAAGATGAACGTCGGCGACAAGGTGCTGATCCCCGACGGCCGCCTGCACGGCTCCACGGTGCTCTCCGGCGAATGCACGTACCACCAGCCGATCATTCCGGACGACTGGGTGAAGGCGCTCGTCGCGGAACTCGAGGCCAACTCGAACGCGTCCGCCTGAGTCCTGCCCGGCAGGAATCCGCTTTGAATGGTGGGCCGCGCATTCCGCGCGGCCCGGCACGCTCGCCCGCGCAGGCGACGAACGAGGATATGAAATGCGATCAACCGAGGACAAGGTCAACGTGATGCCGCAACCCGGCGTGGCGACACCCGGCAGCGAGGGCTTCGATCCGGGCGACTGGAAGAGCCGCGTCATCGCCGGACGCGCGCTCGGCGCCGCCGCAAACCCGCCGGCCTGGCTCGACGCGTCGTACGAGACGCTGCGCAAGCAGGTGATGCACCCCGACTATCCGTGCTTCTTCGGCACCATGGCCGAGAAGCGCGGCGAGATGTTCTACGCCTACGTGAACGGCAAGGACATCTCGCAGTTGCCCGCCACGATGCAGACCTTCGCGGAACTGGCGCTGCGGCCCGAGTACCGCAAGAACAACATCGCGGTGTTCTTCGAGCCGGACCCGCAGCCGCTCACGCACGAGGCTTACCAGCAGCACTTCTGGCAGATCCTGCAGCACCTGCACGACGTCGATCCCGATCCGAAGGCCGACGCGCAGCCCGATCCGTCCGACGGCGACTGGGAGTTCTCGTTCGCGGGCGTGGAGACCTTCGTGGTCTGCGCGTGCCCGTCGTTCCGCTCGCGCCACAGCCGCAACCTCGGGCCGGGCATGGTGCTGCTGTTCCAGCCGCGCAGCGTGTTCGTCGACACCATCACCAACAAGGTGATCGGCCGCGAGGCGCGCAACCAGGTGCGCAAGCGCCTGGAAACCTGGGACGAGGTGGCGGCGCATCCGGATCTGGGTTTCTACGGCGACCCCGGCAACCTCGAATGGAAGCAGTATTTCCTCGACGACGCGAACCTGCCGGCCGACGACCGCTGCCCGTTCCTGAAACGCCAGAAGCAGAACGTGGAAGCGGCCCGCGCCGCGTTCGGCCAGGCGAGCGCCGCCGACGTGGTGATCGCCGCCGACTTCGCGCCGTCGCGCGCGGGCGTGGTGCAGGCGCGGCCCGCCGCGGCCGACGAGGCCGGCGCGCGGCACTGGCAGCAGCACCGCATCGTGGCGCAGCAGGATCAGTACGGCGCGGTGTCGTCCTGGCACGGCCAGGACCATCGCCACGGACCGCAGGCGCGCGAGCGTCACGAGGTCGGCGAGGAATGAAGAGGGCCGGGCGCGCAGCGCGCCCGGATCGCCGCGCATGACGCGGCGCCGTGACGAAGCAGGGCGAGAGGCAGGGCGAGGGACGAAATGGCAGAAAACATGATCGAGCGGTTGCGCTCGCTGGCCGTGCAGCGCGGGACCGACACCGCGTTGGTGACCGTCGACGCGCATGGCGACACGCGCTACGACTACGCGGCGCTCGAACGCCGCGCGATCGCGCTGGCCGCGCTGCTGCGCGAGCGCGGCGCGGGCGGCCAGGCGGCGCGCGTGCTGCTCGCGATGGACAGCGGCATCGACTACGTCGCCGCGTTTTTCGGCTGTCTCTACGCGGGCGCGATCGCGGTGCCGGTCTATCCGCCCGAATCGCTGCGCGGCCAGCATCTCGCGCGGCTCGCCGCGATCGCGGCCGATGCCGACGCCGCGTTCGTGGTGACCACGGGCGCGCTCGCCGGGAAGCTCGGCGAGGCGTTCGCGCGGATCGCGCCGGGGGCGGCCTGCATCGAGATGGACAGGCTCGATCACGCGGGCGTCGACGCGCAGGCGTTCCTGCCTCATGCCGCCGCGCCCGCCGACATCGCGTTCCTGCAGTACACCTCGGGCTCGACCTCGACGCCGAAGGGCGTGATGGTCACGCACGGCAGCCTGTGGGCCAACGAGATCGCGATCCGCGAGGGGCTCGGCGTGACGGCCGACGACGTGTTCGTCAGCTGGCTGCCGCTCTATCACGACATGGGCCTGATCGGCACGCTTTCGCAGCCGGTGTTCAGCGGGATTCCGCTGGTGCTGATGTCGCCGCAGTTCTTCCTCGAACGGCCGGTGCGCTGGCTCGAGGCGATCGCGCGTCATCGCGGCACGATTTCCGGCGGCCCCGATTTCGCCTACCGGCTCTGCGCCGACCGCATCGGCGACGAGGCGCGCGCCGCGCTCGACCTGTCGAGCTGGCGGCTCGCGTTCTCCGGTTCCGAGCCGGTGCGCAAGGCGACGCTCGACGCGTTCGTCGAACGCTTCGTGCCGCAGCGCTTCGATCCCGCCGCGCTGTTCCCGTGCTACGGGCTCGCCGAGGCCACGCTCTACGTGTCCGGCGTCGGGCGCGGACGCGGCGCGCGCGCGCCCGGCTTCGATCCCGCCGCGCTGGAGCGCGGGCGCGTGCTGGCCGACGCGGCCGGCACCGCGCTGGTGTCGTGCGGCACGCCGCCGAGCGGCCACGAGATCGCGATCGTCGAACGCGAGAGCGGCGCGGCGCTGCCCGCCGGCGCGATCGGCGAGATCCTCGTGCGCGGCCCGAGCGTCGCGGCCGGCTACTGGCGGCGCGCCGATGCGACGGCCGCCAGCTTCGTCGAGCGCGACGGCGCCGTCTGGCTGCGCACCGGCGATCTCGGCTTCGTCCACGACGGCGAACTCTTCGTGGCCGGCCGCATCAAGGACCTGCTGATCGTGCGTGGCCGCAATCTCTATCCGCAGGACCTGGAGCTCGCGATCGAGCGCGACGTCGAACTCGTGCGGCGCGGGCGCGTGGCCGCGTTCGCCGTCGAGGTGCAGGGGCAGGAGGGCATCGGCATCGCGGCCGAGGTGTCGCGCAACGTGCGCAAGATCGCGACGCCCGAGGCGATCGCCGCCGCGCTGACCGAGGCCGTCGCGATCGCCTGCGGCGAGCCGGCCGCCGTGGTCGTGCTGCTGAACCCGGGCGGCCTGCCGAAGACGTCGAGCGGCAAGGTGCAGCGCGCCGCCTGCGGGCGCGGCTGGCGCGATCGTTCGCTCGATGCCTATGCAACGCTCGTGCAGGGGCAGCGCATCGACGCCGCGGCGGATCCGGCGCCGACGGGCGGCGGCGCGGACCATGCCGCCGCAAGCGCGGCAACTGCCGGTATCGAATCGGAGTTGGCCGGGATCTGGCGCGAGCTGCTGCCGGCCGTGCCGCCGCGGCCGGCCGGCACGGCGAGCTTCTTCGCGCTCGGCGGCAGCTCGCTCGCCGCCGTGCAGGTGGCCGCGGCCGTGCAGGCGCGCTGGGCGATCGACTACACGGCGCGCGACGTGTTCACCGCGCCGACCTTGCAGGGCGCGGCCGCGCGGATCGGCGAGCGTCTCGCGCTCGGCACGGCGGCGCCGGCCGTCGCGTTCGCGCCGCTCGACGCCGAGGCGCGCCGCGTCGCGATCGCCGCCGATGCGCAGCGCAGCCTGTGGCTGACCTGGCTGCGCGATCCGTCCAGCGCCGCCTACAACATGAGCGGCGAGCTGCGGCTCGACGGCCCGCTCGACGCCGAGGCGCTGCGGCTCGCGCTTGGCGACGTGGTGCGCGAGCACGACGTGCTGCGCGCGCGTTTCGAACTCGGCGACGAGGGCGAGGCGCTGCAGATCGTCGAGGCCGGGCTCGCGATCGCGCTGCCATTGACCGTCTGCGAATCGGCGGCCGATCTCGATCGCGTCACGCGCGACGTCGCGCAGGCACCGTTCGACCTCGAAACCGGGCCGCTGCTGCGCGCGCATCTGGTGCGGATCGCGCCGCAATCGCACCGGTTGCTGATCGCGTTGCATCACATCGTGGCGGACGGCTGGTCCGTGAACGTGCTGCTCGACGCGCTCGGTCGGGCCTACGCGGCCCGCACGCGCGGGGCGGCGGCTTCCGGTTCGACGCCGACGGATGCGCCGGCGTGGCAATACACCGACTATGTGGCCTGGGAGCGTGCCTCGCTCGGCGAGGCCGCGCTGCAGCGGCAACTCGATTACTGGCGCACGCAGCTCGCCGGCGACGGCGATCCTGCCGCCGCCGCGCGCCTGTTCGCGCGACCCGCGAATCACACGAGCGGCGCGCAGCGCGGTGTCGAATTCTCGCTGCCGCGCGAGGTGGCCGCGAAGCTGCGGCGCTTCGCGGCCGAGCGGCACGCGACGCCGTTCATGGCGATGCTGGCCGTGCTGAACGCGGTGCTGCACGACCTGAGCGGGCGCGACGAGATCCGCGTCGGCGCGCCGGTTTCGCTGCGCAAGCGGCCCGAGGCGCAGGCGCTGATCGGCTATTTCATCAACGTGCAGGTGCTGCGCACGCGCCTCGACGTGCAGCGCGGCTTCGCGGCGCTCCTCGATGCCGTGCGCGACACCGTGCTGGCCGCGCACGAGCATCAGGACGTGCCGTTCGACCGGCTGGTGGGCGCGCTGCTGCCGAACCGCGCGAACGGCGACGAGACGCTGTTCCAGGTCAAATTGACCGAGCAGCGGCCGTTCGATACGCGCGGTTTCGCCCCGCTCGACGCGCAGCTGCGCGTGCTGCCGAACGAGGCGCCGCACTTCGATCTCGCACTCGATTTCACCGACAGCGGCGCATCGATCGACTGCCTGCTCGCCTATGACGACGCGGTGTTCGACGCCGCGTTCGTGGCGCGCTTCGTGGCGCGCTTCGCGACGTTCGCGGCGCGGCTCGTCGAGGCGCCGGCGCTGCCGCTCGAACGCGCGGTGGCCGATGCCGCGGCGGCCGCCGATGCGGGCGAGGCGGGCGCATCGGACGGGCACGATGCCGACGACCTGCTGACGCTGTGGGACGCCAGCGTCGCGCATGACGGCGCCCGGCTCGCACTGCGCGACGGCGCCCGTACCATGTCCTATGCCGAACTCGACGCGGCGGCCGACGCACTGGCCGCGCGGCTCGTCACACTCAGCATCGGCACCGAGGCGCGCGTCGCCGTGCTGGCCGAACGCTCGATCGAGCACGTGCTGGCGATGCTGGCCGCGCTGAAGGCCGGCGCGACCTGGCTGCCGCTCGATCCGCGCGCGCCCGCCGCGCGCCTGTCGGCGCAACTGGCCGACAGCGGCGCGGCCGTGCTGCTGCACGCGGTGCCGCTGCCGGACGGCGTGGAGCCAGCAGCGGCCGTGCCGCTCGCGTTTCGTCACGAGACGCCGGCCGCCGTGCGCGCGCCGCGCGTCTCGCCGCCGCTGCGCCATGCCGATCGCGCCGCCTACATGATCTACACCTCGGGCTCGACCGGCGAGCCGAAGGGCGTGGTCGTCACGCATCGCGCGCTCGCGAACTACGTGCGCGGCATGCTCGCCACGCTCGACGCGCCGGCCGACGCCTCGTTCGCGATGGTCTCGACGCCGGCCGCCGACCTCGGCCACACGACGCTGTTCGGCTCGCTCGCGTCGGGCCGCACGCTGCATCTGATCGCACCGGACCTGGTGTTCCAGCCCGACGCGTTCGCGCGCTACATGGCCGCGCATCGCATCGGCGTGCTGAAGATCGTGCCGAGCCATCTGGCGGCGCTGCTGTCGGCCGCGCGGCCGGAGCAGGTGCTGCCGGCCGCCGCGCTGATCGTCGGCGGCGAGCGCACGCCGGCCGCGCTGCTGGCGCGGATCACCGCGCTCGCGCCGGCCTGCCGCGTGTTCAACCACTACGGCCCGACCGAGACCACGGTCGGCGTCGCGATGCATGCATGGCCGGCCGATGCCGCGCCCACGCGTGACCTGCCGCTCGGCCGCGCGCTGCCCGGCATGCGAATCCATCTGCTCGACGCGAACCTGGCGCGCGTCGCCGACGGCGAGGACGGCGAGCTTTACGTCGGCGGCCCCGGCGTGGCGCGCGGCTACCACGGGCGCGCGGGGCTGACCGCCGAGCGCTTCGTACCCGATCCGTTCCTGGCTGGCGAGCGGCTCTACCGAACCGGCGACCTTGGCCGGATCGGCGCCGACGGCCTGCTCGAATACCGTGGCCGTGCCGACGATCAGGTCAAGGTGCGCGGTTATCGCGTCGAGCCGGCCGAGGTCGAGCGCGCGCTCGCGGGCCTCGACGGCGTGCGCGGCGCGGCCGTGCTCGCGCACGAGGCGCCGGGCGGCACGCGGCTCGCCGCGTTCGTGGTCGGTGGCCCGCGCGGCACCGCGCTGCTGGAAGCCGCCGCGCGCGTGCTGCCCGACTACATGGTGCCGGCCGACGCGATCGCGCTCGAAGCGCTGCCGCTGAACGCGAACGGCAAGCTCGATCGCGCGGCGTTGCGCGCGCAACTGGAGGCGCATCTCGCGAAGACGCTGGGCGCCGACCCGGCTGCGCAGTTGCCGGATGCGCCGCAAGACGACACCGAGCGGACCATCGCGGCGATCTGGGCCGACGTGATCGAGATCGACGTCGGCCGTATCGGCCGCAGCAGGAATTTCTTCGAAGTGGGCGGCGATTCGCTGCTCGGGCTGAAGGTCGTGGCGCGTGCGCGCAAGGCCGGTATCACAATCACGCCGAAGCAGCTGTTCCAGCGGCTGACGCTCGCGGAGCTGGCCGGGAAAGCGGCGGCGGCGAGCGCGGCGAAGGCGGCCGGCAGCGTCGCCAACAACACGTCGGCTTCAGCAGTCGGCGCAGCCGATCCGGCTCGCCCGGCCCTGGCATCGACCGGCTCGTTCGAACTTTCGGCGATTCCGCGCTTGCCGGCCGCCGCGCGCCTGCGTGGCCCGGCATCCTACGCGCAACAGCGGCTCTGGTTCCTGTGGCAACTGGCGCCCGCGAGCCGCGCATATCACGTTTCGGGCGGCCTGTGGCTGACGGGCGACGTCGATGCGGCGGCGCTGCGCGACGCGTTCGCGACGATCGTCGCGCGGCACGACGTATTGCGCACGCGCTTCGTGGCGAACGCGTCCGGCGAGGTCGATGCCTGGCTCGACGAGCAGGTGTCGATCGACTGGCGCGACGAGACGGTGGCGAGCGGTGGCCTCGAAGCGGCGGCGCGCGCGCTGGCCGACGAGCCGTTCGACCTCGGCGCCGGGCCACTGTTGCGCGCGGGGCTGTATCGCGAAGCGGCGAAGGGTGCCGGCCGCCGGTTGCTGGCCGTCTCGATGCACCACATCGTCTCGGACGGCTGGTCGGTGCAGGTGCTGCTGGAGGAACTGGTCGCGTTTTATCGTGCGCGCGTGCTCGGCGAAGCGACGCCGCTGGCGGACCTGCCGATCCAGTATGCCGATTACGCGGCGTGGCAGCGCGACTGGCTCGACGCCGGCGAACGCGAGCGCCAGCTCGCCTACTGGAAGACGACGCTCGGCGATTCGCATCCGGTGCTGTCGCTGCCGATGGACGGCACGCGCAACGCCCACGGCGAATACGCGGCGGGGCGTTATCTGCTGGTCTTGCCGGCCTCGTTGGCGCAGGCGGTGAAGGCCTGCGCGCAGCGTCGCTCGGCCACGCCGTTCATGGTGCTGCTCGCGGCGTTCCAGGCGCTGCTGCATCGCTACACGGGGCAGGACGACATCCGCGTCGGCGTGCCGGTGGCGAACCGCCATCGCGTCGAGACCGAGCGGCTGATCGGCTTCTTCGTCAACACGCAGGTGATGCGCGCGAGCTTCGACGGCGACGACACGCTGGACACGTTGCTAGAACGGCTGCGTTTGGGGACGGTTGGTGCGCAGGCGCATCAGGATCTGCCGTTCGACGTGCTGGTCGAGGCGCTGCGCCCCGAGCGCAGCCTCAGCCACAGCCCGCTGTTCCAGGTGATGTTCAACCATCAGCGGCGCGACTGGCGCGTGCTGGACGGCCTGCCGGGCCTGACGATCGAGCCGCATCGCCTGCCGACCACGATGGCGCAGTTCGAGCTGATGCTCAACACGCACGAGGATGCGGACGGCACGCTGACGCTCGAATTCAGCTATGCACGTGAACTGTTCGCCGAGGCGACGATCGCGCGTCTGGCCGCGCATTACCAGCGCTGCGTTGCCGCGATCGCGCAGGGCGATCCGGACGTGCGTATCGCCGATATCGCGCTGACCGATGACGCCGAGCGCGCGATGCTCGACGCGTGGAGCCGCAACGATACCGTCTATGACGAAATCGAACCGGTGTTCCATGCGTTCGAGCGTCATGCGGCGGCGTATCCCGACGATGAAGCGCTTGTATTCGGCGATACGACGTTGACCTATGCCGAACTGAACGCGCGCGCGAATCGCCTCGCGCATTGGCTGCGCGTGCGGGGCGTCGGGGTGGAGTCGCGCGTCGGCATTTCGGCCGAGCGTTCGATCGAACTCGTGATCGCGCTCTACGCGATCATGAAGGCGGGCGCGGCCTACGTGCCGCTGGATCCGTCCTATCCGGCCGACCGGATCGCGGCGATGATCGATGACAGCGGCATCGGCCTGCTGCTCGCGCAGCGCGATATCGACCTGCCGTCCCGAGACGGCGTCGAGCGCGTCGATCTCGACACGCTCGACCTGTCGGACGCGTCATCGCTTCCGGCCAACAATCCGGACGTGAAGCTCGACGGCGCGAATCTCGCCTACGTGATCTTCACCTCGGGCTCGACCGGGCGTCCGAAGGGCGTCGGCAACCGCCACGACAGCCTGTCGAACCGCCTCGTCTGGATGCAGCGCGAATACGGGCTGCGGCGCGGCGAGACGGTGCTGCAAAAGACGCCGTTCAGCTTCGACGTATCGGTCTGGGAATTCTTCTGGCCGCTGATGGTGGGTGCGCGGCTGGCAATCGCGGCGCCGGGCGCGCATCGCGATCCGGCGGAACTGGCGAAGACGATCGTGGCGCATCGCGTGACGACGCTCCATTTCGTGCCGTCGATGTTGCAGGCGTTCGTGGCGAGCGAGGCGGAAGCGACCTCATGTGGTACGACGCTGAAGCGGATCGTGTGCAGCGGCGAGGCGCTGCCGGCCGACCTGCGCGAACGCGTGGCGAACGTGCTGCCGGGCGTGGGGTTGTTCAATCTCTACGGCCCGACCGAAGCCGCGATCGACGTGACCGCATGGACCTGCATCGATGAAGCGGGCCGCGCGGTGCCGATCGGCCGGCCGATCGCGGCCACGCAGACCTGGGTGCTCGATGCACGGTTGAACCCGGTGCCGCCGGGCGTGCCGGGCGAGTTGTACCTCGGCGGCGCGGGCCTCGCGCGTGGTTATCTGGGGCGCCCGGACCTGACGGCCGAGCGCTTCGTGCCGGACCCGTTCGCGACCGTGCCCGGCGCGCGGCTGTACCGCACGGGCGACCTCGCGCGCTGGCGCACGGATGGCGCGCTCGACTATCTGGGCCGCGTCGATCATCAGGTGAAGATTCGCGGACTGCGGATCGAACTGGGCGAGATCGAGTCGGCGCTGACGGCGCTGCCCTCGGTACGCGAGGCGGTGGTGGTGGCACTCGACGGAAGGTTGATCGCTTACGTAACGAGCGAGGCATCCGAAGCACTCGACCCGGCAGCGCTTCGCACCGCGCTGTCCGCACGCCTGCCCGACTACATGGTGCCGTGGCGCGTCGTGGTGCTCGACGCGCTGCCGCTGAGTCCGAACGGCAAGGTGGACCGGCGCGCGCTGCCGGCACCGGAAGCAGCAAACGACGACGGCGCGAACCACGAACCCCCGCACGCCGGCATCGAAACCGACCTGGCCGCGATCTGGGCCGAACTGCTCGGCACGACGCACATCGGCCGCCACGACAGCTTCTTTGATCTCGGCGGCCATTCGCTGCTCGTCGTGCGCCTGAACGCGCGGATCGGCCTGGACCTGAACGCGAGCCTGCCGCTCGCCACGTCGTTCGACGCGCGCACGCTGGCCGCGCAAGCCGAGGCCATCGAACGCGTGCGTGCCGCGCAACCCGGCGACGACACGCTGCGCGACCTCGATCTCTTTATGGATTCGCTTTGAACGCACTCATGGACAAGACCACGGCCGCCCGCATTGCCGCGCGCTTCATCGAGCTGACGCCCGACAAGCGACGCCTGTTCTGGGCAAAGATGCAAGCGGACGGCGTGAGCCCCGCGCAGTTTCCGATCCTGCCGCGCGCGCGGCAGGCGGGGCCGGTGACGGTTTCGTATGCGCAGCGCCGCCAATGGGTGCTGGCGCAACTGTCGCCGGAGAACCGTGCGTATCACATCTCGGGCGGCCTGTGGCTGACGGGCGAGGTCGATGCGGCGGCGCTGCGCGACGCGTTCGCGGCGATCGTCGCGCGACACGACGCGCTGCGCACGCGCTTCGTCGAAAACGAGGCCGGTGAAGTCACGGCCCATGTCGATGCACAGGCGTCGATCGACTGGCGCGACGAGACGGTGGCGGATGGTGGCCTCGAGGCAGCGGCGCGCGCGCTGGCCGACGAGCCGTTCGATCTCGGCGCCGGGCCGCTGTTGCGCGCGGGGCTGTATCGCGAAGCGGCGAAGGGTGCCGGCCGCCGGTTGCTGGCCGTCTCGATGCACCACATCGTCTCGGACGGCTGGTCGGTGCAGGTGCTGCTGGAGGAACTGGTCGCGTTTTATCGTGCGCGCGTGCTCGGCGAAGCGACGCCGCTGGCGGACCTGCCGATCCAGTATGCCGATTACGCGGCGTGGCAGCGCGACTGGCTCGACGCCGGCGAACGCGAGCGCCAGCTCGCCTACTGGAAGACGACGCTCGGCGATTCGCATCCGGTGCTGTCGCTGCCGATGGACGGCACGCGCAACGCCCACGGCGAATACGCGGCGGGGCGTTATCTGCTGGTCTTGCCGGCCTCGTTGGCGCAGGCGGTGAAGGCCTGCGCGCAGCGTCGCTCGGCCACGCCGTTCATGGTGCTGCTCGCGGCGTTCCAGGCGCTGCTGCATCGCTACACGGGGCAGGACGACATCCGCGTCGGCGTGCCGGTGGCGAACCGCCATCGCGTCGAGACCGAGCGGCTGATCGGCTTCTTCGTCAACACGCAGGTGATGCGCGCGAGCTTCGACGGCGACGACACGCTGGACACGTTGCTAGAACGGCTGCGTTTGGGGACGGTTGGTGCGCAGGCGCATCAGGATCTGCCGTTCGACGTGCTGGTCGAGGCGCTGCGCCCCGAGCGCAGCCTCAGCCACAGCCCGCTGTTCCAGGTGATGTTCAACCATCAGCGGCGCGACTGGCGCGTGCTGGACGGCCTGCCGGGCCTGACGATCGAGCCGCATCGCCTGCCGACCACGATGGCGCAGTTCGAGCTGATGCTCAACACGCACGAGGATGCGGACGGCACGCTGACGCTCGAATTCAGCTATGCACGTGAACTGTTCGCCGAGGCGACGATCGCGCGTCTGGCCGCGCATTACCAGCGCTGCGTTGCCGCGATCGCGCAGGGCGATCCGGACGTGCGTATCGCCGATATCGCGCTGACCGATGACGCCGAGCGCGCGATGCTCGACGCGTGGAGCCGCAACGATACCGTCTATGACGAAATCGAACCGGTGTTCCATGCGTTCGAGCGTCATGCGGCGGCGTATCCCGACGATGAAGCGCTTGTATTCGGCGATACGACGTTGACCTATGCCGAACTGAACGCGCGCGCGAATCGCCTCGCGCATTGGCTGCGCGTGCGGGGCGTCGGGGTGGAGTCGCGCGTCGGCATTTCGGCCGAGCGTTCGATCGAACTCGTGATCGCGCTCTACGCGATCATGAAGGCGGGCGCGGCCTACGTGCCGCTGGATCCGTCCTATCCGGCCGACCGGATCGCGGCGATGATCGATGACAGCGGCATCGGCCTGCTGCTCGCGCAGCGCGATATCGACCTGCCGTCCCGAGACGGCGTCGAGCGCGTCGATCTCGACACGCTCGACCTGTCGGACGCGTCATCGCTTCCGGCCAACAATCCGGACGTGAAGCTCGACGGCGCGAATCTCGCCTACGTGATCTTCACCTCGGGCTCGACCGGGCGTCCGAAGGGCGTCGGCAACCGCCACGACAGCCTGTCGAACCGCCTCGTCTGGATGCAGCGCGAATACGGGCTGCGGCGCGGCGAGACGGTGCTGCAAAAGACGCCGTTCAGCTTCGACGTATCGGTCTGGGAATTCTTCTGGCCGCTGATGGTGGGTGCGCGGCTGGCAATCGCGGCGCCGGGCGCGCATCGCGATCCGGCGGAACTGGCGAAGACGATCGTGGCGCATCGCGTGACGACGCTCCATTTCGTGCCGTCGATGTTGCAGGCGTTCGTGGCGAGCGAGGCGGAAGCGACCTCATGTGGTACGACGCTGAAGCGGATCGTGTGCAGCGGCGAGGCGCTGCCGGCCGACCTGCGCGAACGCGTGGCGAACGTGCTGCCGGGCGTGGGGTTGTTCAATCTCTACGGCCCGACCGAAGCCGCGATCGACGTGACCGCATGGACCTGCATCGATGAAGCGGGCCGCGCGGTGCCGATCGGCCGGCCGATCGCGGCCACGCAGACCTGGGTGCTCGATGCACGGTTGAACCCGGTGCCGCCGGGCGTGCCGGGCGAGTTGTACCTCGGCGGCGCGGGCCTCGCGCGTGGTTATCTGGGGCGCCCGGACCTGACGGCCGAGCGCTTCGTGCCGGACCCGTTCGCGACCGTGCCCGGCGCGCGGCTGTACCGCACGGGCGACCTCGCGCGCTGGCGCACGGATGGCGCGCTCGACTATCTGGGCCGCGTCGATCATCAGGTGAAGATTCGCGGACTGCGGATCGAACTGGGCGAGATCGAGTCGGCGCTGACGGCGCTGCCCTCGGTACGCGAGGCGGTGGTGGTGGCACTCGACGGAAGGCTGATCGCTTACGTAACGAGCGAGGCATCCGAAGCACTCGACCCGGCAGTGCTACGCCCCGCGTTGTCCGCACGCCTGCCCGACTACATGGTGCCGTGGCGCATCGTGGTGCTCGACGCGCTGCCGCTGAGCCCGAACGGCAAGGTGGACCGGCGCGCGCTGCCGGCGCCGGAAGCGACCACCGACGACGGCGCGAACCACGAACCCCCGCACGCCGGCATCGAAGCCGACCTCGCCGCGATCTGGGCCACGCTGCTGCGCGTGCCGCGCGTGGGCCGCCATGACGATTTCTTCGAACTGGGTGGCGATTCGATCCTCGCGTTGCAGATCGTCGCGCGGGCGCGGCAGGCAGGCTACCGGCTCCACGCACGGCAGATCTTCGAGCAGTCGACAATCGTCGAACTCGCGGCGGTGGCCGAGCCGATCGGGCGCGTCGATGCCGGCGCCGCCGACATCGCGGCCGAGGAGGCCGCCGCGCTCGCCGAAGACGCCGAGGTGCCGCTCGTGCCGGTGCAGGCGTGGTTCCTGTCGAAGCCGCTCGCGAACCGCAACCACTGGAACCAGTCGGTCCTGCTGCATCTCGATGCAAGGCCCGACGCCGTGCATCTGGAGCAGGCACTGCAGGCCGTAGTGGCCGCGCATCCGTCGCTGCGGCTGCGCTTCGCGCACGGCGCAGCCACCGGCTGGCACCAGTTCCTCGCCGCGTCGGACCGGGCGCAGGAGCAGGCGCCGCTCGTCGCGACCGTGACCGGCGTGCCGGCCACCGGCATCGACGCGGCCTGCGACACGATCCAGGGCGCGCTCGACATTGGCACCGGGCCGCTGCTGCGCGTGCTTTTGATTGGCGTGACGGACGGCAGCTGGCGTCTCGCGATCGCGATCCACCATCTGGCCGTCGACACCGTGTCGTGGCGGATCCTGCTGGACGATCTGCATCGCGCCTACCGCCAGCGGGAGGCGGGCGAGGCGCCGGCGCTGCCGGCGCCCACGCTGTCGTATCCGCTGTTCGCGCGCCGTCTGCACGAGGCGGCACGGCGCCCCGAGATCAGCGCAAGCTTCGACCACTGGCGTGCGCTCGCCGATATCGACGGCACGCTGCCGCCTGGCATCGCAGGCGGCAGCGCGGGCGCACGGCCGCAAGCCGGCTCGGCGTCGGTCGGTCTCGATGCCGAGACCACCCGCCGCCTGCTGCAGCCGGCCTGCGCCGCGTACCGCACCACGATCGCGGACCTGCTGCTGGTGGCCACGGGCCGCGTGCTGTGCCGGTTCGCGGGCCGAGAGACGCTGCGCATCGACGTCGAGGGCCACGGCCGCGACGCACCCGTCGGCGACGCGGACCTGAGCCGCACGGTCGGCTGGTTCACGAGCCTCCATCCGATGGCGCTCGCGCCCACCGGCGAACTCGGCGCCGCGATCAAGCGCGTGAAGCAGGCGCGCCGCGAGGCGCCGCACGGCGGCACGAGCTTCGGCATGCTGCGCCACGCCGGCGACGCGTCGCAGCGCACGGCGCTCGCGTCGATCGGCGACGCGGACGTGCTGTTCAACTATCTCGGCCAGCTCGACGGTTCGCTCGGCGCGAACGGCGCAAACGACGACGAAGGAACGACCCCGCCGCGCACCGGCACCTGGCGGCTCGCCGCCGAACCGGGCGGCCGGCCCGTGGCCGCGATCAATGCGCCGACGCATGCGCTCGACATCGTCGCGCAGATCCGCGACGGCGAGCTGCTCGTGACGTTCCGCCATCCGGGCGGCGACCGCTACGACGCGGCCACGCTCGACGCGCTGGCCGCCGGCCTGCGCGTCGAACTGGCCGCGCTGCTCGACCACTGCGCGAGCGGCGCGGCCGGCCTCACGCCGTCCGACGTGCCGCTCGCGGCGATCGATCAGGCCCGCCTCGACGCGCTGCCGGTGGCGCCGGCCGATCTCGTCGATCTCTATCCGCTCGCGCCGATGCAGGCCGGCATCGTCTTCCACAGTTTGCTCGGCGAGCAGCAGGGCGCCTACGTCAACCAGTTGCGCGTGGACGTGGACGGGCTCGACGCGGCGCGTTTCGAAGCCGCCTGGGCGGCCGTCGCGACGCGCCACGAGATCCTGCGCACCGGCTTCCTGTCGTTCGACGACATGCCGCGCCAGTGGGTGACGCGCGCCGTCGGCACGCCGTTCCTGCTGGCCGACTGGCGCGACGGCGCCACGGACAGCCTCGACGCGCGCCTCGACCGTTTCGCGGCCGACAATCTCGCGCGCGGCTTCGATCTGGCGCGCCCGCCGCTCTGGCGCGTGGCGCTGCTGCGCACCGGGCCGGCGCGCCATCACGTCGTCTGGACCTTCCATCACGCGCTGCTCGACGGCTGGAGCGCCGCGCGGCTGCTGGCCGAGGTGCTGGCGACCTACGGCGGTACGCCGCCGGCCGGCACCCCGCCGCGCTATCGCCGCTTCATCGGCTGGCTCGCCGCGCAGCCGCGCGAGGCCAGCGACGCCTGGTGGCGCGATCAGACCGCGCGCCTCGACGGTCCCACGCTGCTGGCCCGATCACTGCCGGCGCCGGCCGCCGGCGCCGCGCAGCTGGCCCGCCACGGCATCGTGCGGCTGGTGTGCGATGCCGCGCGCAGCGCAAGACTTGCCGCGTTCGCGAAGGCGCGGCGCGCCACGCTGAACACGCTGGTGCAGGCCGCCTGGCTGCTGCTGCTGCAACGCTACACGGGCCAGCGCAGCGTGAGCTGCGGCGCGACCGTCGCCGGCCGCCCCGACGCGCTGCCGGGTGCCGAACAGATGCTCGGCCTCTTCATCAACACGATTCCGGTGATCGGCGCGCCGCTGCCCTCGATGCGCGTGAGCGACTGGCTCGCGACCGTGCAGCGCGACGGCGTGGCCGCGCGCGAGCATGAACACCTGCCGCTCGTGGAGATCCAGCGCAGCGCCGGCATCGACGGCGGCCAGCCGCTGTTCGACACGCTGGTGGTGTTCGAGAACTATCCGGTCGACGCGATCCTCGACGAGGCGTCGCCGCACGGGCTGCGCTTCTCGGGGCTGCGCAACGAGGATCGCACCAGCTATCCGCTGACGCTGTCGGTCACGCACGGCCGCCCGTCACGCGCGGCCACCGCCGGCCAGGCCGACGTGCTCGACATCGAGTTCGCCTACGCGAGCGACCGGTTCGCGCCGGCGCAGGTGGAGCGGCTGGCCGCGCAGCTGGGCGCGCTGCTCGACGCGTTCGCGGCCGATCCGGAGGCCCGGCTCGGCGCGCTCGATCCGCTGCCGGCCGCCGAGCGCGCGCGACTCGCGCAATGGGGGCGCGGCGCCGAGACCGGCGCGCTGCCGCCCGTGCATCGCCGGATCGCCGCGCAGGCCGCGCGCCGGCCCGAGGCAGTGGCGCTCGTCCACGGCGGCGACTCACTCGACTACGGCACGCTCGAGGCGCGCGCGAACCGCGTCGCGCACGCGCTGCGCGCGGCCGGCGTCGGCCCCGACGTGCGCGTCGGCATCGCGATCGAGCGCTCGCTCGGCATGATCGTCGCGATCCTCGGCGTGCTGAAGGCGGGCGGCGCCTACGTGCCGCTCGATCCGTCGTATCCGGCCGAGCGCCTGACGATGATGATCGAGGACAGCGGCATCGTGCTCGCGCTGACCGAAGGCGCCGGTGCCACCGATCGCGAACGGGTGCCGGTGGCCACGCTCGACCTAACCGACCTTGCCGCCGAAGACAGCGGTTATGCCAGCACCGTGCCGCCCGACGCGGTGGAAGCCGGCCATCTCGCCTACCTGATCTACACCTCGGGCTCCACCGGGCGGCCGAAGGGTGTCGGCATCACGCACGACGCGCTGGCGCGACACACCGAGGTGTCGATCGCGATGTTCGGGATCGGCGAGACCGACCGCGTGCTGCAGTTCTCGACCTTCAACTTCGATGGTTTCGTCGAGCAGGTCTTCCCGACGCTCGCCGCCGGCGCCACGCTGATCGTGCGCGGGCCGGAGCTGTGGAGCACGGCGCGCTTCGCGGACGAAGTGGCGCGCGAGCGGATCACCGTGGCCGACCTGACCACGGCTTACTGGAACGCGCTGGCCCAGGATTTCGCGGCGCGGCCCGAGACGCGCGCCGCGCTGGCCACGCTGCGCCGCGTCCATGCGGGCGGCGAGGCGATGCCGGCCGATGGCGTGCGCGCCTGGCGCGCGGCGGGGCTGGCCGGCGTGGCGCTCGCCAACACCTACGGGCCGAGCGAGGCGACCGTCACCGCCACGCTGTTCGACTGCGGCGCGCTGGCCGCCTCGGGCGCGGACGTGCCGGCGCAGATTCCGCTCGGCGGCCCGCTGCCGGGCCGCACGCTGGTGGTGCTCGATGCGCAGGGCAACCTCGCGCCGCTCGGCGCGGCCGGCGAGCTGTGCATCGGCGGGCCGCTGCTCGCGCGCGGCTACCACGATCGCCCGGAGCTGACGGCCGAGCGCTTCGTGGCCGATCCGTTCGCGGCGCTGCCCGGCGCGCGGCTCTACCGCACCGGCGACATCGTCCGCTGGCACGAGGACGGCACGCTGGCCTATCTCGGCCGCGCCGATCACCAGGTGAAGATCCGCGGCTTCCGGATCGAACTCGGCGAGATCGAGGCGGTGCTGCTGGAGGACGCGCGCGTGCGCGAGGCGGCCGTGATCACGCGCGACGGCCCGAGCGGGCTGCGCGTGCTGGCCTACGTGGCGCGGGCCGCGGGCGTGGCGGTGGAGGGCGCGGCGCTGCGCGCGGCGCTGGCCGCGCGGCTGCCCGACTACATGGTGCCGGCCGCCGTGGTGGTGCTCGACGCGCTGCCGCTGAACCCGAACGGCAAGATCGACCGCGCCGCGCTGCCGGAGCCGGTGGTGCAGGCGAGCGACGAGGCTGCCGGCGAGGCGGGCGCGCTGCCGCGCGGCGACACCGAGATCGCGCTGGCCGGCATCTGGTCGCGCGTGCTCGGTGTCGAGCCGGTGCGGCGCACCGATCGTTTCTTCGAGCTCGGCGGCCATTCGCTCGCGGCGATGCAGGCGCAGACGTCGATTCGCACGAGCCTCGGCGTGGATGTGGCGCTGGTCGAGCTGATGCGCAATCCTTCGCTCGAAGCGCTGGCGGAGGCGGTCGATGCGCTGCGCGTGCCGGCCGCCGGCGACGCGTCGCTGGCCGCCGAGCTGAACGACATCCTCGCGGGTTTGTAGGCGCCCGCGCGGCATCGCCCATGAAGACCTCGCCCGATCCGTCCGATCGGTCGAGGTTTTCGTCATGCCGCGACGGCGGAGTCGGCTATCCGTCGACAATCCGTCACGAGGACGGCCCGCCGAAGCCTGGTTTGTCGATCGACGGCCGCAGCGGTTTGAATGCCGCTGCGGCGGACGTCACGACGCGCCGGCTCGGGACTTCACGTTCCCCGCGTCTGCCATCGCCAGAATCCGCTCGGCCATCCGCACGTTGGCGAAATCGACGAGCTTGCCGTCCAGCGACACGGCCGCGAGCCCGGCCGCCTGCGCCGCCTCGAGCGCGGCGATGGTGCGTCGCGCGTCCTCGAGTTCGGCCGGCGTCGGCGAGAATGCCTGGCGGGTCGGCTCGATCTGCTCGGGATGGATCACCTGCTTGCCGTCGTAGCCCATCGCGGCGGCCTTCAAGGCCCACGCGCGCGTCAGCACGGGATCGCGGAACGCGCCGCACGGCCCGTCGATCGCGCGCAGGCCGAACGCGCGCGCGGCCACCAGCAGGCGCATCATCGGGTAGGTCCACAGATCGAGTGCGGTGGTGGTGTAGCTGCCGGCTTCGGTCTTCAGCGTCAGCGCGTAGCCCGGATGCGTGCCGCCGATCTCGACGTTGCGCGCGCCGATCGAGGCCGAGAAATCGCCGACGCCGAAGTGCAGCGCCGCCAGCGCGCCGCCGGCCGCGGCGATCGCGTCCACGCCGACGATGCCGCGCGCCGTCTCGATCAGCGCCTCGACGGCCAGCGGCGCCCGCGCGCCGCGCTGCTCGCGCAGCAGCCGTTCCACCTCGTGCAGGGTGGCGACGGATTCCACTTTCGGCACCAGCAGCGCGTCGAGCCGGGCCGCCTCGCGCGCCAGCGTCGCCACTTCCTCGGCGGCCACGCCGTCCACGCCGGCGTTGACGCGCACCAGCAGCCGCTTGTCGCCCCAGTCGAGCGTGTCGATCGCCTGCACCGCGCAGGCCAGCGCGTCGCGCTTGCTCTCGGGCGGCACGGCGTCCTCGAGATCGATGAACACGGCGTCGGCCGCGCTGGCCGCCGCCGATTGCAGCATCTTCATCCGGTGTCCCGGCACCGCGAGCACGGTGCGGGTGGCGCGTGTCCTGGTCATGCCTCGCTCCTTGGTTGGTCGACTTCACGTTCGGTTTCGCCTTGAGTTTCGGCCTGAACCCCGGCCCCAGCGCCGGTTCCGGCCTGGGCGCGCCGGCCGGCTAGCTCCGCGAGAATCGCCTCGGTGTGCTGGCCCACGGCCGGCACCGGCCCCATCACGGGCGCCAGGCCGGCGATGCTGACGGCGGGCAGGAACATGTCCTGCGGCCCGCGCTCGGTCTGCACGCTGCGATAGCGGTGGCGCTCGACGATCTGCGGATGCGCGAGCAGCGCGTTCACGTCGTTCATCTTGCCGTTCGCGATGGCCGCGCGGTCGAGCCGCGCCAGCACCTCGTCGCTGCTCCAGGCCGCGAAGCGTTCGGTGATGGTGCGCTCCAGCGCGTCGCGATGCTCGAGGCGCAGCGAGTTGGTGGCATAGCGCGGATCGTCGGCGAGGCCGGCGTCGTCGAGCACCACCGCGCAGAAGCCGCGCCATTCGCGCTCGTTCTGGATACCGAAGAACACCGTCTGGCCGTCGCCGGCGGCGAACGGCCCGTAGGGCGCGATGGTCGCGTGGCGCGCGCCGCTGCGCGGCACCGGCACGCCGCGCCCGCGCGTGTAGTAGGCGGGATAGCTCATCCATTCGGTCATCGCGTCGAACAGCGAGACCTCGAAGGCCATGCCGCGCCCGGTGCGCGCGCGCTGGTGCAGACCCATCAGGATGCCGTTCAGCGCATACATGCCGGTGGCGATGTCGGCGATCGCGAGGCCGCATTTGGCGGGCGTCTCGGGCGTGCCGTTGATCGACAGGAAGCCGCTCTCGCACTGCACCAGCAGGTCGTAGGCCTTCTTGTCGCTGTAGGGGCCGCCGCTGCCGTAGCCGGAGATGTCGCAGGCCACGAGGCGCGGGAACCGCGCCACCAGCGATGTCGCGTCGAGCCCCTGGCGCTGCGCCGCGCCTGGCGCGAGGTTCTGGATGAACACGTCGGCGTGTTCGAGCAGCGCCTCGAGCGTGGCGTGGCCCGCCTCGTCCTTGATGTCGAGCGCGAGGCTTTCCTTCGAGCGGTTGGTCCAGACGAACTGGCTCGACAGCCCGTCCATCGCGGTGTCGTAGCCGCGCGCGAAATCGCCGGCGCCGGGCCGCTCGATCTTGATCACGCGCGCGCCCCAGTCGGCGAGATGGCGGCTCGCGAGCGGCGCGGCGATCGCCTGTTCGATCGAGACCACGGTGATGTCGGCCAGCGGAAGCGGCGTGTCGTGCAGGTTCATGAAGCGGTAGGTCCTTGCCTGAAAGTCAACGGGGGCGCGAGCGGGCCGCTCAGGGCAGCATCCAGCCGAGCAGCGGCGTGGACTGCGCCCAGACCAGCAGGCTCAGCGCGGCGATCATCAAGAGCGTCCAGCCGGCCACGCGGCGGAACAGCTGCCCCTCGCGGCCGATCATGCCGACCGCCACGGCGCCCACCGCGAGGTTCTGCGGCGAGATCGCCTTGCCCACCACGCCGCCGGCGGTGTTGGCGGCGGCCAGCAGGATGGCCGGCAGGCCGGTGTGGTGCGCGGTGGTCAGCTGCAGCATGCCGAACAGCGCGTTGGCCGAGGTGTCCGAGCCGGTCAGCGCGGTGGCGAACCAGCCGAGGACCGGCGAGACCGGCGCGAACGCGGGGCCGGCCCTGGCCGCCCAGATGCCGAGCGTGACGATCTGGCCCGAGAGGTTCATGACGTAGGCCACGCCCACCACGCAGCAGACGGTGAACACGGCCCAGCGCAGTTCGTGCAGGTTGCGCAGGTAGCTGCGCGCGGCCACGCGCGCGTCGAGCCGCAGCAGCGGCACCGACAGCGCGCCCGCGATCAGCACGATCGAGCCGGCGGACAGCAGCCATTCGAACCGCGCGTTGACGGCCGCGACCGGCGCGCCGGCCGGATCGACCACGTGCAGGCCGGGCCACGCGAACGACGAGGTGACGAGGCCCATCGCGTGCGCCACGACGCCGACCTGGGTGGCCGCGACCACCAGGATCACCACGGCATAGGGCGCCAGCGCGCGCAGCACCTCGGCGGCCGGATCGCGCGGCGCGCCGGATGCCGAGGGCATGGCTTCGACCCGGCTGGCGCGGCCGGCGTCGGCATCGGCGTGGCGTGTGAACCCGCCGCCCGTCATCGGCATGGCCAGCGCGGCGCCGTGCGGGGCCGCGCTGGCGTGGGCCGGAGCGGCGTGGGCACCGGGCGCGCCGGCCCGGGCGCGGCGCGCCGCGGTGGCTTCAGCGGCGTCGGGCGCGCTCAGGTCGGCGCGCGGGAACGCCGGCGACCACACGCGCAGGAACAGGATCGAGGCGCCGGCGCAGCCGAGCGCGGCGACGATGTCCACCAGCTCGACCGGCAGCAGCATCGAGCCGGCGCACTGCGCGAACGCGAACGACGCGCCCGCCACGGCCGCGAGCGGCCACATCTCGCGCACGCCGCGCCGGCCGTCGTGAATGAACACCAGCATCAGCGGGATCAGCAGCGAGAGCAGCGGCGCCTGGCGGCCCACCATCACGCTGATCTCGTGGACCGGCAGCCGCGTGATCTTCGCCAGCACCGTGATCGGCAGGCCGAGCGCGCCGAACGCCACCGGGCTGGTGTCGGCCAGCAGGCAGATGGCGGCGGACTTGAGCGGATCGACGCCGAGCGAGATCAGCAGCACGGCGCAGATCGCCACCGGCGCGCCGCCGCCCGCCAGCGCCTCGAGCAGCGCGCCGAAGCAGAACGCGATCAGGATCGCCTGCACGCGCTGGTCGGTGCTGACGCCGGCCAGCGCGCGGCGCAGCACGTTGGCGTGGCCGCTTTCCTGGGTGAGCTTGAACAGCCAGATCGCGTTGATGCCGATCCAGATGATCGGGAAGAAGCCGATCGCCGCGCCTTCGAGCGCGCCGGCTAGCGCCTGGCCGGCGGGCATGCCGTAGACCAGCACGGCCACCGCCAGCGCCACCGCCAGCGCGGCGAGCGCGGCCCGGCGCGCCGCCAGGCGCAGCACGCCGAGCAGCACGAACAGGGTCAGCAGGGGGAGCGCCGCGAACGCGGCCGAGGCCGCGATCGAATGCGCGACCGGGTCGAAAACCTGGGTATACATGTGTCTCCTTCGCATGCCTCACGGGCATTTTTATCGTGTCGATGGAGACAATCTAACCGCCGGCCCCGGCGCCCGGGAAATACCGATTGAGGCTACCGGGTATAGGCCACGCCTATGATCAGCGGCCCGCCAGGCCGCTTTTCGGGTCGCTCTCCGGGCCGCTCTCCGGATCGAGCACGCCGGTCCAGACGCCGCTGTCGACCAGCTCGCCCACCAGCCGCGCGACCAGCGCCTGGATCGCCAGCGAGGCCGCGCTGGCGGGCAGCGCGGTCGGCACGCAGAGCGCCACGGCGCGCGAGATGCCGGGCTCGACGATGCGATGCACGAGCGGCTGGTCGGCCGGGTCCGCGAACGCGTCGGACGAGACGATCGTGACGGCGTCGCGCTCGCGCGCGATGGCCAGCATGGTGGGCAGCGAATCGACGTCGGCCACCACGTCGGGCTCGACGCCTTCGCGCGCGAAGGCGCGTTCGATCAGCGTGCGCAGGCCGTTGGCGTTGCTCGGCAGCACCAGCGGGATGCCGGCCAGGCGGCGCAGCGGCACGGGCTCGCCGGCGCGGATCCCGGCGATCTCGCCGAACGCGTACAGGTTCTCCTCGAACAGCGGCCGCACCGAGACGCCGCGCGTCTCGGCCTCGCGGAACAGGATCGCCATGTCGAGGCGGCCGTTGGCCATCAGCTCGGCGAGATGGCCGCTCATGCCCTCGACGATATGCAGGCGGATGCCGGGAAAGTGCCGCCGGACGTGGCGATAGAGCGGCATCGCGAACACCACGGCGACGCTGGTGGGCAGGCCGATCGCCACCTCGCCGGCCTCGGCACCGCCCACCTGCACGGCGAGCGGGATCTGCGCGACCTGGCGCAGCACGTCGCGGGCACGCAGGTAGAGCGCGCGGCCGGCCTCGGTGGGCTTGACGCCCTGGTGGCTGCGCAGCAGCAATCGCGCCCTCAGTTCGGTTTCGAGGCCCGCCACCTGCTGGCTCAGCGAGGGCTGGGCCACGCACAGCCGCTCGGCGGCCTTCGACAGGCTGCCGCAATCGACGATCGCGACGAAGTACTTGAGCTGACGGATATCCATCGGCGTAGCTTATACGAGGGCGGCGGGCGCGATCGCGGGGTGGCGCCGCGGCGGCGTGGCCCCAACCTCAAGCCACGCCGCCAGCCGCCTCGTAACCGGCCACCGCCTCGTCATACAGCGCGCCCTGCGTGACGGCCGCCGCGATCGCCGCGTCGTCGTGCTCGCCCGTCAGCATGCCCCAGCGCCGGTACTGGTCGATGAACCAGCGGCCGTCGGCGGCGCGCGGCCGGTTCACCTCGCCGCCGTCGTGGAAGCGCACGGGTGCCGGCGGCCGCGCGAACGGCCCGCTGCCGTAGTCGCCCGCGAGCCGCGGCAGGATCCGCTCGACCGGCACGTCGAGCGCCTCGGGCGCGGCGAGCCAGCCGGCCGCGCGCGCGCGGTTGGCGGGCCGGTCGAGCCACGCGCAGGCGTCGAGCAGCGTGCGGATCAGCGCGCGCGCCGTGTTCGGATAGAGCGCCGCGAACTCGCGCCGGCAGGCCAGCGCCTTTTCCGGGTGGTCGTGCCAGACCTCGCTGGTGGCGGCGACGGTGCGCCCCGCGCCCTGCGCCTCGGCCACCGCGTTCCACGGCTCGCCGACGCAGAAGCCGTCCAGCTCGCCGCAGGCCAGCGCGTCGGCCATGCCCGGCGGCGGGATCACGATGCTGCGCACCTCGCGCAGCGGATCGACGCCGTGCGCGGCCAGCCACGCGTAGAGCCACATGGCGTGGGTGCCGGTCGGGAAGGTCTGCGCGAACACCGGCTTGCGCCCGAGCGTGGCGAGCGCGGCGCGCAGATCGCCGCCGGCCTGCCACGCGTCGGCGAGCCGGTTCGAGAACGTGATCGCCTGGCCGTTGCGGTTCAGCACCGACAGCACGGCGAGATCGGCGCGCGGGCCGCCGATGCCGAGCTGCACGCCGTAGACGAGCCCGTACAGCGCATGCGCGGCGTCGATCTCGCCGGTCAGCAGCTTGTCGCGGATGCTGGCCCACGACGGCTGCCGCTCGAGCGTGAGCGCGAGGCCGTGCCGCTCACCCAGCTGCAGGCGCTGCGCGACGACGAGCGGCGCGGCGTCGCTGAGCGCGACGAAGCCGAGCCGCAGTTCGCGGCGTTCGGGCGGCGGGAAGGTCGGATTGTTCATGCTTCACCATCGGGAATTCGGGACGCGGTAAGGATCTGCCGCGCGGCTTCGACGATCCGGATGCCCTGGTTCATCGCGCGGCGCCGCAGCGCCGCGTAGGCATCCTGCTCGGACAGCCGGCGCGCATCCATCAGCAGCCGTTTCGCGCGGTCGATCAGCTTGCGGTCGGCCAGCTCGCTCTCCACCTCGGCGAGCCGCTGGCGCAGCGCCTCGTCGTGCGAGAAGCGCGCCAGCGCGACCTCCAGGATCGGCGCGAGCCGCTCGGCGGAAAGACCCTCGACGAGATAGGCACTGACGCCGGCGCCCACCGCGGCGCGGATCAGCTGCTGGTCCGCGTCGGGGCTGAACATCAGCACCGGGCGCGGTGCGCGCGCATGCATCACCGCGAGCTGTTCGAGCGTGTCGCGCGACGGCGATTCGGTATCGATGATCACCACGTCGGGGCGCTCCTTCTCGACCACGGCCGGCAGGCGCGCCGGCGTGGCCACTTCGTCGAGCATTTCGTAGCGCAGCCGCGCGAGCGTGTCGCGCAGCTCGCCGATCGGCTTGTCGGTATCGGTGACGAGCAGCACGCGCAGCGGGCGGGCGGGTTCGGTCAGTCCCATGAGGCGAGCGGGGCGGAAGGCGATGACGAGGCGCGCGCGGCGGGCCGGGCGCACGGCGGGCAGGCGGTGCATGCCGCGACGCGGCGGCCGGCACGCGCCCGGGCGATGGCGGACGCGGACGAGGCGAGGGCGGCGTGACGCTTACGCGACATTGGACAGGCGCTCCCGATCCGGCATGGCGACGGCTGCCGGCGTGCAGCCAGCGTCGGCGTCGGCCGGGGTCGCGGCGGCTCCGAGGGGCACGGGCGGCAGCATCGCGAGCGCCTCGCCGATCGCCGGGCCGACCAGGATCACGGCCGGGCTGCCGAGACCGGCCGCGGCGGGCTCGCGGGCCAGCGCGGCGAGCGTGCCGGTCCAGCGCCGCGCGCGCGGCGTGCCGGCCCATTGCACCACGGCGGCCGGCGTGGCCGCGTCGAGCGCCGCGAGCAGGCCGGCGGCCACGCGCTCGATGCGGCTCATGCCCATGTAGACGACGAGCGTCGTGCCGGCCGCGCCGAGCGCGGCCCAGTCGGGCTCGCCATGATCCTGCTGGTGCGCGGTGACGAACGTGACGCCCTGGCAGTGGCGGCGGTGCGTGAGCGAGACGCCCAGCTCGGCCGCGGCCGCGAAGCCGGACGAGATCCCGCTGACGATCGTCACCGGCACGCCGGCCGCGTGCAGCGCGGCCAGTTCCTCGCCGGCGCGGCCGAACAGCAGCGCGTCGCCGCCCTTGACGCGCACCACGTGCTGGCCGCGCGCGGCATGGCGGCACATCAGCTTCTCGATGAACGCCTGCGGGGTGGAGCGGCAGCCGCCGCGCTTGCCGACGCGCACGATGCGCGCCTGCGGCGCGAGCGCGGCGATCGCCGGATCGACGAGGTCGTCGAGCAGCACGACGTCCGCGCTGGCCAGCACCTTCGCGGCGCGCAGCGTCAGCAGGTCGGCGGCGCCCGGGCCGGCGCCGAGCAGGGTGACCTTGCCGGTCGGGTCGGTGGGGGTCGTCATTCTCGTTCAGTTCCAGTGTGGCGCACGACGCGGCGCGCGCCGCCGGAACCGCAAGGCGTCGCGCGCCGGCCGCGAGGCCGGGCGTTCGGGACGCCGTTGTCCGGGCGGGCCGCGTCTGGCGCGGCCCGAATCAATCGTCGGGTCTTGCTGCTGCATCGGATTGCCTGCGCCGACTTCGTTGTCGACGCATCGCGTATCACGCAATAAGCGCGCCAGCTTTGCTTCACGGTGCTCCTGTCCGGACCCGGGCCGACGCGGCGGCGCGCGCCGCGTGGTTCGGGCCGGCGCGCCCGGGTTCGCCGCTCTCGTCATGGCGGTCGGCACCACGCCTGTTTCGGGCCAGCCGGGCGTCGGCGTGCTCCGTCCCGTTCGTGACCGCCGCCGCCGCACGCGCGTAGTGCTGCGCCGCACCACAATTGGGCGACGATGCGCCGTCGCGCGCCGCCTCGCGGTGCCGCGCGCGCCACGTCGAATCACGAGAATGTGCCGCCAACCCGCGCCACGCGGCGTTTCACGCCGTCTGGCACGGCGCTTGCAAAGCGTTAGGCGAACGAGTCAACGGCGATTCGTTTGCAACACCGAATACTGAGCGGCCCGGCAACGGGCTTTCTGGGCAACGGCGTCCTGTGCATCCGGTCTTTCGACCGGGTTCTCAGGGCGCCGTTTTGTTTTGGTAGATCCTCATGTCGAACAAAGCCACCCGCATCGATCTGTTCAGCCTGCGCACCGTGCCGATGCGCGCGTTCCATCTCACCTGGATGGCGTTCTTCGTCTGCTTCTTCGCGTGGTTTGCCTGCGCGCCGCTGATGCCGCTGATCGCCAGGCAGTTCCACCTCAGTGCCGGCCAGGTGGCCGACATCAACATCGCGGCGGTCGCGGCCACCATCCTGGTGCGGCTCGTGGTCGGCCCGCTCTGCGACCGCTTCGGCCCGCGCCGCGTCTACGCCGGCCTGCTGGTGGCGGGCGCGCTGCCGGTGATCGCGGTGGCCTTCAGCCACGACTACCTGAGCTTCCTGCTGTGCCGGCTCGGCATCGGCGCGGTGGGCGCGAGCTTCGTGATCACGCAATACCACACCTCGGTGATGTTCGCGCCGAACGTGGTGGGCACCGCGAACGCCACCACGGCGGGCTGGGGCAACGCGGGCGCCGGCGCCGCGCAGGCGCTGGTGCCGATGCTGGTGGCCGTGGTGCTGATGCTCGGCGTCGGCGACGCCTCGGCCTGGCGCGTCGCGCTGGTGGTGCCCGGCATCGCGATGCTGGTGATGGCGGTGCTCTACTGGCGCTACACGCAGGACTGCCCGCAGGGCGATTTCATCACGCTGCGCGCACGCGGCGAGACGGTGGAAAGCGGCAAGAAGGGCGGCTGGGCGAGCTTCTTCGTCGCATGCCGGAACTACCGCGTCTGGATGCTGGCCATCACTTACGGTGCCTGCTTCGGCGTGGAAGTGTTCATCCACAACATCGCTTCGCTGTACTACGTGAATCACTTCCAGCTGTCGCTGAAGGACGCGGGCCTCGCGGCCGGCATCTTCGGCCTGCTGGCGCTGTTCGCGCGCGCGCTCGGCGGCTGGCTGTCGGATCGCGTCGCCGCGCGCCGCGGGCTCGGCGTGCGCTCGATGCTGTTGGCGGTGCTGATCGCGGGCGAAGGGCTCGGCCTGCTGGCGTTTTCGCATGCCGGGCAGGTCGGCGCGGCGATCGTCGCGATGGTCGCGTTCGGCTTGTTTACGCACATGGCCTGCGGCGCGACCTACGCGCTGGTGCCGTTCATCGACCGCAAGGCGCTGGGCGGCGTGGCCGGCATCGTCGGCGCGGGCGGCAACGTGGGCGCCGTCGCGGCCGGCTTCCTGATGAAGGGCGTGGGCGACGTGCAGGCCACGCTGACGCTGCTCGGCGGCTTCGTGCTGGTCACCTCGCTCTGCGCGATCGCCGTGCGCTTCAGCGCCGAGCACATGGCACGCGAGGCCGCGCTGCGCGCCAGCGCGCTCGCCAACGTGCCGGTCGCCCACTGAGCCGGCGTCGAGATATCGAGGAATAACAAAGAGGAAGGCAACATGAACATCGTCGTCATCGGTCACGGAATGGTCGGCCACAAGCTGCTGGAGAGCCTCGCCGGCGACGCGGGCACGCTTCAGGTCACCGTGCTCTGCGAGGAGCCGCGCGCCGCCTACGATCGCGTCCACCTGTCGGAATTCTTCGCCGGCAAGACGGCCGAGGATCTCTCGCTCGTCGCGCCCGGCTTCTTCGAATCGCATCCGGGCTTCCGGCTGCGCCTCGGCACGGCCGCCGCGTCGGTCGATCGCGCCGCGCGCACCGTCACGCTCGCGAACGGCGAGACGATCGGCTACGACCGGCTGGTGTTCGCGACCGGCTCGACGCCGTTCGTGCCGCCCGTGCCGGGGCGCGACCGCGCCGACTGCTTCGTCTACCGCACCATCGAGGATCTGGTCGCGATGCAGGCCTGCGGCGCGCGCTCGCGCTCGGGCGTGGTGGTGGGCGGCGGGCTGCTCGGCCTCGAATGCGCGAAGGCGCTGCGCGATCTCGGGCTCGACACGCACGTGGTCGAATTCGCGCCGCGCCTGATGGCCGTGCAGGTCGACGACGGCGGCGGCAGCATGCTGCGCGCACGCATCGAGGCGCTCGGCGTGCGGGTGCATACCGGCAGGAACACGCTCGAGATCGTCGACGGCGAGGCCGCCACGCATCGCATGAACTTCGCCGACGGCACGCACCTCGAGGCCGACATGATCGTGTTCTCGGCCGGCATCCGCCCGCGCGACCAGCTCGCGCGCGACTGCGGGCTCGAGATCGGGCCGCGCGGCGGCATCGCGATCGACGACCGCTGCCGCACCAGCGACGCGGCGATCTACGCGATCGGCGAATGCGCGGCCTGGCGCGGCCAGACCTTCGGGCTCGTCGCGCCCGGCTACGAGATGGCGCGCGTGGTCGCGCAGCAGCTGGCGGGCGGCGACGCGGCGTTCGGCGGCGCGGACCTGAGCACCAAGCTCAAGCTGATGGGCGTGGACGTGGCGAGCATCGGCGACGCGCACGGCACGACGCCGGGCTGCCGCGTCGTGCAGTACGGCGACCAGCGCCGCGCGGTCTACAAGAAGCTGGTGGTGTCCGGGTGCGGCAAGCGCCTGCTCGGCGCGGTGCTGGTGGGCGACGCGGCCGAATACGGCACGCTGCTGCAAATGATGCTGAACGGCATCGAGCTGCCGGCCGAGCCGGAAATGCTGATCCTGCCGCAAGCCGACGGCGCCGCGAAGCCGGGCATCGGCGTCGAGGCGCTGCCGCCCGCGGCGCAGATCTGCTCGTGCAACAACGTGTCGAAGGCGCGGATCTGCGAGGCAGTGGCGGGCGGCGCGACCTCGATCGGCGCGCTGAAGGCCTGCACCGGCGCCGGCACCTCGTGCGGCGGCTGCGTGCCGCTCGTCACGCAGATCATGAAGGCCGAGATGAAGAAACAGGGGCTGGCCGTCAACAACCATCTCTGCGAGCACTTCGCGCATTCGCGCCAGGAGCTGTATCACCTGATCCGCGTCGAGGGCATCCACACCTTCGGCGAGCTGCTGCGCAAGCACGGCAAGGGGCTCGGCTGCGACGTCTGCAAGCCGACCGTGGCCTCGATCCTCGCCTCGTGCTGGAACGAGTTCGTGTTGAAGCGCGAGCACGCGAGCCTGCAGGATTCGAACGACTACTACCTCGCCAACATCCAGCGCGACGGCACCTATTCGGTGGTGCCGCGCATGCCGGGCGGCGAGGTCACGCCCGAGGGGCTGATCGCGGTCGGCCAGGTGGCGAAGAAGTACGGCCTCTACACCAAGCTCACCGGCGGCCAGCGCGTCGACCTGTTCGGCGCGCGCGTCGAGCAGCTGCCGCTGATCTGGGAGGAACTGATCGCGGCCGGCTTCGAGTCGGGCCACGCCTACGGCAAGTCGCTGCGCACCGTGAAGTCGTGCGTCGGCTCGACCTGGTGCCGCTACGGCGTGGGCGATTCGGTGGGCCTCGCGATCGAGCTGGAGAACCGCTACAAGGGCCTGCGTGCACCGCACAAGATCAAGTTCGGCGTGTCCGGCTGCACGCGCGAATGCGCGGAGGCGCAGGGCAAGGACATCGGCGTGATCGCCACCGAGAAGGGCTGGAACCTCTACGTGTGCGGCAACGGCGGGATGAAGCCGCGCCACGCCGAGCTGCTGGCCGCCGACCTCGACCGCGAAACGCTGATCCGCTACATCGACCGTGTGCTGATGTTCTACATCCGCACCGCCGACCGCCTGCAGCGCACCAGCACCTGGCGCGACAACCTGGAGGGCGGCCTCGACTACCTGATCGACGTGGTGGTGCATGACAGGCTCGGCATCGGCGCGGAACTCGAGGCGCAGATGGCGCATGTGGTCGACACCTACGAATGCGAATGGAAGAAGGCCGTCAACGATCCGGCCACGCGCCGCCGGTTCCGCCATTTCGTCAACAGCGACGCGCCCGACGCCACCATCGCGTTCGTCGAGGAACGCGGCCAGATCCGTCCCGCGCTGCCCGGCGAGGCCGACGAAACATCCGACGCATCCGAGCCGGTGACCGCCTGACGGCGGCCCGCGTTCACTCATCCGATCGAGGAGAAGCTCATGCATAGCGAACCGAAAACGGCGGCCGCCGCGCGCTGGACGCCCGTCTGCCCGCTCAACGACATCGTGCCGAACACGGGCGTCTGCGCACTCGTCAACGGCGGCCAGGTGGCCGTGTTCCGCGTCGAGGCCGGTAATGGCGAGACCGACATCTACGCGATCGACAACATCGATCCGCTCTCGCGCGCGGCGGTGCTCTCGCGCGGGCTGGTGGGCAGCCTCGGCGAGCGCGTGGTGGTGGCCTCGCCGCTGTTCAAGCAGCACTTCGATCTGCGTACCGGCGAGTGCGTCGAGGCGCCGGAGAAGTCGGTCGGCGTCTACGCCTCGCGCGTCGAGGACGGCCTCGTCTGGGTCGAGGCGGCATGACGGTCGCCACCGGCGCCGCGGCCGGCATGACCCGCGGGAGCGGGCCACGGCGGCTCGCCGGCTGATCGCAACGGAGCGGCAATGACGAACGCGAGCGTGAAAACGGTGTGCCCGTATTGCGGCGTCGGCTGCGGGATGGTGCTGCACGTCGATAACGGCGAGGTGGTCAAGGTGTCGGGCGACCCCGAGCATCCGGCCAACTTCGGCCGGCTCTGCACCAAGGGCTCGTCCGCGCACGTCGCGCTGCGCCACGCCGGGCGGCTCGAAAGCGCCTATCTGCGCGAGGCGCGCGATCGCGATGCGGTGCCGCTGCCGGTGGACGACGCGATCCGCGAGACGGCGCGGCGGCTGTCCGCGATCCGCGACGCGCACGGCCCCGACGCGCTGTCGTTCTACGTGTCGGGCCAGATGTCGATCGAGGCGCAGTACCTCGTCAACAAGCTCGCGAAGGGCTACCTGCGCACCTCGCACGTCGAATCGAACTCGCGCCTCTGCATGGCGAGCGCGGGCAGCGGCTACAAGCTCTCGCTCGGCGCGGACGGCCCGCCCGGCTCGTACCAGGATTTCGACCGCGCGAATTTGTTCTTCGTGATCGGCGCGAACATGGCGGACTGCCACCCGATCCTGTTCCTGCGCATGATGGACCGCGTGAAGGCCGGCGCGAAGCTGATCGTGGTCGATCCGCGCCGCACCACCACGGCCGACAAGGCCGCGCTGTTCCTGCAGATCCGGCCCGGCACCGATCTCGCGCTGCTCAACGGGCTGCTGCACCTGCTGCATGAGAACGGCCGCACCGACGCGGCGTTCATCGGTGCCCACACCGAGGGCTGGGACGCGATGCCGGCGTTCCTCGCCGACTACCCGCCCGCGCGGGTGGCCGGGATCACGGGGCTGGCCGAGGACGAGATCCGCCGCGCCGCGCAGATGATCGGCGAGGCGCGCGACTGGATGAGCTGCTGGACCATGGGCCTGAACCAGAGCACGCGCGGCACCTGGCACACCAACGCGATCTGCAACCTGCACCTGGCCACCGGCGCGATCTGCCGGCCCGGCAGCGGGCCGTTCTCGCTGACCGGCCAGCCGAACGCGATGGGCGGGCGCGAGATGGGCTACATGGGGCCGGGGCTGCCGGGCCAGCGCAGCCTGCTCGACGCGGACGACCGCGCGTTCGTGGAGGCGGCCTGGCAGTTGCCGGCCGGCACGCTGCGCGCGGACGGCGGCGGCGCCGGCACGATCGACATGTTCGAGCGGATGGCGGCCGGCGAGATCAAGGCCTGCTGGATCATCTGCACGAACCCGGCGGCCACCGTCCCGAACCGCGCCAACGCGATCGCCGGCCTGCAGGCCGCCGAACTCGTGATCGCGCAGGACGCGTTCCTCGACACCGAGACCAACCGCTACGCCGACATCCTGCTGCCCGGCGCGCTGTGGGCCGAGGCCGAGGGCGTGATGATCAACTCGGAGCGCAACCTGACGCTGATGCAGCAGGCGATCGAGCCGCCCGGCGACGCGCGCGCCGACTGGGCGATCGTCGCGGCCGTGGCGCGCGAGATGGGTTACGGCGAGGCGTTCGACTACGCGAGCGCCGACGAGGTGTTCGCCGAGATCGTGCGCTTCTCGAATCCGAACACCGGCTACGACCTGCGCGGCGCGAGCCATCGCGCGCTGCGCGCCACGCCGCTGCAATGGCCGTGTCCGCCCGACGACGGACGGGACCGGCACCCGCTGCGCTACCTGAACGACGGCGTGAGCCAGACGCGGCGCGTCGCCGACGACGGCAGCGTGCCCGCGCTCGCGTTTCCGACGCCCACCGGCCGCGCGCGTTTCTTCGCGCGGCCGCACGCCGACGCGGCCGAGATGCCGTGCGCCGAATACCCGATCGTGCTGAACACGGGCCGCCTGCAGCATCAGTGGCACACCATGACCAAGACCGGCAAGGTCGCGATGCTCAACAAGCTGAATCCGAAGCCGTTCGTCGAGCTGCATCCGGAGGACGCCGCGGCGCTCGGCATCGGCGCGAACGACAGCGTCGAGCTGCGTTCGCGGCGCGGCCGCGCGGTGCTGCCGGCCGTCGTCACCGATCGCGTGCAGCCTGGCGCCGCGTTCGCGCCGATGCACTGGAACGACGTGTACGGCGACGAGCTCTGCATCAACGCGCTGACCCACGATGCCGTCGATCCGGTCTCGCTGCAACCCGAACTGAAATTCTGCGCCGTCGCGCTGACGCGCGTGGCGAGCGCCGCCGACGTCGTCCACGATGCGGCCGGCGCCGCGCGCCTACCGCCGAACCCGCCGGCCACGCCCGTCGAGGCCGGCGCGGCCCCGCATCAGGAATCCCCCATGACTGCTGCTCTCGATACGTTTGCGGCCGCGCTCGGCCTGCAGGATCTCGCCGCGCCGCGCCTTTCCGATGCCGAACGCGCCTACGTTGCCGGCTTCGTCAGCGGTCTGCGCGCCGCGCCCGCCGGCGGCGTGCCGGTGCTGCCGGCGGGCGCGCCCTGCGCGCCGGCCACGCGGCTCTGGCTTGACGGCATGCTGGCCGGGCTCTACAGCCGCGCGCCGCAGGGCGAGGCGCCGGCGCTGCCGGGGCCGGCCGACGCGCCGGCGCAAGCGGCGCAAGCGGCCGCCGCCGGCGTGCGGATCGTCCATGCGCGGCCGAAGGTCGTGCTGCTGTGGGCCTCGCAGACCGGCAACATCGAATCGCTGACCGAGCCCTACGCGACCACGCTGATGAACGCCGGCTTCGAGATCCGCGTGGCCTGCATGGCCGACGCGACGCCGGCCGTGTTCGCGAACGCGCAATACGCGCTGCTGATGACGAGCACGTTCGGCGACGGCGACGCGCCCGACAACGGTGCCGCGTTCTCGGCCGCGCTGGCCGCCGCCGACGCGCCGCGCCTCGACGGCCTGCGCTACGCCGTGCTCGGCTTCGGCGACCGCAACTACGACGCGTTCTGCGGCCACGGCCGCCGGCTCGACGCCCGGCTCGCCGAGCTGGGCGCCGCGCGCCTGACCGAGCGCGTCGATTGCGACGTCGAGTTCCAGCCGGCCGCCGACAGCTGGCTCGAGGGCGTCATCGCGCGGATCAAGGCCGTGGACGCCGCCCTGCACGCGGTGCCCGACGGCGGCGCGATCCCGTCGCTGCTGCCCACCAAGGCGCGGCCGGCCGCCTCGCGGCTCGTCGCGAACCTGAAGCTGAACCGGCCGGGCGCCGCGAAGGACACACGCTACCTGTCGCTGTCCACCGAAGGCACCGCGCTCGAATACGAGGCCGGCGACGCGCTCGGCATCTGGCCGACCAATTGCCCGTCGGTCGTCGACGAACTGCTGACGCTGACGCGGCTGTCGGCCGACACGCCGGTGAGCGTGACCGGCGTGGGCGACCTGCGGCTCGGCGAGGCGCTCGGCCGCCATCTCGACATCACGCGCCCGCATCCGGACGCGCTTGCGTTGATCGCCGGGCGCAGCCGCAACGGCGCGCTGAAGTCGCTGCTCGCCGACGAGCGCAAGGCCGACCTGAAGCACTGGCTCTGGGGCCAGCAGCTGGCCGACGTGCTGCACGAGTTCCCGGTCGAGCTGTCGGCGGCAGAACTGGTCGCGATGCTCAAGCGGCTCCAGCCGCGGCTCTATTCGATCGCGTCGAGTCCGGCCGCGCATCGCGGCGAGGTGCATCTGACCGTCTCGGCGGTGCGCTACAGCAACGGCCGGCGCGAGCGCAAGGGCGTGGCCTCGACGTTCCTCGCCGATCGCGCGCAGGCGGGCGAGGGCGGCGACGTGCCGGTGCCCGTGTTCGTGCAGAAGTCGGCGCATTTCCGCCCGCCCGCGAGCGGCGACACGCCGATCGTGATGGTCGGGCCGGGCACCGGGATCGCGCCGTTCCGCGGCTTCCTGCACGAGCGGCGCGCGCGCGGCGCGAGCGGGCGCAACTGGCTGTTCTTCGGCGAACAGCATGCCGCCACCGATTTCTACTATCGCGACGAATTGAGCGCGATGCATGACGACGGTTTCCTCACGCATCTCGATCTCGCGTTCTCGCGCGATCAGGACACCAAGGTCTACGTGCAGGACCGCATGCGCGAGCGCGGCGCGCAGCTCTGGTCGTGGCTCGAGGCCGGCGCGCATTTCTACGTATGTGGGGATGCCGCGCGGATGGCGCGCGACGTCGATGCGGCGCTGAAGGCCGTGGTGGCCGAGCATGGCGGGATGCACGAGGCGCGCGCCGGCGAGTACGTCGCGCGCATGGCGAAGGAGCGGCGCTACCTGCGCGACGTCTATTGAACGGCCGCGCCCGGTTCCAGCGCAACGTTGGCGCGGCTTGGTATCCGCGCCCGCGTCACGGTAAAGATCGGGAAGTTTGATCTGGCTCCTCGGACGGCGAAGGCGGGTCGACGTCGACGACGATGAGCGCGCTATGCTGTCGGGCAAGGCGCCGGCCGATAGGTGAGGCCGGCGGAAACAGCCAGACGCCTAGCCAGACGCGCGGCGAAGCACGTAACAAAACGCGCTGGATAGCGGCCCCGGCAGGTCGAATCGGCATCTTTTTGTTCGAATAGCGCGCAAATTCGGCAAAAAAGTTTTGCAGCGCTGCCGATCTATGCGCGCGGCGGCCTCTGCGATACTGCGCGCGCTGCCCCCACCTGGCTCGCCGCCGCGAACCGTCGGGGCGCGCGCCGCTCCCGAGACACCCGCCGCGGCGCCTACGACGCGATATATAACTACCCGTTCGATCTCTCGCCATGCCCACTTCCCGAATCCTCGCCGAATCCCTGCGTTCCCTCGTCCGTACCGCCGATGAAGCGGCGGCCCTGATCGCGCCGAGCATGACCGTCGCGATGAGCGGCTTTACCGGCTCCGGCTATCCGAAGGCGGTGCCGGCCGCGCTTGCCACGCGCATCTCGGCCGCGCACGCGCGCGGCGAGGACTTCCGCATCAACGTGCTGACCGGCGCCTCGACGGCACCCGAACTCGACGGCGCGCTCGCGAAGGCCGACGGCATTTCGATGCGCCTGCCGTACCAGTCCGATCCGATCCTGCGCGAGAAGATCAACGCCGGCGAGCTCGACTATCAGGACATCCACCTGAGCCACGTCGCGCAATACGCGTGGTTCGGCCTGTTCGGCGAGCTCGACGTGGCGGTGGTGGAAGTGGCCGGCATTCGCGAGGACGGCCTGCTGATTCCGTCGGCCTCGGTCGGCAACAACAAGACGTGGCTGGACCAGGCGAAGAAGGTGATCCTCGAGGTCAACGCGCGGCAGCCGCTCGGCCTGGACGGCATGCACGACATCTACTACGGCACGGCGCTGCCGCCGCATCGCAAGCCGATTCCGCTGGTGTCCGCCGACGACCGCATCGGCGAGCCCTACCTGCGCTGCCCGGCCGACAAGATCATCGCGATCGTGGAGACCGACGCCCCCGACCGCAGCAACGCGTTCTCGGCGCCCGACGCGACCTCGAAGCAGATCGCCGGCCACCTGATCGAGTTCCTGCGCCACGAGATCGGCCGCGGCCGGCTGCCCGCGAACCTGCTGCCGCTGCAGTCGGGCGTCGGCAACATCACCAACGCGGTGCTGGCCGGGCTCGGCGAGAGCGGCTTCACGAACCTGACCGCCTACACCGAGGTGATCCAGGACGGCATGCTCGACCTGCTCGTGAACGGCACGCTGAGCTTCGCCTCGGCCACGGCGCTGTCGCTGAGCCCGGACGCCGTCAAGCGCTTCGCCGACGACATCGCGCTGTTCCGCAAGAAGATCCTGCTGCGTCCGCAGGAGATCAGCAACCACCCGGAGCTGGTGCGCCGGCTCGGCTGCATCGCGATGAACGGCATGATCGAGGCCGACATCTACGGCAACGTCAATTCCACGCACGTGATGGGCACGAAGATCCAGAACGGCATCGGCGGCTCGGGCGACTTCGCGCGCAACGGCTACCTGTCGTGCTTCATGTCGGCGAGCACGGCGAAGGGCGGCACGATCTCGCGGATCGTGCCGATGGCGAGCCACGTCGATCACACCGAGCACGACGTCGGCGTGGTGGTGACCGAGCAGGGGCTTGCCGACCTGCGAGGGCTGTCGCCGCGCCAGCGCGCGCGCAAGATCATCGACACCTGCGCGCACCCGGACTACCGGCCGATGCTGGCCGATTACTTCGAGCGCGCGAGCCACGAGAGCTTCGGCAAGCAGACGCCGCATCTGCTCGGCGAGGCGCTGTCGTGGCACGACCGCTACGTGCGCACGGGGTCGATGAAGCCGTAACGGCGGGGGCGAGCGGGGCACGTCCGCCGCGGCCCGCCCGCCGGCTGTTACGACGTTCCGCGCGGGCCGGCCGTTCGGGCGAATCGACGACGGCCGGTCTGCTCAGGAAGCCGCCGCCTGCGAGTCCGGCGCCGAATCCTGCAAACTCTCGCGCAGCGCTTCCAGGTTCGCGCCGGCCGCGCGCGTCGCGAGCCCCGCGAAGCCGGTGCCGGCGGTTTTCATCATGTCCTGCCATTGCTGCAGGAACAGGAAGGTGCCGAGCGTGAGGTCGTTCGCGTCGCGCGCCTTCGACACCGCGAGCAGCCATTCCCTGAGCCCGGTGGCGCCATCGGCGGTGGCGTTCGTGTTCAGGTCGTTCCAGGTCGAGGTGGTATCGGTCTGCACGCTGTTGAGCGCGCGCAGCGCACGCGCCGCCGCATCGAGGCCGAGCGTGTCGCGCTGGGCCTGCCAGACGGCGTTGAAGGCCGCGGTGCCCGTCTTCGTGCATTGGTTCGCGAAGTCGAGCGTGCGCGCCATCGCGGCCGGCCAGCCGGCGCCGGTGCCCGGCGTAATGGCGGCGGCGAAGGCCTGCGTTCCGTAGGTGGCGATGCCGGCGCCGATCTGGGCGGCGGCGCGCATCAGGATCAAGGGGGGTTGCATCGGGTCGGTGTTCATGTTCGGCGATCTCGATAGCGGCGGCGCGTTCGTCGTCGATCGCGCCTGCCGGGTGAAAAAAGCGGGACCGCGAACGCCGCGGCCCCGGGGAACTCATTGGCGCGGATCGGAAAGACGGTTCACCATGCGCATCACGGCGGCGATCTGCGGGGCCTTGCGGCTGAAGAAATCCGGCTTCATCGGATCCTTGCTCGTATAACCCCAGAAATCCCAGCAGCCGAGCGGATTCTTCGCCGACGCCCCGGCCTGCGGGTAGAGCACGATGATCCGGTTGGTCTCGGCCAGTTCGTTGTAGCCCGTGCTGCTGGCGTACCGTTCGCCGATTTTCTCGGCGCTCTGCAGGCAGCCGTGAAACGCCACGTGGATTCGGCAGGCGGCGCCGGCCCGTGTGCAGGCTGCCGGCACGTAGACGTAGCCGGTCTGCCCGAGCGAGGCGTCGCCGTCGGGATCGAACGGGCGCTGGTCGAAGCTCAGCAGGCGATCGGACGGCGCGCTGGCCGCGGGCGCCTTCAGGTCCCCGTAGATCCAGCGCAGGATGTCGCGCGACTGCTCGAAGCCGCAGTTGTTGATGAACGGCGGCTGCGAGAGCGCGCAGGTCGTATCGGCCTGGTTGTCGGTGATCAGCGCGTGGCCGGCGGCGACGTTGTCGACGTAGCGGATCTGGCTGTCCGGGGTGCCGGCGAGCTGGTAGAAGCGCGGCACCTGCGCGACCACGCGCGTCGTGACCGTGCGATCCTGGCTGCCGCTGAACACGTAGACGCGTTGCGCGGCGAGGCCGCGAACCTCGTCGATGCGCTTTTCGTCGGCGAATTTCCGGGCGGCGCGCAGCGCGTCCTGCGCGCGCGGGCCGGTGTCGCCGAGCGGGTTCATGCAATGGGTCTGCGCGGCCGTGGCCGGGCTGACCAGCGGAAACAGACCCGCGCAATAGAATGGACCGCCCGCGACGATGCCGGCGCCGATCAGGTGAGTGGACCACGCGACGTCGAATTGCGCGGCCATGAACGCGCCCGACGAGAGCCCCGATACCGACGTCTGCGCCGGATCGGCGCCGTAACCCTGCAGCGGTGCCGCGTGCAGCAGGCCCGAGGCGCCCGCGCCCGTGCCGATCAGCGCCGCGAGCGCGAGGCGCGCGCCCATGCGCCGCCATGTCAATCGCCATCCCTTCATTGTTTTCTCCTGGTCGATGCCGGCGGAAAATCCGCAGCGGCTGATCCTATTTTTTTACGATTCGACGCATCGCACCATTCGTCAAATGCGGTAGGCGCGATGGAACGATCGGAAACCGCGATCCAGCCGGAATCGAGCGCCTTGAAAATCAATTCACAGACATTTCTGGCCTGCGCGCGACGCAGCATCTGAGGGCGATGCGTGCGCGCGGTCTGGTCGCTGATTTTCAGGTGTCGCGCGATTTGCTTGTCGCCGAAACCGTGCGCGAGCAGCGAAAGAATCTCGATCTGGCGCGGCGTGAGCGGCGCCGTCGCGGCCGGAAACCGATGCCTTGGCGAATCGGTCGCCAGCCTGAACCAGGCCATTACCAATTCCGCCGATTTCCTGGCTTGAAATTTGATCAACAGGTTTTCGCGGTGTTTTCTGGCGGTTGAGGTGGCGATGCCCAGTCGCGCCGCGATTTCGCGATCGGTGTTGCCGAGCGCGATCAGTTCGAGCACGGCGCTTTCCCGCGAGGTGAGGGACATTCCGGTGTCCATGGCGAAAACGCAAGGCGCGCGCTCCATCGCGGCCGAACCGGCCGTCACGGGCGATGCGATGCTCGTTGGTTCAGATGACGAGCGGTAACGCGAAGCCCGGCGAGAAGCGATCTTGCAGATTGACGAAAACGGCGGCGCTGCCACTGCCCTGCGGGGCCGCGGGTATGACGCAGGTGTCGGCGCGGAACCCGATACGCCCATCTTATGGATCGGGAAACACGGCAGCCATGGCAAATGAAACGGAAAATCACGCCGGTTTGATTTTCTTGATGCGATTTTGCGGATCTGGATGCGATGGAAATACCGAATCAACGGTGTTTCAGATGATTCGGATGATTCGATTATTCTGCGTGGCGTTTGGCGAATACCGCATTTGCCGTATGGAGGTAAATCGGCTCGCTATCGAGAATGGTCGTGCCGTCTGGATGTGTGATCCGGTTGCGTCGGACTCGGTCGAGTCGCGAGAGGCGGGCCGGATCGGGCGGAAGTTTTCGTTTTTATCGATTCGTTTTCCTTAATTCCTTTCAATGGCGAACATGTTGATGCGTCCGGTCTCGTTTCCGGCGGCGATATCGGTATGCGCTTCGCGGGGCGCGTCGGGCGCGGCCGTCTCCGGGGCGGCGGCCTTGCGGTCCTGCTGGCCACGCGCGCGGTACCGCGCGGCCATGCCGAATCCGGGCCAGCGCTTCGGCCAGCACCGGCGCTGCGCGCAGAACCTGCGTTCACGGCCGGCAGCGCCGGCGTGGCCCGACTCGCCGGCCAATCTCGCCGCTCATGCGGGTAAGTTGCCCCGGCGCGCCGAGAGCTTGCTGTCCATTCGCGGCCCGCACCGACGGGGAAGGTGCCATCCATGAAATCGAATCCGGCGCTGTTCGCGCCTGTCGAGAGCGCGCCCGTCGAGACCGAGCGTGACGTGGCGGCCGCGTGCGCGCCGACGCTCGCCGCGCAACTGCGCCACGAGTGCGAAGCGATGGCACGCCACGCGCTCCAGCACGGGCTGCACGTTGCACCGGAAACGGTCGCGCGCCTGGTGGCGCTGCTGTCCAGCGACGAGCGGCCCGCCGGCGACAGCGCCGGCGTTGCCGCGCGAACACGCGACTTCGCGATGATCCACGCGAGGCTGGCGCAGGTGGTGGCGCCGGCGACGCCGCAGGGCGTCGCGCTGCTCGACCGGCATCGTCATTCGCCGCACGTGATCGGGCTGCTCGGCCCGGTGCCGCTGATCCGCGCGCTGACACTGGCGGCGATCGGGTTCCTCGGCGCCGTGATCCTGAGCGGGCTGTCCGCGGAGGTCACTTCCGAGAATCTCGAGCGCGGCATGCTGGCGTCGTCGGGCACGACGCTGCTCGTCAACATGCTGTTCCTGATGTGCTGCGCGGGGCTCGGCGCCTCGTTCGCGACGCTGTTCCAGGCGCACCGCTATATCGCGAACTCCACTTACGACCCGAAGTTCGACGCCTCGTATGGCGCCCGCCTGATCCTCGGGCTCATCGCGGGGCTGATCCTCGTCGAGATCCTGCCCGCGCATCTGTTCGCGGGCGGCAGCGCAAGCGGCTTCGGCAAGCCGGCAATGGCGATGCTGGGCGGTTTCTCGGCGAGCGCCGTGCATCGCCTGCTGCAGCGCGTGGTTGATTCGCTCGAAACCGTGGTGCGCGGCGACCCCTCGGCGCAGGTCCATGCCGCGCTCGAAAGTCAGCGCGCCTACGCGACCTCGGAGCGCATGCATGTGCAGAACGAGCACACGCAACGGTTGCTGGCCCTGCAACGCACGCTCGACGCCGGCGCGTCGCTCGACACCGTGCGGCGGCAACTCGCGACGCTGACCCGGACGGCCTTGACCGGTGACGGCGGCCCCCATGTCGACGAAGGCGCGGAGCCGGCCGATGCCGCGCCGGCACCGGCCCTGTCGGGCATGACATCCGTATCTCCAACCACAACGCCATAACCGCACGAGGAACCCCCATGCTGTTTCTGTACAACCTGCCGACCACGCTGATGGGAGCGCTCATCGTCGGCCTGACGCTTGTCATCGTCCTGGTCGGCTATGCCGTCGCGCGACGCCTCAACCTCCTGGAACTCGATGCCGAGCAGCGCGGCATGACGCTTTCCATGGTGTCGGTCATCACGACCATCAACTCGCTGCTGGTCGCCTTCGCGGCGATCAACGTCTGGGACGACTACAACAGGGCCGACCTGACCGTGATGGACGAAGCCTCCTGCGCGAGGGAACTGGCGCGCGATCTCGCGGCGTTCCGTTCGCCCCCCGCCGATCTCGCCAACCAGGCGCTGCGCGCGTATCTGGTGTCGGTCGTCCAGACCGAATGGCCGGCGATGCAGCAGCATGCGAGCGCGGCCGACGAGACCCAGCAGCGTTTCGACACGATGTTCGATGCCGCGAACCATATCCAGCCGCTCGACGCCCGTCAGACGGCGTTGCTCTCCGAAGTCCTGGCGCGGTCGAACGAGATGGTCAAGCACCGGCACCGTCGCCTCAGCGCGCTGAAGGTGGCGATGCCGGCCACGCTCTGGGCCGTGATCCTGATCGTGAGCGCCATGTCGTTCGCGCTGATGTACGTGCTGCCGGCCACGCCGTTTCACATTACGTTGATCGGTAGTTGGGCCGTTACATTGGGGCTCACGCTGTTTTTCGTGCTGGCGGTGGACCGGCCGTTCGTGGGCGAAGTCAGCGTGAGCGCCGAGCCGTTCGTGGAAACGATCGCCTCGCTCGCGAAGAGCAACATCTGGCCGATCGCCAGCCCCCATTGACAGCGACGGCGCCAGCGGCCCGGGCCTGCGCGGCGGACCGGGCGGCCGGCGGCGCGACGTCGTTTGCCGTGGCATGACCGGCGCCTCCGCGAGCCGGACGTTCCACGAGCAGCGTCAGCAAGCCTTCCGGGCTGGATGGCGGGGTGGCCCGCCTGGCTGCCGGATGGCGAGCGAACCAATTGGTGCCACAGGCAGCCGATGCGGATGCCGCCGGGCTTGCGCGACGCGTCAGCCCCGTCCCGAACGAACCCGCCGGCCAACGGCGCCGACGGACGACCGCGCGCAACGTGTTCGATGCCGGGCCTGCGCGGCCGACAGCGACCTGACGAGCCGCGCGGCAAGGTCGGGCTTCGGGCAGGCAGGGCCGACCATGGCGAGCAGCCAGGCTCGTGAAAACGGAAAGGGCAGCGCCGCCACCGATTCCGCCGCCGGGCCGGGCCTGCACGGCGGGCCGCCCACGGGCCGTGGCCCCGGCCGCCGTGTGCCGCGGCGGATCTCAGCGCGCCGCATGGCCGGCCAGATGCTGGCGGATCAGCGACAGGTAATGGTCGCCGACCGAGTGATCGATCGCGGCGCGCCGCACCGGGCGCTGGATCGAGAACGGCGGCCGCATCCCGAGATAACGGCAGATCGCCGAGACATAGGGCTTGCGTACCCGCCCGAGCTGGTGGATGGCGCGCGCGACGCGCTCATCGCCGACCTGGCTGCGCAGCCAGGCGAGGATCTGGCGGTCGGTGTCGTTGACAAGTCGAACCCGGTGTTCCATTGCTCACCTCGTACTGTTTATTAATACAGTGCTGTAAATATATCCAGTATCTGGAGGGAACACAATCGACAACAAACGGGGGCAAATCGAATTGGCCAATCGGCCAGGGGGAGAGGGTACGGCGACGCGTCGGTGGACCGTGTCGCGCGTGTCCGGCATGGCCGCGCGCCAGCCAGAAGGTTGCGATTTCGTCCGGCCGAAGCCGGACCCAGACCCGGCCGCCAGCCATGCCTCCATCAGGGGCGCCGATGGCCCGGGCGAGCCGACAGGCTGCTGAAAGGGAGGCGCCATGGCTTGCATCGACAACGGCCCAGGCCGCTTCCGCACGCTGTTTCCGGCGTCGTGCCAAACGGGAATACAGCCCCCGTGGCACGCAGACGGCATAGAGTGCAAGGTAGAAATCCAGGTTCATGAAGGAGGGGCCGGGATCGTGGCCGTTTCTCTCCGGGGCGGCGGCACCCTCGTGCGGCGCTGGATTCGGGCGCATGACATGCCGGGCGGTGGCGCGCTGGTGCTTCAGTGATGCCGGTGCGGGCCGCGCGTCCTCGCGCGGGCGTAGCTTCGCTCGCCGCCACCCGCCGGTGCTGGTCCGCCGCCTGGGGCTGCCGTGGACGTCGTTACCTGGTGCCGGCCCCGCGCATCGCGCCTGAAACCACCCGATCCCGGCCGGGCGCGCGGTTGCCATTTGAATGGCCAGCTAATATCATTCGCGAGTTGAAAATAAGAATCATTATCGCGTGGCTACCCCGATCCCGGCCGTACCGGGCGGCGGCGCGGGCGGTAAACGAGAGCGGCTCTCAAGGCCATCGCTCACGGATGGCGCGAGGGCCGGTGCCGGCCCGGCGCGATCGATGAACACACCACGAACTCGAGGAACTATCGAATGACTCGCGATGAGGGCGCAATGAACCGCGCGAACTACGGCGGCACCTTGCTGCAACTGCTGAGGCCATTCCTTCCGGTCACGCTGATCGCGACGCTGCTCGGCATCGTCGGCGGCCTTTGCACCGCGTGGCTGCTGTCGGTGATCAACAGCAGCCTGCACGCGCCGGGCGGCATCGGCATGAAGACGGCCGTGACCTTCATCGCGCTGTGCCTCGTCACGCTGCTCTGCAACGGCATCGCCGGGATCGGTAACAGCGTCACCGGCCAGCGCATCATCGCGGCGCTGCGCAAGGACATCTCGGCGCGCATCGTCTGCGCGCCGGTGGCCGCGCTCGAACGCTACAAGACGCACCGGCTGCTCTCGACGCTGAACAGCGACGTGGAAACGGTCAGCGCGTTCACTTTCAGCTTCCCGAACTTCGCGGTCGCGGCCGCCATCACGCTCGGCTGCGTGGCGTACATGCTGGTGCTGTCGCCGTCGCTGTTCCTGATCGCGCTGGTCGCGATCGTGGTGGGCGTGGCGATCAACCAGTACGCGAGCCTCAAGTGGGGCCATTATTACAAGGGCGTGCGCGGCGCGCAGGACGAGCTGCAGAAGCAGTACCGCGCCATCACCGAGGGCGCGAAGGAACTGCGGATCAACCGCGAACGCCGCCGGCGCGTGTTCAACGTGCGCCTGTCGGGCGCGGCCGACGAGATCTCGAACCTCAAGATCAAGGCGATGCGCCTCTATTACGGCGCGAGCGCGTCGGGCACGACGCTGTTCTTCGTCGTGATCGGCGCGATCCTGCTGTTGCAGCAGCGGCTCGGCGTGTCGCCCGAAGTGGTCAGCGGCTTCGTGATCGTGCTGCTCTACGTGCGCGGGCCGGTGGAAACGCTCGCGAGCGGGCTGCCGGCGCTGATCCAGGCGCGCATCTCGTTCCAGCGCATCGCCGAGCTGACCGCGCAGTTCGCGAACCGCGAGGCGCGGCTGCTCGACGGCGAGCCCGCGGCCGATGCGGTCGAACTGCGCGAGATCGAGTTGCGCCACGCGTCGTGGACTTTCCCGCCCGTCGGCGACCAGCCGCCGTTCAAGCTCGGCCCGATCGACCTGAAGATCGAGCGCGGCGAAATGCTGTTCGTGATCGGCGAGAACGGCAGCGGCAAGACCACGCTGATCAAGCTGCTGCTCGGGCTCTACGAGGCGGGGCACGGCGAACTGCTGCTGAACGGCGCGCCGGTCGAGGCCGGGCAGATGGATGCGTATCGCCAGCTCTATTCGGCCGTGTTCGCCGACTATCACCTGTTCGACGATCTGGTGGTGCGCGACGCGGCGCTGATCGGGCGCGCGCAGGCTTACCTGGAGCAGCTCGAGATCGCGCACAAGGTGAAGATCGAGGACGGCGTGTTCTCGACGATCGATCTCTCGACCGGGCAGCGCAAGCGGCTCGCGCTGATCCACGCGATGCTGGAGCAGCGGCCCGTGATGATGTTCGACGAATGGGCGGCCGACCAGGATCCAACCTTCCGCCGCGTGTTCTATACGGTGTTCCTGCCGGAACTGAAGCGCCAGGGCAAGACGCTGATCATCGTCTCGCACGACGACCGCTACTTCCACGTCGCCGACCGCGTGATCCGGATCGAGCGCGGCCAGATCATCGAGACCGCGAAGGGCGCGGAATTCACCTACGAAGATCGCGGGACCGCGCAGATCGCCGGGCTCGCCGCCTCGAACGGCGCGAGCGTGCTTTGAGGCGGCGCGGCGGCCGGCTCATGCCGGCCGCCGGTTCGATGCCCGACCCGTTGGTCGAACCGATGCGGTTGTCAGCCCGGTCGACGGCTTGATTGCCGACGTGGTCGCCGACCCGACCGCGGGGCCGGCTTGATCCGCTGCTCGATCGCCGTTCAGATCGCCGAGCGGCCGAGCCATTCGCGCACATGATTCGCGCGCGGCGGGCGGGCCGGCGGCGCGTCCGCCGATCCCGGCGTGCCGACCATCAGGAAGCCGAGCAGCCGGTCGTGCGGCTCGAAGTCGAGCGCCGCGGCGAGCTTCGGATCGTAGCTGTCGGCCCCCGTGATCCAGAAGCCGCCGTAGCCGAGCGCATGGATCGCGTTGAGCATGTTCATCGTCGCGGCGCCCGTCGAAAGCATCTGCTCGATCTCGGGGATGCCGTGCGCGTCGCTGATCGCGGCGGCCACCGCGATGATCAGCGGCGCCGCGTAGGCGGCCTGGCCGCGCGCCTCGCGCTGGTCGGGCGGCAGGTCCGGCTCGCGCGCGACGGCCAGTTCCACGAGCACCTCGGCCAGCTCGGCGCGCGCCTCGTCGCGAATCAGCACGAAGCGCCACGGCCGCAGCTGCGCGTGATCGGGCGCGCGCAACGCGGCGTCGAGGATCAGGCCGAGCTCATGGTCGCGCGGTGCCGGCTCGGTCAGCTGCCAGTGCGACTGGCGCGACAGCAGGATCTCGACGAGCGCGTGGCCCGGCCGCGATGCGACGCGATCGGCGGCGGCCGGCGTCGGGGCGGTGAAGTTGTGTTGCGTCATGGTTTCTCCGATCGACTGAGTCGCGACATGATGCGCAAGTCTTTTCATTTGTGCAAATGATTCTCATTCGTATTGTTGTGAGGTATGGTAACGCCTACGCGCGCGGCCGGCGCGGCGTGGCGCCGATGTATCGGGTACGCGCCGTAACGGCCGCGATTACCGATTACCCGTCCCGACGGTCGTCGTCGATCGGCCGGGTACATGGGCCGGGGCGCGCGGCGGCAGGGCGGCGAGATCGATCGCGGCGGGCCGCCCGGGCCGGTCCATCTTTTGTCGATTCGCCTATGCTGATGCCAGTCCATGAACAGTTGCAGGGAGCGGGGTTGCGCGCGACGTTGCCGCGCGTGAAGGTGCTGGAATTCTTCGCGGCGGCGCGTCCGCGGCACGTCAGCGCCGAGGACGTGTTTCGCCATCTGGTGGCGGAGAAGATCGACATCGGTCTCGCGACGGTTTACCGGGTGCTCTCGCAGTTCGTCGAAGCGGGCATCCTGACGAGCGGCACGCTCGATTCGAACCGCCACGTCTACGAACTCAACGACGGCAAGCGGCACGACCACATCATCTGCCTCGCCTGCGGCAAGGTGGACGAGTTTTCCGATCCGCTGATCGACGGCCGCGAGAAGGCGGCCGCCGATTCGCTCGGTTATCTGCTGACGGGCCACCACCTCGTGCTGCACGGCTATTGCGCCGAATGCCGGCCGAAGGCGCGCGCCGACGGCCTCGAAGGCGGCGACGCGCGATCCGGTGCCGATGGTGTCGTTGGTGCCGACGGCACCGATCCCGACGGCGCCTGACGCATCCGAGGTCGCCCGGCTTGCTCCGGGCACGGCACGCTGCCGAAGGGAGGCCCTTCGCCAGCGCCGCCACCGCATTCCAATAACGATGCTCCTGCGCGTGTCAAGGGATCGAGAGAGGCCATCCCCGACCGGCGCCGGCCGTGCGTTGCGCACGGCGCGGCCGGTCGGAACGGGCTTCGGCCGTCCATCAGTCACGCCTGGGAGGCGCATGGTTTTCGCACGTTTGGTGAAGCGGTACGACGCGGCCGGCCGGATCGGCCGGCGATTCTTCGGATGGGGGGCGGCGCTCGCGGTGGCCGCGAGCCTCGCGGGCCTGGTCGGCAGCACGGGGTGTGCCGGCCCGCGCGAGAGGGGCGCCAATGCGGCCGTCGATCCGGTCACCAACCCGGCGGCCGATCCGGGGCAGGCCGCCACGGTCGTGATCCGCCGCACCACCGACGGCATCCCCCACATCGAGGCCGCGAACTGGCGGGCGCTCGGTTATGGCTACGGCTACGCGCAGGCGAGCGACAACCTCTGCACGATGGCCGAGGCGTTCGTCACCTATCGCGGCGAGCGCGCACGCTTCTTCGGTGCCGACGGCAGGCCGTCCGCGCGTTCCACGCTCGGCGCGCCGACCAATCTCGACTCCGATTTCTTTTTCCGGCTCGTCGCGTCGACGGCGACGCTCGATCGTTATCGCGGCGGCCAGCCGCCCGAGCTACGGCAACTGATCAGCGGCTTCGCGGCCGGCTACGACCGCTATCTCGCCGGGATTCGCGCGGGCGGGGCGCCGGGCCGGCATGCCGCGTGCCGCGCGGCGCCGTGGCTCGCGGCCATCAGCGATGACGACATCTACCGGCGCCTCTACGCGGCGAACCTGGCCGGCGGCGAGGCATATTTCATCCCGGCGATCGCGAACGCGCGGCCGCCCGCCGGCGCGGCATTGCATGCCGACGACACGGCGGGCCGTGCCGCGCCGGCCGCCGCCATGTTCGCCGGTCTCGACGCCGATGCGATGCATGTCGGCGGCCACCACGGCATCGGTAGCAACGGCATCGCGTTCGGCCGCGACGCCACGCACGGCGAGCCGATCCTGCTCGGCAATCCGCACTGGTTCTGGAGCGGCCCCGACCGTTTCTATCAGGCCCAACTGACGATTCCCGGCCGGCTGAACGTGAGCGGCGCCTCGTTTCTCGGCGTGCCGGTGATCATGATCGGCTACAACGACGCCGTGGCGTGGACCCACACGGTGTCCGGCGCGCGCCGCTTCGGCCTGTTCCAGCTGACGCTCGCCGCGGACGATCCGACCGCTTATCGCGTCGACGGCCGGCGCGTCGCGATGACGCCGGTGGTATTGACGGTGCCGGTGCGCCGCCCCGACGGCACGCTTGCGAACGTCACGCGCACGCTGTACCGCAGCCGCTACGGCCCGGTCGTCGACCTGTCGTCGTGGTCGCCGGCGCTGGCCTGGACCCGCACGCAGGCGTTCGCGATCCGCGACGTGAACGCCGGTAACGACGCGATCTTCCGCACCTTCCTCGCGTTCGGCCGCGCGCGTTCGCTCGACGCGTTCATCGCGGCGCAGAAGGCCTCGACCGCGATGCCGTGGGTCAACACGCTCGCGATCGGGCGCGCCGACCCGCGGGTCTGGTATTCGGACATCGGCAACGTGCCGGACGTACCCGATGCGCTGGCCGAGCGCTGCACGCCGCCGCTCGGCCGCGCGTTCGACGCGAAGCTGCCCGGCGTGCCGTTCCTCGACGGCTCGCGCGCCGACTGCGACTGGCGCCGCGACAGCGCCGCCGCGCGACCGGGCTCGCTGCCCGCGGACGCGATGCCCGGCCTGCTGCGACGCGATTTCGTCGCCAACATGAACAACAGCTACTGGCTCGCCAACCCGGCTGCGCCGTTGACGGGCTTTGCGCGCGTGACCGGCATCGGCGTCGCGCCGCTCGATTTGCGCGCGCGGCTCGGCCTGCGGTTCGCGATGCGGGAGGCGGCGCTGGCTGCAGCGTCGAGCGCACCGAGCGCGTCGGACACATCGGACACATCGGACGTATCGAGCGCATCGAGCGGATCGAGCGGATCGAGCGGATCGAGCGGATCGAGCGAATCGAGCGAATCGAGCGAATCGAGCGGATCGAACGCATTGAACGCATTGAACGCATTGAACGTAGCGAACGCGGCAGACGCGCCGAACGCGCCGAACGCGCCGGCCACATCGGCCGCCCCGAAGCCGGTGACGACCGCCGACCTCGAGCGCTTCTCGCTGGCGGGCGAGACGCTGCCGGCGACGCGCGACCGGCAGGCCGTGCTCGACCGCGTCTGCGCGAGCCCGGTCATCACGGTCGAGCGCGACCCGCTCAGCGGTGCCGTGTTCCGCCCCGCGCGCGTCGCGCCGACCGCCGTGGCCTGCACGACGCTGCGTGCCTGGCGCGGCGTGGCCGATCCCGAGGCGCGCGGCGTGCATCTGTGGGATCAGTTCCGGGCGCGCGTCGAGACGCTCGCGCCGGCGCGGCTTTACGCGAAGCCGTTCGACCCGGCCGATCCGCTGCATACGCCGGCGGGCCTGCGCGCCGACGATCCCGCGATCGTGCAGGCGTTCGGCGCCGCGATCCTGGCCGTGACCGACGCCGGCTTCGCGCTCGACGCCACGCGCGGCGAGACGCTCTACCTGACGCGCAACGGCGAGGCGATCCCGCTCTACGGCGGCTGCTCGAATCTCGGCTATTTCACCGCCGTCTGCGACTACGACAAGCGCCGCGCGCATCAGCCGATCACGGCCGACGCGATGGCGGGCAACAGCTACCTGCAGGTGGTCACGTTCGATGCGCACGGACCCGAAGCGCATACGCTGCTCGCGCATTCGGAGTCCGACGACCCGGCCTCGCCGCATTACGCCGACGGCACGCGTCGCTACGCGGCGCGGCGCTGGCTGCGCACGCCGTTCGACGAGACGGCGATCGAGGCCGATCCAGCGCTCGGCGTCACGCGCCTGACGCTGCCGGCGGCGATGGTCGAAGGCACGGACGCGGCGAACGGCGCGGCCACGACACGGCGCTAGGCGCCGGCCGCCGTCGGGCATCGGACCGGCAAACGCGCGAACGGCCGGCAAGGGCGGCCCGCGGCGGCTTGCGAAGCGCCGTGCCGCATCGGGCCGACCGCCCGCCCGCACAACCTCCCAAGCACCCGCCCGCACAACCAGCCCGCCAATCTTTCCGCATCCCGCCGGCGATTGCCCTCTACAATCTGCTGACCAAGCCGCCCCGGCGCGACACGAGTCGCGCGCGCCCCAGGCGGCCCTTCCCCCGATTCGAACGAGAGGACTCGTCGTGAAGTTCATCCACGCGGCCGACATCCACCTGGACAGCCCCCTGCACGGCCTCAGCGCCTATCCCGACGCGCCCGCCGCGCAATTGCGCCATGCCTCGCGCGACGCGCTGCAACTGCTCGTCGATCGCGCGATCGACGAAGCGGTGGCGTTCGTCGTGATCGCCGGCGATCTCTACGACGGCGACTGGAAGGATCACAACACCGGCATCTTCTTCGGCCGGCAGATGGCCCGCCTGCGGCAGGCGCAGATCCCCGTGTTCGTGCTGTGGGGCAACCACGACGCCGAAAGCGAGATGAGCAAGAAGCTCGCGCTGCCGCCCAACGTCACGGTGTTCCCGTCGCGCAAGCCGGCCAGCTATCAGCTCGTCGTCAACGACGCCGACGGCACGCGCGTCGCGCTGCACGGCCAGAGCTTCAAGGACAAATCGGTTATCGACAACCTCGCGATCGGCTATCCCGATCCGGTGCCGGGCGCCTACAACATCGGCGTGCTGCACACGGCGCTCGAGGGCGGCACGATCCACGCGAACTACGCGCCGTGCTCGCGCGCCGAGCTGCATGCGAAGGGCTACGACTACTGGGCGCTCGGCCACGTCCACGAGTTCCAGCAATGGGACGAGGCCTCGACGATCGTGTTCCCCGGCAACCTCCAGGGGCGCCACATCCGCGAGACGGGCCGGCGCGGCGCGGTGCTGGTGACGGTGGAGGGCGGCCGCACGCAGGTCGAGCGGCTGTTCATCGACGTGCTGCGCTGGGAGGCGCTCGACGTCGAGGCGGGCGACTGCGAGACGATCGAGGCGCTGTCGCACAAGATCGGCGCCGCGCTGGAGGCGCTGCTCGCGACCGACGGCGAGGTGCCGCGCGCGGTGCGCGTGACCGTCACCGGCGCGACGCCGCTGCACGGCCAGCTGTTCGGCCGCGCGGCCGAGCTGCGTGCCGAGGTGCTGAACCAGATCGGCATGCTCGGCAACCAGCGGCTCTGGCTCGAGAAGGTCAAGCTGCGCACGGTGCCGCCCGCCGAGCCGGTCGCGCACGGCGAGCCGCTCGAAGCGCTCGACGACCTGCGGCGCATCCTGGCCGAGGCGATTCACGATCCCGAGTTTCTCGCGAGTCTCGACCGGGAGCTGAAGCCGTTCGTCGGCAAGGTGCGCAGCGAGGTGCGCGGCGAGGACGTGCCGCTGCTCGGCGCCGCGCGCGCGGGCGAGCTGCCGGCACTGGTCGAGCAGGTGGGCACGGCGCTGCTCGCGCGCCTGGCGCGGGGGGAGTGAGCGATGCGGATTCGTCAACTCGATCTGTTCAAGTACGGCAAGTTCACCGACGCCACGCTGCGGTTCCCGGCGGCGGCGCATGATTTCCACGTGATCGTCGGACCGAACGAGGCCGGCAAGTCGACGGTGCGCACCGCCGTGTCGGAGCTGCTGTTCGGCATGAAGCTGAAGACGCCGCTCAGTTTCGTCCACGACATCTCGGACCTGCGCCTGGGCGGCGTGCTCGACGTCGGACGCGGCGGCGCGGACCCGGCCACGCTCGCGTTCCATCGCGCGCGCGGCAACAAATCGCTGCGCACGCCCGACGGCAAGGATGCGAAGTTGCCCGACGATTTCCTCGACGCGGTGCTCGACGGCGCGACCCGCGAGTTCTTCGAGCAGATGTTCGGCCTCGACCACGAGCGGCTGGTGGCGGGCGGGCGCAGCCTGCTCGACGCGTCCGACAAGCTCGGGCAGGTGCTGTTCGAGTCGGCGGCCGGCGTCGGCAGCCTCGGCCCGGTGCGCGAGGAGCTGGAAGCGTTGCGCGCCGCGCTGTGGGCGCCGCGCAGCGGCAAGACCACGTTCGCCGTCGCCGAGGCGGCCTTCACCGACGCCACCGCCGAGCTGCGTGCATTCCAGGTCCGCACGCGCGACTGGGTCGAGCGCCAGGAGGCGCTCGACAGGATTCGCGGCGAGATCGAGCAGGCGCGCGCCGCGCAGCGCCGGCTCGACGCCGAGCGCTCGAAGCTCGAACGCGTGCGGCGCCTCGCGCCCTACCTCAACGCCGAAGCCGCGAAGGCGGCCGAACTCGAGGCGCTTGGCCCGGTGATCGACCTGCCGCCGAGCGCGACGGCCGATCTGCTTGATGCTCGCGCCACGCTCGCCGTCGAACATAAGCAGCTCGAACTGAATCGTCAGTCGCTAACGACACGGCAGGCCGAGCGCGACGCACTGGTCGCCGATGCCGACGCGATCGCCTTCGCCGCCGACATCGACGCGCTCGACGCGCTGCGCGTCGAATGCGCGCGTCACGAGCAGGCGCGTCCGCTGGTGGAAGCCGAGATCGCGCGCGAACTCGAGGCCGCGTTCGCGGCGGCCGCGCAGCTCGGCTGGCCGCGCGACGAGGCCGCCTTGCGCGCGGCGCTGCCGTCCGAACTCGCGCTGAAGACGGTCACCAACCTGCTGCATCGGCGCGGCGCGCTGGAGCAGGCGCTGGACGGCGCGCGCGACGCGCTCGCCGAACGCGAGCAGGAACTGAAGCAACTGAGCGCGCAGCGCGCGGCGATCGTGGCCGACGAGGTGCCCGACGCGCTGCGCGCCGCGCTGGCCGACGCGCAGGGCTTTCGGCAGAGCGAGGCGAAGGAGCGCGCGCTGGCACAGGCGCTCGCCGAGAGCGGCCACACGCTCGCCGACGCGCTCGACCAGCTCGGCCGCTGGCGTGCTCCGGTCGCGGCGCTGAGGACGATGGACCTGCCGTCGGCCGCGCGGCTCGCCGCGTACCAGAAGGCCGACAGCGACGGCCTGAGCGCGGTGGGCGCCGCGCGCGGCGCGCTGGCCGAGGCGCGCCTCGCGTTCGAGAAGCTCGCGCTGCAGGAGCGGCACGCGGTACAGGGTCGGCAGATCGTGACGCAAGCCGAGGTGCGCGCCGAGCGCGTGCGACGCGACGGCCTGTGGAGCGAGCTGAAACGCGGCGCCGTCGCGCTCGACGCCGGCGCATCGGCGCTGGACGACGCGATCCTGCGCGCCGACCAGCTCGTGGACGCGCAGCTCGGCACGGTGCAGGCCGCCGCCGAATTGCAGGCGCTGCGGCAGCAGCTCGAGGTGGAACGCGCGCGGCTCGCGCGCAGGGAAACCGAATTCGCCGAGGCCGAGCAGGCACTCGCGGCCACCCGGCGCGACTGGAGCGAGGCGGCCGAGGCCGCCGGCCTGCCGGGCATGGCGCTGGCCGACCTCGGCGACTGGCTCGGGCGGCGCGAAACGGCGCTGGCGGCACAGCGGACGGTCGACCAGCAGGCGCGCGAGCTGGACGGCCTGCGCGCCGAACGCGCGGGCGCGCAACAGGCGCTGGCTGCCGCGCTGCTCGCGGCGGCGCCCGGCGTCGATGCCGATCTCGACGCCGACCGGCTGAGCCAGTGGCTCGGCGCGGCCGAGGCGTTCGTGCAGGCGGCCGAGCGTGCCGTCGCGCAGCGCGGCAACCTCGACGCGCGCGTGACCGAGGCCGAGCAGGCACGCGCCACGGCGGCGGCCCGCGTCGAGCGCGCGCAACGCGATCACGACAAGTGGGACGAGCAGTGGCGCGCGGCGCTGGCCGAGGCGCGGCTGGGCGAGCGCGCGAATTCGGAGGCGGCCGCGCAGGGCGCCGTCGACCTGGCCAACGAGGTGGCCGCGCATCTGGCCGCGGCCGACGTGCCGGCGCGCCGGCTCGACGCGATGCAGGCCGACCTGGCCGCGCTTGCGCGGCAGGCCGCGGTGCTGGCCGACGCGCTCGATCCCGGCCTGCCGGCGACGCACGACGGCGCCGCGATCGCGCGCGTGCTGGCCGCCCGGCTGCTGGCGGCGCGCGAGAACGCGGCCGCGATCGCCCGCGCCGACGAGGCGCTCGCCCAGGCGCGGCGCCAGCTCGACGAGGCGAACGCGGGCCTTGCCACCGAACAGGCGCGCGTCGCGCCGCTGCTGGCGAGCGCGCAGGTCGACTCGATCGACGCGGCGTTGCCGCTCGCGGCACGTTCGGACACGGCGCGCCGGCTTCGCGAGGAGATCGCGGCCGCGCGCGCCACGCTGATCCGCGACGGCGACGGGCTCGCGCCCGACGCGATCGCGGCCGAGATCGCCGGGCAGGATCTGGCCGAGATGCCGGCACGGCTCGAAGCGACGCGGCACGACAGCGAGGCGCTGGGCGCGACGCTGAGCCGGCTCGCGCAGGAGGAGGTGGTGGCCCGGCAGGCGCTCGACGCGATCGCCGGCCAGTCGAGCGCCGCGCTCGCCGAGGCCAAGCGCCAGGAGGCGCTCGCCGCGATGGGCGACACGGCCGAACAGTATCTGGAGGCCGCCACCGCGAGCCGCCTGCTGCGCTGGGCGATCGAGCGCTATCGCGAGCAGCGGCAGGGGCCGATGCTGGGCCGCGCGAGCGAGATCTTCGCGGCGCTCACGCTCGGCGATTTCTCGCGGCTGGTGGTCGACACCGAGCGCCAGCCGCCCGAGCTGTCCGCGCGGCGCGCGAACGGCAAGCCGGTGGCGGTGGGCGGCCTCAGCGAAGGCACGCGCGACCAGCTGTTCCTCGCGCTGCGGATCGCCGCGCTCGAATTGCAGCTCGAGAACAAGGCCGCGCTGCCGTTCGTGGCCGACGACCTGTTCATCAACTTCGACGACACGCGCTCGAAGGCCGGGCTCGCCGCGCTGCGCGAGCTGTCCACCCGCACGCAGGTGCTGTTCCTCACGCACCACGCGCATCTGCTGCCGCTGGTGGTCGAGGTGTTCGGCCCGCAGGTGAACGTGGTCGAGCTGCAGCGGGAGGCCATGGCCTGAACTCGCCGCCGCGCCGCGCCGCGCCGTGCCGCGCCGGACCGGCGGCGGTTGCCCCGGGCTTAGCCGGCGGCCTCATATCGATAGCTGAAATCGGTCGTACTCGCACGATCCGCCCGTTTCTATACTGTCTCGCGCGCGGCCGCGCCCCGCTTCGGCGGCCGGCCGCGCGCCCGATGAACGACAGCCAGAGGACGGACGGTATGAATGCCCCCCACACGATCGATTCCCGCTCACGCCTGGACGCGGCGCTGGCCGCGCTGCCGGCGCTCGCCGCCGGGATCGGCAAGGACGCCGCGCGGCGCGAGGCCGATCGCGAGCTGCCGTTCGACGGCTTCGCGCTGTTTCGCGCCACCGATCTCGGCGCGCTGCGCGTACCGGCCGCGCGCGGCGGGCTCGGCGGCTCGCTGGTCGACCTGTTCGAGGTGATCGCGACGCTCGCGGCCGCCGACTCGAATCTCGCGCATGCGCTGCGCATCCACTACGACGTGACCGAGGCGCTGCGGCTGTCGCCGCGCACGCCGTTCAACGACCTGCAGGTCGAGCGCGTGCTGTCGGGCGCGCTGTTCGGCGGCGCCTCGACCGAGCGCGGCACCTCGCGCCCCGGCGAGATCGCCACGCAGCTCGTGCGCGAGGGCGATCACTATCGCGTGACGGGCCGCAAATACTATTCGACCGGCACGCTGTTCTCGGACTACGCGCGCATCAACGTGCAGGGCGAAACGGCGACCGACCCGAGCCTCGCGATCGTGATTCCGGTCGATCGCGAGGGCCTGCGCATCGAGGACGACTGGGACGGCATGGGCCAGCGCATGACGGCGAGCGGCACGCTGGTGCTGGAGAACGTGCGCGTCGAGCCCGACGAGGTGATCGACCGCGGCAGCGCCACGCTGGTCGGGCGCCATGGCGGCGCGCTTCGACAGTTGCATCTGGTGGCGGTGGCGGCCGGCATCGTGCGCAACGTGGCCGCCGATGCGCGCCGCTACGTGACCACCTTCGGCCGGCCGGTGCTGCACAGCCCGGCCGCCACGGCGCGCGACGATCACTTCATCCAGCAGGTCGTCGGCGACCTGAGCGCGCACAGCCACGCGATCGACGCGCTGGTGCGCGAGAACGCGCGCGTGCTCGACCGTTCCGCCGACGCGCTGCTGGCCGGCGCGGCCGATGCCGAGGCACGGGTGCTGGAAGGCGCGCTTGCCACGGCGCGGACCCAACTGGTGGTCAGCAAGCTCGCGCTGCACGCGGGCGAGCGGCTGTTCGAGGTAGGCGGCGCCACGGCCACCTCGAAAAGCCACAACCTCGATCGCCACTGGCGCAACCTGCGCACGATCTTCAGCCACAACCCACTGCTGCACAAGGCGCGCGTGGTCGGCGACTACGAACTGAACGGCGTCACCACGCACCTGACCGAAGGCCGCGTGTTCTGAGCGCGGGCGGCGTCCGCCGTCCGTCCATTTCCGGAGACGATCATGACCCGACCCCGCGGCGGCCAGCTGGCCCTCGGCGCGTTCCTCTATCCCACCGGGCATCACATCGCGGCCTGGCGCCATCCCGACGTGCCGGCCGATGCCGGCGTGGATTTCCGCCATTACGCGCGACTCGCGCAGGCGGCCGAGGCGGCCTGCTTCGATCTCGTGTTCCTCGCCGACGGCGTGGGCACGCGCGGCGACGACGTCGATTTCCTGAGCCGCACCGCGCACAGCTACAACGCGCAGTTCGAGCCGATCACGCTGCTCTCGGCGCTGGCGGCCGTGACCGGACGGATCGGCCTGGTCGGCACCGCCTCGACGAGCTTCAACGAGCCGTACCATCTCGCCCGCAAGTTCGCCTCGCTCGATCACCTGAGCGGCGGCCGCGCGGGCTGGAACCTGGTCACCTCGTCGAATCGCCACGAGGCCGAGAACTTCAACCGCGACGAACATTTCCGCCACGACGAGCGCTACGATCGCGCCGAGGAATTCGCTGACGTGGTGCGCGCGCTGTGGGACAGCTGGGATGATGATGCGTTCGTGCGCGACAAGGCGGCCGGACGCTTCTTCGATCCGGCCGGACGTCACGTGCTCGCGCATCGCGGGCGCTTCTTCCAGGTGCGCGGGCCGCTGAACGTGCCGCGCACGCCGCAGGGGCGGCCGGTGGTCGTGCAGGCGGGTTCGTCGGAAGCCGGCAAGCGGCTCGCCGCGCGCACCGCCGAGGTGATCTTCACGGCGCAGCAGACGCTCGACGAGGCGGTGGCGTTCTACGCCGACGTGAAGGGGCGGATGGCCGAATGGGGCCGCGCGCCCGACGAACTGAAGATCATGCCGGGCGTGCTGCCGGTGGTGGGCCGCGACGAGAGCGAGGCGCGCGGGAAATTCGAGGCGCTGCAGCAGCTGATCGATCCGGCCGTCGGGCTCGCGCTGGTGTCGGGGCTCACGGGCGGCTTCGATCTGTCGGCCCATCCGTTCGACGGGCCGATCCCGGCGCTGCCGGAAACCAACGCGAGCAAGAGCCGCCAGGCGCTGACGATCGAACTCGCGCGCCGCGAGAACCTGACGATCCGCCAGCTCGCGCTGCGCGTCGCCGGCGCGCGCGGACACTGGCAACTGGTGGGCACGCCGCGGCAGATCGCCGACGAACTCGAGGCGCGTTTCATGCACCACGGCGCCGACGGCTTCAACATCATGGCGCCGACGCTGCCGGGCGGCCTCGACGACTTCATCGCGCTGGTGCTGCCGGAGTTGCGCCGGCGCGGCCTGTTCCGCGACGCGTACACGGGCACGACGCTGCGCGAGCATCTGGGCCTCGCGCGGCCGGCCGACCGGGCCACGGCCGCGCGGCGCGGGCAGGCCGAGACGGCGGCGTGAAATCGGCGCGCAGGCGATGTGCATGGTGAGCGCGCGCGACGGCACGGCGGGGCGGCCGTGCTCGCGCGCTTGAGATGTCGCACCGCCGAAGGTGAATCCCGCGGCGGCCTCAGTGACGCAAACCCGCCTCGCGCAGCAGCGGCAGCACGCGCCGTCCGAACAGCGCCAGGTCGGGCTGGAAGTCGTAGAAGCTCAATTGCACGCCGTCCACGCCGGCGCGATGCAGCCGCACGATCGCATCGGCGACTTCCTCGGGCGAGCCGGTGATCGACATGTTGCCGCCCAGCGCGCGATGCTCGGCCTGCGCGCGTTCGGCGGCGCCGCCGCGCCACGCGTGCGCGTCGCTGTCGAAGCGCTGGAAGCTGCCCGCGTCGGCATGCGCGACGATCGCGTCGCGGTATTCGCGCGCCTCGGCCGCCGTCTCGCGGCAGATCACCATCGGGTTCAGCAGCGTGCGGATGCGCCGGCCGTGCGCGGCGGCGGCGGCCTTCACGCGCGCCGTGTGCGCGGGCAGCGTGCGCAGCGCGGCATCGAGCGTCGGGCCGCCGGGGCTGGTCACGAACACCACGTCGGAGTAGCGCGCCGCGAACGCGATGCCGGCGTCGGAGCCGGTGGCGTTGATCAGCAGCGGGCGGCCGTAGCGCGGCTTCGGCGTGACGAACGCCTCGCCGAGCCGCCAGCTCGACCGTGCCGGCTGGTAGCTGAAATTGTCGGGCTGCGCCCACAGCTGCTGCACGGCGTCGAGGAACTCGGCGGCGAGCGTGTAGCGGTGGTCGTGCTCGATGCGCGGCCAGCCGAACATCTCGTGCTCGAGCGCGCGGTGGCCCGTCACGACGTTGATGCCCCAGCGGCCCTTCGAGATGTGATCGAGCGTGGCCGTGAACTTGGCGAAGTGCAGCGGGTGCCACGGCCCGTAGAGCACGTGGGTGGTCGCGGCCAGCACGATCCGCTCGGTGCGCGCGGTCAGCGCCGCGAGCGTCATGAACGAGTCGAGCGCCTGGCCGTCGAACACGCCGCCGTAGCCGCCCTTGGGCAGCCACTGCGAGAGCGCGAACACCAGGTCGAAGCCGAGTGCCTCGGCCTGCTGCACCAGCGCGGCGTTGTAGTCGAACGACCAGTCGGTGGTGCGCGGCAGCGTCGAGGCGCTCCAGCCGCCGGCCTGGATCGGCAGGAACAGCCCGAGCATCAGCGGCTGCGCGAACACGCGCGAGACCGGGCTGTCGGGGAAATCGGCCGGCGAGGCCACCGGGACGAACGGCGTGGCGGCCGCTTCGGCCACGCCGTCGCGCTCGCTCGCCTGGGTCAGGATCTCGTCGGACATCGGCGCGCGGTCAGTTCAGCGCGATCGCGGCGGCGGCGTCCACCGGCGTGCCTTCGAGCGCGACCGAGGCGCGGCCGTCGGGGCCGACCGGCACGTCGCCGACGAGCGTGGTGCGATACAGCTGGCGGTCGAAGTCGAGATCGAAGATGTCGGACGGCGCCAGATGCGCGGTGGCGCGGTTGTCCCAGAACGCGAGGCTGCGCGGCTCCCACTTGAAACGCACCGTGAATTCCGGGCGGGTAATGTGTTCCCACAGCAGCTCGAGCAGCCCCTGGCTCTCGCGCGGGGTCAGGCCGACGATCGACTTCAGGAACCCGGGGCTCACGTACAGCACGCGCTCGCCCGTCTCGGGGTGGACGCGCACCAGCGGGTGCTCGGTCACCAGCGTGCGGCGCTCCACGGCGTCGGCGTAGTCGGCGGTCGCGTTGGCGCCGGGCGGCGGCGTGAAGCGGTGGATGCCGCGCAGCCCGTCCACGAACTCGCGCAGCGGCGCCGACAGCGTTTCGTAGGCGCGCGCGAGGTTGGTCCAGTGCGTGTCGCCGCCGTAGGGCGGAATCGTCACGCCGCGCAGGATCGAGGCCCACGGCGGGTTGACGGCAGCCGTCACGTCGGTGTGCCAGCCGGTCCACGGGCGCAGCACGGGCTGGCCGTCGTAGCGCGTGGCCTTGCGGTACTTCGAGACCGAATAGATCTCGGGATGGCCCTCGAGGTGGCCGAACACCGGGTGGCCCACGGTCAGCTCGCCGAACTGCGCCGAGAACGCGATGTGCTGCTCGTGGGTGAGGAACTGCTCGCGGAAGAACACCACGCGCCACTTCAGCAGCGCGCCGCGGATGGCGGCGACCTGCTCGGCGTCGAGCGGGCGGGTCAGGTCGACGCCGCGGATCTCGGCGCCGATGTGCGCGGACAAGGGAAGGACGTCGAGCGACGGTGCTACGGCCTGGTTCATGTGCGTCTCCTGTCTGGAAGAATGGGTTTGTGACGGGCGCGGCCCGGCCTCACTGCAGCGTGGCGGTGCCGCCTTTCAGCGCGACGCTGGCGCGGCCGTCCACGCCCACCGGCACGTCGCCGTGGACCGTCGCGCGGCGCACCACGCGGCGCGCGTCGCCGTAGTCGTTGATCGCGTAGTGCTGGGTCGCGCGGTTGTCCCAGATCGCCACGTCGCCCTCGCGCCAGCTCCAGCGCACCGTGTTCTCGAGCCGCGTGACGTGCTCGTGCAGCACCTGCAGCAGATGCGCCGAGTCGCTCGCCGAGAGCCCCTGGATGCGCTGCACGAAGTGACCGAGCACCAGCGTGCGCTCCTGCGTGACCGGGTGGACGCGCACCACCGGGTGCAGCGTTTCGTAGACGGTCGAGGTGAACACCTCGCGGTAGCGCTTCAGCTGGTCGGCGTCGGCGTTGACGTGCGACGACGCGTAGTCGTAGGCGTTGGTATGCACGGCCCACAGCGTGTCGGCCAGCTCGCGCAGCGAGTCCGGCAGGTGCGCGTAGGCGGCCGCCGTGTTGGCCCAGACGGTGTCGCCGCCGGCGGGCGGGATCACCACCGCGCGCAGGATCGACACCTTCGGATAGGCGTCGACGAAGGTCACGTCGGTGTGCCACGAGTTCGCGCGCGCGCCGTGCGCCGAGTCGAGTTCGAGCAGCGCCGTGCCGTCGACCGGGGGCACCGTCGGGTGCGCGACGGTCTCGCCGAAGCGGCGCGCGAACGCCTGTTGCGCGTCGTCGTCGAGATGGTGCTGGCCGCGGAAGAACAGCACCTTGTGCGTGTGCAGCGCGTCGAGGACCGCGTCGAAGCTCGCCGCGTCGATCCCGGCCGACAGGCGCAGGCCGGTGACTTCGGCGCCGATCCGGCCCGCCACGCGCCGCAGCGACAGCGGCGAGTCCGGCGCGGACACGGACGAGGGAACGGCGGCGGCATGCGACAGCGGCGTGGCGATCTGGACGTCGGACATCGGGAGTGTCTCCTGGAGTGGGGAGGGAGGATGTTTTCGGACATTCAAGCAGCCCGCGCGGCAAAACTGAACTGACGATTCCTCGTATCGATAGTCCGATTTGCAGCGGTAGCAATCCGGGCCGGCCGGACGCGCTACCAGGCCAGCCGCCAGCCGCCGGCCGGCCGCGGCACGGCGGGTGGCGGAGCGGTGCGCGCGGCCGCATCGTCGTCGCCGAGATCGGCGAGGATCGTGTCGCGCAGCCGCGCGAACGCGGGCGAGGCACGCTCGCGCGGGCGCGGCAGCCCGACCTCGACGATCCGCGCGATGCGGCCCGGGCGCGGCGCCATCGTGACGACGCGGTCGCCGAGCCAGACCGCCTCGTCCACGTCGTGCGTGACGAGCAGCATCGTGATGCGCTCGCGCGCCCAGATCCGTTGCAGCTCGTGCTGCATGCGCGTGCGCGTCTGCGCGTCGAGCGCGCCGAACGGTTCGTCGAGCAGCAGCAGCTTCGGCCGGTTGACGAGCCCGCGCGCGATCGCGACGCGCTGCGCCATGCCGCCCGACAGCTGCGCCGGATAGGCCGCCTCGAAGCCGGCCAGCCCCACCAGCGCGATGTGCTCGGCCACCGCCTCGCGCCGGGCGCGTGCCGCGAGCGGCGAGTTGCGCAGCGCCGCGGCGACGTTCTGCTCGACCGTCAGCCACGGGAACAGCCGGTGGTCCTGAAACACGATTCCGCGTTGAAGCGAGGTATCGCGCACGCGCTCGCCGCCGGCGCGGATCTCGCCGTCGTAATCGGTGTCGAGCCCGGCGATCAGGCGCAGCAGCGTGGATTTCCCGCAGCCGCTCGCGCCGACGATGCTGACGAACTCGCCGTCGCGCACGGCGAGCGAGATGTCGTCGAGCACCTCGAGCGCGGCACCGCGCTGCGCATAGCGCTTGCGGACCTGGCGGATCTCGAGCGCGACGGGCGAATCGATCGAATGGGTGGTCATGGCGATCCGGTGAAGTGAGGAAGGGAGGGCGTGGCGCCGCCGTCAGGCACGCCCGCGCCGCGCCAGCAGCCGTCGTTCGAGCGCGCGCGCGGCGGCATTGAGCGCCCAGCCCGTGGTGCCGACCACGAGGATGCCGAACAGCACGAGATCCATGCGGAACTGCTCGCTGCCGTCGATCAGCGTGTTGCCGATGCCGCTGCCGGCCACCAGCAGGTACTCGGCGCCGAGCGTGGCGAGCCACGAATAGATCAGGCCCAGGTAGAGCCCGGTCGAGATCGACGGCAGCGCGGCGGGCAGGATCACGTGGCGCAGCAGCTGCGCGCGCGAGTAGCGCAGCGTGCGCGCCACCTCGACGTAGGCGCGCGGCACCGCGTGGATGCCGTCGCAGGTGTGGGCCGCCACCGGCAGCAGCGCGGCCAGCGACAGGAACACCACCTTCGCGGTGTCGCCGAGGCCGAACCAGACCGAGATCAGCGGAATCCAGGCGAACAGCGAGATCTGCTTGAAGGTGTCGAAGCTCGGCCCGATCAGGCGCGCGGCGAGCCGCGAGAGCCCGAGCGCCGTGCCGAGCAGCAGGCCGAGCGCGGTGCCGATCGCGAAACCGGCGAACTCGCGCGCGAGCGAGGCGGACAGGGCCCGGGCGAGCGCGCCGCTGGCGACCTGCTGCACCGCCGTGCGCCAGACGGCGTCGGGGCCGACCAGCAGGCCCGCGTGGCCGCGATGCGCGGCGGCCACGGCCCACCAGACGAGCAGCGCGACGGCGGGCAGCACGAGCCCGCGCAGGTCGGGGCGGCGCAGGACGCGCCGCGCGGCCGGCGCGTCCTGCGCCGGCGGGGCGGGCGATGGCGCGGCGGGCGACATGCGGCGCGGCTCCGGGGAGGCGAGTGGTGGAAGGCGGGCGTCGCTCATGCGCGAAACGCCGAGGGTCGGCCGCGCCGCAGGCGCGCCTCGAGCGCGTCGAGCAGGCGGTTGATCGCGTAGCCGATCGCGCCGACGATCACCACCGCCGCCATCACCAGGTCGAGCTGGAACAGCTGGCGCCCATAGACGATCAGGTAGCCGAGCCCCTCCGAGGAGGCGACCAGCTCGACCACCACGAGCGCGAGCCATGCCTTCGTGAAGCCGAGCCGCAGGCCGGTGGCGAGCGTCGGCACGGCGGCCGGCAGTACCACGTGTGCGATGCGCTGCCGGCGCGTGTAGCCGAACCCGCGCGCCACCTCGTCGAGCGCGGCCGGCGCCTCGCGAAAGCCCTGCAAGGTACTCATCGCCACCGGCACCAGCGCCGCGTGCGCGATCAGGATGATCTTGAGCGGTTCGCCGACGCCCACGAGCAGCAGCAGGAACGGCAGCCAGCCGAGCACGGGGATCTGCACGATCGCGTTGAAGCTCGGCAGCACGTAGGCTTCGGCCGTGCGCGACACGCCCAGCCAGGCGCCGATCGCGAAACCGCCCAGCGTGCCGGCGGCGAAGCCGAGCAGCACGCGCTGCAGGCTGATCCAGGCGTTGCTGGCCAGGTCGCCGCCGCGCGCCAGCTCGACGAGCGTCTGCCAGACCGCCTCGGGCGGCGGCAGGATCTGCGGCGCGATCCAGCCGCGCGCGCAGCCGAGCGTCCAGAGCGCGAACAGCAGCGCGGGCAGCAGCCACGGCGCGAGCCACCAGCCGAGCGCGGCGGCGCGCCCGCGCGGTGGCGCGGCGCCGTGCGGCGGCGCGAATGCCCGGGCAGCCGAGGCCGGGGCCGGCGCCGGGGATGGAGCGGCGTGCGCGGCGGCGCCGTCGCGGCGACGCTCGGCGAGCGGGATCGCGGTATCGCTCATGGCGGCGGCCTCCGTCACGATTGCGGCCGGCCCGACGCGTCGTAGCCCGGCCAGTAGTGTTCGAGGTGCTGCGCCTTCAGCGCGCGGTCGAGATAGACCGGCTCGATCCAGCCGTTGAGGTCCACCGGCCGGCGGATCAGCTTCAGCTTCAGCGCGTCCTGCGCCACGGCTTGATAGCGCGCGGCGAAGAACGGATCGAGCAGCGGCGAGTTGCGCGACTTCAGCGTGCCGGCCGGGAATTCGGCCTGCCACGACGCCACCGGAATCCCGCTCGCCGCCCACTGCGCGAGCAGCGCGTCGCGGTTCGCCTCGTCGGAGGCCCAGCGCGAGGCGGCCACGAACACGTTGACGACGCGCTGCACGAGGTCGGGATGCGCGCGCTCGAAATCGTCGAGCACCAGCAGGTGCGACTGGCGCGTGTATTGCGGGCCGTCGTCCTGCGATTCGTAGATGATCTTCGCGAGCCCCGAATCGACCAGCTTCGACAGGTGATAGTCGTTGACCGACGCGTCGATGCCCTGCGAGGCCAGCGCCGCGAGCGCGCTGGCGGTGTCCAGGTTGATCACGCGCAGGTCGCGCTCGTCGAGATGGTTCGCGGCCAGCACGTTGTCGATCACGAGCTGGAGGTTGGTGCCGCGGAAGATCGCGACGCGCTTGCCCTTCAGGTCGGCCACCGAGCGGATCGCGGAGCCGGCCGGCACGCCGATCTTGATGCCGCTCCTCACGCCGACGGCCGCGATCAGGTGCGTGTTCAGGCCGTTGGCGCGCGCCAGCACGGCCGGCAGGTCGCCCTGCAGCGCGAAGTCGAGCGATTTGTCCGCGATCGCCTCGTTGACGGCCGGCCCCGCCCCCTTGAAGAACAGCCACTGCACGCGGATGCCGTCGCGCGCGAATTCCTTTTCGAGCAGCTTCTGCTGTTGCACCGTCGCGCCGGCGCTGCCGCCGAAGGTCGGCGGATCGCCCGCGCCCTGCTGGGCCACGCCGATGCGGATCGTCAGCGGTTCGGCGGCGCGGGCCACGCCCGCGCCGGTCGCGAGGCAGGCCGCGAACGCGCCCGGCACCAGCACGGCGGCGACACGGAGGCAACGGAGGAAACCGGCGAAGCGGGACGGCTGGCGGGACACGGGACGGATCGGCATGGGCGGCAGGTGGCGGTCGTGGAAGCGGGCGTCATGACGAATGCCGTGCCGGTCGTGATCGAAAAGGATCACTAACGAAATGAGCGGCATAAGACATGGCGCGGGGCACGGCGTAGGGCACGACATGGCGCACGGCGTCAGCGGGCGGCGCGGCGCATGACGGCAGACGCAGGGACGATTCATTCTTGTCGAGCGTCCGCGCGATCGCAAACAAGCATTTGTGATTTGCATTCGTGCGCGCGCGCCGCGTGCCGTGCCGAGCGTGCCGTGCTGATATGCATAGCAGAACCGATTCGTTGCCTCGCGCGCGCGATCGCCTATATAACGCTGCGATGACGCCGCCCGCCAACCATTCGCTCCCCCCTTGCGCCGCTCGCCCGAGCGCCGGCGCGGCCGTCGTGCGTCGGGCCGGAGGCGCCGCATGAGCGCGGCGCCGGTGCTGGAGGCGCGCGGCCTGGCGAAGCGTTTCGGCGCGACGCGCGCGCTCGACGGCGTCGACCTGACGATGCGCGCCGGCGAGGTGGTCGCGCTGATGGGCGCGAACGGCGCCGGCAAATCCACGCTCGTGAAGATCCTGAGCGGCGTGCTGCGCGCCGACGCCGGCACGATCCGCCTGCGCGGCCGGCCGTTCGCGCCGGCCGGCACGCAGCAGGCGAAGGCGGCCGGCATCGCGACCATGCACCAGTCGGTGGCCGAGGCGATCGTGCCGACGCTGTCGATCGCCGAGAACCTGCTGCTGGACCGGACGAATCGCGGCGATGGCCGCTGGTTCGAAACGCCGGCGGCCCGCCGCCGCGCCGCGGCGGCGCTGGCCGCGCGCGTCGGGCTCGAGGTGGATCTGGCGGCGCCGGCCCAGGCGCAGCCGGTGGCGATCCGCCAGCTCGTGACGCTGGCGCGCGCGCTCGACGCCGATCCCGCGCTGCTGATCCTCGACGAGCCCACGGCAAGCCTGTCGGCCGACGAGGCCGAGCGCCTGTTCGGCGCGCTCGACCGCCTGCGCGAGCGCGGCGTGGCGATCCTGCTCGTCTCGCATCGCTCCGGCGACCTGCGTCGCATGGCCGATCGCGCGCTGGTGCTGCGTGACGGGCGCGAGGTGGCCGCGATCGCGGCGCCGTTCGACTACGACGCGGCCGTGACCGCGATGATCGGCCGGCCGCTGCCGCGTAAGGCGGCGCATGGCGCGGCGGGTTCGTCGTATCCAGCGAACCCGGCGAACCCGAACGATCCTCGCGGCCCGGCCCGCCACGGCGCGCCGCCGCTGGCGGCCGGCTTCTCGGCGCGCGGCCTGAAGCTGTTCGACGACGCGCCACCGCTCGATTTCGACGCGGCGCGCGGCGAGATCGTCGCGTTCGCCGGACCGATCGGTGGTGGCAAGTCGCGCCTCGCGCGCACCGTGTTCGGCCTGGAGCGGTACGCGGCCGGCGCGATGACGCTGGACGGCCGGCCCTGGCGGCCGCGCGGCCCGGCCGAGGCGGTGGCCGCCGGCGTGGTGATGCTCGGCGAGGACCGCTGGGCCAGTTCGCTGTTCCCCGATTCGGTCCCGTTCGCGTCGGTGGCCGGCACGCTGAGCTTCGCGTTCCTCGCGCGCTGGTTCCCGCTTGGGCGCGTCGCCCGCCGCCTCGAACGCGAGCGCGCGGCTGCGCTGATCCGGCGCCTGACGATCCGCTGCACGGGGCCGGACGACCGCGTCGCGCGGCTGTCGGGCGGCAACCAGCAGAAGGTCGCGCTGGCGCGCGGCTTCGCCGAGCCGGCCGCGCTGCTGCTGCTCGACGAGCCGTTCCAGGGCGTGGACGTGGGCGCGCGCGCCGAGATCGTCGAGGTGCTGCGCCGCGGCGCGGCCGGCTACGCGACGCTGGTGTTCGTCAGCGATCCCGAGGAGGCGTTCGAACTCGCCGACCGGGTACTGGAATTCGACCGGCTGCGCATCGGCCGCAGCGACGACGTGATCAGGGAGACCGCGTGATGAAAACCCGGGTCGGCCGGCTGGCCGCAAGCATGGCGCCCGCGCGCGCCGAACCGGCGCCGCCGCCGCCCGGACCATCGGCGCCATTGGCCCCATCGGCGCGCCCGGCGCGGCGCTTCGCCGGCTGGCTCGAACGCGGCGGGCTGCTGGTGCTGCTGGCCGCGCTGGTGGCCGGCTTCGCCTGGCGCGAGCCGGCCTTCATCGGCATCGACAACCTGTTCAGCATCCTGCAGGCGGCCTCGATCGTCGCGCTGCTCGCGATCGGCGTGACGCTGTCGCTGGCGGTGGGCGGCTTCGACCTGTCGGTCGGCAGCACCGCCGCCACCGCGCAGATGGCGGCCAGCTACGTGCTGGTGGTCTGGCATGGCGGTGCCTGGGCGGCGCTCGGCGCGTGTCTCGTGCTCGGGGTGGCGACCGGGCTCGTGAACGGCTTGCTGATCACGCGCCTGAAGGTTCCAGACCAGCTCGCGACGCTCGGCACGCTGTTCCTGCTGGCCGGCCTGCAACTGATTCCGACTGGCGGGCGCTCGCTCGCCACCGGCACGATCCTGCCCGACGGCAGCGAGGCGAGCGGCGAATTCCCGGCCGCGTTCCTCGCGCTCGGCCGCGCGCGCTGGCTCGAGGTGGTGCCGCTGCCGGTACTGGTGCTGGCTGCCGTGACCGTGCTGGCGGTGCTCGTCACCGAGTTCAGCCGCTGGGGCCGCGTGCTCTACGCCACCGGCGGCAACGAGACGGCTGCCCGGCTCGCCGGGGCGCCCACCACGCGCTACCGGATCGCCGCCTACGTGGCGTCGGCCAGCATCGCCTCGCTCGGCGGCGCGCTGATCGCCGCGCGCGTCGGGCGCGGCGACGTGGGCGCCGGTCATTCGCTGCTGCTCGACGCGGTGGCCGCCGCGCTGATCGGGTACGCCGTGTGGGGCCTCAAGCGCCCGAACGTGATCGGCGCGGTGACGGGCGCGATCTTCGTGGACGTGCTGCTCAACGGCCTGACCATGCTCAACGCGCCGTACTACATGCAGGATTTCATCAAGGGCGCGCTGCTGGTGGGCGCGCTCGCGTTCACGTTCGGGATCGGCGCGCGGGGCGTGCGCTGAGCGGCGGCACGGCGGGGTTTCGCCGTTTCAGCCCGTTTCGGCCCGTTGCCGCGTCGTTGTCGCGAATCGTTGTTTTGCCGCGTCGTTTCAACGCCTTGCCGCCTCGTCCGTGCATGGCCGGGCCGCGCGGTAGGCGGCATGGCGTGTCGTCGCGGCATCCGGGCGAGGCATCGCCGGCCGGCGGCGCCCGCGCGGCCGGCGCGATGCACGCATCGACGGTTTCACCCAGGCGGCCGGCGCGCCTTCAAGCGCCGGTCCCGATTCACTTCTCATCCAGGTTCCTGCTCATGATCGATTCGTTCGTCCGCAAGTACGCGCTGCCGCTGCTGTTCGCCGCCGCGTTCCCGGCCGCCTCCGCGCTTGCCGCGCCAGGGCTCGCGCACGCGCCCGCGCCGTTCGATCGCGGCGGCGTCAAGGTCGCGCTCGTCAACTACCTGTCGGCCGGCGATTTCTTCCAGGCCTACGAGGCCGGCGCGCAGAAGCAGGCGAAGGCGCTCGGCATCGACCTGCGCGTGTTCGAGGGCCGCCAGGACGCCGCGCAGCAGCGCGACCAGATCCAGCAGGCGATCGATCTCGGCGTGGCGGCGATCGTCGTCAATCACGGCCTGCCCGAATCGCTGAAGGACGTCGTGCAGCGCGCGCTCGACAAGGGCATCAAGGTGGTGGCGTTCGACGTCGATCTGGCGAACCCGAAGGTGCCGCAGATCGAGCAGAGCGACCACGACCTCGCCACGCTGCTGCTCGGGCAGGCCGTGAAGGACAACGGCACGGCGTTCGAGGCGGCCTACGTCTACGTGGCCGGCTTCGCGCCGCTCGATCGCCGCGACGCGGTCTGGCAGGCGTTCAAGGCCGCGCATCCGGGCGTGAAGGAAAGCGCCCGCTTCGGCACCGTCGACAATCCGATCGCGCAGTCGGTGGCGAACCAGGCGGCGGCCGCGTTCCGCGCGCATCCGGGCGTGCGCGTGGTGTTCGCCCCCTACGACGAATTCGCGCGCGGCGCGAAGCTGGCCGCCGACGAGAACGGCATCGCCGCGAAGCTGCGGATCTACAGCGCCGACATCTCGACCGCCGACATCCAGGCGATCCGCGCGCCGGACAGCCCGTGGGTGGCCACCGCAGCCACCAACCCGGCCGTGGTGGGCGCCGTGTCGGTGCGCGCCGCGGCGCTGCTGGTGGCCGGGCAGGACCCGGGGCACCGCATCGAGGTGAAGCCGACGCTGATCACGCGCGCCGACCTGCAGAAGCTCGACATCCACAACATCGCCGAACTCGGCGCGAAGTTCCCGGCGTTCCGCCGTGCCGACGCGGCCCGCGCCGCCTGGATGCCGGACGCGGACGAGTAGGAGGGCGGCGCGCCGCGCCGGCGACGGCGGAGGAAGCGGCTGCAATGGCGGGCGGCGGGCGAGCCGGCGGGCCGCCCGCGGCGGCGACGGTTGTCGTGATCGCTACGGTCCTTGCAGCCGCCGCCGGCCGTCAGAACTTCACGCGAATCCCGCCGAACGCGGCCACCTGGCGGTTCGTCGACGATGCGGTGCCGGCGTCGGCGATCGCCGCGATCGCGCGGTAGCCGCCGCCGGCCGAGGTACTCGCGTCGCCGGCCGCGAGCTGGTAGACGCCCGACAGATACAGCTCGGTGCGCTTGGACAGCGCGTAGTCGAGGCCGAGCGTGAACTGGTGCCAGCGCGGCTTGAGCGTGCCGCCGGCGCCGGGCAGGCCGCTCGCGCGGCCGTCGGTGAACGCGTAGATGCCGACCAGCGTGGTGGCCGGCGTGAGTCGGTAGCGCGCGTTCAGGTCGTAGTTGTCGAGCTTGCGCGACGAGCCGTCCACGTAGTCCAGCTGCGTATGGCTCCAGGCGAAGCCGACGATCGCGGCGCCCGCCGTGTAGTTCGCGCCGGCCACGGCGATCTGCTGCTTCGTCACGCCGCCGTCGAGTCCGTAGAAGAACGCGCCGCCGTAGTCGTCGCCGGTGGTGGGGCTGGCGCCGCCGATCGCGCCGCCGGCGTTGCCGGCCGCGTTCGGGTGGTTCAGCACGAGGTAGCCGCCGCCCAGCGACAGCGGCCCGTTGGCGTAGGTCGCCGCGATCCCCCAGGCCCGGTTGTTGCCGAAGCCGGTGCCGCCGCCCGAGCCGGCCTGGTTGCTGAACGCGTAGAGCGCGTCGACGGTGAAGCCGGCGAACGTATCGCTGCGGAACTTCACGGCGTTGTTGATGCGAAACGTCTGGTTCAGGTTGTCGTTGTCGCCGACGTGGGTCGCGGGCGACCAGAAGCCCGGCCCCGCGTATTGGGCCACGAGGTCCGACAGCGGCTCGTACTGGCGGCCGAAGCTGAGCGTGCCGAGGCCGGCCCTGGCGAGCCCGACGAACGCCTGCCGGCCGAACTCGCGGCCGCCCTGGCCGAGCGTCCCGTCGTTGGTCCGAAAGCCGTTCTCGAGCGTGAACACGGCCGACAGGCCGCCGCCCAGATCCTCGGTGCCTTTCAGGCCCCAGCGGCTGCCCGACAGCTTGCCGCTCGTCTGCTGCAGGTTCGCGGCGCCTTTCTGGTTGTTGGTGTAGGCCACGCCGGCATCGACGATGCCGTACAGCGTGACCGAGCTTTGCGCGTGGGCGGCCAGCGACGCCGCGAAGGCGCCGCCAAACGCCAGGGTTTGCTTCAGCATGGTTTTCCTCGTTGTTGTGAGTGTGCGAGTTGGGGGAAAGCCAGACGATGCTAGGCGGGCGGCGCGCGGCGCGGAACCGACGATGCGGGATTTGAAAAGCAGAATTTGATGGTTCGCGGCGGCCATCGCCGCTTCGCCGCGCGCGACCGGACAATCTGTCGGAATGCTGACGAATCTCGTTGCGGATACATCGATCTGGCAAGCGGCGCGGTCGCTTATGCGGCGCCGATGGAATCGTCAGGAAAACTTGATCGATGGGCCGGGCGCGAAGTGAGGCCTGCGCGCGACAGGGGCGGGACTCGCGAAGCCGGCCCGGGCCGGCCGCCTCGCGTGGCCGGCGGCCGATGCGTCACGATGGGGCACGATCCGCAACAGCCGAAACCATCGCCGCGCCCGGCACCGGACCGCGTCCCCGCGCGGGCCAAAAATCCGGTTGACAGCGGGGTGCCCGGCGTGGTTTTATTGCGGCCATGCAAGCCGCCCAGATCCTTTTCTCGCTACGACTACTAGCCCCGCTATCCGGGCTAGGTCTGCGGCTGCGCGCGTTCTCCCTGCTTCGTTCCTGAAGCGCCAGCGTTTCCCCGCATCACGCCTGGCCCCGGTTGTCGACCGGTGCCCGCATTGATTCTCCCTCCAGGTTCCCGTCGCACAACCCCCAAGGCCAGCCAGTATTCGCCGCTTTGCCGTTGTGCCGTTTCATCGTCGCGCGTGTTTCCCGATCCGTACCCCGGATTCCCGGCCCGCCGCGACGCTTACGAAAACCTGACCGAGGACCGATCATGATGCTCAAGAACCCCGCCACCAAGTACCGCCCGTTCACGCCGATCAACCTGACCGATCGCCAGTGGCCGTCGCGCACCATCACGCGCGCGCCGATCTGGATGAGCACCGACCTGCGCGACGGCAACCAGGCGCTGTTCGAGCCGATGGACGCGGCGCGCAAGATGCGCATGTTCAAGACGCTGGTCGCGATCGGCTTCAAGGAAATCGAGGTGGCGTTCCCGTCGGCCTCGGACACCGATTTCAATTTCGTGCGCGAGCTGATCGAGGGCGGCCACATTCCCGACGACGTGACGATCGAAGTGCTGACGCAGGCGCGCGACGACCTGATCGAGCGCACCTTCGCGTCGCTGCGCGGCGCCAGGCGCGCGATCGTCCACCTCTACAACGCGACCGCGCCCGAATTCCGCCGCATCGTGTTCGGCCTCGAGCGCGAGGGCGTGAAGCAGCTGGCGGTGAACGCGGCGCGCACCATCAAGCGGCTGGCCGACGCGGCCACCGACACGCAGTTCACGCTCCAATACAGCCCGGAAACCTTCACGGCGACCGAACTCGATTTCGCCAAGGAAGTCTGCGACGCGGTGTTCGACGTCTGGCAGCCGACGCCCGGGCGCAAGTCGATCGTGAACCTGCCGGCCACCGTCGAGGTGGGCACGCCGAACTACTACGCCGACCAGATCGAGTGGATGCACCGCAATCTCGCGCGCCGCGATTCGCTGATCCTGTCGGTGCATCCGCACAACGACCGCGGCACCGCGGTGGCGGCGGCCGAGCTGGCCGTGATGGCCGGCGCCGATCGCATCGAGGGCTGCCTGTTCGGCAACGGCGAGCGCACCGGCAACGTCGACCTGGTCACGCTCGCGCTGAACCTCTACACGCAGGGCGTCGATCCGGGCCTCGATTTCTCGCAGATCAACACCATCGCGCGCACCTCCGAGGAATGCACGCAGCTGCCGGTGCATCCGCGTCATCCGTATGTCGGCGATCTGGTCTTCACGGCGTTCTCGGGCTCGCACCAGGACGCGATCAAGAAGGGCTTCGCGGTGCAGCGCCCCGACGCGGTCTGGGAAGTGCCGTACCTGCCGATCGATCCGAGCGATCTCGGCCGCGCCTATGATTCGATCATTCGCGTCAACAGCCAGTCGGGCAAGGGCGGCATCGCCTACCTGCTCGAACAGGGCTACGGCGTGGTGCTGCCGCGCCGCCTGCAGGTGGATTTCAGCGGCGCCGTGCAGCGCCTGACCGACGAGAGCGGCCAGGAAGTCTCGGCCGCGCAGATCTGGGCGCTGTTCGAATCCGAGTACGTCGCGAACCAGGCGCCGCTGCGCTACGTCGGCCATGAGCTGAGCGAGCGCGACGGCCGCGAGCTGATCGTGCTGAGCGCCGAGATCCACGGCGAGCGGCGCGAACTGCGCGGCGAGGGCAACGGCCCGCTCGACGCGCTGATGAACGCGCTGCGCACGCCGCTGCGCATCCAGCACTACGAGGAACGCGCGCTGTCGCAGGGCGCCGACGCGAAGGCGGTGGCGATCGCGGAACTGGCGGGCGAGGGCGTGCCGGGCAGCGCGTTCGGCGTCGGCATCGACGCGAACCTGACCACCGCGTCGATCCGCGCCGTGATCAGCGGCATCAACCGCGCCTACGCTCGCGCCGACCAGGCGGCGCGGGACGGCTTCTTCGCCGTGCAGCCGGCCGCGAGCGAAGTGGCCTGAGCGTCGGCATCCGGCCGCCCGGCGGCATGAAGGCCGCCGGGCGGCGCGACGCATCCCGCGAAGGATGCGTCGCGCGCTCACGGCAGCAGCCTCAGCATGGCCGCCTTGGCGGCGGCATGCGTCTTGTTCATCGCATCCAGTTTCATGACCGCGTTCTGCAAGTGAAACTTCACGGTACGTTCGGTAATCCCGACGATCCTGCCGATCTCATAGGCCGTCTTGCCGTCGGCCGTCCACGTCAGCACCTCACGTTCACGCAAGGTCAGCCCGCCGTCCGGCGGCCCGGCCGGTGCCGCCAGGCGCGGCATCAGGTACGCATGCGCGGCCAGCGCGAGGCTCGCGCACGGCGCGTATAACTGCGCGCTTTCCTCGGCGTCGAGCGGCGCCGTATCGCGGGCCAGCGTCAGCACGCCCAGGTTGCCGGTGCGATCGAAGCAGCCGTGCGACCAGCCATATCGCAGGCCGTGGCGCGCCGCGTCGTCCCAGAACGCGGCGTCGCCGCGCTCGTCGAGCGAATTCCAGACCACCGGCCGTGGATCGTTTGCGAGGCGCCGCATCACGGGGTCGATCGCGACGTAGCCGAACTTCTCGTAACCGCGTTCCCATGCGACCGGGTGATTGCCGACGAAGCGCACCTCGGGGCGCGCGAGCGGCAGCGTGCGGCGCAGCCGGTACAGGCAATGCGGGAAGCCGAGCGCGGCCGCGGCCGTGGTGATGGCATCGAGTGCGGTGTCCGCCGTCAGGGCGCGCTGCAGCGCCTCGAAGCACTCGTAAAGCGTCGTCAAATCCATGGGGAAAATCCTCGGGCATGTGGCGGGCATCGTGCATGGCGATCCGCTCATCCTGTTCAAAAGGGCAGTTTTAAAGCAGTTGCAAATACATGTTTAATGGCGGCGGCTCGCGTTCTGTCCTCGGCGAGCCGTGTGCCAGACGGCTTCAGCCGTTGCCGTGCTTTCTGATTTCACCTCCGGTAGATCCGATCATGACGAGCGTTTCCGACTTGCCCATTCGATCGCGCAGCACGCTCCACCCCAACGCGATGCACGCGTTTCCGGCGGGCGGCATTCGTGCGATCGCGACGCCGCGCGCGCCTGGCGCCGGTGCGGGGCTGCCGGTTGCGATCGAGTACGCGCCGCACGCGCACGCGTACGGGCAACTGCTGTTCACGACGCGCGGCGTGCTGGTGATCGACATCGACGGGCGGTGCTGGATCGTGCCGCCGCTGCGCGCGATCTGGATTCCGCCGCGCACCGTGCATGCGATCCGCGCGCTGGGAGACGTGCGGATCTGCGCGCTCTACGTGGGTGCCACGCTCGGCGCGCGGCTGCCCGCGCAGCTGAGCGCGATGGCCGTCTCGCCGCTGCTGCGCGAACTGGCGAGCCGGGTCGATGCGCCGCTCGACTGCGAGCGCGCCCACGATCCGGTGGCGCGCCTTTGCATCGACGAACTGCAGCAGCAGGCGCAGCTCCCGCTGTCGCTGCCGATGCCGCGCGACCGCCGCCTGCTGAAGTTGTGCGAGCGGCTGCAGCGCGAGCCGTATTGCGATCTGCCGCTCGATACGCTGGCCAGCGACGTCGCGCTAAGCGCGCGCCATCTGGCCCGGCTGTTTCGCCAGGCGACCGGCATGAGCGTCGCCGCGTGGCGCCAGCAACTGCGGCTGTCGATGTCGCTCGCGCTGCTGGCCGACGGCATGCCGGTCACGCAGGTCGCGCATCAGGTCGGCTATCGCAGCCCGACCACCTACGCGGCGACGTTCAAGCGCGCGTTCGGCGTGGCGCCGAGCCAGTACTTCGCGACCCCGGAGGACGCCGCGCGCTGAGCGTCGAGGACGCCCCGGCGTTCGCGCCTGCCGTTGCGCCTGCAAACGCGTTCGCCGATCCCCGCGCGCTCGCGCATCGCGCCACCCTGACGCGACCAGCGCGACCAGCGCGACCGTTGCGTGCGCGCCGGCCATTCCGTTCGTACCACGAAGCACCTCGTCGACGCGGCCGCCGCGCCGGCGCCATGTTGCCGTCGTGCGTTTCCGTTGCGCCGGCCGCCGCGCCGCCGCGCGCTTGCGCGGCAGCGCCGTGACGCGTGCCTGGAACCGGTGCTGCACGCCGGTTTTCCCGTTTCTTCCTCACCCGCACGACAAGCCGCGGTGGTCCGATATCGCCGGGGGCCGCCACGCCCGCCGAATTCATTCAAATATTTATCGTGATTTTTGGCCCGGTTTTAATTGATTGAAAAGTCGAATCGTCAGTTTCATTTTTTCGGACGTCGACATCTATGCTATTCAGCCGGAGGCATTCGTGTCAAATCCCGGCGATTTGGCGTGAATTGGCTGAACTTCAAGTCCGGTGGGGCTCTGCGGGCGGTCCGTGAAAATCTGGTCCGGAAAGAATATGAGGATGTCCGATCCGGATAGGCGCGGTTTTGTGCGGTTATTTAGTATCAACGCTCGTTATTGTTGAACGCCCGATGGCGAAGCCGCGAAACAGTGGTCGGCGACGTTGTTCGGAACATCTGGTTTTTGCCTGATTGGACACCGAGAGGAGAGTGCCGTGAATCAAGTCGAAGCATTGGAACGGAAAATCAGCGAGCAGCACGAGCGCCTCGCGCATCACCCGGTATTCGGATCGATCCGGACCATCGACGAGCTGCGTGTCTTCATGGAATGGCACGTGTTCGCGGTGTGGGATTTCATGTCGCTCGTCAAGCGGCTGCAGCTCGACCTGACCACCGTCACGCTGCCGTGGGTCGCGCCCGCGAATCCGAACGCCGCGCGCCTGATCAACGAGATCGTGCTTGGTGAGGAATCCGATGAAACGCCGAAAGGCCACATGAGCCACTACGACCTGTATCTGCACTCGATGCGCGAGGTCGGCGCCTCGACGGCGCGCATCGAGGAGATGATCGCGCTGGTGCGCTCGGGCTTCTCGGTGTCGGCGGCGCTGAAGACGGTGGATGCGCCGGCGCCGGTGGCGCGCTTCGTCGAAGCCACGCTCAACGCCTGCACGGCCGGCGAGACGCATCAGGTGCTCGGCAACTTCTTCTACGGCCGCGAGAACGTGATCCCGGACATGTTCCGCACGCTGCTCGACGAATGGAAGATCGACCGCGAATCGATCCCGCTGCTGGCCTACTACCTCGATCGCCATATCGAGGTCGATTCGGGCGAGCACGGCCCGGCCGCGCGCGCCATGATCCGCGAAGCCGCGGGCGGCGATCCGGCGAAGTTCGAGGAGGCGCTGCAGGCCGGCCTGGACGCGATCGAGGAACGCCTGCGGCTGTGGGACGGCCTGCTCGCGCACCTCGGCGAGACGCGCAAGCTGGTGACGGCATGAAGCCCGCGCTGATCGAGAAGATCGTCGACTTCGGCGCGCTCGACTGGGAGCACCCGCCGCATTTCGACGAGGGCATCGACCAGGTGGTGCTGGTCGATACGCTCGACGAGCACGCGAAGCGCGGCATGCGCACGCGCATCGTGCGCTTCGCGCCGGGCCGCGGCACGCTGGTGCCGTTCGTGCATGACTACCACGAGGAGGTCTACCTGATCACCGGCGACCAGAGCCGCTACGACGTGGGGTCCCAGGTGCGTTTCGAGACCTACCAGCCGGGCAGCTATTTCGTGCGCCCGGCCGGCACGCCGCACGGCCCGCTGTGCAGCGACGCGGGCTGCCTGCTGCTGGAGATCCACTATTACGGCCACCGGGAGGACGCGCGATGACCGCCGCCACGCCCTACGTCAGCCACGCCGATCGCTGGGAGGCGCGCGCGACGGTGCGCTCGCGCCCGCGCCGCGTCGTGGAGGACGACGCGCTGCACTATTACCCGATCGATCGCCAGCCGCTCTGCGCGCATCCCGCGATCGTCGACGCGGGCGACGCGGTGCGCGACTACGTGCTGCTGCAGAGCTTCTACAAGTACATCCAGGACGTGATCATCTTCGAGACGGAGATCGTCAACGCGACGGCGCTGCGCATCGCGCGCGGACGCTTCGCGCATCCGTTCCCGTTCGCCTGCCGCCAGGACGCGATGACGGTGGTGATCGACGAGGATTACCACGCCTACGTGGCGATGGACTACCTGCGGCAGGTGGAGGAGAGCACCGGCATCGCGCCGCTGCCGCCGAACCAGGAGATCGAGCTGTCACGCGCGATCCCGCGCGCGATCGAGCGCGTCGGGCCGGCCCATCGCGACGGCATGGACCTGCTCTGCGTGGCGATCTCCGAGAATACCGTCACGGCCGAGGTCGCCGCGTTCGCGCGCGACGCCACGCTCAAGCGCTCGGTGAAGGGCGTGATGTCCGACCATCTGGCCGACGAGGGGCGCCATTCGAGCTTCTGGATCAGTCTCGTCAAACTCTACTGGTCGCAGATCGACGAAAGCACGCGGCTCGCGCTCGGCGAGGGGCTGCCGTGCTTCCTGCAGGAGTACCTGAGCGCCGACCTGCAACTGCAGTTCGACCGCCGGCTGATCGAGTCGCTCGATCTGCCCGCCGGAACCCGAGCACGGATCGCGGCCGACATGGTCGGCGCGTATCCGATCACGAGCCAGCATCCGATGATCGTCAACATCCGGCAGTTCTTCGAGATGAGCGGGCTGCTGGATCACGCGCCGACCCGCGCGGCGTTGTCCGATTACCTGTGAGCGGCGGCGATGAAAGCGATCAACATAGCGATCGGCGGGCAGACCCGCCTGGCGGCCCGGCTCGCCGCTGAACTCGAGGAAACCGGCCATCAGGTCGGCATCGCGGACGGCCGCGACGGCCCGTTGCGCGAGGCGGCCGGCGCGCTGCTGCTGCCGGTGCCGGCGCCCGGCCCGCTGCTCGACGCGGCCGAATGGTGGATCGCCTGCGGCGAGCCGGACCCGGCGCTCGCCTGCGCGAACGCGCGGCCGCTGCGCTGCGAGATCACGGGCGACGCGTTCCCGCCGCGGCGCGCACGCATCGCCTGGCTGACCGAGGTCGCGCCCGGCGACGCGCGCGTGCTGGCCGAGGACACGCTGCTGCTCGAGGCGGCGCGCAACGGCGCCGACCTGGCCGACACGCTGGCGGCCGCCGTGGTCGAGCTGTTGCACGAAGTGACGAGCCGGATCGCGCGTGACCTTTGCGAGCCGGCCGAGGCACCGCGCGCGCTGCCGTCCGGCGACCTGGCGCTGGCGCTCGATCTGGACCGGCTGGCCGGCTGGCACGCGTCGAACCTGAACACGGCGAACCGGCCCGGCGAGCCGTCGCTGCCCGAACTGGTCTCGCGCGCGGCCGCGACGCGGCCTGGGACGATCGCGCTGGTCGCGCCCGACGGCGTGCTGACCTATCGCGCGCTGGTGGCGCGTGCCATGCGCCTCGCCACGCGGCTCGCGGCGCGCCGCGAGCCGCCGCGCGTCGTCGCGGTGCGGCTCGACAAGGGCGTGGCGCTGTATCCGGCGCTCGTCGGCGTGCTCGGCAGCGGGGCCACCTGCGTGCCGCTCGACCCGGCGTTTCCGGCCGAGCGCACCCGCACGATCCTGCGCGAATCGGGCGCGGACGCGATCGTCGTCGATGCCGGCTTCGATCCCGCGCTGCTCGACGGCGCCGGGATCGAGCTGATCCACTACGACGCCGGTAGCGAGGCCGACAGCGAGGCCGACGGCGACGGCGACGAAGGCAACCACGACGCACGCTGGCCGATCGAGGCCGACGCCGGGCGCGCCGCGCGCTGCGCGGTCGCGATCTACACCTCGGGCTCGACCGGCGTGCCGAAGGGCGTGATGCTCTCGCATCGGAACATCGTGCATTTCTGCCACTGGTATCGCGACTACGTCTCGCTCGACGCGGCGTCGCGCGTGCTGCAGTTCTCGACGGTGGCGTTCGACGCGTCGCTGCTCGACATGTTCCCGACCTGGCTGGCCGGCGCGCTGCTGGTGGTGCCGGCCGAATCGCAGCGCCGCGAGCTCGACGCGCTCGCGGCGCTCGTCGCCGAGACGCGCATCACCCACGCGTTCCTGCCGCCGGCGCTGCTGGCCGCGCTGCCGTCCTGCGAATGGCCCTCGCTCGCGCATCTGGTGACGGGCGGCGACGTCTGCGATCCGGACACGATCGCGCGCTGGAGCGCCGGCCGGCGGCTGCACAACATCTACGGCCCGACCGAATGCACGGTGCTGGCGACCACCGGCGAGCTGCGCGCCGGCGACAGCAACCGCCGCATCGGCCTGCCGATCACGAACGCGCGCTGCTACGTGCTGGCGGCCGGCGACCGCCCGGCCCGCACCGGCGAGGAAGGCGAGCTCTGCATCGCCGGCGCCGGCGTCGGGCTCGGCTATCTCGGGCAGCCGGCGCTCAGCGCCGAGCGCTTCGTGGCCGACCCCTTCGGCGAGACGCCGGCGGCCACGATGTACCGGACCGGCGACATCGCCTGCTGGGAGCCCGACGGCACGCTGCGCTACGTGGGCCGGCGCGACACGCAGCTGAAGATTCGCGGCTTTCGCGTCGAGCCGGGCGAGATCGAGAACGCGGCGCTGGCGGTGGGCCTTTATCGCCAGTGCGCCGTGGTGGCCGACGAGCGCAAGCGGATCCGGCTGTTCGCGGCCAGGCCGGTCGACGCGAACGCCACGCCCGAGGCGCTGCGCGACGCGCTCGCGGCCGCGCTGCCCGATTACATGGTGCCTTACGACGTGACGGCGCTCGACGTGTTCCCGGCCACCGCCAACGGCAAGATCGACCGCGCGGCGCTGGCGCGGCTGCCGCTCTCGCGTGCCGGCGCCGACGCGCACGAGCCGCCGCGCGGCCCGCTCGAGATCCGGCTCGCCGCGATGTGGGCGGCGCTGCTCGAACTCGCGCCCGGCGAGATCGGCCGCGACGATTCGTTCTTCGAGCTGGGCGGCCATTCGCTGCTGGTGTCGCGCCTGATGCTGGCCGTCAAGCGCGAGCTGGGCGGCAACGCCGCGCTCGCCCGCTTCATGGAACGGCCGACGGTGGCGGCGCTGGCCGCGCTGTTGACCGACGACACGCTTCAGCGCGGCGCCAACGTCCCGCCGCGCGTACACGAGGATCGTCGTCTACCCGACGACGTGCGTCCCGCCGCCGACCAGGCAGCGGGCGAGGGGCCGGGCGCGCTGCTGCTGACGGGCGCGAACGGCTTTCTCGGTACCTTCCTGCTGAGCGAACTCGTCAGCCGCACCAGCCAGACCGTCTACTGCATCGTGCGCGGCGAGGACGATGCCACGGCGCGCCGCCGGCTCGACGAGGCCGCGCTCGTCAACGGGCTCGGCCACCTGTGCGGGCATCCGCGCGTGCGCGTGCTGCGCGGCGAACTCGGCGCGCCGCGCCTGGGCCTGGCCGACGAGCCGTGGCGCCAGCTCGCGGCCGAGGTCGGCGTGATCTATCACAACGGCGCGCACGTCAACCACGTCTACGACTATCCGTTCCTGCACGCGGAGAACGTCGGCTCGACGCTCGAACTGCTGCGCCTTAGCTGCCTCGGGCGTCGCAAGTCGCTGCATTTCGTCTCGACGCTGTCGGCCGCGAGCGCGATCGACGCGGCCGGCCGGCTGCCCGAGGCGAACCCGTCGGATACCGGCCCCGCCTATGTCAACAACGGCTACAACCTGACGAAGTGGGTGTCCGAGCATCTGGTGGCCGAGGCCGCCGCGCGCGGCATCGACACCACCATCCTGCGGCCCGGCAACATCACCGGCCATGCGCAAAGCGGCCTGTGCCAGCCGGGCCGCAACCGGATCCTGCTGCTGCTCAAGGGCTCGATCCAGCTCGGTTATGCGCCGCTCGCGAGCGAGGGCGGCCAGTTCGACCTGAGCCCGGTGGATTGTCTCGCGCGCGCGATCGTGGCCTGCACGCTCGACGCCGAGCGCAGCGAGCGCGTGTTCCATCTGCACAACCCGGCGCCGCTCGACTGGGCCGGCTACCTGCGCGCGCTGGCCGGGCGCGGCTACCGGCTCGAATTCGAGTCGCAGGACAGCTGGCGCGAGCGGCTGCTGTCGATCGACGAAACGAACGCGCTGTTCGACGTGGTGGCGTTCTATCTCGACGACCGGCAGGACGACATCGGCGACATGTCGGTGATCGACCACGCGCGCACCGGGGCCGTGCTGCGCCGGCTCGGCGTGAGCTACCCGGACAAGGACGAACGGCTGCTGGCCGCGCATTTCGGCTATCTCGTCGAATGCGGGTTCCTGCCGCCGCCGCCCGAGCCCGCCGCGTCGCACGAGGACGCCGCGCGGCGCGACCCCGAACCCGCCTGGTAGGCGGTCCGCCATTCCCCCCGAGTTTTTCATGGTTCGCATCATTCAAGGAGGCATCATGCTGCAACGTACTGCACCGGACGTTCGACCGTCCACCCTGGTCTACGCACCCGACACGCCGATCCTGTCGGGCACCGCCGATCTCGAGGTTCCCGCGCGCGACGCCTGGCGCGTGGTCGGCGACTTCGCCGGCTTCGCCCGCTTCATCACCGGGCTCGACCATACCGACATGATCGGCGAGGGCGTGCGCGCGCTGCGCGTCAAGCGCTTCGTCGACGGCAACTTCGTGGTCGAGCAGCTCAACAGCCACGACGACGCGGCCATGGTCATGACCTGGAGCCTGATTCACACCTCGTTCGACATCGGCAACCTGTGGGCGCTGATGCGGGTCGAGCCGCGCGGCGAGCGGGCCTGCACCGTGACCTGGGACATCGCCGGCGAGCCGTCGCATGGCGGCGCGGCGCGCCAGCCCGAGTTCAACGCGTTCGTCACGGGGTTCCTCGAGATGGCGATGACCAATCTGCGCGCGCTGTTCAAGCCGCAGTGATGGTGGCGCCCGGCGCGCCGGGCGGGCTGCGTGCTTTCGGTCGGCTTCGTGTGTTTCGCGCGCGCCGCGCCGCGCGATCGTCGCGGAACGGACAGATGGCGGCCCGGCGGCCCGGCGCGCTCAGCGCCGCTCGAAATACTCGCTCGGCGGCACGCCCAGCGCGCGGCGGAACATCGCCGAGAACGCGCTCGGGCTGTCGTAGCCGTGCTCGAGCGCGAGTTCGAGGATCGAGGTGCCGGCGGCCAGCCGCGGCAGGCTCAGCAGCAGCCGCGCGTGGCGGCACCAGGCGCCGTGCGTCATGCCGGTCTCGCGCTTGAACAGGCGCGCGAAGGTGCGCTCGTTCATGCGCGCGTCGGCGGCCCAGTCCGGCAGCGCGACGGTCGAGGACGGATCGTTGAGCAGCCGCGTGCAGAGCCGCGCGAGCACCGGCTGGTGCGGCATCGGCACGTGCAGCGAGAGCGGCGGCGCGATCTCGATCTCGTCGAGGATCAGCGCGAGCACGCGCCCGCTGCGGCGCGTCAGGTCGTAGTCGGCGGGTAGCCCGCAGGCGGTCACGATCAACTCGCGCAGCAGCGTGCCGACGCCGATCACGCGGCATTCGCGCGGCAGGCCCGGCCGGACCTCGGGGCCGACGAACACGGTGCGCAGCTGCACCCCGCCGGCGGTGCGGATCTCGTGCTCGATGCCGCCCGGCACCCACACCGCGCGGCCGGTCGGCACCACCCAGCTGCCCGCTTCGGCATGCACGATGGTCACGCCCGAGATCGCGTGGATCAACTGGTTGTGGCGGTGCGTGTGCGGCGGGTAGGCGACGCCGTCCGGCGAGTCCGACGCGAACGCGGCGATCTGCTTGTCCAGGTCGAGGCGTTCGAGGGCGGCGAAGAAGTTGTCCAATTGTCCTTTTCTCGACGACGAATGCGCGATGCGCGCGAGACCAACCATTGGTGCCGAAATTACCATAAGTCCACCGTTTGATTCGATCCGCCGCTTGCCCGAGCCTCTTTCCCGATCTCCGATGCGCGACCCGTCCGTTTCGTCCCTCGCTTCCGCCTTGTCGCGCGCCGTGCCGCGCCGGCCGCGGCCTGCCACCGTCGCCGGCGCGGCCGGCCTGCTGTTCGCGGCGGCGCTGCTGGCCGGCTGCTCGGTCGGCGAGCCGTACCGGCCGCCCGCGCCCGACGCGGCCCGCGGCGCGCCGTTCGATGCCGCCGGCGAGGCGCGCGTGACGAGCGGCGGCGACCTTCCCGACCAATGGTGGCGGCTCTACGACGATTCCGCGCTCGACGCGCTGGTGAGCGACGCGCTGGCCGGCAACCGCGACCTGGCGGTGGCGGCGGCGCGCGTCCAGCGCGCGCGCGCCGTGCTCGACGAGGCCGGCGCCGCGCGGCTGCCGGATACGCAAGCCGGCTTCGGCGTCGACTACGGCAAGCACGACGCCGACCAGATCGAGGCCGCCGCCGACGGCACCCGCGCCCCGACGCGCTGGGGTTTCGCGCCGTCGTTCGCGTTCTCGTGGGAAGTCGACCTGTGGGGGCGCGTGCGCCACCTCGTCGATGCCGCGCGCGCCGACGCCCAGGCGATGCAGGCCGCCTCCGACGCGATGCGCGTGGAGGTGGCGAGCGAGACCACCGCCGCCTACGTGCGGGCCTGCGCCTACGGCGAGCGGATCGACGTGGCCGAGCGCTCGATCGACATCGCCGACCGGCTGGCCGCGCTGACCGGCAAGCAGCGCACCCACGGCCTCGTCTCGGACCTGGAGGTGGCGCGCTCGCGCGCGTTCGCCGACGACACGCGCACCGCGCTGCCGGCGCTGGCCGGCGCGCGCCGCGCCGCGCTCTACGAACTCGCGGTGCTGACCGGCCGCCCGCCCGACCAGATCCCGGCCGCCGCCGCGGCCTGCCACGCCACCCCGGTGCTGGCCCGGCCGTTCCCGGTCGGCGACGGCGCCGCGCTGCTGCGGCGCCGCCCCGACGTGCGCGAGAGCGAGCGCCGGCTGGCCGCCGCCAACGCGCGGATCGGCGTGGCCACCGCCGATCTCTATCCGTCGATCCAGCTCGGCGGCTCGGTGAACTGGCTCTCGACCACGGGCGACCCGTCCACGCTCGGCAACAAGTACGCGATCGCGTGGGGCGTCGGCCCGCTCATCACCTGGCATTTCCCGAACCTCGCGGCCAACCGCGCCCAGCTCGCCCAGGCGCATGCGGACGACGCGGCCGCGCGCGCCTCGTTCGATGCGCAGGTGCTGCGCGCGCTGAAGGAGACCGAGCAGGCGCTGACGCTGTACGGCGCCGCCTGGCGCCAGCACACCGCGATCGAGACGGCGCGCGGCGAGCACGCGCGCGCCTACCGGCTCGCCGAGGCGAACTACAAGGCCGGCGCGCTCGATTTCCTCGGCGTGCTCGACGCGCAGCGCAGCCTGGTGGCGGCCGATTCGGCGCTGGCCGTCTCGACCCAGCAGGTGGCGCTGGACCAGGTGGCCGTCTTCAAGGCGCTGGGCGGCGGCTGGCAGCAGTAGCCGGATCCCGCGCCGGCATTCCGGCATTTCGTCTCCAACCCCTTCATCCCGACTCCGATCATGAGCACGACCGCCGTACCCGAGAAAACCGCCCGACTCACGAAGCGCCACTGGATCGTCGCCGGCGCCGTGATCGGCGTCGTCGCGCTGGCCCTGTTCGGCTGGCGCTGGTGGACGGTGGGCCGCTTCATCCAGAGCACCGACGACGCCTACGTGCGTGCCGACATCGTGACGGTCAGCCCGCGCGTGTCGGGTTACGTGACGCGGGTGGCGGTGGACGACGACCAGCCGGTGCATCGCGGCGACGTGCTGGTGCGGCTCGACGACCGCGACTACCGCGCGAAGGTGGCCGACGCGCAGGCCGCGGTGGATGCCGCCGAGGCGACGCTCGCGGCCGAGCAGGCCGCGGCCGCGACGCTCGACGCGCAGGTCGGCCAGCAGCACAGCGTGATCGCGCAGGCGCGCGCCGACGTGGACGCCGCGCGCGTCGAGGCCACCCGGCGCGACACCGACGCCGCGCGCTACAAGGCGCTGCTGGCCGAATCGGCCGCCAGCGACCAGCGCTGGGAGCAGGCCCATGCCGAGGCGATGACGGCGCGCGCGCAGCTGGCGCGCGCGGGCGCGGCGCTGCAGGCGCAGACCGACCAGGAGACCGTGCTGCGCCGGCGCCGTGAGCAGAGCACGGCGGTGATCGGCCAGGCGCGCGCGCGCGTCGAGGCCGCCCGCGCGAAGCTCGAGCTGGCCGGCCTCGATCTCGAGCACACGGTGATCCGCGCCACGCGCGACGGCTCGGTCGGGCAGCGCTCGGTGCGCGCCGGCCAGTACGTGGAGGCGGGGCTGCCGCTGCTGGCCGTGGTGCCGCTCGACGACGTCTACGTGGTGGCGAACTTCAAGGAGACCCAGCTCGGGGCGATGCGCGACGGCCAGCCCGTCGAGATCGACGTCGACACCTATTCGAGCCATACGCTGCATGGCCGCGTGCTCGGCCTGTCGCCGGGCTCCGGCGCCGAGTTCGCGCTGCTGCCGCCCGACAACGCGACCGGCAACTTCACGAAGATCGTGCAGCGCCTGCCGGTGAAGATCCGGCTCGACGCGACGCCGGCCGACGTCGTGCTGCGGCCCGGCATGTCGGTGATCGCGCGCGTCGACACGCATCCGCGCCAGGGAGCCGGCTCGTGACGGCTGCCGCGGCGCCGGCCGCGCACGACGAAACCGTCTCGCTGCGCGCCTGGGTGGCGGTGCTCGGCGGCGTGTTCGGCTGCTTCATGGCCGGCATGAACGTCCACGTCACGAACGCGGCGCTGCCCGACATTCGCGGCTCGCTCGGCGCGAGCTTCGAGGAGGGCTCGTGGATCACCACCGCCTATCTGGTGGCCGAGATCGTGGTGATCCCGCTCACCGGCTGGCTGGTCAAGGTGTTCTCGGCGCGCCGCGTGCTGCTGGTGGGCACCAGCGGGTTCCTGCTGTTTTCGCTGACCTGTTCGTTCGCGCCCACCATCTCCACCATGATCGCCTCGCGCGCGCTGCAGGGCGCGTTCGGCGGCGTGCTGATCCCGCTGTCGTTCCAGCTGATCGTCACCGAGCTGCCGCCGTCGCGGCATCCGCTCGGCATGGCGCTGTTCGCCGTCGCCAACAACGTCGCGCAGGCGGCCGGGCCGTCGATGGGCGGCTACCTGACCGACATGTATTCGTGGAACTGGATCTTCTACCTGCAGATCCCGCCCGCGCTCGCGCTGATCGGCGCGATCAGCTGGGCCATCAGGCCGGTGCCGATGCAGCTGGAGAAGCTGAAGCAGGCCGACTGGGCCGGCATCGCCACCATGGCGATCGGCCTGAGCGCGCTGCAGATCGTGCTCGAGGAGGGCGGGCGCAAGGACTGGTTCGCCTCCGACATGATCGTGCAGCTGTCGCTGGTGGCCGCGATCGGGCTGGTCGGGTTCGTCGTGATCGAGCTGCGCCGCGCCGACCCGTTCATCAACCTCGGGCTGCTCGGCCGCTACAACTTCGGCATCGCCAGCCTGATGTATTTCCTGTTCGGCGCGGTGGTGTTCGGCGTGGTGTTCCTGGTGCCGAACTATTTCGCCGAGCTGCACGGCTACAGTGCGCGGCAGATCGGCCTGTCGATGATTCCGTACGGGCTCGTGCAGTTCGTGATGTCGTTCCTGACGCCGCCGATGATGCGGCGCGTCGGGGCGCGCACCACCATCGTGCTCGGCTTCCTGCTGGTGGCGGCCGGCTGCCTGATGAACATCCATCTCGACGCCGACGCGGCCTGGAACGTGATCGTGCCGTCGCTGATCGTGCGCGGCATCGGCCAGTCGCTGGTGGTGATCGCGCTGTCGGTGATGGCGGTGGACGGCATCGAGAAGGCGCAGCTCGGCTCGGCCTCGGGCGTGTTCAACATGGTCCGCAACGTCGGCGGCGCGATCGGCATCGCGGTGGCGAGCCAGATCGTGGTGGAGCGCCAGAAGCTGCACGCGATGCGCATCGGCGAGGCCGTCACGCCGTTCTCGGAGGCGTTCCAGCAGCGCATGGCGGTGCTCACGCGGCTGCTCTCGCGGCTGCACGCGCCGCTCGCCGACGCGCTGCCGGGCAGCGCGTTCGGCGGCCCCCACCAGACGGCGCTCGCGCTGATCAACCAGCGCGTGATGCGCGAGGCGCTGCTGATGGCCTACAGCGACACGTTCCTGCTTGCCGGGATCGCGATGCTCGGGTGTACCGCGGCGGCGTTCGCGCTGCGCGGCAAGCGGCCGGTGGCGGCGCCGGCGCCGGCGGCCACGGTCGAGCCGCCGCGTGCCGCGCCGGCCGGGGCCGCGATGCCGGCGACGGCCGGGCGGGAGCAGGAGGCGTGAGAGCTTCCGCGGCACGGACCGAAGCGCACTATTCGCGCGCTTCGGCCTGTTCGATCTGCTGAAGCGCGATCCGCACCGCCTTGCGGACTTCCGGATCGGCATCCTGGTGTGCGGCGTGCAGCGCGTCGAGCGCGGCCGGGTCGCGCAGCTCGCCGAGCGCGAGCGCCGCTTCCCGGCGCAGGTTGCTGACGGGATGCGCGAGCAGCGCGGCCACGGCCGGCGTGGCCGCGCGCGCGCCGATGCGGCCCAGCGCGCGCGTCGCACGCAATCGTACCTGCCAGTAGGCATCATCGAGCGCCGCCGTCAGGGCTTCGACGGCCCGGATTTCGCGCCGCTTGCCGAGCGTGGTGGCCGCTTCCTCGCGCACCTGCCATGCGTCGTCCGCCAACGCGGCCAGCAGGGCGGCGGCGACGGCTTGGTCCACTTCATCCGAATCGTCCGCTTCGTCCTCGGGGACGAAGCCGAGCGCGCCGGCCGCCGCGCGGCGCAGTGCCGGATGCGGATCGCCCACCGCCAGCGCGGCCAGACGCGGCAGCGCGCGCCGCTCCTTGAGCCAGCCGAGCACGGCGATCGCCTCGAGCCGCAGTTCGGCATCGGCGGTATCGAGCGCGGCCAGCGCGGGCGCGTAGGCGTCCGGGTGGCGCAGCTCGCGCAGGCCGCGCAGCACCGCGCGCGCGGCGAACGGGTCATGGTGGCCGGCCCGGCGCCGCAGCGTGTCGCCCGAGGCCGGATCCTTCAGTTCGGACAGGCTTTGCGCGGCCGCCTCGCGCACGCCGGGGCCGGTGTCGAGCAGTGCCGCGCACAGCGCGTCGACGGCGTCGGGCTGCTCCCACGCGGCCAGCGCGAGCGCCGCCTCGCGGCGCACCTCGGCGGCCGGATCGGCGGCCAGCAGCGCGACGAACACCGGCACCAGCGCCGGGTCCTCGAGATCGGCGAGTTCGAGCAGCGCGATGCGGCGCACGGCCGGATCGGCGTCGGCCGCGCGGGCCAGCAGCGGCGCCGCGGCGGGATCGGCCGCGTCGAACGCGGCGAGCGAGGCGAACGCGGCGGCGGGAAGGAGAGTCATCGGTCGGTTTCTCGGTGTGGGGCGGTGGAATCGGGCGGGCAGGCGCGCGTCGATGCCGGGCCGCGTGCCTGGGCGACGCCCCGCCGTTCAGGCCGCCGCCTTGGCAGCGGCGGCCCGGTTCGCGCCAGGCGCCGCGCTCGGGCGGCCTCGCATCGAAGGCGCGCGGCGCATCGGGCATGCGATGCCGGCTTCGCCGGTTGCCCGTCGTGGTGTCGGCGGCGCCGTCAGCGCAGCAGATACGGAATCGCCACCTTCACGGCGCCGGTCGGGCAGTCGCGCTCGCAGGGCAGGCAGTACCAGCATTCGTCGAACTGCATGTAGGCCTTGCCGGTGGTGGCGTCGATCGCGAGCAGGTCGAGCGGGCAGACGTCGACGCAGACGGTGCAGCCCTTGTCGGCGATGCAGAGCCCCGCGTCGATCGTGACGGGCGCGCTGCTGCGTTGCAGGATGTCGTGCGGCGTGGTGGGCATGGCGGTGTTCCTCAGTGGGCCGTGAGCGGATGGGGTGCCGCGGCGGGGGGCGTGACGGTGCCCGCCGCGCCCGGCTCGCGGATGCGCAGTCGGGAATAGGCGCCGAGTTCGTGGTCGGACACCGGCACCACGTAAGGCTCGATCGCGCGTTTCTCGCTGACCATGCGGCCGTCGGCATCGCGGCGCAGATGGGTATGGCAGAACCAGTCGCGATCGTTGCGCCGCGGATGATCGACGCGATGGTGGTAGAGCCCCCAGCGGCTTTCGGTGCGAAACAGCGAGGCGCGCGCGGCCATCTCGGCGCAGTCGCGGATCGCGCCGACCTCGGCGGCGCGCATCAGCTCGTGCGGATGGCTGGCCTTGAGCGCGCCGATGTCCTCGGCGATCTCGGCGAAGCGCTGCAGGCCGATCTCCATCTTGCGCGTGACCTTCGGCGGCTGCAGGTAGTCGTTCACCATGCGCCGCAGCTTGTATTCGACCTGCGCCGGCGCGAGCCCATGCTCGCGTTGCAGCGGCGCCAGCACGCGCTCGCGCTCGGCCGCCACCTGCGCGTCGTCGACGGGCGCCAGCTCGCGGCCCGCGATCTCGTCGGCCGCGTGCGCGCCCGCGAACCAGCCGTAGGTGAACGCGCCCAGCATGTAGTTGTGCGGCACCGCGGCCATGTCGCCGGCCGCGTAGAGGCCCGGCACGGTGGTGCGAGCGTGCTCGTCCACGTACACGCCCGAGGCGCTGTGGCCGCTGCACAAGCCGATCTCGGAGATGTGCATTTCCACCATCCGGTGCCGGTAGTCGGTGCCGCGCCCTTCGTGGAAGCGGCCGCGGCTCGGCCGCTCGTTGGTGTGCAGGATCTGCTCGATGGTGCGGATGGTTTCCTCTGCGAGATGGTCGAGCTTCAGGAACACCGGGCCGCGCCCGCTTTGCAGCTCCTGGTAGAACTCCCACATCATCTGGCCGCTCCAGTAGTCGCATTCGATGAAGCGCTCGCCGTTGCCGTTCGCGGTGAAGCCGCCGAGCGGCCCCGTCACGTAGGCGCAGGCCGGGCCGTTGTAGTCCTTGATCAGCGGGTTGATCTGGAAGCATTCGAGGTTCGCGAGCGCGGCGCCGGCGTGATAGGCCATCGCGTAGCCGTCGCCGGCGTTGGTCGGGTTCTCGTAGGTGCCCATCAGGTAGCCCGAGGCCGGCAGCCCGAGCCGACCGGCCGCGCCGCAGCAGAGGATCACGGCCTTGGCGCGGATCACGTGGAATTGCGCGGTGCGGCAGTCGAAGCCCAGCACGCCGGCCGCGCGGCCCTGCGCGTCGGTCAGCACGCGCGTGGCGACGATCCGGTTGGTGATCGCGATGCGCGCGCGCTTGAGCTGCCGGTACAGGATCTTCTTGATGTCGTGGCCCTCCGGCATCGGCAGCACGTAGGCGCCCATGTGGTGGACCTTCTTCACCGCGTAGTCGCCGTTGCCGTCCTTCTCGAACTTCACGCCCCAGCGGTCGAGCTGCTCGATGGTGGTGAAGCTGTGCTTCGCGTAGGCGTAGACGGCCGATTGATCGACGATGCCGTCGTTGGCGATGGTGATCTCGCGCGTGTACTGCTCGGGCGTGGCGTGGCCGGGGATGATCGCGTTGTTGAGGCCGTCCATGCCCATCGAGATCGCGCCGCTGCGCTTGACGTTGGCTTTCTCCAGCAGCAGCACGCGCAGCGCCGGGTTGCGCTCCTTCGCCTTGATCGCCGCCATCGGGCCGGCCGTGCCGCCGCCCACCACCACCAGGTCGTAATCGTGTACTTCGGTGTTCATCGCGAGTTCCTCTGATGTCCGCCAGGTTTGCGGCGATCGACGCGCAGCCGGTACTGGAACGCGTCGCCGCGGAAATACAGGTGTTCGTAGTCCACCGGCCGGCCCGCCTCGTCGTGCGTGAGCCGCTCGATGCGCAGCACCGGGCTGCCGTCCTCCACGCGCAGCGCCGCGACGATGTCGTCGTCGGCGAGGATCGCGTCGATCGACAGGTCCGCATGGCCGAGCGGCACGCCGCAGTCGTTCTCGAGGATCAGGAAGATGTCGCGCGTGGCGAGATCCGCGTTCGCGAGCCGCCTGCCGAGCGCCTCCGGTACCCAGGTCACCTCCAGCGACACCGGCTCGCGGTTGAGCAGCCGCACGCGGTGGATCTCGGTCACGCCGGCGCCCTCGGGCAGGCCGAGCTTCGCGGCCACCCGACGGTCCGCCCTGACCGTCCGCAGGCTGCGCAGCTGGTTCACGATCTCGTAGCCCATCGACGACATCGCCTCGGCAAAGCCTTGCAGCGACGCCACGTTCTGGAACGCCTTGGGCTTCGAGACGAAGGTGCCCTTGCCGTGCAGGCGAAACACCAGCCCTTCCTTCTGCAGGTCGCCGAGCGCCTGGCGCACGGTGATGCGGCTCACGCCGTACATCGCGCAGAGTTCGTGCTCGGACGGCATCCTGCCGTGCGGCGCGTAGCTGCCGTCGAGGATGCGCGCGCGCAGTGCGTCCTTGATCTGCTGGTAGAGCGGCTGCGGATGCAGCGCAAGGAGAGGGGCTTTCGACATGGTCAACTTGTCATGACAAGACATGACAAGTGTAGGGGGCGGCCGTTGCGCGCCAAACCAAGCGATCCTGCTAAGGATTTTCGGTTTGCGAGGGGTGATGCCGCGGCGTGGAAAGCGTCGTCGCAGCGCGTGCCCGGGCGGGCGCGCGCTTGCGGGTGGGTTCGCTGGTACGCCGCCGGTTCGCGTCAGCGCGCGTTGCCGCGCCGGTAGCCGGCGCCCGCGTGCGTGTCCGGCAGCGTCGGGCCGGCGCCGAACAGCTTCTCGCGCAGCGTGCCCTCGGCGTATTCGGTCTTGTAGCGGCCGCGCGATTGCAGTTCGGGAATCACGAGGTCGATGAAGTCCTCGTAGCTCTCGGGCGTGACGGCGCGCGCGAGGTTGAAGCCGTCGATGTCGGTGTCGTCGATCCAGCCGGTCAGCGCGTCGGCCACCTGCACGGGGTCGCCGACGATGGTCGCGTAGCGGCCGCCGAGCGCCATCTGGCCGAGCAGGTCGCGCACGGTCATGCCGCGCCGGCCGTCGGTCACGCGCTGCACCGACGATTCGATGCCGCGCGGCTTGCTGCCGTCGGCCGGCGTGATCTCGTCGTCGAGGTCGAAGGCCGCGTAGTCCACGCCGGTGCCGGCCGCGAAATGCGCGAGGCCGGCCTCGGGGCTCGCGTGGCGCGCGTACTCGGCATGCTTGTCGCGCGCCTCGGCCTCGGTGCGGCCCACGATCACCGTCACGCCCATGAAGATCTTCAGATCGGCCGGGTCGCGGCCCGCCTCGGCGGCCTGCCGGCGCAGCGCGGCCACCAGCTGGCGCGTGCCCTCGCGGCTGCCGCTCGACACGAACACGCATTCGGCGTGGCGCGCCGCGAACGTCTGGCCGCGCCCCGACGAGCCGGCCTGGAACAGCACCGGCGTGCGCTGCGGCGACGGCTCGGCGAGATGGTAGCCGTCCACCTCGTAGAAGCGGCCGTGGTGCGCGATGCGATGCACCCTGGCCGGATCGGCGAACACGCGCGCGGCCCGGTCGCGCCGCACGGCGCCGTCTTCCCAGCTGCCTTCCCAGAGCTTGTAGGCCACTTCGAGATATTCGTCGGCGCGATCGTAGCGTTCGTCGTGCGCGATCTGCCCGGTCAGGCCCATCGCGCGCGCGGCGCTGTCGAGGTAGCCGGTCACGATGTTCCAGCCGATCCGCCCGCCGCTCAGATGGTCGAGCGTCGAGAAGCGGCGCGCGAGCAGGTAGGGCGCCTCGTAGGTCAGGTTCACGGTGATGCCGAAGCCGAGGTGGCGCGTGGCGGCGGCCATCGCCGAGACCAGCAGCATCGGATCGTTGACGGGCAGCTGGATCGACTCGCGCAGCGTGAGGTCGAGCGACTGGCCGTATACGTCGTAGACGCCCACGATGTCGGCGATGAACAGGCCGTCGAACAGCCCGCGTTCGAGCAGGCGCGCGAGGTCGGTCCAGTACGAGAGCGTGTGGTAGTCGGCCGAGCGGTCGCGCGGGTGCGTCCAGAGGCCGTGGTTGATGTGGCCGACGCAGTTCATGTTGAACGCGTTCAGGCGGATCGGCTTGCGGGTCGTCATCGTGGGGGCGGCGCGCCGGAGCGGATGGTCTAAACCGGTCAGCGTGGCATGCCGGCGGGGGCGCGGCAACCAAGGATTTGTGATTTGCTTTGTCGCGCCGGGACCGAAGCGGTCGGACGGCAGGCGTCGGCACGGCGGCGCGAGGAGCGAGGGGCGAGGGGCGAGGGGCGAGGGGCGAGGGGCGAGGGCGCGGCCGGTGCCGGGCCCCAAGGCGGGCGTTCGCAAGCGCTGCCGGGCATGCGGTCCCGCCCGGTTTCGGCCGCGCGGGTCTGGCGGCCGCGCCGCCTGCCGGGGCTCGCTCGCGGCGGGCGCGCCGCGATTGCGCCGGCGCCGGCCGATCATGCCTGCCGCGACGGGCGCGTGGCGCCTGCGGGTCGTGGCGCGGCGGCGGATGCGCGAGCCGCCGCCCGGGCAGGCCGCTCCCGGACGCGAGGCGCCCAAGGCGCCCGAGGCGTCGCGCCGTTCAGTCGAGTCCGCCTTGACACAGGTATTTGATCGACAGATAGTCGTCGAGGCCGTAGCGCGAGCCTTCGCGGCCGTAGCCCGATTCCTTCACGCCGCCGAACGGCGCGGCCTCGCTCGCCAGCGCGCCTTCGTTGATCCCGACGATGCCGGTTGCGAGCCGCGCCGACACGCGCGCGATGCGCCGCACGTCCTGCGTGTAGAAATACGCGGCGAGCCCGAACGGCGTGTCGTTCGCGGCGGCCACCGCCTGGTCCTCGGTGTCGAACGGAAACAGCGCGGCGATCGGGCCGAAGGTTTCCTCGCAGCTCAGCTGCATCCCGGCGGCGGCGTCGGCCAGCACGGTCGGCGCGTAGAAGTTCGGCCCGAGTTCGGGCAGGCGCCTGCCGCCCGTCAGCACGCGGGCGCCGAGCTCGATGGCGTCGCCCACATGGCGCGCGATCTTGTCGACCGCGCGCGCATTGATCATCGGGCCGATTTGCGCGGCCGGGTCGGTGGCCGGCGCGACCTTCAGCGCGGCCACGCGCCCGGCGAGCTTCGCGGCGAAGGCTTCGTAGACGCCGGCCTGCACGTACACGCGATTCGGCGACACGCAGGTCTGGCCGCCGTTGCGGAACTTGGCGGCCATCAGCCCGTCGACGGCGGCGTCGAGTTCGGCGTCGTCGAACACGATGAAGGGCGCATTGCCGCCGAGCTCCAGCGACAGCTTCTTGAGCGTCGCGGCCGATTCGCGGGCGAGCAGCTTGCCGACGGGCGTCGAGCCGGTGAACGTGATCTTGCGCACGCGGCCGTCCGCGAGCCAGTCGGCCACCGCGGCCACGCCGTGCTCGCGCGACGCGGCGATCATGTTCAGCACGCCGGGCGGCACGCCCGCCTCCTGCGCGAGGAACGCGAGCGCGAGCGCGGTCAGCGGCGTGTCCTCCGCCGGCTTCGCCACCACCGTGCAGCCGGCGGCGAGCGCGGGGGCGATCTTGCGCGCGATCATCGCGAGCGGGAAATTCCACGGCGTGATCGCGGCGACGACGCCGATCGGCTCCTTGACCGCGCTCAGCCGCTTGCCGCGCTGCTGCTGCGGAATCAGGTCGCCGTAGGCGCGCGTGGCCTCCTCCGCGAACCACAGCACGTAGGATGCGCCGTAGGCGACTTCGCCGCGCGCCTCGGCGAGCGGCTTGCCCTGTTCGCGCGACATCAGCTTCGCGAGATCGTCGGTGTGCGCGACGATCGCCGCGTGCCAGGCGCGCAGGATCGCGGCGCGTTCCCGGGCGGGCGTCGCGCGCCACGCGGGCAGCGCGCGCGCGGCCGCGTCGGTCGCGGCGCGCGCGTCGGCCGCGCCGCTGTCGGGGGCCTGGGCGACGGTTTCGAGCGTCGCCGGATCGACGACCTCGAAGCGCGCGCCGTCGAGCGCGTCCCGCCACCCGCCGTCGATCAGGTTGGCGGCGCGCAGCAGTTCGGTTCGGTTCAGCGTAAGCGGCATGGCGGGTCCTTGGATGGGGCGATACGGCGGCGCGGGGCGCGGCGGCCCCGCGCGGGCAGCGGACTGCCGCGTTCGAGGTTGCCGGCCGCGATCCATCAGTGCCGGTCGCCGAACAGCGATTCGAGTGGGTAGTGCCGTTTGACGAACGGCGACTTGATGATCACGTAGCTGAAATACTTCTCGATGCCGATGTTCTGCTCCAGCAGCCCTTCGACGATCGTCTGGTAATGGCTCACGCTGCGCGTGATGAACTTGAGCAGATAGTCGTAGCCGCCGCTCGCGAGATGGCACTCGACGATCTCGTCGACCACGCGGATCGCCGCGACGAACCGGTCGAAATCCTCGCGCCGGTGGTCGGCGAGCGTGACCTCGGTGAACACGACCTGCACGTCGCCGAGTTTCTCGAGCTGGATGTGCGCGCCGTAGCCGCCGATGTAGCCGGCCTTCTCGAGCCGCTTCACGCGGATCAGGCACGGGCTGGGCGACAGCCCGACCGCCTCGGCAAGCTCGACGTTGGTCATGCGACCGCGCTTTTGCAACTGGGAGAGGATGCGCAGGTCGATGCGATCCAGCTTGCTGTCCGTCATGTTCACGTGAGAAGGCGTAAATGGAATGTCCGGTCACTGTAGAGTCGATCGATGCTCGCCACAAGCCCGGCTTTCCCTCGCCGGGCCGGTGGCGGCTACGCGTGCGCGAGGTCCAGCGCGCGCAGCACGGCCGGGTCGGCCAGCACGTCGTCGAGGGTCTTGCGCACGCGTTCGAACAGCAGGTCGAACTCGCCCGCGGAGAAGCTCAGCGCCGGCGCGAAACCGAGCACGCCGTCGCCGAATGCACGGAACGTCACGCCGTTCGCGTAGGCGGTCCGGGCGATCCGGTCGGGCAGGTCCAGCGCCGGGTCGAAGCGCGTCTTGCGCGCCTTGTCGGCCACCAGCTCGAGCGCGCCGAGCAGGCCTATCGAACGCGCGTCGCCGACGAGCGGATGCGCGCGCAGCGCGTCGAGCCCCGCGGCGAAGCGCGGCGCCATCGCCTGGCCGTTCGCGAGCAGGCCGCCTTCGTGATAGAGCCTCAGCACCTCCAGGCCGATCGCCGCGCTCACCGGATGCGCGGAATACGTGTGGCCGTGTCCGACCACGGCGGACTCCGAGCGGCTGCCCGCGAGGCCCTCGTAGATTTCGTCGGACATCAGCACCGCGCCCATCGGCGCATAGCCGGCGGTCAGCCCCTTCGCGACGGTCATCAGGTCCGGTTCGACCCGTTCGGCCTCGCAGGCGAACAGCGGGCCGGTGCGGCCGAAGCCGGTGATCACCTCGTCGGCGACGAACAGGATGCCGAGGCGCCGGCACGCGTCGCGCATGGCGCGCAGCCAGCCCGCCGGCGGCACGATCACGCCGCCCGAGCCCTGCACGGGCTCGCAGAAGAACGCCGCGACGTGGTCCGCGCCGAGTTCGGCGACCTTGGCCTCCAGCGCGGCGACCGACGCGGCGATCAGCGCCTCGGGATCGTCGCCGAGCGGGTGGCGGTACGGGTAGGGCGACGGAATATGGTGCTGCTCCGGGCGCGGCAGGTCGAAATGGCGGTGAAAGGCCGGCAGCGCGGTGAGGCCGGCGCCGACCGAGGACGAGCCGTGATACCCGCGTTCGAGCGCAATCATCTGCTTTTTCGACGGCCGGCCGGTCGCGTTGAAGTAGTGCGTGATGAAACGCACCGCGGAGTCCACCGCATCCGAGCCGCCGAGCGTGAAGTACACGCGGTTCAGCGACGGCGGCGCGAGCGACGCGAGCCGCTCGGCCAGCTCGATTGCGGGCGGCGAGCCGAAATGGAAATAGCCGGTCGCGTAGGGCAGTTTCGCCATCTGCTCGGCGGCGGCCTTCACGATGCTGTCGCGGCCGTAGCCGACGTTGACGCACCACAGGCCCGAGAACGCGTCGAGCAGCGTATGGCCGTGGGCATCGCGCAGGAATACGCCGTGCGCGGATTCGAGCACGGTGACGCCGCGCGCCTCGTGCGTGCGGTAGTTGACGACGGGGTGGATCAGGTGTTGACGATCGGCTTCGATCAGCGCGGCTGGGTTCATGGCGGGGGCGGGAGCTCGTCGGTTGTCGGCGGTGAGGACATGCTAACGGGCGAGAAATCCGCATGCGTCTTCAATTTGCCGCCTGGAACGTATGGACACGGCGTTTGCACGGCGCGCCGCGGCATTTTCTGCTGCCGGGCGCGCGTCAGTAGCCGCGCGCGCGGTCGACCACGCCGATCATCGGCTGTCCCGCGCGGTGGCGCGCGAGGTTCGCGAGCACGGCCTCCACCGCCGTGTCGGGCCGCGTCGCGCTGGCGATGTGCGGCGTGATCCGGATGCGCGGATGGCGCCAGAACGGGTGGCCCGCCGGCAGCGGCTCCGGATCGGTCACGTCCAGGATGGCGCTGTCGAGTCGGCCGCTGTCGAGCGCCGCGAGCAGCGCGGCCGCGTCGAGCTGAGGGCCGCGGCCGACCTGCACGAGCGATGCGCCGGCCGGCAGCGCGTCGAACACGCGCGCGCCGAGCAGCCCGCGCGTGCCGTCGGTGAGCGGCAGCAGGCAGACCAGGATGTCGGTGCGGGCGAGGAACGCCTCGAGTGCCGCGTCGCCCGCGTGGCAATCGACGCCGTCGAGCGTGCGCGGCGTGCGGCTCCAGCCGGCGCACGGGAAGCCGAAGCGGCGCAGCATCTCGAGCACGGCCTGCCCGAGCGTGCCGAGCCCGAGCACGCCGACGCGGCGCGACGCGGCCGCGCGCACGGCCTTCGCCTGCCAGGCCTGCGCGCGCTGCTGCGCCGCGTAGTCGAACAGGTCGCGATGCACGGTCAGCACCGCCTGCGTCACGTACTCGACCATGCCCTCGACGATGCCGGGCTCGATCATCCGCACGACGGGAATATGCGCCGGCACGCGCGACAGGTCGAACTGGTCGATGCCGGCGCCCACCGAGAACACCACCTCGAGGTTCGGCAACAGCGCGACCGGATCGTCCGGCGGCTGCCAGGCGGCGAGATAGCGGACCGCCGCGGGGTCGCCGATCTCGGGCCAGATGTGGAACGCGAGGTCGGGCGCGTGTTGCGCGAAGCATTGCGCCCATTGCGCGCCGCGTACCGGATCGGATTTGTACAGGAAGCTCATCGCGCGCGGCTTCAACCGAGTGCCTGGCTCACGATCCCGAACGCGCGCGCTTGCGGATCGCGCGCGGGCACCGCGCCGCGCGCCATTGCCACCACGGTATCGACGCGCGGCAGGCCGAGCCCCTGCAGCCATTCCGACAGCCCGCTGTCGCCGGGCACGTCCAGGCGCACGAATTTCTCCTCGTGCAGCGCGAGCCAGTGGCTGATGAGCGCCTGCGCGCGCAGCGTGTCCGGCGCGATCACCGGGCCGATCACATGACCGCGTCCGAAGCGGCGGAACAGCGCGAAGCCGAGCAGCTCGCCGTCGCGATCGAGCGCGATGCCGTTTGCCACCTCGAGCAGCGCCTCGATCACCACGCCGCGCTCGTAGCCGGCCGTGCGTGACGCGAGCGCGGCCAGGCGCGGGCCGTCGTTGATCCCGAGCGGGCGCAGGCGTTCGCCCGGCGGCAGCGAGATCAGCGGCGGCCGGAACGCCGCGCCCTGGTGCTGATCGACCGTGCCGACCGCCCGGAAACCGAACTTCGCGTAGAGCGGCTCGCCGGCCGGCGTGGCATGCAGGAACAAGGTGCGCGTGCCGAGGCTGTCGACGACGCGCGAGAACAGCTCGCGGCCGATGCCGCGGCCCTGGTGCTCGGGCGACACGATCACCATGCCGAGCGAGGCGTGCGCGTCGTCGAACGGCCAGCCGAGCGCGGTGCCGATGACGCCGGATTCGTCCTCGGCGACGAAGCCGCGGCCGAGCTGATGCACGAAGCGCCAGTCGTCGGGCCGGTGCGGCCACTTGACTGCCACCGAGAGCCGATGCGCGGCGGGCAGGTCGGTTTCGGCGAGCGGGCGATAGGTAAGCGTGCGGGAAGGATTGAGGTCGGCCACGCGGAACTCCAAAGCGGTAGGAATGACGTATCACTCTGCCAGCGCCGGTGCGGCCCGGATAGGACGATTCGCCTGTTTTGCGGCCGTCGGGACCGGGGGCCGACATCGATGGAAACGGGCGCGACCGGCACGCGCGACCGGGCCGGTGCGTGCCGCCACGGCATGCCGATCCGGCAGCCTGCGCCATGCCAATGCCGCGCGAACGCCGCGCGAATGCCACGACCGTCTCGGCGCGGCCGGGGCGTTCGTGAGCGTGCCGCGGCGCGGCCGCGAAGGCCGCCGGCCGGCTCCGGCGGCGTGTTGCCGGGCCTCGCCGCAGATCGTGCTGTTCGTGCTTCGCAACTCGCGGCGAATCTGCGTTTCGCGCGGCGGCAAACGACGCGCGAACGGCTTTTTGCCCTGTTCCAATTTCGTTGAACCCAGCCCGTCCCCGGCCCTGCCGGGGCTTCACACCGACAGGACGTCACCATGATTCAATTTGAGCCGAAGTACATCACGTTCGACTGCTATGGCACGCTGATCCACTTCCGGATGGCCGAGACGGCGCGCGAGGTCTATGCCGACCGGCTCTCGCCGGCCGCGCTCGAACAGTTCGTGCGCGCGTTCGCCGGCTACCGGCTCGACGAGGTGCTCGGCGCCTGGAAGCCGTTTCGCGAGGTCGTCGTCAATGCGGTCCGGCGTACCTGCCAGCGGGTCGGCGTGCGGTTCGACGAGGCCGAGGCCGAGCGCTTCTATCTGGCGGTGCCGACCTGGGGCCCGCACCCGGACGTGCCCGCGGGCCTCTCGCGGCTCGCGACGAAGTACAAGCTGGTGATCCTGTCGAATGCGTCGGACGACCAGATCATGAGCAACGTCGACAAGCTCGGCGCACCGTTCCATGCGGTATTCACCGCCCAGCAGGCGCAGTCGTACAAGCCGCGGATGCAGGGCTTCGAATACATGTTCGACAAGCTCGGCTGCAAGCCGGAGGACGTGTTGCACGTGTCGTCGAGCCTGCGTTACGACCTGATGACGGCCGAGGATCTCGGCATCCGGCACAAGGCGTTCGTCAATCGCGGCCACGAGCCGGGCACGCCGTACTACAACTATTACGAAGTGTCGGACATCGGCCATCTCGCCACGCGGCTCGGCCTGTAGGCGGCGCCCGCGCCGGCGGGCGGCGGCGTGATCGCGCGGGCCGGCCCGGCGATCACGCCAGTCGAAGCCGCCCGCCCGCGCCATGCCTTGCCCGCCGGGCCGACGGCGGCCGTCGCGGCCGCGCCGGATGGCGGGCCGCGCAACCGGCGGCCGCCGCATCGCGATCGCGGCCGGCTGCCCGACTGCCCGGTTGCCTGCGCGGCTGTCCGGCTGTCCGGCTGTCTGACGGCCTCGCGTCGTGCGCCGGCAGCCGGCCCATCTCGCGCATTCTCCCTCCCGCATCCCGCATCCCGCCTCCAGCATCCCGCATCCCGCCTCCAGCATCCCGCCTCCCCACCCGCCTCGTGCCGCGCCGGCACGCGCCCGAATCCCGGGCAGGGCGGCTGCACGCACGGCCGCTCCGGTCGCGTGGCAGTCCTCTGGACTTTCATGCACGCGAGTGCCGGTGCCGCCGGCGAAGCGGGCACGCATGCGCGCGGGCGACACGGACGTGCGGTTTGCGCGAGTCGAACGGGCGCCGGATGCCGAACGGGCAATTTTGTCGGTGCAATCTGCCGTGCGTGCCGTCTTACGATGGACTGCGTCGGCACGCGAAGCGCCGCCGGCGCGGCTCGCTGGCCGCGCCGGCGGCGCTACGCGGGCACGCAGCAAATCATGCTGCGCGGGTGGCTCAAAACGGTCGATTCCGATGGTGCGGGCGGCCCGAATCGCGACAAACCGCATTTTGGCGATGCTTAAATGAATTCGCATCGGCATGACGTTGCGCCCGCCACCAGCAGTCGGGCGCGGCGGGATCGAAGAGCCAGGCTGGACCCCAGGACCCACTTACCACAGTCAGGAGCAGGACGGATGAGCGACGATATCGACAATGGCGGCGGCAAGGCCGGCTTCACGCGCCGCGACATGATGCGGATCATGGCGGCGGGCTGCGTGATGTCAGCCGGCGCCGGCGGACTGCTGGTGGCCCCCGGGGCGGCGCTCGCCGCGCCCGCGCCGAAGCGCGGCGGGAAGATACGGGTTGCGAACGAATCGAGTTCGACGGCCGATACGCTGGACCCGGCCAAGGGGTCGACGAGCGCGGACTACATCCGCTTCTTCATGTTCTACAGCGGCCTGACGCAGCTCGATCAGAGCCTGACGCCGCAGATGAATCTCGCCGAGTCGCTGCACACGACCGACGCGAAGACCTGGGTCATCAAGCTGCGCAAGGGCGTCACGTTCCACGACGGCAAGCCGGTCGGGCCGGCCGACGTGGTGTATTCCCTGATGCGCCACAAGAACGCGGCCACCGCATCGAAGGTCAAGCCGCTCGCCGACCAGTTCGCCGACGCGAAGGCGAGCGGCCCCGACGAGGTGACGTTGACGCTCGCGAGCGCCAACGCCGACCTGCCGGTGATCCTCGCGACCCCGCAGCTGGTGATCGTCAAGGACGGCGCGACGGACTTCAGCACCGGCATCGGCTGCGGCCCGTACAAGCTGAAGTCGTTCCAGCCCGGCGTGTCGACCGTCGGCGTGCGCAACGACAGCTACTTCAAGCCGGGGATGCCGTATCTCGACGAGATCGAGCTGATCGGCATCAGCGACAGCGCCGCGCGCCTGAACGCACTGCTGTCCGGCGACGTGCATCTGGTCAACGCGGTCGATCCGCGCTCGACGCAGCGGGTGGACGCCACGCCCGGCTATGCGCTGAAGGAAACCAAGTCGGGCCTCTATACCGACCTGATCATGCGCGGCGAAAACCCGATCACCGCGAAGCCCGAGTTCGTCGAAGGGATGAAGTACCTGTTCGATCGCGAGCAGATCCGCTCGGCGGTGTTCCGCGGCTACGCGGTGATCGGCAACGACCAGCCGATTCCGCCGGGACATCGCTATTTCAACGCGTCGCTGCCGCAGCGCCCGCACGATCCGGACAAGGCGAAATTCCTGTTCCAGAAGGCCGGCGCGCTCGGCTCCGCGCTGCCGCCCATCTACGCGACGCCGGACGCGAACGGCTCGATCGAGATGGCCGTGCTGCTGCAGCAGGCCGGGCAGAAGATCGGGCTGAACCTGCAGGTCAATCGCGTATCGTCCGACGGCTACTGGTCGAACCACTGGATGAAGCACCCGCTCGGGTTCGGCAACATCAACCCGCGCTCGAGCGCCGACGTGCTGTTCACGCAGTTCTTCAAGTCGGATGCGCCGTGGAACGAGTCGGGCTGGAAGAACGCGCGGTTCGACCAGCTGCTGCTGGCCGCCCGCTCCGAAACCGACGACGCGAAGCGCAAGCAGATGTACGGCGAGATGCAGACCATCGTGTCGCAGCAGGGCCGGGTCGGGATTCCCGCCTTCATCAGCTTCCTCGACGGCTACGACAAGCGCATCGGCGGGCTGGGCTCGATCCCGACCGGCCCGATGATGGGCGGCATGTTCGCCGAATACGTCTGGTGGAACGCCTGAGCCCGACGCCCGCCGCCGCCACGCTCGACCTTTTCGGGAGCCTCGCTTCATGAACCGGACCCTCATCGGCCTGATCGGCCGGCGCATCGCGGTCACCGCGCTGACCTTGCTGATCGTCTCGGTGATCATCTTCACGATCACCAACCTGCTGCCGGGCGACGCCGCGCAGGCGGCGCTCGGCCAGTCGGCCACCCCGGAGACGGTCGCCGCGCTGCGTCTGCAGTTCGGCCTCGACCTGCCGGCGCACGTGCGCTACCTGCACTGGCTCGCGGGGCTGCTGCACGGCGATTTCGGCCGGTCGCTGTCCGGCGACATGCCGGTGTCGCAGATGATCGGCGGGCGGCTGCCGAAGTCGCTCACGCTCGCGGCGATCACGACCGCCGTGTCGGTGCCCACGGCGCTGCTGCTCGGCATCGTCGCGGCGGTCAGGCGCGAGTCGCTGGTCGATCGCGTGATCAGCCTGGGCACGCTGTCGCTCGTCGCGACACCGGAATTCCTGATCGCGACGATCGCCGTGCTGGTGCTGGCCGTCAAGCTGCACTGGCTGTCCGCGCTGTCCTACGGCGGCCCGATCGACAGCCTGCACGACTTCCTGCGTGCCTATGCGATGCCGGTCCTGACGCTGTGCGCGGTCGTGATCGCGCAGATGGCGCGCATGACGCGCGCCGCCGTGATCGAGCAGCTGAGCGCGTCCTACGTCGAGATGGCCGTGCTCAAGGGGGCGAGCCCCACGCGCGTCGTGCTGCGTCACGCGCTGCCGAACGCGATCGGGCCGATCGCCAACGCGATCGCGTTGAGCCTGTCGTATCTGCTCGGCGGCGTGATCGTCGTCGAGACGATCTTCAACTATCCGGGCCTCGCGAGCCTGATGGTCGATGCCGTGGGCAATCGCGACTTTCCGCTGATCCAGGCCTGCACGCTGATCTTCTGCGTGGCCTATCTGGCGCTCGTGCTGTTCGCCGATCTCTGCTCGATCGTGTCGAACCCGCGACTGCGCACCTGAGTGTTTCGTTCTCCGTCCGAGATGCCTCCCATGCAACCGTTCGAACCCACCCGACGCGGCAAGGCGCTGCCGCCGTCCGGCGACCGACACCCACCGTGGAGCGGCGCCACGCCGCCCGCCGCGACTTCCGCCGACCGGCCGCGCAAGCGCCGCCTCGTGCGCCTCGGCCTGACGGCGGGCGGCCGCGTCGGCCTGGCGATGGTCGCCCTGATGCTGGCCCTCGCGGCATTCGCGCCGCTGCTCGCGCCGCACGACATCGGCACGCTCGTCACGACCGACGTGTTCGCGCCGTTCAGCGCGAAGCTGCCGTTCGGCTCCGACTACCTCGGCCGCGACATGCTGAGCCGGATCCTGTACGGCACGCGGCTGACCGTGCTGCTCGCGCTGGCCGCGGTGCTGCTCGCCGCGCTGACCGGCACCACGCTCGGGCTGCTCGCGACCGTGTCGGGCCGCGCGGTCGACGAAACGATGAGCCGGCTGCTCGATGCGCTCACCTCGATTCCGTCGAAGATGTTCGCGCTGATGTTCGTCGCGGCGTTCGGCTCGTCGCTGCCGCTGCTGATCCTGACCGCCGCCGTCAGCTACATGCCCGGCTCGTACCGGATCGCCCGCGCGCTGGCCGTGAACCTCAGCACGCTCGAATTCGTGCAGGTCGCGCGGGCGCGCGGCGAGAGCGCGCTGTACATCGCGTGCGTCGAGATGCTGCCGAACATGATCCACCCGATGCTGGCCGACACGGGGCTGCGCTTCACGTTCGTCGTGCTGTTGCTGAGCGGCCTGAGCTTTCTGGGGCTCGGCGTGCAGCCGCCGTATGCGGACCTCGGCTCGCTCGTGCGCGAGAACATCGCGAGCCTCGGCGACGGCTCGGCCGTCGCGATCGTGCCCGCGGTCGCGATCGCGATCCTGACGGTGGGCGTCAACCTGTTGATCGACGGCCTGCCGCATCGCGGCCGCCGCAGGGGCGCAGCCACGGAGAACGCTGATGCGCGATGAATCGACTCCGCTCGTCGAGGTGCGCGGGCTGCGCGTGGTCGGCGGCCGCCCCGGCGGCGCCGAAACCACGATCGTCCATGACATCGACTTCGAGATCGGGCGCGGCGAGGTGCTGGCGCTGATCGGCGAATCCGGCTCCGGCAAGACCACCGTCGCGCTCTCGCTGATGGGCCACGCGCGCGCCGGCTGCCGGATCGCCGGCGGCTCGGTGAGGTTCGCCGGCACGGACCTTCGCACGCTGTCGGCGCCCGCGCTTGCCGCGCTGCGCGGGCGCAGGATCGCGTACATCGCGCAGAGCGCGGCCGCCGCGTTCAATCCGTCGCGCACGATTCTCGATCAGGTGATCGAGAGCGCGCTGATCCACCGGACGGCGAGCCGGCGCGAGGTGCAGGCGAAGGCCGTCGAGCTGTTTCGCGCGCTCGCGCTGCCCGAGCCGGAAACGATCGGCAGGCGCTATCCGCACCAGGTGTCGGGCGGCCAGCTGCAGCGGCTGATGGCCGCCATGGCGCTGATCACCGATCCCGATCTCGTGATCCTCGACGAGCCCACCACCGCGCTCGACGTGACCACGCAGATCGACGTGCTGCAGGCGTTCAAGCGCGTGCTCCGGCACGGCGGCACGAGCGCCGTCTATGTCTCGCACGACCTGGCGGTGGTCGCGCAGATGGCCGACCGCATCGTCGTGCTGAGCGACGGCGCGATCCGCGAGGCGGGCGAGACCGGACAGATCCTGCACGCGCCGGCGCATCCGTATACGCAAAGCCTGATCGCGGCGGTCACCCCCAACGATGGGCCGCGCGACGCGAAACCGGCGCCCGCGGCGGCGGCGCCGCTGCTCGACGTGCGCGGCGCGGTCGCCGGCTACGGCAGCCGCGACAGGCACGGGCGGCCCGCGAAGATGATCCTGCACGACGTGGACCTGCGCATCGGCCGCGGGCAGACGGTGGGCGTGATCGGCGAGTCCGGCTCCGGCAAGACGACGCTCGCGAAGGTGATCGCCGGGCTCGTGCCGGGCACGGGCGGCCAGATCCTGCTCGACGGCGAACCGCTCGCGCTCGACATCGGCAAGCGCACGAAGGAGCAGCACCGGCGCGTGCAGATCGTGTTCCAGAACGCCGACACCGCGCTCAATCCGGTGCATACCGTCGAGCGCACGCTGGCGCGGCCGCTCGCGTTCTACCACGGCATCAGGGGCGCGCGCGCGCGGCAGCGCGTGGCGGAGCTGCTGGACCTCGTGCGGCTGCCGCGGGCGGTGGCCGCGCGGCGCACCAGCGAGCTGTCGGGCGGGCAGAAGCAGCGCGTCAACCTCGCGCGCGCGCTGGCCGCCGAGCCCGACCTGATCCTCTGCGACGAGGTCACCTCGGCGCTCGACACGGTGGTCGGCGCGGCGATCATGGACCTGCTGCGCGACCTGCAGGCGAAGCTCGGCGTGTCCTACGTGTTCATCACGCACGACATCGCCAAGGTGCGCGCGATCAGCGACGACATCGTCGTGCTGTACGCGGGACGCCGCGTGGAGACCGGCAGCCGCGACGCGCTGTGCGCGCCGCCCTACCACCCGTATTCGCACCTGCTCGTGTCGTCCGCGCCGGAGCTGCGCGCGGGCTGGCTCGACGCGGCGTCCGAGCGCTGCCATCGGCCGTTGGTGCCGATCGGCGGGCGCGCGGACGATGCCGGGCTGTGTCCGTTCCTGGCGCGCTGCGCGATGCGGGTGGACGGTGTGTGCAACGTCACGGCGCCGGCGCTGCGCACCCTCGGCAACGGCGCGCGGGTGCTCTGCCATCGCAGCGAGGCGGACCTCATGCGCTTCCAGGCGGAGCCGGCGCAAGCCGACGCCGCGCGGGGGCGGCCGGCGAGCCGGTAGCGCGCGCCGCGGCGGCGGCGGCCGGCCGTGCCGCATAGTCTGCCGCCGCGGCCGCGCAAAACAGCGAATCAGGCGCGCGCCGGAGGCGAATACGCGGTAAACGCGCTGGTTATCGATGTTTAAATGATTCTCGATGAAGCACCGTCACCGGCATGCAAACGAAGGATTCGATGAAACTGGAATCGTACTGGCTGGATACCCGCCCCGCGTTTCGCGCCGGCAGCGAAGGGCCGGTCGAAGGGCACGCGGACGTGGTCGTGATCGGCGGGGGCTTCACCGGGCTGTCGGCGGCGCTCGCGCTCGCGCAGCGCGGGGTGTCGGTGGTGGTGCTGGAAGCCGCGCAGGTCGCGGGCGAGGCGTCGGGCCGCAACGGCGGCCAGTGCAACACCGGCGTCGCGCAGGATTTCGCGTCGCTCGCCGCGCGCGTCGGCATCGAGCCCGCGAAGCGCTTCTATCTCGCCTACGAAAGCGCCGTGAAGAGCGTCGAGACGATCGTCGCCGGGCAGGCGATCGACTGCGACCTGCGGCGCGCGGGCAAGCTGAAGCTGGCCGCGAAGCCGCAGCATTTCGCGGGGCTCGCGAGGACCTTCGAGATGCTGCGGCACGGCATCGATCCCGACATCGAGCTGATCGAGCCGTCGCGGATTCGCGACGAAGTCGCGTCCGACGGCTTTCACGGCGGGCTGCTGCAGCGAAACGGCCTGCAGATGCACATGGGCAAGTTCGGCGTCGGGCTCGCGCATGCCGCCGCGCGGGCCGGGGCGCGCCTCTACGAGCACGCGGCCGTCACGAAGCTGGAGCGGCTCGACGGCGAGCGCCACGTGCTCACCTGCACGCGCGGCACGATCCGCGCCGATCGCGTGCTGGTCGCCACCGGCGCGTCGCAGCAGGGGCCGCTCGCGTGGTTCCGGCGCCGCATCGCGCCGGTCGGCAGCTTCATCGTGGTCACCGAGCCGCTGGCCGAGGCCCGGCTGGACCGGCTGCTCCCGCAGCGCCGCGCCTACGTGACGTCGCGCCAGATCGGCAACTACTTCCGCGTGACGCCCGACAACCGGCTGCTGTTCGGCGGGCGCGCGCGCTTCGCGATGTCGAGCCCGCGCTCGGACGCGAAGAGCGGCGACATCCTGCGCGCCGGGATGGTCGACTATTTTCCCGAGCTGGCCGATGTGCGACTCGACTACTGCTGGGGCGGGCTGGTCGACATCACCGCCGACCGCCTGCCGCGCGCGGGCATGCACGACGGGCTGCATTACTCGATGGGCTACAGCGGCCACGGCGTGCAGATGTCGGTACACATGGGCCGCGTGATGGCCGACGTGCTGTACGGCGCGAGCGCGTCGAATCCGTGGCGCGAGCTCGACTGGCCGGCCATGCCGGGCCATTTCGGGCATGCGTGGTTCCTGCCGTTCGTCGGCGCGTACTACCGGATGCAGGATTTCCTGCACTGAAGCGGGCGCCGCGGAGAATTCGACATGACAGTGCAATCCGGTGGCCAGCCTCGCGTCGCGCGGCCCGTCTCGTCGCCGATCGGCGACGTGCTGCGCACCATCGAAGCCTCGTTCGCGCAGCCGCTGAGCCTCGACACGCTCGCGGCGGTGGCCGGCCTGAGCGTGTCGCGCTTCACCGCGCGCTTTCGCAGCGAAACCGGGCTGTCGCCGCACCGGTATCTGTGCCTCGTGCGGGTACGGCGCGCGCAGGACCTGCTGCGTGCCGGGCTCGCGCCGTCGGTGGTCGCGACCGATGTCGGCTTCTTCGACCAGAGCCATCTGTGCCGGCATTTCCGGCGCGAGCTCGGGATCACGCCGCGCGATTACGTGGTGGCCCGGGCGGGCGGCGCGGCAGCGCGCAGGCCACCGGCGCGCCCGCCCGCCGGGCGCCGCGAAGCGGCCTGCCACGCGGCGTAAGCAAGGGCATGGGCGGCAGGGCCGCCCGGGGATTTCCGGCCGTGGGCCGGTCAACGACGATTTGACGATATCGCGCGGCGGCCTTCAGCGAAGCCGCCGCGCACCGCACAGGAGCAGAGATGACCGCAGCGTTCGTGTTGCATCGTGCCGACGGCACGGCCCCTTCCACCGCGTTTCGCCGGCGGGCGTTCGGCGCGCACGACCCGTTCGCGCAACATCGGGAGATCGCGTGGGAAGGGCCCGGCGCGATGGCCGCCGGGCGCCTGACCTTCGCCGGCGAGATCGAGGTGCCGAGCTTTCCGCACGTCGAGACGATCGTGGTCGTCGAGGGCGAGCTGACGCTCACACCGGCCGGGGCGGCGCCCCGGGTGCTCGGCCCGCGTGAAGGCGCCGTGATCGGCGGCGGCACCGCGCTTCGCCTCGCCGCGCGGTCCCCGGCGCGGCTGGTGTTCTGCGCGGCCGCCTGCGCGACACCGACCAGGCGCGGCGTCGTCGCGCTCCACGCGGATGCCGATTTCAAGCCCTCGGCGACGCTGCCGGCAGACGTGCTGCTCGGCCCGGCGCCGCAGTGCCGTAGCGACAACGTGTTCGACGACGACGGCGCCGCGTACTGCGCGGGCACGTGGGATTCCACGCCCTATCACCGGATCGTGCGCCCCCATCGCGTGAACGAGTTCATGTTCCTGCTGGCGGGCGGTGTACGGTTCGCCGCGCCCGACGGCAGCGTGCTGTCGCTGGGGGCCGGCGACGCGCTGTTCCTGCCGCGCGGCACGCCGGTCGGCTGGGAAAGCAGCGAACCCGTGTCCAAGTTTTACGTCGTGCAGAACGTCGATGCATCCACCGCGCGAGACTGAACATGTCGCCACCACTTCGCCATATTGAAACCCCGGCCACGCCGCCGGCCTCGGCCGACGTCGTCGTGATCGGCGGCGGCATCATCGGCGTGTTCACCGCCTACTACCTCGCCCGGCGCGGGGTATCGGTCGCGCTCGTCGAGAAAGGACGAATCGGCGCCGAGCAGTCGGGCCGCAACTGGGGCTGGTGCCGCCAGCAGAACCGCGACGAGCGCGAATTGCCGATGGCGAGCAAGAGCATCGATCTGTGGGAGCGCTTCGCCGCCGACACCGGGGAGGACACCGGCTTTCGCCGCTGCGGGCTGTTGTATCTGAGCAATGACGACGCCGAGCTGTCGCGCTGGGCCAGCTGGGGCGAATTCGCGAAAACCGCTGGCGTGACGACCTGCATGCTCGACGGCAAGCAGGCCACCGAGCGTGGGCACGCCACCGGGCGGCCCTGGAAGGGCGGCGTGTTCTCGCCGAGCGACGGCACGGCCGACCCCGGCAAGGCCGCGCCGGCCGTGGCCGCCGCGCTGATGAAGCTGGGCGGCAGCGTCCACCAGTTCTGCGCGGCGCGCGGCATCGAACTCGAGGGCGGGCGGGTGGCCGGCGTCGTGACGGAAGCCGGCGTCATCAAGACCAGGACGGTGGTGCTGGCCGGCGGCGCCTGGGCGTCGTCGTTCTGCCGCCAGCTCGGCATCCGCTTTCCGCAGGCCTCGATCCGCCAGTCGATCCTGAGCGTGGCGCCGGTCGCGCGTCCGCTGCCCGATGCGATGTACACGTCGGGCGTGTCGGTGACGCGCCGCAGCGACGGACGCTACGCCCTGGCGATCAGCGGCCGCGCGCGCGTGGACCCGACGCCGCAGTTCCTGCGCTTCGCGCCGCAATTCGTGCCGATGTTCGCGAAGCGCTGGCGCAATCTGCTGCCGGGCGGCCTCGAGGGGGTGCGCGGCGGCCACGAGACGCTGAAGCGCTGGCGGCTCGACGCGCCGACGCCGATGGAGGCGGTCCGCATCCTGGACCCGAAGCCCGACATGCCGACCGTCAGGGAGACCTACCGCCGCGCGGCCGAACTGCTGCCCGAACTGCGCGACGCGAAGATCACGCACGCCTGGGCGGGCTTCGTGGACAGCACGCCGGACGGCGTGCCGGGCATCGGCGAGGTGCCGGGCGTGCCGGGGCTGATCCTGGCGGCCGGCTTTTCGGGCCACGGCTTCGGGATCGGCCCCGGCGCCGGCCACCTGATCGCCGATCTCGCCACGGGCGCGCCACCGCTGGTCGACCCGGTGCCGTACCGGCCCGGCCGGTTCAACGACGCGGCGTGGGGCAAGGTCGCCGATTTCTAGCCTGCCCGGCGCTCGACCATCGCGCGGCGGCGGGGCGGCCCGGCCGAGGCGGATCGATCCGCCCCGCGCCGGCGCGGCCGACGGGGGCGGCCGCCGTGCATCGGCCTCGCGGCCGCGCCGGCAGCCGGATGTGACAGCTTTGGAGTATCTGATGCGTTTCAGTTCCTATTGGCTCGATACGTCGGCGCCATTCGCGAGCGGCTCGACCGGGCTGCGTGACCGTCACTGCGACGTGATCGTGGTGGGCGGCGGAATCACCGGCTCGGCGGCCGCCCTGGCGCTGGCCAAAAAAGGCGCGCGCGTGACCGTCTGCGAGGCGGGCACCGTCGGGCAGGCGGCGTCGGGGCGCAACGGCGGCATGTGCAACAACGGCTTCGCGCAGGACTACGCGTCGCTCTCGCGGCGCATCGGTCCCGAACTGGCCAACCGGCTCTATCTCGCGTTCGATGCGGGCGTCGACACGGTCGAGCGGCTGGTCAGGGAGGAGTCGATCGATTGCGACTTCGCGCGCAGCGGCAAGCTCAAGCTCGCCGCGAAGCCCGAGCACTATGACAAGCTCGCGCGCAGCCAGGCGCTGCTCGCGGCGAGCGTGGACCCCGACACGCGGCTGGTGACGAAGGCGGCGCTGCGCGACGAGATCGGCTCGGACCGCTATCACGGCGGGCTGCTGTTCGGCAAGAGCGCGGGGATGCACGTGGGCCGCTATGTGCGCGGTCTGGCGCGCGCCGCGCAGGCCCGCGGCGCGCAGATCCTCGAGCATGCGCCGGTGCTCGGCCTGAAGCGGCAGACCGACGGCACCTACGTGGCGCACACGCCGCTCGGCGAGATCCGCGCCCCCCAGGTGCTGCTTGCCAGCGGCATTTCGCAGGTCGGCCCGTTCGGCTGGATTCGCCGCAGGATCGTGCCGGTCGGCGCGTTCATCATCGTCACCGAGCCGCTGTCGCGCGAACGGCTCGACCGCCTGCTGCCGACGCGCCGGATGGTCACCGACACCAAGCAATTCGTCAATTTCTTTCGCGCCACGCCGGACAACCGCATGCTGTTCGGCGGGCGGGCGCGATTCGCCACCTCGAACCCGCGTTCGGACGAGAAGAGCGGCCTGATCCTGCGGCGGCAGATGGTCGCCGTGTTTCCGGAGATGGCCGACGTGCGCGTCGACTATTGCTGGGGCGGCATGGTGGACATGACGGCCAACCGGCTGCCGCGCGCGGGCGAGCGCGACGGCGTGTATTACTCGATGGGCTACAGCGGCCACGGCACGCACATGGCCACGCTGATGGGCACGCTGATGGCGGAGATCATGGACGGGCGCGCCGATCTCAACCCGTGGAGGGATTTCGACTGGCCGGCGATTCCCGGGCACTTCGGCAAGCCCTGGTTCCTGCCGCTCGTTGGCGCCTGGTACCGACTCAAGGACACCCTGCAATGAACTCCCCCGTTGCTCGCCTGCGGCAAGCCGGCAGGCTGGATCGCTTCTTCATCGACGGCGCCTGGGTCCTGCCCGAGGGCGGCGACCGGTTCGCCGTCGTGTGCCCGTCCACCGAAGCGACGCTGTGCGAGATTCCGCTCGGCGGCGCGCTCGACGTCGAGCGCGCGGTGCGTGCCGCGCGCCGCGCCTTCGAGCCGTGGTCGGCCACGCCGCCGCTGGCGCGCGCGGCGGTGCTCGACCGCGTCCATGCGTTGATCCTCGAGCGCGCGGAGCTGTTCGCCACCGCGCTGGCGATGGAAATGGGCGCGCCGATCAGCTACGCGCGCGGCGCGCACGTGCCGCTCGCGGCCGAGCATGTTCGCGTCGCGCGCGACAACCTCGCGCATTACCCGTTCGTCGCGCGGCGCGGCACCACCGCGATCGTGCGCGAGCCGATCGGCGTGTGCGCGCTGATCACGCCGTGGAACTGGCCGATCTACCAGATCACGGCGAAGGTCGGGCCGGCGCTGGCCGCCGGCTGCACGATGGTGCTCAAGCCGAGCGAGCTGTCGCCGCTCAGCGCGCTGCTGTTCGCGGAAGTGATCGCCGACGCGGGCGTGCCCGCCGGCGTATTCAACCTGGTGAGCGGCAGCGGTGCGGAGGTGGGCGCCGCGCTATCGGCGCACCCGCAGATCGACATGGTGTCGATCACCGGATCGACGCGCGCGGGCGTGCTGGTGGCGCAGGCGGCTGCGCCCACCGTCAAGCGCGTGGCGCAGGAGCTGGGCGGCAAGTCGCCGAACCTCGTGCTGCCCGATGCGGACCTGGAGCGGGCCGTCGCGCCGGGCGTGGCGGCCGCGTTCCGCAACATGGGGCAGTCGTGCAGCGCGCCGACCCGCATGATCGTGCCGCGCAACCTGCTCGGCGCGGTCGAGGCGCGCGCCGTCGCGGCGGCGCGGGCGTTCGTCGTCGGCGATCCGTTCGCCGAGGCGACCACGCACGGGCCGCTCGCCAATCGCGCGCAGTTCGGGCGGGTCGCGCAGATGATCGACGCCGGCTGCGACGAACGCGCGAAGCTGATCGCCGGCGGGCCGGGGCGCCCGGCGGGCCTCGACAAGGGGTTTTACGTGCGGCCGACGATTTTCTCCGACGTGCGCGCGGACATGACGATCGCGCAGCAGGAGATCTTCGGTCCGGTGCTCGCGATCCTGCCTTACGATACCGTGGACGAAGCGGTCGCGATCGCCAACGACACGGTGTACGGGCTCGGCGCGCACGTGCAGGGCACCGACATGGCGCGCGTGCGCGCGGTGGCCGCGCGCATCCGGTCGGGGCAGGTGCATCTGAACTATCCGGCATGGGACCCGCAGGCGCCGTTCGGCGGCTACAAGCAGTCGGGCAACGGCCGCGAGTACGGGATCGAGGGCATGGAGGAGTACATGGAGGTCAAGTCGGTCCTGGGTTACTACGACTGACCGACCACGACCGACCACGACCGACCACGACCGACCACGACCGACCACGACCGACCACGACCGACCACGACCGACCACGACCGACCACGACCGACGCGGCCGCGCCGCCGCGCCGGCAGCACGGAATGGATGCCGTCTATTTTTCGAAGGTGCCGAAATTGGAACACGCCGTCATTTCCGACGCGTCGCTGAGCCCGCATCAGGCCCACTGGGCCGGCTTGCGCCGCGACCTGCACGCGCATCCCGAACTGCGGTTCGAGGAGCATCGCACCGCCGACATCGTCGCCCGCGAACTGGAGTCGCTCGGCTATTCGGTGTCGCGCGGGCTGGGCGGCACCGGTGTCGTCGCGAGCCTGGCCGGGGCCGACCCGGGCCGCGGCATCGTGCTGCGCGCCGATCTGGATGCGCTGCCGATCCACGAAGCGAACGACTTCGCGCACGCATCGTGCACGCAGGGGGTCATGCATGCGTGCGGGCATGACGGCCATACGGTGATGTTGCTCGGCGCCGCGCGCGTGCTGAAGTCGCTGCCGCGGCTGCCGGGCAGCGTGCATTTCGTGTTCCAGCCCGGCGAGGAGGGCGGCGCGGGCGCGCGCAAGATGATCGACGACGGGCTGTTCGAGCAATATCCCACCGAAGCGGTGTTCGGCATGCACAACTGGCCCGGCTTGCCGGCCGGGCGGTTCGGGCTGCGCACCGGGCCGATCATGGCCGCGGGCTCGCGCTTCAGGATCACGGTACGGGGCAAGGGTGCGCACGCGGCGCAGCCGCATCTGGGCATCGATCCCGTGCCGCCCGCCTGCCTGATGGTGCTGCAGTGTCAGACCATCGCCGCGCGGCACAAGGACCCCGTCGATCCCGCCGTCATTTCCGTCTGCATGTTCCATGCGGGCACGACGGACAACGTCATTCCGGACACGGCCGAGCTGCGCGGCACGATTCGCACCCTGTCGTCCGAACTGCAGCAGAAGCTGCAGCGCGACATCCGGATGGCCTGCGAGGGGCTGGCCGCGGCCCAGGGCGCGCAGGCCGACGTGGAGTTCTTCCAGTACTACCCGGCGACGGTCAACACGCCGGCCGAGACGGCGTTGTGCGAAGCAGTGATCCGCGACACGTTCGGCGACGAACGCCTGCACCGCGACGTGCCGCCTAACATGACGTCCGAAGACTTCGGCTTCATGCTGGAGGCGCGGCCGGGCGCCTACGTGCTGATCGGCAATGCGCCGGACGGCGCGGCCGCGGCGGCGCTGCATCATCCGGAATACGACTTCAACGACGCCATCATCCCGGCCGGCGTCCGGTATTGGGTCGCGCTGGCGCGGCATTACTACCGGCACGCGCCCTGATGCGCCGGGCCGGCGCGACAGGCCGGCCACGCCGCGCGCGGTGACGGCCGCGCGGCGCGGTGGAGCGCCGGGGCGGGCGCATCACGCCGTCACGCCGTCGATGCCGAGGATCGCGTCGATCTGCGCGGCCAGCGGCCGGGCGCCGAAGGCATGCTGGAACAGCGCGCTGCCGACGGTGAAGCCCCACGCGGCGGCGTCGCGTATCGCCATCACGCGCGCCGGCCCGTCGATGCTGCCGGCCGCGATCACCGGCAGCCCGACCGCTTCGACGACGCGCCGCGCCAGCTCGGCGGGCTCGCCGCCGCCGGCAAGCCGATAGGCCAGCAGGTCGAGGCCATGCACGCCGGGTAGCGAGGCGAGCCGGCGCGCGTCGTCGACGATCTCGTCGATGGTTCCCGCCAGCACGGTCGGATGGCCGACGGTATGCCCGGCGAACGGAAAATACCGGATCGACGTGCCGCGCAGCAGCGGCAGCGCGTCCTCGACATGGCGGCCGCCGAGCAGGTAGTCCACGCCGATCTCGAGCGCCGCGCCGATCGATGCCAGCTCCGCCTCGCGGCTCGTGGCGACCACTTCCAGCATGACTTCGCGGCCATCGGCACGGATGCGCCGGGCCAACTGCTTCAGCGTCGCCACCGGCAGGCCGACGTCCTTGAAGCCGACGAATCGCACCGGGCTGTCGCGCAGGCCGTCGTAGACGGCAAGGGCATCGCTGACGGTGGCGTCGTTCTCGGTCAACATCAAAATGAAGCGGGACATGTCGGACTCCGGTTACGGATGAAGGGCCGCATGCGGCCGGACCAGCCGGTGCGCGGTTGGCGGGGGGCGCAGGCGTGGCCGTGGCTGCCGCGCCCGTGCCCGCGATATCGAAGGCGGTGCCGGCGCGGTCGCTTGCGGCGCCCGACGCGTGTATCGGGCGGGCCGCGCGGCGGCGTTCATCGCGGTGGGGTGGCGGGCCGGGTCAAGTCCGCCATGGTACGGGATCGAAGGCACGCTTCGCCGCGTCCAGGAACACCCGCTGGCGAATCGTCAGGCCCTGGCGCGTGGGCACCAGCGCGATCACCGGTGCCGGCTCGAGCCGCCATGCCGGCAGGACGCGCGCGAGCCTGCCCTCGGCGAGCAGCCGCGCGCAGTCCCATTCGGATCGGGCCACGACGCCGAGCCCGTCCGCCGCCCAGTCCCGCACCACGGTGCCGTCGTTCGACGACAGGACGCTGTTCAACCTCACCGTCACGGCCTTGCCGAGGCGCTTGCCCGCGGCGTCGTGCTGCGTGAAGCGCAGCCGGGTGACTTCCTCGTCGTTCTCCCGCAACGCGAGGTACGGGTAGCGGTTGAGTTCGGATGGATGCCCGAGTCCGGACAGGCTGCGTGCCAGGGCGGGACCGGCGCAGAGGAAGCGCTCGTTCGGCGCCAGGAAATGTCCGATCCACGAGGAGCCCTTGACAGGACCGATGGAAATGACGACGTCGGCACCCGATGCCGCCGCCAGCGGACTTTCCACCAGGACGAGCGAGACCGCGAGCCGGGGATGCGACCGGTGCAGGCCGCGGATCAGCGGCGCCACGTATTCGCGCCCGAACCCGAACGGCGCCACCACGCGCAGGCGGCCGCCGACGCCGTTCGCCTCTCCGGCGAGGCGGGACGGAATGGACTCGATCCGATCGAGGATGTCGATGGCTTCCTGGATCAGGCGCTGCCCCTCGTCGGTCAGGGAAATGCCCCGCGCCGCGCGCGTCGCGAGGTTGACGCCCACCCGTTCCTCGATGCGCTGAAGCCGGACCGTGACGGCGGGCGGCGTCAGGTCCAGCAGCCGGGCGGCGGCCGCGAGCGATGGCGAGGCACCCAGCGCACGCAGCAGTTGCATGTCTTCGAGTTGCAGCATTTCCCCCCCATCGACGGTTCACTCCCCCATGGTAGACACGGCAAAATATTTTTTCCGGGATGGATGCCGTGCGCGCGCGGGTTGGCCGGCGCAAACGGCACCGTCACGGCGGGGGCGGCCTTCGCCGGCCCGGCCGGGTGCCAGCGCCGGGGCAGGCAATCAGCGGTGACCACGCCGATGATCCCGCCGCCGATGATGCCCGCGTCGGCGCCGGCAGGCAGGGTGGGTGAAGGCGCGATGTGGCGGGGAGGCGGCATGACCGATCTCGCGCAGCCGCCGCGACAGCCCGGGTGAGGTGGAACCCGGCCGCGCGCTCGCGGCTTTTTCGTTCCGGTCCGCGTCCGCTCGGGCACGCACGGCGTCTCGTCCATGGCGAGCGACGCAACGCTGCCGTGTTCCGCGGCGAAGCGCATGCCGCCGGGCGCGATCGCCGGCGACGAAGCCGGCGCAGCCGCGCACCGGAGCGGCGCCGGGCGGCGCGTCGGCGGGCAGCGGGGCGGACGGCCCGCGATCACCAGCCATGGAACCGCGGCCAGGTCTCGACGCTTCCGTCCGGCTTGATGGCCTGGTAGGCGGGATGCTGCGCGCCGGTGGCACATGCGTGGTTGGGCAGGATGCGCAGACGCGTGCCGATCGGGAAGCGCTGCTCGATTTCGTGATCCGGCGCGCCGGAGCGCGACACGATACCGTGCTCCTGGTTCGCGCCGCTCATCAGGTAGTCGCCCGGCACCTCGCCGTTCTCGAGGCAAACCAGCCCGTATCCGAAGTCGCGTTTCTGGCGCTGGGTGCCGCGGTCCCGGCTCATCGCCATCCACCCGGCATCGACGATGGCCCAGCCTTTCTCGCGCTGGTGGCCGATCACCGTGGTCAGGACGCTCAAGGCGATCTCGGACATCGGGTTCACGCCCACGTTGTGCATGACGAGATCGAACAGCACGTACACGCCCGCGCGCACTTCCGTCACGCCGTCCAGCCGCTCGGCGGCCAGCGCGGTCGGCGTCGAGCCGATGCTGACCACGTCGCACGGCATGCCGGCCGACCGGATGCGCTCGGCGGCGCGCACGCTGCGCGAGCGCTCCTGCTCGGCCAGGCGAACGAGGGCGTCGTGGGTGTCGTAGTCGTAGCTGGAGCCGGCATGCGCCATCACGCCGCCCAGCTGCATGCCGCCGCTCACGAGCACCGTCGCGACCGCGAGCAGCGCATCGTCGTCGGGATCGAGGCCCGAGCGATGGCCGTCGACGTCGACCTCGATCCAGACTTCGAATCTTTCGTCGTGCCGGCGGCCGAACGCGACGATGGTTTCGGCGCAGGCGACGCTGTCGGCGACGATCTTCAGGTCGCAGCCTTGCCGGCGCAAGGCCAGCGCCCGCGCGAGCTTCGCAGGCGCGATGCCGACCGCGTAGACGATGTCGCGAATGCCGAGCGCGAAGCACTGCTCGGCTTCCTTGAGCGTGGACACCGTGATGCCTCGCGCGCCGGCCTCGAGTTGCGCCATGACGATCGGCGCGCACTTGGTGGTCTTGATGTGCGGCCGGAAATTCACGCCGAGCGCATTCATGTGCTGCTGCATCCGTTCGATGTTGCGGTTCATGCGCGCGACATCGACCAGCGCGGCGGGGGTATTCAACGACTCCAGATTCATCTCTCTCGCTCCTGACGATGCGGTACACGCGGCGGGCCGCCGATCTCGCCCATTCCAGCCACCCACTATAAGAGCGGATCGGTGGGTTGTGCTTAACGCTCGATAAACCGGCCGTTAAGCCCGGCCGAAGGCTCGACCGCCGGACGCGGCGACGCGGGCGGCACCCCGGCGTTGGCTCGCGGCCAATGGCCGGTCGATTGGCCGCCGGGCACGGGGAAAGCGTTGCTTCCCGTAGCGGGCACATCGACAGAGCGGATCGTCGATGTGCGGTGCGCGCCGGACCGGTGGCGCGCGCCGCCTTGCCGTCATCGCTTCCCGGCCTGGCCGAGGCGCTCGCGCGCGTGAATGACATCCGGGTCGTCGCCGTCGTGCATGGCGTCGACCAGCGCCGCGCGATGTCGAAGCACCGCGCGCTGGTTGATCGAGCCTTTGTCGGTCACCTCGCCGAGATCGAGGGAAGGCGGCACCGACAGCAGCCGCAGCCTGGCGATGAACGTCGCGCCGCCGGTGGCGTGCCGATTGAGTTTGCCGAGCAGCGCCGCGAAGAAGTCCCGCACCGCCGGCGCGTCCAGCACGTCCGCGACGCTCGCGTCCTGGCCCAGCCCCGCGAGCGAGCGGCAGGCATCGACACGAGGAAACACCATCGCGCCCACCTCGTCGCGATTCATGCCGGTGATGACCGCATCCTGCACGTAGGGCGCGCCCTCCGAGATGATGCGTGCGCGCATCGGCCCGACGCTCACGAAGGTGCCCGAGCCAAGCTTGAAGTCCTCGGCGATGCGCCCGTCGAAGGCGAGACCCAGTTCCGGCCGTTCGCCGTCGACGAAACGCACGGCGTCGCCGCTGCGGTAGTAGCCTTCGTCGTCGAACATGTCCGAGGTGGCCGTGGCCATCCGCCAGTAGCCGCCCATCACGTTCGGCCCGCGAAAACGCACCTCGTACTTGCCGTCGACCGGCGCGACCTTCGTCTCGCAGCCCGGCGCCGGCAGGCCGATGTAGCCCGCGCCCGATACCGGACCGGTGGTGAACAGGCACGAGGGCGCGGTCTCCGTCATGCCGAGCCCCGCCATGATGCGGATGCGTTCGCCGCAATGCGCGAACGTCACGCGCTCGAGCCGCTCCCACGCGGCCTGCGACAGGCCCGCGCCGGCGAAGAAGTACATCTTCACGCGCGAGAAAAAACGCTCGCGCAGCGCCGCATCGGTTTCCAGCGCGGCCGTCAGCTCCTCCCAGCCCTTCGGCACGTTGAAGAATACGGTCGGCGCGATCTCGCGCAGATTGCGCACCGTCTCGTCGAACTTGCCCGCCACCGGCTTGCCGTCGTCGATATACAGCGTGCCGCCGTTGTACAGCACGATGCCGACGTTATGGCTGCCGCCGAACGTGTGATTCCACGGCAGCCAGTCGACCAGCACCGGCGGCTCGATACCGAACTGCGGAAAGGTTTCGAGCAGCATCTGCTGATTGGCGCACAGCATCCGGTGCGTGGTCGGCACGGCCTTCGGCAGACGCGTGGAGCCGGACGTGAAAAGGAATTTCGCGATCGTGTCGCCATCGACCCGCGCATGCGCGGCATCGACCTCGCGCGGCATCGTGTCGAGCAGCGCGGCGAACGGCGTCGCGCCGCTCGCGCCGCCGCTCGCGCTCACCCGCTCGACGTCGCGGGGCAAGGCCGCATCGAGGCCGGCCGCGTAGGCCGCGATGTCGTCGGCGAACACCAGGCCCGGCGTGAGCAGGTCGAACACGTGGCGCAGCTTGCCGAAATCGCCCGAGATCAGCGAGTAGGCCGGCGAGATCGGCGCATGGGGAATGCCCGCCCACATCGCGCCGAGTGCCATCTGCATGTGCGCGATGCTGTTGCCGGACAGAATCGCGAGCGGCCGGTCGGCGCTCAGGCCGCGGCCGAGCAGCGCCTCGCCGATCGAACGCGCGTGCTCGAGCATCTGCGCGTAGGTCACGCCGCGCCAGGCACCTTGCGCGTCGCGTTGCGCGACGAGCAGCCGGTCGGGGTGGGCTTGCGCGCCACTGACGAGCCGGTCCGTCAAACGCAGCGGATAAGCGCCGAGCGGCTCGCTCGCGCGCAGGTACCAGCACTCGCCGCGCCGCTCGATGCGCGGCGAGGTGGCCTTGACGGCGACACGCCGGTATCCGGCTGGGTTCGCCAATGCAAGGCTCGGGTCCGTTTCCAAGGCCTGTCTCCTGGTTGGCCCGCCGCGTGCCCCGTCGCGTCGATTCGATCGCGACGGGGCACGCGGCATGGCATGGTCACTCGCGGCGCGTGCGCCGCCATCGCCTTCAGATCGGATAGTGGCGCGGCGTGGTCTGCACCGTGATCCAGCGCAGTTCGGTGAACTCCGCGATCGACGCCTTGCTGCCAAAGCGCCCGTACCCGCTCGCCTTCACGCCGCCGAACGGAATCTGCGCTTCGTCATGCACGGTCGGACCGTTGATGTGGCAGATGCCGGATTCGATGCGCCTGGCGAGGTTCATCGCCCGTCCGATGTCGCGGCTGAACAGCGCCGCCGACAGGCCGTACTCGCTGTCGTTGGCCACGCGCAGCGCTTCTTCGTCGCCGTCCACGCGCTGCACCGTCACGACCGGGCCGAACGATTCGTCCGCATACAGCTTCATGTCGCGCGTGACGTTCTCGACGATCACGGGCTGCATGATCGCGCCGCTCACTTCGCAGCCGAGCGGCAGCCGTGCCCCCTTCGCGCGCGCGTCGTCGACGAGCGCCTGGATGCGCCGCGCCGACGCCTCGCTCTCGAGCGTGCCGAGAATCGAACCCGGCTGCGACGGGTCGCCGGCCTTCAGCGTGCGCGCCTTCGCCACCAGCTTGTCGACCAGCGCGTCGGCAACCTTCCGATCGACGATCACGCGTTCCGTGGACATGCAGATTTGCCCCTGGTTGAAGAACGCGCCGAACGCGATGCCGTCCACCGCCGCGTCGAGATCGGCGTCGTCGAGCACCAGCACCGGCGCCTTGCCGCCCAGTTCGAGCAGCGCGGGCTTGAGGTGGCGCGCGGACAGCTGCGCGACGATGCGCCCGACGCGCGTGGAGCCGGTGAAGTTCACGCGCCTGACGAGCGGATTCGCGATCAGCCGCTCGACGATCGCGGGCGCATCGCGCGGCGCGTGCGAGAGCACGTTGACGACGCCGTCGCCGAGCCCCGCCTCGTGCAGCACCTGGCCGATCAGCCGATGCACGCCGGGGCAGCCCTCCGATGCCTTCAGTACCACGGTATTGCCGCAGGCGAGCGGCATCGCGAGCGCGCGCGTGGCGAGAATCACCGGCGCGTTCCAGGGCGCCATGCCGAGCACCACGCCGCACGGCTGGCGCACCGCCATCGACAGGCTGCCGGGCACGTCGGACGGAATCACCGCGCCGTCGATCTGGGTGGTCATCGCCGCCGCCTCGCGCAGCATGTTGGCGGCGAGCATCACGTTGAAGCCGTACCAGTTCGCCATCGCGCCCGTTTCGGCGGCGCCCGTCGCGACGAACTCCGGGGTGCGGGCGTCCATCCGGTCGGCCGCCGCGAGCAGCCGCTTGCGGCGCTCGGTCGGCGACAGCGCGGCCCAGCCGGGAAACGCGCGGGCCGCGGCGGCCACGGCCGCGTCGGCGTCCTCCGGCGTGGCCGCGGCCGCGCGCGTGGCCACGGCGCCGGTGGCCGGGTTGATACGCTCGAAGGTGCCGCCGTTCGACGCCGGCCGAGCCTGACCGTCGATCAACAGACCGATCTCGTTCATCGTGTTGTCTCCTCCGTGTGCCCGGTCGAGCCGACCGGATCAGCGCTTGTAGGCCTGCAGGCCCGGCTTGATGCTCTTGTCGTCGAGAAACTGCTTGAGGCCCTTTTCGCGGCCGCCTTCCTTGTCGCGATGGTTGGCCTGATCGAGCTTGGCGTACAGGTAGTCCTCGTTCTGCTCCCAGGTCAGTTCGCGGCTACGCTTGAAGCCGTGCTTCGCGTTGCGCAGCACCACCGGGTTCTTGTCGAGCAGCTTGGCCGCGAGCGCGACGGTCGCCTCGCGCAACGCCGCGCGCGGCACGCTCTGGTTGACGAGGCCCATCTGCGCGGCCTGCGTGCCGGTGAAGGTGTCGCCGGTCATGATGTAGTAGAGCGCCTGGCGGTGGCCGACGGTGTCCGCCATGGCCTTGCTCACCAGGTTGCCGGGGGGAATGCCCCAGTTGATTTCGGACAGGCCGAAGGTGGCTTCGTCGGCCGCGATCGCGAGATCGCAGGCGACGAGCGGCGAGAACCCGCCGCCGAAACACCAGCCGTTGACCATCGCGATGGTCGGCTTCGAATACATGCGCAGCAGCTGCCATTGCCAGCGGCTCGCGTCGCGGCGGATGCGCTCCTGCACCACGTCCGAGGCCGCGTCGACCTCGCGGAAATATTCCTTCAGGTCCATCCCGGCGGTCCACGCATCGCCTTCGCCGGTCAGCACCAGCACCCGCGCCTCGTCGTCGAGCTCGAGCGTTTCGAGCACGTCGATCATTTCCTTGTTCAGCGTCGGGCTCATCGCGTTGCGCTTCTCGGGGCGATTGAGTACCACCCAGCCGATGCCCGCCTCGACCGTGACCTTGACCGTCGTCCAGCGACCTTCATAGCTCATTGCATTTCTCCGTGAATGGTGCCGCAGGTGCGGCCTGAAAACAATTTACTATCAGGCTACCTGATATGTAAAGTGGAATGTCGCGGTGCTGGTAAAAACCCTGAACGGGGCCGGGGTCATGGTGCAGGCGGCGTCGGGTTGCCCGTCGCGGGGCGGGGGCGCGAACCGCCGGCCCGGACGGCCGCGTGCGCGGCGATGCCGAATGCGGTTGGCCGCGGCGTTTCGCGACGCGCGTGCGTGCGCCGCGCTTGGCGGCCGCGCGGCTGAACGGGGCGCGGCGCCGACTCGCCGATCCCGCGCGCCGGATGGCCGGCAGCATGCGGCCCGGCGTTCGGCGTGGATTATGATTGACCCTGTTCCACTCCTCGAACCCACGCGAACCGATGACCACGAAGCCCCGGGCATCCACGAAAAAGACAGCCTCCGCCGCCGCGCCTGCCGCTTCCACCGCATCCGGGATCGTGGCGCCGAACGGCGCCGCGCCCGCCGTCCATGCGCCGATGCGGCTCACCTACCTGATCGGGCAGCTCGACCGGATCGTGTCGCGGCGCCTCACCGAGGCGCTCGCCATCCACGGCCTCACGCTGCCCCAGTTCACCGCGTTGTCGGTCCTGAACGGCCGCGGGCGTTCGTCGAACGCGCAGTTGGCCGAGCGCTCGTTCATCACGCCGCAGTCGGCCAACGAAGTGGTCAAGACGATGGAATCGAACGGATGGGTCACGCGGGAGCCGGATCCGGCCAATCGCCGGATCGTGCTGCTGCTTCTGACGCCCGCGGGCAAGGCGCTTTTGAAGCGCTGCAATGAAAGCGTCGACGAGATCGAACGGTCGATGCTGGGCGACATGAGCACCGACGAGCCGGTGCTGCGCGCGCTGCTGCACGGCTGCGTGAAGAATCTCAGGGAGCGTTGAGCGCCGCGGGCCTTCGCGCCGCTACCGTCGCGGCGCGAAGGCCCGCGGCATGCCGCTCAACGGCATGCGAAGCTGCTCGCGCGGTTCACGTCGCCGCCCGTATAGCGCGCTACCTTCGGGTAGGCGCACAATGGCCGCGTGCGCCCCTGGCCCCAGCTCGCCGGCACGTCCGGATTCGGCGTGACATTGCTCGCATCGCGCGCGGTGGCCGTCACGCTGTCCGGTGCCTTGCCCTGTTCGACCCAGGCGATCAACGGCGTCAGCATGTCGAACTGGTCGGTGCTCGGTCCGCCGCTGCAATGATTCATGCCGGCAATCGTGTAGAGCCGCGCGAAATTCGTCGCGTCGCCGCCGTTCGCGCCGGCAAGCCGCTGATACCAGTCGGTCGTGTCGTTGGACGAAAACACCGGGTCGCTCGTGCCGTGATACACCATCAGCTTCGCGCCGCGCCGCTTGAAGGCGCTCAGGTTGGTTTCGTCCGGCGGCGTCATGAACGACCACGCGGATTCGGTGTAGACGCCGCTCGTCGCGAAGATCTTCGGCGCGTCGCTGTCCATGCTGAAGTTCAGCGCGTATGACGACAGCCGGCTCAGCTCCGACGCGCCTTGTGGCGGCGTCGAGAACACGAAGGCCGCGGCCGCCGGGTCGAGCGTGATCGAGTTGCCCTGCTTCCATGCCGACCAGCCGGCGCCGAGCCCCGCATCGTACGGAAAGCTCGCATAGAGCGCGTTGCCCGCGCTGTCGCGCGCGCCGGAAAACACGTTGCCGATCGCGTCCTTCTGCGCGCCGCTCAGGCAGGTGCCGTCACGCACGTTCCCCGCGCAGGTGGGCACGTCGTTCGCGAGACTGAAATTCGCCTGACATGCCTTGATGTCCTGGATCAGCCCGTCGGCGACGCCATCGAGCGCGTCGCACTTCGCGAGGATTGCCGACGCCACCATCTGGCGCTCGGCCGCGGTGAAGCCGGTGGTGATGTCGGGCAGGCCGTTCGCAGTGGTCGCCGTGGCCACTTTCGCCAGTTGCTGCGCGCTCCACATTTCACCGATCGCCGCCTTCGGCAGATGAAAGCCCGGATCGCCGGCGATGATGCCGTCATATTCGCCCGACGAGCGCGCGGCCGTGACCATGGCATGGCGCCCGCCGTTCGAGCAGCCGTCGAAATAGCTGCGGTCCGGCGCCTTGCCGTAGGCGAGCTTGATCACCTGCTTGGCCATCGGCGTGAGCGTGTCGACGGCCGTGTAGCCGTAGTCGAGGCGCGCCTGCGGATCGAGCCCGAACAGCGGATTTTGCGAGGCGCTGTGCCCCGAGTCCGAGCTGATCACGGCGAAGCCCATGTTGAGCGCGTCGTTGGTCGGACCGCCGCCGCCGATTTCGCCGGTGGCCGTGACCACGCTGCCGTCGAGCCCGCCGTTGGCCTGGTAGAAGAAGCGCCCGTTCCAGGCGAGCGGCAGACGCATCTCGAAGCCGATCGCGTAGGTCTTGCCGTCCACGCTGCTGACCCGCTGGTTCATGCTGCCCTGGATCAGGCAGTGCTCGGCGATCGGCTTGCCCGCCACCGTCAGGGTGCCCGCGGCCACGTCGGTCACGGAACTGAATACCGTATTGGCGAACGTGAGCCTCGCGCCCAGCGCCGCGCAATTGCCGGCGAGCGTGCCGGGCGTGGCGGCGCTCAGTTGCGGCAGCGTGCCGGTGCCGGCGGAAGCATCCGGGGCGCCGTCGCTGCCGCCGCAGGCCGCGAGCGTGAGCGTGAGCAGGGCCGCCACCGCGGCGGCGATCGATGTGTGGTTCATGGGGGAACTCCGGAGTGTCTAGAACGTGTGGCGCATGCCGAGCATCACGCCGGTCTGGCCCACGCCGGCCGCGGGCGTCGTGCCGCCGCCGCCGCCGCTGACGGAATAGCGGGCCTTCGCACTGTTGCCGAGATAGGAGGCCTGGGCATAGACGGCCGTGCGCTTCGACAGCAGATAGGTGCCGCGCAGCGTGCCCATCGTCGCGCGCGTGTCGTGCTGCGGGTTGTCGATGTGATAGACCTCGCCGTCGACGATGAAAGCGGGCGTGACGAAGTACGACGCCGCGACGAAGAACAGGTTGGTGCGCACCCCGGCGAGCGAGGCCGAGATCGGCTCGACGCGCCGGTTCAGCCAGCCGAGGCTGAATTTCGTCTTGCTGCCGAGGTTCGCGTAGGCGCTCACGTGCGTGCGGACGTCCTTGTCGGCGGCATCGACCAGCGGCGTCGGCGCGATGCCGTCGAAGAAATTCGCCGCCGCGCTGCTGCCGCCGCGCTGTTCCTCATACGAGGCCGCGACGCCGAACAGCGGCGTGTCGTACTTCAGCATCAGCGACCACTCGCGGCACTCCGTCGGGCGTCCCGCCACCGATCCCGTGCAGGTGCCTTGCCCGGGAGAGTTGCCGGTGCCGGTCGAGTCGCGGCCGAACGAATAGTTCGCCCCGAGCGTGACGCCTGCGTAGCTGCCGAGGTAAGTCACCGAGCTGTCGGCGCGCGCGTTCGGCACGTAGGCATCGAGTGAGCCGAGCCCGTAGATGTCCGGACCGATCAGGTCCGCCCCCATCAGGGCGAGATAGGTCATCGTGTACTGGCGGCCGAAGGTCAGCGTGCCATACGGGCTCTTGATGCCGACGAATGCCTGCCGTCCGAACAGCCGGCCGCCCTGGCCCGAATCACCGGCACGCACGTTGAAGCCGCTTTCCAGCGTGAACACCGCGCTGTAGCCTCCGCCGAGATCCTCGTTGCCGCGCAGGCCCCAGCGCGACGGCAGTTCTCCCGTGACGCCCGGCATTCGCAACAGGCCCTTGCCCGCCGCGTTCGCGTGCGATACGTATTCGATCCCGGTATCGATGATGCCGTACAGCGTGACGCTCGATTGCGCCGCGGCCGCGCCGCTGATCGCGCACAAGGCGCCGCAAAGTACCAGGTTGGCGGATGCTTGCATGGGTGGTGTCTCCAGACCGTTGATGACTTGCCTGACTCGCAATGTCGTTCGTTGTTATGGGTGTCTCGTGTCGGCGGCGCGCCCGAGCGCGCGTTCACGTTCAGTCCGCGGCGCGCGGGCGGCGCACGAGCATCAGCGCGGCGGCGGCGGCGATCAGCGTGACGGGGATGGTCGCGCCGATCACCGTCGACGAACTGCGGCCCATCGCCAGCAACTGGCCGGCCGCGAGCGGCCCGACCACCGAGCCGAGCCGCCCGATCGCCACCGCCGCGCCGACGCCGGTGCCGCGCATCGCCGTCGGATAGAACTCCGCCGACAGCGCGTAGAGCACCGATTGGCCGCCGATCACGAACATTCCGGCAAAAAAGGCCGCCGCGACGAACGCGCCGAAGCCGGGCGCCATTGCCAGCGCCGCGAGCGACGCGATGATGCCGGCATACATGCCCGAGACGATCAGCGTGGGGCGCAAGCGATCCATCAACGTGCCGATGAACAGCGCGCCGAGCCCGCCGCCGATGTTGAAGAAGATCTGCACGTAGCCCACCTGCACGCGCGACAGGCCGCTCGCCGCCATCAGCGACGGCAGCCAGTTGAGCAGGAAGTAGAGGACGATCAGCGTGCAGAAGAAGCTGACCCAGATCTGCACGGTGGACGGCGCGCGCGCTTCGCCAAACAGAATCCGGCCGACCGGCGCCGGTTTCGCGCGGCCGTAATCGGACGCCTTCGCGAAGGCCCTCGAATTGCCGAGGAACGCGAGCAACAGCGGCACCAGCACGAGGGGGCCCGCGCCGCCCACGTAGAAGATATGGCGCCATTCGGTGTCGCCCACGCTCAGCATGCCGATCACCGACGCGATCAGCCCGCCGAACGGAATGCCGCAATACATCACGCTGACGGCCGTGCCGCGCGAGCGCGGCTCGACCGCCTCCGAGGACAGGGCGATGAGGTTCGGCAGGGCGCCGCCCAGGCCGATCCCGGTCACTATCCGCACGATTGCCAGCATGTGGAGGTCGCGGACGAACGCGGTCAGGATCGAAAGCACGCCGAACAGGCATACGGAAATCACCAGCACGCGCTTGCGGCCGATCCGGTCGGCCAGCCGGCCGCCGAGCATCGCGCCCGGCAGCAGGCCGAACGTGCCGGCGCTGAAGACCACGCCCATTTGCGCGACCGACAGGCCGAACTCACGCGCCATGCGGGGTGCCGCGACGCCGACCGATTGCAGATCGAGCCCTTCGAGCAGCGCGACGGCGAAACACAGGCCCAGGGTCACGGCGGCACTTGCGCGAACGGTCGTCGCGCCACCGTTCCTGTTGCCGAACGAGGTGGATGAGTCAACTCTTTTCACGTAGCAATCCTGATTATTGTGTGACGGTTCGAACAGCCGGAACAAAGCGGGCTTGCCTCGCCTGTCGATGCGGCGCGTTCTCGTGGCTCATGCACGGCGCGCGCGCCGCGAGGCGCTGCGAACACGCGGTGGCCGGATGAGCACGCCGGGATTCACAGTGGCTCGATTTAATATCAGGGAGACTGATAACACAAGCAAATGGCGTTCGGTGAAAACACCTACTCGCCCGGGAATACGCTCAGGGGGCCGCTGCGCCGCGTGACGTGGTGCGCTTGAGATGCCGGGCCGATCGGGCCGTGTCGGGAATCGGCCTGGTCGATGGCCACGGTAGCGAACGGATACGGATCCCGCTCGATAATCGACTGGTTGGTCGCCGTGGTGGCGACGGCGACGCCTCGGCGGAACGGCCGATGGCTGCGGGTGCGGGATTGGTATCGCGCCGTCACGCGGCGATTTTGAAGCGGCATGCCACGGCGTCGACCTGGCTTGCCAACGCGTTCCCGGTCGGCTACGGACGGCTGAAGGCGACGCGGCCACCGCATGCCAGCTCGCCGGCGGATGTCGAGGACTTCGCAGTGCCGTCGTTCGAGGCGCTCGCCGGCATCGGCGGTCCGCCGGGCATTCCGGCCGCGCCAGCCGCGCCAGCCGGCAGCCGGTCCGGCAGCGCGGTGCCTGACGTGCCTTGCGAACGAGTGAATCGTCCTGAACGGCTTAAAGCCAGGCGTCAGGCCACGCAATCGCGTTCAAGCCTCCACGGTTTCCCGCGAAGAACCAAATATCTTGACCCTGGCCGCGACGGTCAACGGCCATTGCACGGGTGAGACGAGGCATCGGCGAAGGCTCGTTCGAAGGGGGGACATCCGCGCCCGGACAACCTTGCCGCGCAACGCGGCGGCCGATCCCGATCGCCCGGGTGGGACACCTGCGGGTCGGCAGGTCATCCGCCGGCGGAAAGCGACTCGAGCCAGCGCGTGATCTGGCGTAGAAACGCACGCGGCCGACGGGTCACGTAGAAATGGTCACCGGAAATCGCGATCGGCTCGTCTGCATGACGCAGCCATTCGCGCCAGGCGGCTACCTCCTCGCACGACGCCTCGGTATCGCGGCTGCCCCACACGAGCAGCGAGCGCGTCGCGACGGGCGGCACGGCGGGAGGGGCCAGGCGCCGGTAGGCTTCGGTGATCCGGAAGTCGTCGCGCAGCATCGGCAGGAAAATCGACAGCAGCGCCGGGTCCGACAGCAACCTGGTGTCGGTGCCGCCAATCTCGGCCAGTTGCTCGACGAAGGCTCGGTCGCTGCGCTGACTGAGCAGTCGGCGCCCCTGCAGATGCGGCGCGTGGCAGCCCGACAGCACCAGCGCATCGGGTGCCGCGCCGCGCCGTTCGAGAAGCAGGCAAGCCTCGAACGCGACCTGCGCGCCCAAGCTGTGGCCGGCCAGCGCGAGCTTGCCGGGCCGTGGCGCCGCCGCGAGTTCGTCGGCGAGCTGGCTGGCGAGTGTATTGATATCAGCGGCGCCCGGCTCGCCCATCCGGTGGTCCCGGCCGGGATAGATCGCGAGCGAGGCATCGAGGCCGACGTCGTCGATCGTGCGCCAGCTTCGGAATGCGCCGCTGCCGCCGCCCGCGAACGGACACATCACGAGGAGCCAGGCAGCGGGCTCGGGTGATGTGAGCCAGGGCCGCAGCATCGGAGCGTGCGTCATGTCGCATTCACCGTGTCCGGCGACGACGACGGGGCCGCGAGCGTGCGCGGGTCGAGCGCGGGCGGTGCCGCGACCTGGCGTTCGCGTGCCGGTCCGGCGCATTGCAGCGCGCGTTGCCAGAGGCGTGCCAGCGCGAGCTGGTACGTGGCATCGAACGCCGCGGGCACGGCCGCGCCGTCGAGATGACGCGCGAGCAGGTGCAGGACCCTCGCCACGCCCGCTGGCGCATCGATTTCGAACGCGTCGCCCCAGCGCGCCGGCGCCGCATGCAGCACCGCCGCCGGTGGCCAGCCGAGATAGGGACGCTCCGCGCTGCCGGCCCGATACAGGCTGTGGTGGTTGTCGCGATGGCGCGGATCGTAGGGCGAGGAGGTCCAGACGACCGGGCCGTAGCTGGCGTCGAGCGACAGATAGCCGGACGGCCAGCCGAGCGTGAGCTGGTGCATCACCAGGCTGTGCAGGTCCGGGTCGTCGGGATCGAGCCAGGTCTGCAGGCGCAGCAGCGCCCGGCAGCCGGGCAGGCCGACGCTCAGCAGTTGAAAATCGGGGTTGTCGTCGGGGATCGGCTCGACGATGGCGTTGGTTGTGCCGCATGCCTGCAGCAGCAGATCGAGCGACGAGTAGAGCAATTGCCGACTCGTCGCGAGGTGGGCGAAACGGGCCGGCGCGTTGCCGAGCGCCAGCGCCACGCGACGGGCCTGCTCGATCCAGCAGCGGCCGGCCGCGGTGTGTGCGTAGAAGCCGTTGACCCAATAGATCCGGCCCACCTCGCTGGCCAAGCGCTGCAGCCGCACGATGTCGTCGGGGTGCAGCGGGTGCTCCTGCACGACATGGGCGCCGCGTTCGAGCATCGCCTGGGCCAGCACGGTACCCATCCCGCCCACCACCGCCGAGCGCACCACCACGCAGGCGATGTCGATGTCGGGCGGCACCTCGTCGAGCGAGGTGTAGAGCGCGATGCCGTAGGCCTGGGCGAGCTGCCGCGCGCGCGGGCTGCCGTTGGCGAGCAGGCCCGCGAGCTCGAAGCCCGGTCGCGCCTCGAGGAAGGCGTTCAGATAGATTTCGCCGAACTTGGCGCCGACCACCAGCACGCGCCGGTTGCGCGCGGCGCCGAATCTCGCGTTGGGTGTCATCAGGAAGCCTCCGAGGAGCTGTGAGCTTGCTGCCGCCACTGCCGGATCAGCGTGGCGACCTTTACTGCGCTGGTTTCGTCGAGGACGAGCGACCAATGGTCGGCGTCGAGCGTGTGGCGCTCGGCACGGGCCTGCCAGTCGTGCCAGTCGGCTTCGCCGGGCTGCCAGTGCGCCGGGCGGCGTTCGGCGGTGAGCCACAGGCAGCGAATCGGCAGCGGCACTGGCGCGTGATGGCGCGTCAGCAGCGCGAGCAGCTCGCCCGCGCGTTGCAGCCAGCGGCGGGCATCGTCGGTGCCGGCCGCCGCGGGCAGCAGCCCCGCCTCGCGCGCGGCCTGGGTGAAGCAGGCAAGCTGGGCATCGGTGTCGAGTTCGCCGAACGACTCGGGTAGCGTCAGTCCGCCCCGGCCTTGATCGAGCAGCCGCAGCAGCGATGCGCGGTCGCCGTGACGGAAATCATCGCGGCATACGGGGTCGAGCAGCACCAGTTCCACCGTGTCGCCCGCTTCGTGCAGCACGCGCGCGGCCGCGGCCGCGGTGAACGCGCCGAACGACCAGCCGACCAGAGTGCAGAGACCTTGCTTGCGCGTTGCGCGGATCGCCTGCGCATAATGCGTCGCCAGCGCGTCGAGGCTGTCCGGCAACGGCGCGTCGGTGGCGCGCAGGCCGTGGACGCGGCATCCCAGCTGCCGCGCGAGCGGCAGATAGGCGGCAAGCTCGCCGTCGGAAGCGTGGAACACGAACACCTCGTCGGCCGCCTCGCCCGCCGCGAGCGGCACGATGCAATCGGCCGGATTCGCTGCATCGGCCGCCGCCGGGGCCGCGAGCGTGGCGCAGAACGCGGCGAGCGTGCGAGCGGCGAACAACGCCTGCAGATTCGCTCCGCGCACGCCGCTGCGGCTCAATTGCGCGACCATGCGCGTGGCGATCAGGCTGTCGCCGCCGCATTGGAAGAAGTCGCTGTCGCCGCTGACGTCGCGATCGAGCAGCGTGCGCCAGAGTGCGCCGACCTCGCGTTCGAGCGCGGCCTGCTGCGCCGGGGGAGGGGCCGCACGGCCGGGGGCGGCCATGAGGGGATCGCCGCCTTCGTCGCGCGGGTCCGGGCCGGCGGCGGGGCCGGTTCGCAGCGGCGCGTAGCGATCGATGTGCTCGCACTGCCGCATCCGCACGGGCGGCAGCGCATTGCCGAAGCGGGCGCGCAGTTCTCCGGCGAGCGTCGGCAGATCGAGCCGCCCGCCATGCTCGGCGCGGGCCAGCACGAGATGCTGGCGCAACGGGCTGCGCTCGGCATCGGGCCAGACGAGCTCCACCGAGAAGCCGGCCCGCGCGAGCGCGTCGCGCCACATCGGCAGGTCGAGCATCGGCTTGTCGTCGACGGTGCGCTGGTCGTCGTAGCCGTTCAGGCCTTCGATGAAGCCGATGCTGGCCAGCTGCAGCATGCTGCTGCGCTCGGTCGCCTCGATCATCAGCAGCCGGCCATCCGGCTTGAGCAAGCGGCCGATCCGCCGCAGCGACGCCACCGCGTCGCGCGCGTCGTGCAGCACGTTGACCGCGACGGCGAGGTCGTAGCCGGCTTCGGGATGCGCGTCGAAATCGACGGCCGCGTTGATGTCGAACAGCGCGTAGTCGAGCGCCGCGTGGCCGGCGAAGCGCCGGCGGGCGTCGTCGAGGAACAGCGGCGAGACGTCGGTGAAGCGGTAGCCTTGCAGCCGGCCTTCGAGCGCCGGAAGCAGGTGGCGCGTAGTGGCCGCGGTGCCCGCGCCGACTTCGAGCACGGCCAGACCGTCGTGCGGGGCGGCGAGCGCGCGGGCGATCTGCGCGGCGCCGCGATTCAGGCAGTCGATCGCGGGGTTGTCGCTGTAGAGCGCGTCGGCGACGCCATCGCCGTCGCGCATCGTCGGCCAGTGCCGGGGCGCCGGGTCCGGCTCGGCCGGCGGCGCGGGCGGGTGTTGCAGCAGCTGGCGCCAGCCTGCCGGCGTCGGCTCGCGGTACAGGTCGCGCATCGTCAGCGCGTAACCGTCCGAGCGCAGCCGGTTCAGCCACGCCATCAGGCGCATCGAATCGAAGCCGAGTTCCAGCAGGCTGGTGTCGTCGCCGAGCTCGGCGGCGTCGATGCCCAGCTCGGCGGCGAGCGCGGCGCGCAGCGAATCGCCATCGAGCCGCGTGCGCGGCGCTGCCGCGGCGGAGTCAGGACGTATTTCTGATGGTGGCATGCGTGAATATTCTGATTAGTGATGCGAATCGATGACGACGCGTGTCGGGCGAACACGCCTGCGAACGGCGACCGGCGCGGGCACGGATTCGGAATGCAAGGTGACAGGCACGCGCGGCGTCGGCCCTGCCGCGCGTGCTGCAGAGGGATCGGCGGCGATCCGTTTATGGATTCGGCTCGGTGCGCGGCCCGGCAGCCGCGTCCGAGGCCGCCGACAGCAGCGCGCGGGCCCGGGCCAGCGCGTCTTCGCGGCTGGCCGCGACCAGGAATGGGTAGGGCGCCTGATCCGACGCGTTCCAGATGCGGGCCTTTTCCTCGTGGACGCCGCGTTGTCGCGGGTCCGGTTCGATCCGGATCGCGCCCGCACAATTGCGCAGCAGCTCGACGTTCTCATGCGTCCACTGCGTATAGGCCGACATGAAGCGCGGCGAATGTCGCGGGAGCTCCTCGCCGTCGAGCAGGAACACGAACCGTTCGCCGCGGGTGTGGACCGCCTGGAATTGCGCGAGCCGCTCGTCCGCGCTCGCGTCGTCGACCTGTGCCGGCATGTGCAGCTGCACGATCGGCCAGAGCCGGGTGTCGATGAAATCGGTCATGGCGCCTCCTGGTTCGCGATGCGGGTACCGCGCAAAGCCGGCGAGGGGACGTGCGGTCCGCGCTCGCCTCGTCACGGCAGTGGAGGTAATGATAAGCATTCACGTTTTCATGTTTCTACCCGCATCGGATCAGTTCCGCTCGGATCGGTGCGGCGCGCGCTCCGCGGTCCGGGTGCGGGACCGGCAAGCCGCGTTCACTCGCGGTGAACGATCGACACCGACCGCCGGCTCTGCTTGAGTGCCGACGGGTTCACGCCGAACTGCTTGTGGAACGCTGCCGTGAAGTGGCTCGCATTGGCATAGCCCATGTCGGTCGCGACGGTCATCACCGACATGCCCGTGATCGCCAGCCGCCGGCGCGCCTCGTGCATGCGCTCGTGCTGGAACAGGCTGTAGACACCGTGCTGGAACAGCAGCCGGAAACCGCGCTTGAGCTTCTGCTCGCTGAGCCCGGCCGCCTTCGACAGTTCGACGATGGTCGGCGCGCAGGTCAGGTCCGCCAGCAGCAGATCGCGCGCGTGCAGCAGCTTCGCGTGATCGGCCCGCGGCAGCGTGCCGGGTGCGGCCTCGGCGTCGCGATGCGCGTCGAGCATCAGGCTGGTGAGCGCCAGACTCTGCCCGAGCAGCCACATCGTCGAGCGATGCACGCGGCATCCGGCCGCGCGCTGCGGTGCCTGTAGCGCGTCGCTCAAGGCCCGCGCGGTGGCGCCCATTTCCGCACAGCAGCGGCATGGCACGCAGCAGCGCCGCGAATCGAGCCGTTGCCTGAGCGCGCCGTCCATGTCGGGCGCCAGCTCGTGCAGCAGGTCGGGCCGGATCGACACCACCACGTTTTCGATCTGGCCGACGTGCGTCGATTTCCCGCGACAGTCTGGCGTATGGCTGATGCAGCTCGAACCGGCCGTCAAGGTGTGCTCGACGACCCGCCTGCGCGCATCGAACGAGAAATGCGCGTGGCCTTGCAGCGCATAGCTGAACTGCACGCGGCCCCAGTCGTCGCGGACGTTCATCGACAGCGGTTGCGGCTGGCCGCCTCGCCAGACGAGCAGGTCGATGCCGTCGCGTAGCGTGGTTCGCAGTAGTTGGTAGCCCGGAACGGTGGCTTCCGGTGCAGCGTAATCGGTGATCAGGGCCGAGACCGTGACCTCGGCCGGCGTGAGCGTGTGGCTGTGAAGCGGCATGGATATCAGGGCATCCGGGCAGTCGATGATCCGATCGGAGTGAAATCCAACCGGTTTCGGGTAGAAGGATAAATGAGAATCGATATCATTATTACGGTGTCCATAACGCTTGTCGAGACGACCGCCAGTTTGCATTCCGGGCATCTTCGCGAGGCCGTCCGCCTGACCGGCGCGGCCGGTGCCCGTTTCGGTGCGGCGTGGCCGGGCCGTTCAAGGTCGGGCCGTCGTGTCGTGTCGGCGACCAGAGTGCGACTCGCAGCCGCGTCGATTCTTCACTTCGATCTGGAATCAGGAGAGGGTTTCATGGTGTGTCAACGAGCTTGGCGGTCAGACCGTCCTTCACCGAAGGCGATCGTCGTTTTCATCGCGATTGCGCTGGCGCAAATTCCGGCGTCGGCGCTGGCCGAACGTCGCGCGGAAGGTGAAACCGTGGGCGAAGGAGGTCGTGCGAGCGCCGGGGGCGGCGCTGCGCTGCCCGTCGTGACGGTGACGGCGAGCAAGCGTGACCAGTCGCTGGCCACTCTCAACAGTTCGGCGGTCGTGGTCGAGCGGCCGGCGCTGGATGCGGCCCAGGTCAACAACACGATGGATCTGCAGCGCGTGCTGCCGGGCGTGCAGATGGCCAACGGCGGGTCGGCCCTGTTTCCGATGATCAGCGTGCGCGGCGTGTCGTCGGCGCAGGATTTCTACAATCCCGCGCTGACGGTCTATGTGGACGGCGTGCCTCAGTTGCCCACGTTCACGATGCAGACGCTGCTGAACGTGGACCGCGTCGAGTTGCTCAAGGGACCGCAGGGCACGCTGTACGGCAAGAGCGCGGAAGGCGGCGTGCTGGACATCGTCACGCAGGCACCGGACAACCAGCTGCGGATTCACGCCGACGCGGGGATGTCGAGCCGGCTCGGCAACGTCGAGCAACTGGCGGTGGCGGGGCCGATCGTCAAGGATCTGCTGTACGGCAGCGTCTCGCTCGCCCATGTCGATGCGCCCGGCGACCTGACCAATCCCGTGACCGGGGCGAATCACGAGGGCGGCTCGCGTTCGTATGCCGGCACCGCGCGGCTGCGGCTCGCGCCGAGCGGCGCGCCGTGGGAGATCAACCTGACGGCCAGCCGCGACTGCATGATGGCCACGCAGGACATCTACGTGCCGTTCGACAACATCGGCAACCACACCGCGGGCATCGCCGCGAATCTGCCGGCGCAATATGCCGAGCCCTACCTGAATCGATGCGGCAGCAACTATGCCTTGTCGGGGCGTTACGACTTCGGCCAGTGGCGCCTGACCGCGATGTCGGCCTGGCAGACCTCGCATTTCTCGCGCGAATTCTCGTCCGGTACCAGCTTTCTCCAGCAGCCCGAGAACTGGCGGCAGAACGTGCAGGAGCTGCGGCTCGCCACCCATGCGCCGGGCCGCCGCTGGGATGCCGTGTTCGGCCTGTACCGGCAGGACGTCGATCAGTCGCGCAGTTCGCTGTACTCGATGACGGTACCGATGTTTGCCTCGATGATGACGGCGCTGTCCGGCAACGAGAGCTCGTCGCTCGCCGCGTATGGCGACGCGACCTGGCACGTGACCCATGCGTTCGACCTGTCCGCCGGCCTGCGCGTCTCGCTCGACCAGGCGTGGACCGATTTTGCCGGCAGCTCGATGCTGCCGTCGGGCGGCTATGCGGGCTTCGCCGGTGCCAACGCGCGCAGCGGCAATCGCGTGCTTGGCAAGGTCTCGGCCGGCTACCAGATCGATCGCGCCTGGCGAGCCTACGCAAACGTGTCGCAGGGCTACAAGCCGGGCGGCTTCAATCTCGCGCCGACCAGCATCGCCGACGCCGCCGGCTTCGGTGCCGAACGCGCCGTCAGCTACGAACTCGGCACGCGCTACGACGGCCATGCGCTGCGTGGCAGCCTGGCGCTGTACCGGATCGACATCCGCAACGTGCAGCTCTACGCCGGCGCGCCCGGCTACATGACGCTGAACAACGTCGGCGATTCGCGCTCGATCGGCGCCGAGTTCGGGCTCGAATGGGGGCTCGCGCGAGGCTGGACGGCGGGGCTCGACGCGTTCGTGAACCACGCGACGTTCCGGCACTACACCGATGCGGCCGGCTGCCCGACCTGCGCGGGCAATAACGTGCCGTTCGCGCCGAGGTACGGCGTGACGTTGAATTTGGCCGGCGCGATTCCGACGGAGGTGGGCAAGCTGCGCCCGAGCGTTGCCGTGCGGTGGCTCGGTGCGCAGTATTTCGACAAGGAAAACCTGCTGCGCCAGGGCGGCTACGCGCTGGTGGACGCATCGATCGGCTGGCAGCCGCGCCGCGATGTCGAACTGACGCTGTACGCGCACAACCTGACCAACCGTGATTACCGCATGTACGGATTCAACAGCCCCGGCGGCAAGATGGCCGAGGTCGGGCTCGGGCGCACGGTGGGCTTCACGGTGGCATTCGATTATTGATTCCACTGCGGGGCGGGCGGCGCCCGCCCCGCCAACCAGGGGCAACGTGAGATGGCGATGAGGGAAGCGGACCCCTATGTCCAATCGGCCGAACTGTACGACCTGTTGAGCGAGACGCATTGGCAGGCGCGGCGCGCGTCGCTGGCCGCCACGCTCGAGCAGGTGCGCGACGCCGAGGTCGTGCTCGATATCGGGACCGGCACCGGGCCGTATCTGCCGCTGCTGGCCGCCGCGCTGCCGGCAGCGCGGATTCACGCCGTGGAGCCGTCGGCCTCGATGCGGGTCGGCCTGATGACGCGCATCGTCGCCGACGCCGAGCTGCGCCGGCGCGTGAGCGTGCAGCCGGTCGGTTTCGACGACGCAAGGCTGCCGGCACGGATCGATTTCGCGATGGTGTGCGGCTGTCTCGGCTTCATGGACGAGGCGGCTCGTGCGCGGCTATGGCGGCGCCTTGCAGCCAGTCTCGCGCCCGACGCACGGGTGCTGGCCGACCTGATGCCGCTGGACAGGCCGCAGGTGGTCGACGAGATGCGCGCCGTCAGTACCGAAGTCGGTGCGCATCGCTACGACGTCTGGCTGTCGGGGGCGCCGGCCGGCGACGACCGGGTCCGTTGGACCACGCGTTACGAGCAATGGGACGGCGAGCATCTCGTGCGGCGCTTTACGGTCGAGCGCGACTGGCACGCCTTCGCGCTGACCCGGCTGATCGACGAAGCCGCCGTGGCCGGGCTGCAGGCGCAGCGGCTCGACGCCAGCCCGGTGCCGGCGGTGTTGTTGCGTCCGAAGGCTGCCGGCGCGGCCTAGCGGAACCAGCCGGTCTTCGCGAGACACCGGGCGCGGACCGGCGCCGCACGCGACTCGCCCGCGGCCATCGCGACGAGCCGCATCGCGGCCGGCGCGCGATCGTCTATACGGAAACGTTCAATGGGAGCAAGCATGCCAAGTTCGTCGCAGCGAAATGCGGTTCCGCCCACCGAGGCGGGCGAAGCGCCACGCCAGGGCCCCTGGAGCATCATGCGGCCGGTGCGCGGGCAGATCGGCTTCGCGATGGGGCTGGCGGCGCTCGCGGCGCTGCTCGGGCTGGGGTTTCTGCTGTCGTTGGCCTGGACGTTCCGCCGCCTCGACGCCGCGCCCGAGGTCTGGCCGCTGGATCCGGTCGCGGCCGCGATCGTGTGCCTGATCGGCAGTTATCTCGCTCGGCTCGCCGCGTTCGGCCAGTCGCACCGGGCCGCGTTCCGGCTCGAACTGATCCTGCGTCGCGCGCTGGTCGCGCATCTGACCCGCGTCCCGCTCGGCACGCTGGAGGAGATCGGCGCGGGTGCGCTGTCCAAGGTCGTGCATGACGACGTGAAGGCGCTGCATGTGTTCGTGGCGGACAGCACGCCGTTCTGCGCGCGAGCCTTCTTCGGCCCGGCCGTCATGTTTCTGGCGCTGATCTGGCTCGACTGGCGCTTCGCGCTCGGCGTGGTGGCCGTGCTCGGCACGGGGTTCGCCGTGCTGGCGCTGGCGATCCGCAATTCGGTCGAGATGAGCCGTCTGTACAACGCCGCGCGCGAGCGCGTCAGCACGGCCGTCATCGAGTTCGTGCAGGCCATGCCGGTGGTGCGCACCTTCGATGCCGGCTATTCGACGTTCGGCCGCTATCAGCATGCACTGGATGCCTATCTCGACGTGCTGACGCGCTGGTATCGGCAGGCCGGCTTCGGCGCGCGCTTCTCGCTCGCGGTGCTCAATCCGCTGCCGACCCTGCTGGCACTGTTGTGGATCGGGTTGGCGCTGATGGTTCACGATGCGGTGGACTTCGCGACCTGGGTGGGGGCGCTGCTGGTCGGCACCGGCATCGCCGAGGCCGTGACGCCGATGATGGCGCTCAACCACATGGTGGACAAGGCCAAGCTCAGTGTGGCGCGGATCCAGCAGATCATGGCGCTGCCCGTGATGACGGTGCCGCAGCAGGCACGCCTGCCCGGCGACGCGAGCGTGCGGTTCGAGCGGGTTGGGTTTCGCTATGGCCGCGATGACGACAGCAGCGGTGCCGGCGCCGGTGCGCCGGCGCTGGACGACGTGAGCTTTCGGGTCGAGCCCGGCACCACCACCGCGCTGGTCGGCTCGTCCGGAGCGGGCAAGACGACGGTGGCGCGGCTCATCCCGCGCCTGCGCGACGTCGATACTGGGCGCGTGCTGGTGGGTGGCGTGGACGTGCGCGAGCTGGCGTCCGACACGCTGATGTCGCAGGTGTCGTTCGTGTTTCAGGAGACGTTCCTGTTCGCCGATACGATCGCGAACAATATCCGGCTCGGCTCGCCCGACAGCACGATGGACGAGGTGATCGCGGCGGCCGTGGCGGCGCGCGCGCACGATTTCATCATGGCGCTGCCGGACGGATACGCGTCGCTGGCCGGCGAGCGCGGCACGTTTCTGTCGGGCGGACAGCGCCAGCGCATCACCATCGCGCGCGCGATCCTGCAGAATCGGCCGATACTCGTGCTCGACGAAGCCACCGCGTTCGCGGACGCCGAGAACGAAATGAAGCTGATCGAGGCGCTGACGCAGCTGATGCACGGCAAGACCGTCGTCACGATCGCACACCGGCTCGCGGCGATCCGCGACGCCGAACAGATTCTCGTGTTCGAGGGCGGCCGGCTCGTGGAGCAGGGGCGGCACGACGCATTGCTGGCACGGCACGGCCGCTATGCGCAACTATGGGAGGACCACGAGCGCGTGCATCGTTGGGCGCTGCGCGGCGAGGCGGCGGCCGGAGCGGCCCGGCAGGCAGAGGAGGGGACACGATGAGCGCGGGCACGAGGCACGATACCGATGCCGGCCAGCCGCAGCGGCGCCCGACTTCCTGGTATGGAACCTATCGCCGCCTGCTGCGCAGCTCGGGCCGCTACGCGCCGGCCCTGCACCGCAGCGTGCTGGGGCTCGTCGCGGCCGCGTTCGCACAGGGGCTTGCGTTCGCCTGTCTGTTTCCGCTGTTCGGCGCGCTGCTGGCACGGCGGCCGAGCGCGGTGGCGCTCGGCTGGCTCGGCGCGATGACGGCACTGACGATCTTCGTGACCGTGGTGCGCTGGTACGCGCAAGGGTTCGAATACAACGGCCGCCTGGCGCTCACCACGCACGCGTTGCGCATGAGGCTCGGCGAACAGCTGCGCCGGATGCCGCTGGAAGCGCTGCAGGCGAAGCGCTCCGGCGAACTGAACGCGCTGTTGCTCGGCAGCGTCGACGAGAACCTCAACTACGCGATCGCGATCGCCAACCTGATCCTGGTGGCGACCGTCACGCCGTGCGTGGTGGCGCTGGCCGCGCTGTGGTTCGACTGGCGCATCGGGCTGATCCTGCTGCTGGTGTTTCCGGCGATCGTGCCGATCTATCGCTGGCGGCGGCCGTCGCTTGGCGGCGGCACCCAGGCGCTGGCCGACGCGCACCGGCTGCTGAACGCGCAGGTGGTGGAGTTCGTCCAGGGGCTGCCGGTGCTGCGCGCGGCCTGCTGCGACGCGGACCGGGCGCAGCGGCTCGACGAGGTGTTCCAGCGCGTACACGACGTCCAGCTCGCCACGCTGCGCCAAGGCGCCAAGCCCGATCTGGCGGTGGCGAGCGTGGTCGAACTCGGCTTGCAGATCGTGGTGGTGGCGGGCGTGACGTGGGTCGTGATGGGGACCCTCTCGCTTTCGGTGGTCGCGGCGGTCACGGTGATCGTGGCGCGCTTCAGCGAGCCGATGGCCACGCTGATCGGCTACTCGACCATCATCGAGATGATCGAGGCGGCGCTGGTGCGGATCGAGGCGCTGGGCGCGATCGAACCGCTGGCGCAACGCACGCCGGCGCGGGTGCCGACCCGCTTCGATCTGTGCTTCGAGGGCGTGAGTTTCCAGTACGCGCAGGCGACGAAGCCGGCGATCGTCGATTTCGACGCGAGGCTGCCAATGTACGGGATGACGGCGCTGGTCGGGCCGTCCGGCTGCGGGAAATCGACGCTCGTGCGCCTGCTGTTGCGGCATGCCGATCCGCAGCGCGGCGCGATCCGGATCGGTGGCGTGGATCTGCGCGAGATCCCGGAGCCGGCCTTGAATGCGTTGATTTCGGTGGTGTTCCAGGACGTCTACCTGTTCGACGATACGGCGTTGGCCAATATCCGCATGGCGCGCCCTGGTGCGTCCGACGACGAGGTGCTGGCGGCGGCACGCGCGGCACGGTGCGACGAGTTCATCGAGCGTCTGCCGCAGGGCTGGCAGACGCGGCTCGGCGAGATCGGCGGCCGGCTGTCGGGCGGGGAGCGGCAACGCATCTCGATCGCACGGGCGCTGCTGAAGGACGCGCCGATCGTGATCCTCGACGAGCCCACCTCCGCGCTCGACGTGGAAAGCGAACTGGCGGTCCAGCACGCGATCGACATGCTGGTGCGCGACCGGACCGTGGTGGTGATCGCGCATCGGCTCTCGACGATCGTCGGGGCCGACCGGATTCTCGTGATCGAAGACGGACGGCTGGTGCAGCAGGGAAGCCGTCATGAACTGATGGGCACGGACGGCCGTTATCGCGCGATGTGGCAGGCGCAGACGCGCGCGTCGGCGGATTAAGCGCGCGCCACGCGGCAGGCGTGCATCGTTATCACGTTTACTGCTTTATTCAGGAGAATTCCTCGCTTAGGTTTGGCGCCGGCCGATGCTAACGTGGCGCGCCACCGGGTCGGCACGATCGGCTCGATCCTGGCCCGGCATGACCACTGCCTACGGAATCTCCAATGAAAAAGACTTTGCTCGCCGCCTCGCTCGCCACGCTTGCCAGCTTCACCGCGCTGTTCCCCGCGCTCGCCCACGCCGATCGCCTCGACGACATCAAGAAGGCCGGCGTGCTGCGCGTGGCCACCTTCGACAGCAACCCGCCGTTCGGCTTCGTCGATCCGGCCACCAACCACACGGTGGGCCTCGACGTCGATTACGCGAAGGCGCTGGCCGACAAGCTCGGCGTCAAGCTCGAACTGCAGTCGACCAATCCGGCGAACCGGATTCCGTTCCTGACCTCGAAGAAGGTCGACCTCGTGCTCGCGAACTTCACGATCACCGACGAGCGCGCCAAGCAGGTCGATTTCAGCATTCCGTATTTCTCGTCGGGCCAGCAGTTCCTCGCGAAGAAGGGCGTGCTGACCTCGAAGGACCAGCTCAACGGCTTCCGGATCGGTGCCGACAAGGGCACCACCAACGAGATCGCGGTGCGCGAGCAGTTCCCGAAGGCGACCATCGTGGCCTATGACGACACGCCGTTCGCGTTCGCCGCGCTGCGCGCCGGCAACGTGCAGGCGATCACGCAGGACGGTCCGAAGCTGGTCGGCCTGCTCGCCAACGTGCCCGACAAGCAGAAGTACGAGATCCCGCCGTTCACGATCACCAATGACTACATGGGCGTGGGCATTCCGAAGGGCGAGCCGCGCCTGGTGTCGTTCGTCAACGACACGCTGAAGGGGCTGGAGGCGAACGGCACGGCCACCACGATCTACAACCGCTGGTTCGGGCCGACCACCAAGACGCCGCTCACGCGGACCTTCAAGATCGGCGACAAGACCTGAGCGGCGCGCGCCATCGGCTTCACACGATGATCGACAGCTTCCTGGCGCCGAAATACCTGCTGTGGCTCTGGCAGGGATTCGGCGTGACCATCGGGCTTACGCTCGCCGCGGCGGTGTCGTCGACGTTCGCGGGCGTTTCGCTCGCGCTCGCCGGCCGCTCCCGCTGGCGCGCGGCCCGTTTCCTGGTGCGCGCCTACATCGGCGCGTTTCGCAACACCCCGTTGCTCGTGCAACTGTTTTTCTGGTACTTCGGCGCGGCCACGCTGCTGCCCGACGCGGCGATCGGCTGGCTCAACGCACCGCACGTGGCAACCACGCTGCTGGGCGCGCTGCACTGGCCGTCGTTCGAGTTCGTGGCGGGCTGGCTCGGCCTGACCTGCTACTCGGCCGCGTTCATCGCGGGCGAGTTCGAGGCCGGCATCGCCGGCGTGCGCGAGGGCCAATGGCAGGCCGGGGCCGCGCTCGGCCTCACGCGCCTGCAGGCGTTTCGCCATATCGTGCTGCCGCAGGCGGTGCGGATCGCGCTGCCGCCGCTGTTCGGCCAGTACATGAACCTCGTGAAGAATTCCTCGCTGACGATGGCGATCGGCCTGGCCGAGCTGTCCTATGCGTCGCGGCAGGTGGAGACGGAATCGTTCCGCACCTTCGAGGCGTTCGGCGTGGCCACGGTGCTCTACATCGCGGCGATCGCGGTGATCGAGGCCGCGCTGCACGCGGTGCGCCATGCCGGCGCGGCCGGCCAGGGAGCGCGCCGATGATGCCGTGGGACGTGTTCGCGGGCAACCTGCGCTATCTGCTGATCGGTGCGTTTCCGGACGGCCCGCTCGGCGGCGCGGCGCTGACGCTGGTGCTGGCGGTGGCCTCGGCGCTGGCCTCGGGCGTGATCGGCTTCGCGGCCGGCGTGGCGCTGGCGATGGCGGGCCGCGCCACGCGCGTGGCGCTGCTGGTGGTGATCGGCTTCTTTCGCGCGATTCCGGTGCTGATGCTGATCTTCTGGACGTATTTCCTGCTGCCGATCCTGTTCGACGTGGACGTGCCGGGGCTGGTGGCGGTGGTCTGCGCGCTGTCGCTGATCGGCGGCGCCTATCTCGCGCATTCGGTGCAGGCCGGCATCGCGGCGGTGGGCGACGCGCAGTGGCAGGCGGGGCTCTCGCTCGGGCTCACGCGCTGGCAGACGCTGCGCGAGGTGGTGCTGCCGCAGGCGGTGCGGATCATGGCGCCGTCGTTCGTCAACCAGTGGGTGTCGCTGGTGAAGGACACCTCGCTCGCCTATATCGTCGGCGTCAACGAACTCTCGTTCGTGGCCACCCAGGTCAACAACCGGCTGATGGTGTATCCGATCCCGGTGTTCCTGTTCGTCGCGCTGCTGTATCTGGTGCTGTGTTCGGCGCTGGACCGGATCGCGATGGCGTGGTTCGTGCGCCGGCGCACCGCGGCGCCGGAAGCGGCGGACCTGCCGGCCGCCGCGGTCTGAGCACGGCGGTGCCCGCGCCGCGTCACGCGTCGGTCAGCAGGGCACCGTCGGGGAACCGCGCGCAGACGAATTCGACGAACGCGCGCACCTTCGGGCTCGGCAGCCGGCGCGAGGTGTGCAGCACCCACAGCTCGACCTCGGCGCCGTGCGCGCCCCATTCCACGAGTTGCCGGGCGGCGAGCGCGGCGGCCACGATCGAGCGCGGCAGCAGCGCGACGCCGGCGCCGGCGATGGCCGCGTCGCGCACCATCAGCAGCGACGACAGCCGCAGCCGCGGCACCGGTTCGATCACGAGCCGGCCCGCGTCGAGGCGCCAGGTCTCGCCCTCGCGGGTGGCCATCACCACGGCCGGCACGGCCACCGGCGCGGCGCCGTCGCCATCCGCCGCCACGGGTCTCGCGACCGACGGCGCGGCCACCACCACCATCCGGTCGCGCACGAAACAGCGGCCGACCAGGTTCGAATCGGCGCGCGGGTTCGGGCGGATCGCCACGTCGAAGCGCTCCTCGATCAGGTCGACCACGCGGTCCTCGGCCACGGCCTCGATCCGCACCTCCGGGTAGGCGGCCGCGAAGCCGGCCGCGAGCCGCCCGAGCGCGATCTGTGAGAACAGCAGCGGCGCGGCGATCCGCAACAGCCCGCGCGGCGCGGCGAGCCCCTCGCGCGCGGCGGCCACGGCGTCGGCCACCTCGTGCATCGGCCCCTCGGTGCGCGCGGCCAGCAGCTCGCCCGCCTCGGTCAGCACCAGCCCCCGCGCGCCGCGCTCGAGCAGCCGCACGCCCATCGCGCGCTCGAGTTCCGCCACGCGGCGCGACAGCGTCGCCTTCGACCGGCCGCTCGCGCGGCTCGCCCGGCCGTAGCCGCCGTGCGCGGCAACCAGATTGAAATCGGCCAGCGCGTTCAGGTCCATTTTCGTTCCATTTTCGAGACAGGGCGTTCGAATTGTAGCGGCTGTGTTTCCGATTCGATACGGCCTATCGTGAGGGCTCCCCTGACATCGAAGGAGCAACCTCATGAATTCCAACCGTGCCCTCGTGCTGAACGGCTATGGCGATGCATCGAACACGCGGCTCGACACCGTCGCGAAGCCGGCGCCCGCGCCGGGCGAGGTGCTGGTGCGCGTCGCCGCGGCCGGCATCAACGGCCTCGACTGGAAGATCCGCGAAGGCTACGTGCGCGACGCGTTTCCGCTGGCGCTGCCGACCGTGCTCGGCATCGAGCTGGCCGGCGTGGTGGAGGCGGTGGGCGCGGGCGTGACGCGCTTCGCGCGCGGCGATCGCGTGGCGGGCGGCCTGGGCCGCGTCGGCGCCTACGCGGACTACGTGGCGGTGGACGCGGCGAAGCTGGCGCGCGTACCCGACGGGTTCGACGAGGTGCAGGCCGCCGCGTTGCCGGTGGCCGCGATGTCGGCCTGGCAGAGCCTGCACGCGGCCGGGCCGCTCGCGCCGGGCGCGCGCGTGCTGATCCACGGCGCGGCGGGCGGCCTGGGCGGCTTCGCGGTGCAGTTCGCGAAGCAGGCCGGCGCGTTCGTGATCGCGACCGTGCGTGGGCGCTACGCGGACGAGGTGCGCGCGCTCGGCGCCGATCAGGTGATCGACTACGAGACGCAGCGTTTCGAGGCGGAGGTGGCCGACGTCGACCTGGTGCTCGACTACGTCGGCGGCGAGGCGCTGGAGCGCTCGTGGCAGGTGCTGGCGCCGGGGGGCTGCGTGGTCGGCACGACCTCGCCGGAGATCGTCGCGCGCACGCCGGCGGGGCGTCGCGGGCTCTGGTTCATGGTGACGCCCGATGCCGAACGGCTCGAACGGATCATCGCGGACGTCGCGCGAGGGCGGCTGGTGTCGCGCGTGACCGAGGTGGTGGCGCCGGACCAGCTGGCCGGGGCGATCGAGCGCCACCGCGTCTCGGCGCACCGGGGCAAGAGCGTGGTCGACTTCCGGCGCTGAGCAAGGGCGGCCGAGCGGGCGAGATGCCCGGGCGCGCCGCCGGCCGAGCCGTCCGGTCCGCCGCCCATGGCCCGCAGGCAGGGCGTCAGCCCTCGACGTCGCGGATCACCTCGCGCGCGGCCTTCACGACCGCGTCCACGGTGATGCCGAACTTCTCGTAGACGTCCTGCACCTTGCCCGATTCGCCGAAGCCGTGCATGCCGATGAAGCGCCCCTGCGGCCCGAGATAGCGTTCCCAACCGAGTTCGACGGCGGCCTCCACGGCCACGCGCGCGGGCGTGTCGCCGAGCACCGCGCGCCGGTACGCGGCGTCCTGCTCCTCGAACAGCAGCCGGCACGGCATCGACACCACGGCGGTCGGCACGCCGTCCCGCTGCAGGCGTTCGCGCGCCTGCACGGCCAGATGCAGCTCCGAGCCGGTGGCCAGCAGCGTGAGCCGGCGCGGGCCGCCCTCGGCCTCGTGCAGCACGTAGGCGCCGCGCGCGGAGCGGTTCTCGGTGCCGCCTTCCTTGCGCAGCAGCGGCACCGGCTGGCGCGACAGCGCGATCAGCGCGGCGCGGCGCGGCTGATCGAGGATCAGCTCCCAGCACTCGGCCGTCTCCACCGGGTCGCCGGGGCGATAGACGCCGAGGTGCGGGATCGCGCGCAGCGCGGCCAGATGCTCGACCGGCTGGTGTGTCGGGCCGTCCTCGCCGAGCCCGATCGAGTCGTGCGTCATCACGAAGATGGTGCGAATCTGCATCATCGCCGCGAGCCGGATCGCCGGACGGCAATAGTCGGAGAAGCAGAGGAAGGTGCCGCCGTAGGGGATCAGGCCGCCATGCAGCGCGATGCCGTTCATGGCGGCGGCCATGCCGTGCTCGCGCACGCCGTAGTGGACGTAGGCGCCGTCGTAGTGGCCGGGGCTGATCTCGGTCTGGTGCTTCGTTTTGGTGTTGTTCGACGGCGTCAGGTCCGCCGAGCCGCCGAGCAGTTCGGGAATCGCGTCGAACAGGTGGTCGAGCACGGTGCCGCTGGCCTTGCGCGTGGCCATCTCGTCGCCGCTCGTCGTGAACGCGTCGCGCGCGGCGGCGATCGCGGCCTTCCAGTCGGGCGGCAGCCGGCCTTCGTTGCGCCGCTCGAATTCCTCGCGCAGCGCGGCGGGTGCCTGCTTCACGCGGTCGGCCCAGGCGAGTCTCGCCTCGCGCCCCTTCGCGCCGATCTCGCGCCATTCCTTCAGCAGCGGCGCGGGGATCTCGAACGGCGGCGAATGCCAGCCCAGCAGCTCGCGCGCGCCGGCGATTTCCTCCTCGCCGGGCGCGTCGCTGTGCGCCTTCTGGGTGCCGGCGCGGGTCGGGAAGCCGAAGCCGATGATGGTGCGGCACGCGATCAGCGTCGGCTGGCCGCTCGATTCGCGCGCGGTGACGATCGCGCCGTGGATCGCGTCGGTGTCGTGGCCGTCGATCTCGAGCACGCGCCAGCCCGAGGCGCGAAAGCGCTCGATCTCGTTGTCGGAGACGGCCAGCTTGGTCGGGCCGTCGATCGAGATCGAATTGTTGTCCCAGAACGCGATCAGCTTGTCGAGCTTCAGGTGGCCGGCCAGCGAGATCGCCTCCTGGCTGATGCCCTCCATCAGGCAGCCGTCGCCGAGGAACACGTAGGTGAAATGATCGACCAGCTCGTTGCCAAATCGCGCGTTCAGGATCCGCTCGGCGAGCGCCATGCCGACCGATTCGGCGATGCCCTGGCCGAGCGGCCCGGTGGTCAGCTCGATGCCGTCCGCGTGGCGGTACTCGGGGTGGCCCGGCGTCTTGCTGCCCACCTGCCGGAACTGCTTGAGCTGATCGAGCGTCATGTCGGCATAGCCGGTCAGGTAGAGCAGGCTGTAGAGCAGCATCGAGCCATGGCCGTTCGACAGCACGAAGCGGTCGCGATCGATCCAGTGCGGATCGGCCGCGTCGAAGCGCATGAAATCGCGGAACAGGACGGTGGCGATGTCGGCCATGCCCATCGGCGCGCCGGGGTGGCCGCTGTTGGCTTTCTGGACCGCGTCCATCGACAGGAAGCGGATGCAGTTCGCCATCTCGCGCAGATGCGGATCGCGCGGGGCGGGGACGCTCTTCGGGGTGGAAGTCATTCGATGGCCCTCATGGGATGGGTGGCGGGGGGCGCGGTGGCCTGAGGTCGGTTCACGCTAACACGGGCGGCGCGGCGGCGGGTCGAGGCCGGGGCGACGGTCGCGTCGAGCGTGGGGCGCGGGGCGCTGCGCGCGTGGGTGTGGGTGGCGGATGCCGCCGCGTGGATGCCGGCGCCACGCAAGCGTCGTGCCCGGCGTGCGGTGCCCGGGAGGCGCCGGAACCCGCCGGATCGACGGGCTTGGATGCGGCGCGCGGGCCGCCGTTCGGGGTATCTCCGCGCTCGCCGCGCGGGCGATCCCGGTAGAATCGAAACGTCCTCCATCCACCCCGGCCGCCGCCGGTTCCGCTCGTGACGACCACCCTTGAACAACTGAAAGCCGGCGAACTCGCGGGCGCCCGGCACCTGAAACTCGGCGGCGGCCTGACCGAATTCCCGCGCGAGATCTTCGAGCTGGCCGACACGCTGGAAGTGCTCGATCTGTCCGGCAACGCGCTCGGCACGCTGCCCGACGACCTGCCCAGGCTCGCGAAGCTGCGCGTGCTGTTCGCCTCGAACAATCCGTTTACCGAACTGCCGGCCGTGCTCGGCGAGTGCGGGCAGCTGAGCATGGTGGGCTTCAAGGCGAACCGGATTCGCGAGGTGCCGGGCGCCGCGCTGCCGCCGCGGCTGCGCTGGCTGATCCTGACCGACAACGAGATCGCGGCGCTGCCGCCCGAACTCGGCCGCTGCGCCGAACTGCAGAAGCTGATGCTGGCCGGCAACCGCCTGAGCGCGCTGCCCGACGAGATGGCGGCCTGCACGCGGCTCGAACTGGTGCGGCTGGCCGCGAACCGGTTCGAGGCGTTGCCGGAGTGGCTGCTGCGGCTGCCGCGCCTGGCCTGGCTCGGCTACGCGGGCAACCCGTGCGCCGCCGCGGCCGAGGCCGACGCGGCGGCCGACGGCGCGGTCGGCGAGATCGGCTGGGCCACGCTCGCGCTTGGCCAGAAGCTCGGCGAGGGCGCCTCGGGCGTGATCTATCGCGCGATCCGGCTGTCGGCCGACCATCACCCGCAGCAGGCGGTGGCCGTGAAGCTGTTCAAGGGCGCGGTGACGAGCGACGGCCTGCCCGATCGCGAGATGGCCGCCTGCCTGCATGCGGGCGCGCAGCCGAACCTGATCGGCGCGCTCGGCAAGCTGAAGGGCCATCCGATCGGCGAGCAGGGGCTGGTGATGCCGCTGATCGAACACGACTTCGAAGTACTCGCGGCGCCGCCGAGCTTCGACAGCTGCACGCGCGACGTCTATCCAGACGACCGGCGCTTCGATCTGGGCGCGACGCTGCGGATCGCGCACGGCATCGCGTCGGCCGCCGCGCACCTGCACCGGCGCGGCATCCTGCATGGCGATCTCTACGCGCACAACATCCTGCACGACGGCGCCGGCCACGCGCTGCTCGGCGATTTCGGCGCCGCCTCGCTGTATGGCCCGCGCGACGCGGCGCCCGGCCTCGCGCTGCAGCGCATCGAGGTGCGCGCGTTCGGCTGCCTGCTGGAGGAACTGCTCGAACGCACCGAGGCGCACCGCTCGGCCGCGCTCGACGCGCTGGCCGCGTTGACGGCGGCCTGCCTGAGCCCCGATGCCGGCAGCCGCCCCGGCTTCGAGGCGATCGTCGAACGGCTGCGCGTGCATCTGGCGCGATAGCGCGCGACCGGGCTCGGCAGGCCGCGGCAGGGCGTGCTACAGCTTGCCGGGGCCGCGTGGATCGGGCACGAAGCCGTCGCGGTTCGGCATCCTCACTTGCGGCAGCGTGGTCGCGTCGAGCGTCGAGCGTCGTGCCGTCCGGCACGATGCCGTTGCGGTTGAGCAGGAACGCGCTGACGGCATAGACGTCGTCGGCGCTCAGCGAGCCCGGCGCGTTGTACGGCATCGCGCGGCGGATGTAGTCGAACAGCGTGGTCGCGTAGGGCCAGTAGCTGCCCACCGTCTTCTTCGGCTTTTTGTCCGCGAGCGTGCCGATGCCGCCGACCAGCGCGTCGCCGGCGCCGCCTTCGCCCTTCGCGCCATGACACATCGCGCATTTCTGCGCATACACCTGGCCGCCGTGCGCGACGCTGCCCGAGCCTGGCGGCAGGCCGCGGCCGTCCGGCGCGACGTCGATGTTCCAGGCCGCCAGCGAGGCCTCCGTGACGGGCTGGCCGAGCCCGTATCGCGCTGGCGCGGATGCGGGCGTGGCGCCGGTGGCGGCGAACGCGCCCGTGCCGGCCCCGCCGTTCGTGCAGCCCGCGCTGGCGACGGCGACGCAGGCCGCGAGCCCGGTGAGCGCCGCGGCGAACCGGGGCCGTGCCCGCCGCGCATGCGCGGCTGCGCCGAAACCAGCGTCGCGGCCGCTGCCGCATTCGATCCGTTCAGGCATTGCGCACCTCCCCGGTTTCGTCCACGCGCCAGTTCTGGATGCCGTTGTAGTGGTACTCGGAATTCAAGCCGCGCGCGGCCACCAGCGCCTCGCGCGTGGGCTGCACGTAGCCGGTCTCGTCGATCGCGCGGCTCTGCAGGTTCGCCGGGCCGCCGTCCCAGGTCCAGTCGGCCTCGAAGCGCGTCAGCGCGCGATCGTGCGGCGCACCGGCCAGGCGCGCCTCGCGCCAGCTGCGTCCGCCGTCGGTGGACACCTCGACGCGGAGGATCCGCCCGCGCCCCGACCACGCGTAGCCGCTCAGCGCGTAGTAGCCGCGCGCGGCCAGCCGGTGCCCCGCCGAGGGCCGTGTGATCACCGACTTCGCATCCATCTCGAACACGAACTGCCGCGCGCAGCCGTTCGGCAGCAGCGTGGTGTATTTCGAGGTTTCCTCGCGCGTCATCTCGGGCGCCGCGATCAGCTTCAGGCGCCGCAGCCACTTGACGTGGGTGTTGCCCTCGAAGCCGGGCACGATCAGCCGCAGCGGGTAGCCGTTCTCGGGGCGCAGCCGCTCGCCATTCTGCGCGTAGACCACCAGCGCGCGTTCGAGGATGCGATCGAGCGGCAGGCTGCGCGTCATCGCGGCGCCATCGGCGCCTTCGGCCAGCAGCCAGCGCGCGGCCGGATCGACGCCGGACTGGTCGAGCAGCGTGGCGAGCCGCACGCCGGTCCACTCGCAGCACGACAGCAGGCCGTGCGTGTATTGCACCGGCTGGCCGCTCGGGCCGGCCCATTCGCTGCGCGTGTTGCCCGAGCATTCGAGGAAGTGGATGCGCGTCTCGGACGGCAAGCGCAGCAGGTCGTCCATCGTGTAGAGCCGCGCCTCGCGCACCAGGCCGTGGACCGCGAGCCGGTGCTGGTCCGGGTCGATCGCGGGCACGCCCGCGTGATGGCGCTCGTAGACGAGGCCGTTCGGCGTCAGCGTGCCGTGCAGCTCGGCGAGCGGCGTCATCGACGAGCCCGAGCCCGGCATCGCGGCCGGCCGCGCGCTGCGGCGGATCACGTCGGCCTCGTGCGGGCTCGGCTGGCCGTAGGGCGGCGAGAGCAGCGCGGCGCCGGGCTCGCGGGTCCAGGGGGCGACCTCGAGCGGCGCGGCGGGGGCCAGTGTCGGCAGCAGCGTGGCGCCGACGCCGCCGGCCGCGTTGGCGGCGAGCCGGCGCAGCGCGCCGCGGCGCGACGGCGAGGCGGGCGCCGGTGAGGGACGGGAGTTTTCGGTGGGCATGCGTCGCGTCTCCGGAGCGAAGCGGCGGCCGGCGCCGGTGATCGCCTGCGCGACGCCCGGCTCGATGGCGAGTCCGGACGACGGGCGGCGACCGGCCGGCGCGGCAGCGGGTTGGGGATCGGTGAATGTCGCGCTCGATTGTTGTTCAATGGCGCAACGGCCGCAAACGAGGAATCGCGCTATGCAAACCGCGCCGGGTGCGAACGAAGGATGGCGCGAGGCGCGATGGGCCGTGGCCGGTGGCGGGATCGCGCGCCGGTGGCGCGTGACGCGGTGGCGGGGCACCACGCGCCGGGGGCCGGGTGGTTGCGCAGGACGGGAGGCGGCGAGCCGGTCGAGCAGTCGTCGTACCCGCCGCGCGCTGCGCATGCTGAGGTCACGCACGACGCCGGGCGTCGGCGCAGGACATGCCAGCCGCCGGTGACGAACGAAAAGAGGGCGGAAGGAAAATCGCTCGCGCTGGGTCAAATGAACGAGGCCGGTTCGCGTGGCGCCGCGCGAATCGCGCCGCCGGGCGGGCCGGGGCCGGAACCGGTGGCCCGATGCGCGGCGAGGCCGGCCGCTCGCTCGTGCAACGACCTGCATCGCGCCGCGCTTCGGGAAAGCATGGATAGCCGAAGCCCGCATCAAGTTCGATGGTGGAAGCAGGTGGCCGGGCAGTCGCGACGGGTCGGTGCCGGACTCGTCGAACGCCGCGCGGGCCACGCACCATGGCGGTCCGGATCCATGACGGTCGATCTGCGGCAGCCGGCAGCCCACGCCAACGGGGGCGGGCGTCGCGGAGCCGGAGCACGGGAGCCATCCTGCCGATGGCGCCGCACGCCTCTGCATCGATAACGACAAGCTGTTCGCGAGAGACCGGGGGCCGTATGGTGAGCGCCCATGCCATGCCGGCCCGATCAAGTGCCGATCGGGCCGTATCCGCTTTTGGCGTCGTCATCGTTGGCGTCGTCATCGCCGTCATCACGACGCGCGGCGGCGCGGGGCGCCATGAGCGATCGCACCAGTCGTGTCGATCGTGTCGCGCGGATGCCGGTTGCCTCGCCTCGCACCGTCACGGTGCGAGTCATCCATCTCCCGCCTCACGTCCCGCCTGCCAAGTGGCCGGGCACCGCGCCGCATTCGATCCCCGGCATGCTCTCGTGTTCCCCCGCTTCGCGCATCGCGTGCCCGCTTCGTCCGACCCCGTCGCGCGGCGTCGGCAACACGCGGCCCGCCATGCGGTTCGACAGAAGCGCCAGGCCATGGCCACGCCCGCCGCCCCGCGTGATGCGCCGCGCCATGCCGCTTGCATGTCCGCCACTGCGCGCGCTTGTGGACTTTCGCGGCAATTTTCCACGATTTATTGTGCATGGCGGATTGCCACGGGAATTGTTTGTTTCAGGAAATCCGGAAAAGTTTACAAGGTATTTCCCGGTGCATCGAACATATACCTTTGGATATCTTTTCCGATCGCGAGGCTCACATATTATGAGCATTAAGAATGTTAAGCGAATCGACGGGCGGCGGTAATGGTTGCAAAGGCAATTGCGGTTATTTTTTTATGGCAATTGCGCGGCATTCCGGGTTTTCGCGATTCGTTGAATTAGAAATTCCACTCGAGAGCTGGTTTTTCTCGAATTCAAAGAACAGATGTCCATGAGAGAGGGATCTGTGTCAACGAAGTTGTAACAGGCCGCGCCTTGCGCATCGGCTGCCCATGCCATCGGCTGTTTCTTTCCTCGCTTGTCCCCCTGGAGCTATCCATGAATCGCGTTCAACACACCGGCATTCAGCATCCGACTCCGTTCTTCTCCGATACGGAGGGGTTGGAGCGGAAATCGAGAATCGATCGCTATCTCGACAAGAAGATGGAAGCCTGGCGCCAGTCGGTGCCATACGCCTCCCATATGAAAGACAAAACCATCAACATGAATTACTACCGGCGCACACTGATCGAGCACGTGTGGCGGATTCGTCTTTCCCGAGTGAGCCAGTCGAAGGCGATCTATAAGATCGCCCAGATTTCGCCGGCCGCGGCACAGGAATACGCGCATTATCAGGCCGACGAGATGCTGCACGACAAGCTTTACATTCACGACTGCGAGGCCGCCGGCGTCTCGATGGAGGAGATCCTCAACACCGAGCCGTACCTCTCGACCAAGCTGTTCGAAGGTTATTTCTATTACACCCTCGAACACGAACACCCGATGGCGCCGGTGGTGTCGAACTACCTGGTCGAATACACGCAGGCCAAGCTGCAGCCGGACATCGTGAAGAACCTGAAGTCCACGCTCGGCCACGACCTGATCAAGGGGCAGGAGGCGCATCTGGTGGTGGACACCCGCGACGATCACTCGCTGGAGATGTGGAAGATCCTGAACCAGCTGATCCTCAGCGAGGACGACTACGAAGCGGTGTTCAAGTACATCGACGACGTGCAGGAGATCCTCGCGATGTTCTTTCGCGAGATCTACGAAGACACGGTGCTGAAGGCAACGCAGAAGACGGCGGCGTAAGCCGGTCCGGCCGGGCCACTGCCGGCCTTCGTGAGCGCGTGGCCGACCGCGAGCCTTGCCGCGGGCCGCGCCGGTGCCCGGAATGGATCCGCCATTCCGGCATTCCCTGTTTTTAATCCGATGGGAGAGGGTATGTATCTGCGTGTCGAACCGATCAAACAGTTGGGACGGGATATGCGCGTTCCCGCCTCGAAGCCGGAAACGCAACGGGCGATTCTGGCCGCCACGCTCGCGGCGGGTACGTCGATCATCCATAACGATCTTCGCTGCCTCGAGACCGAAACCATGAAAACCGCGTGCCGCAAGCTCGGCGCGATCATCGAGGAGACCGACGATTCGCTGGTGATCACCGGCGCGGGGGGCCGCTTCAGCACCGACATCCACGTGATCGACGCCAAGGGTTCCGGCCTGGTGTTCCGCACCATGATGGCGCTGAACTGCATGCGTGGCTTTCCCACCATCCTGACGGGCGACGCCACGCTGCGCCGCCGCGTGATGAAGCCGCTGTTCGACGCGCTGCATTCGCTGGGCGCGAGCTTCACGTTCCTCGGCGACGACGACAAGGCACCCGTGATCAACTGGGGCAAGGCGCTCAAGGGCACGCGCTGCCAGCTGGCCGGCGACATCAGCTCGCAGTTCGTCACGGCGATCCTGATGGCCGCGCCGTTCGGCGAGCACAGCGTCGATATCGAAATGACCTCGCCGGTGCTGTCGAACTCGTACATCGCGCAGACGCTCGAGATCCTGCGCCTCGCCGGCATCAACGTGGAGGCGAGCCCCGACTATGCCGCGTATCGGGTGCATCCCGGCGCCTACCAGCCGTTCGAGACCGAGATCAACGCCGACTTCACGTCGCTGTCGTATCTGCTGATGGCTTGCGTGCTGTTCCCGGGCCACTACCGGATCGCCGGCATCGACGCGGCCACGCTGCAGGGCGAGCAGCTGTTCGTCGAGATCGCCGAGGCGCTCGGCGCGACGATGCGCTACGAGGCCGGCCGCGTCCTGCATGTCGACAGCACCGCCGCCAGCCTGGACGGGCAGTTCGAATTCGACGTCAGCCACGGGCCGAACATCATCCCGACGCTGGTCGCGCTGAGCCTGTTCGTGAAGGGCAAATTCACGGTGAGGGGCGGGGCGGTCACGCGCTTCCACAAGTCGTCGCGGATCGAGTCGATGGTGGCCGAGGTGCTGAAGCTCGGCGCCGACATCGAGATCCTGTATCACCCCGACGGCCACGTCGACGGATTCGTCACGCGCGGCAGGGCGCGTTACGCCGGCGGCGTGTCGCTGAGCAGCCAGGGCGACCACCGCAACTTCATGTCGCTGTTCGTGGCGGCCTTGCGTTTCGACAAGGCCTGCAATCTCGACGGATACAGCGACGTGACGTGCTCGTTTCCCGATTTTCTCGATCAGTTCCAAGCGCTTGGCGTCCAGAGTACGGCATCGGCGCATTACGTCGTCGAAGCCGCCGACGAATAAATCGGGCAGCCCATGTAGCCGCCCCGACGCTGGACGTGTTTCCGTTTGATCCACCTGGAGAGAGCAGTGGAAAAGCGATTCGAATTCGAGATGAATTGCGAGGGTGTCGTGCGGCACGACGACACTTCCCGATCGCGGCGCTCGCCGCAGCCGGCAGCGTCCACCGGGTTCAGGCCGACCCCGGGCCAGCGCGGCGAGTATCGGCAGGACGAGGCGGTGGAGCTGTCCGGCTACGACGTCCCCAAGCTGTCATCGCGACAGCAGCAGATTCTGGTCTGCATCATCCACGGTTACCAGAACAAGGCGATTGCCGATCTGCTCGGCATCGAGATCGTCACGGTCAAGATGCATATCGGCATCCTGTTCAAGAAGCTCGGCGTGACCAATCGAACCAGGGCCGCGGTACGGGGCATGGGGCTCATCACCAGCACGGCCGAGGTCGAGCCGGACTGGCTGGCCGTGAAGGAGGAGGCCTGACGCGCCACGCGTGCGCCGCCGGCGCACGCGCAAGCCGGTGCCGCGGGCCGCGCCGTCCGACGGTCCGCCACCGATCGCCACCCGGCACCGCGGGCCGTCCCGGCGACCGCTCCGGTCCTTCCGCGTCCCCCTTCCCCGGGACGGCGAACGCACGAGCGAACGAGACGGGCGAACGCGCGGCCGCCCGCCTGCTCGCGGCCGCGCGCCTCCCGCCCGAACTCTCTGCCCGAACTCGCGCCCGGCGTCCTCCCTGAATTCCTGGCTGCCATTTTTTCCGGACGTCCCGTCAACATTTTCAGGCTTTTTTCCTGCCTGCCGTGATTCATCCGCCGCCGCGCCCCCACCGCGAGGCGCGGCGGCGCGGCCCGCGCGCCTCATTCGACCCGGTAGCGCGCGACGGCCTCGGGGTTCCAGTCGATGCCGTTGCCGGGCGTCTCGTTCGGGATCGCGTTGCCGTCGACGATGCGCATCGGCTCGCGCAGCACCAGGTCGGCGTAGTCGTAGTACTGGAGCCAGTGCGCGGTGGGCGTGACGGCCATCAGGTGCGCGCTGATCTCCTGGTAGTTGTGGGTGCTGACCGACAGCGACGCGGCGTCGGCCAGCGCCGCGCCCTGCAGCCAGCGCGACACGCCGCCGATCTTCATCAGATCGAACATCAGCAGGTCGGACGCGCCGGCGGCGATGCACTTGGCCAGCTCGTGGATGCCGAAGCAGTTCTCGCCCATCTGGATCGGCGTGGCGGTGGCGGCCGCGACGCGGGCATGGCCGGCGTAGTCGTCCTGCCGGGTCGGCTCCTCGATCCAGCCCAGGCCCAGCTCGTCGAGCGCACGGCAGCGGCGCACCGCCTCGTCCACCGTCAGGCCCTGGTTGTAGTCGATGCAGAGCATCGAGCGGTCGCCCAGCACCGCTTTCACGGCCCGCACCACCTCCAGGTCCTGCTCGAGCGTGATGTGGCCGATCTTGATCTTCATGGCGCGAAAGCCGCGCTCGACCGACTGCTCGGCGAGCCGGCAGCTGGCCTCGGCGCCGAGCATGCCGATGCTCGAATAGGCCGGCACCGGCTGCGGCGTGCCGCCCAGCGCGCGCACCAGCGGGACGCCGAGCGCGCGCGCGTGGGCATCCCACAGCGCCATCTCGATGCCGGCGATCGCCATGCTGACGAGCCCGGTGTTGCCGACCAGGTGGAACTGCGATTCGAGCGCGTCGCGCGTGTCGAGCGGCGCGAGCGGCTTGCCTTCGAGGCGCTCGCCGAGCTGCGTGATGAGCGTGGTCAGCGCCTTCAGCACGAGCGGCGTGAAGACGAACAGGTAGGCATGTCCGGTCACGCCCTGGTCGGTGTGCAGGTCGATCAGCACGAACGGCGCATCGGCGATCGTGCCGCTGGCGGTGCGGATCGGGTTCGACATCGGCAGGCGCACCGGGGTGGCCTTCAGCTCGCGAAACTTGAGGCTTGGCATCATCGATCATCTCCTGAGGGGGGCGGTAAGGCGTACCGCGACGGCGCGCGAGGGCGCGTGGCTACCACTGCGCGCAGACCACCACGAGCCCCGAGGTCACGAGCGCGATGCCCCAGCCCTCGATCGCCCCGAGCTTCTCGCGGAGGAAGCGGCGCGAAACCAGATAGCTGAACAGCACCTCGATCAGCCCCAGGGTGCGCACGTCGGTGGCGCCGTGCAGCGCCAGCGAGGTCAGCTCGCCGATGGTGGCGAGCGCGCCGACCGTGCCGACCATCGTCGAGAAGCGCCAGACCCGCAGGATCACGAGCAGCCCCGGACGATTGGTGGCGAGCAGGTAGCCGCCGAGCAGCACCGACTGGATCGCCTGCGCCCACAGCACGCCCCACGCGCCGTTCAGCCAGGGCGTGACGTGCGGCTGGTGCAGCGCGGCGGCGCGATAGCCCACCGCCATCAGCGCGAACAGCGCGCCCGCGCCGAGCCCGTAGAGCGTCGAGCGGCCGAGCCAGCTGCCGGCCATGGCGGCGCGCTGCTCGCGGCGCGGAAACGTCAGCAGGGCCACGCCCGCCATCGCGATCAGCATGCCGAGGATCGAATACTCGCCGGGCAGCTCGCCGAGGAACAGCAGCGAGAACAGCGCGACCTGCACCGGCTCGGTCTTCGAGTAGGTGACGGCCACCACGAAGTTGCAATGCCGGATCGCCATCAGCAGCAGCGCGGTGGCGCTCAGCTGCGCGACCGCGCCGAGCGTGAGCCAGCCGGCCCAGACCGGCGTCACGCCCGGCATCGCGCCGCCGCTCAGGTGTTCGAGCAGCAGCAGCCAGGCGAGCGCGCACGGCAGCCCGTACAGGAACCGCACCAGGGTGGCGGGCAGCGTGCCGGCCTGTTCGGTCAGGCTGCGCTGCGCCGCATTGCGCACGGTGCGCCCGAAGGCGGCGCACAGCACGATGGGCACCCAGGCCCATTCCCACGGGGTCGATGAGAGCGTTGCCATGTCAGTTCGTCAGGGTGAGGGCGGCGTCGGCGGCGCGCCTGGCGGAGCGGCGAGGCATGCCGCCCGCCCGGCGCGCGCCGCCGGAAGCCGCGTCAATCCACTTTCTTCCAGACCGAGATCGGCACATCGCCGTTCGGACGGGCCACCACGCGATAACTCAATTCGTTACCGTGAATTTCGTAAGTCCGTTTCTGTTGCGCGCCTTCCCAATTCGGAAACGACGCATGCTGAATATGGAAAACCAGGGTATGCGCGGCCGGATCGATTTCGAGCGTGCCGAAATGCGTGCTCGAACCCGTCACCGCGCCCTTGTATTCGGCGGCGGTGCCGGTCGCCTTGTCGCCGGTGCCGAAACGTTCGCGTTCCTGCTTGAAAATCTGCAGCGAATAACGGCCTTCGCCGTCGATCATCAGCAATCCCGAGGGTGCCGCGCCATAATCGCGGCCGCGCGTGCCGTCGGGGTGCTCCACGTCGGCCGCGACCAGCGTCCAGGTGCCGGCCAGCGCGGCCGCGGCGCCGTCGGCCATGGCGCGCAGCGGCATCGCGAGAGAGGCGCAGGCGAGCAGGGCCAGCGCGCCGCGCGGCAACGACCATTCAGTTTTCTTGAGCATATGCGGGATCCATAATGATTTCGGGTTCGGCATTATTCCGTTTCCATCACCAATCGATAAGCGCCGGCCGGTAAGGGCCGCTGGTGCGAATCGCAACCGGAATGGTAGCCAACCCGGCCCGTAAGAAATGCGATAATTCTTCATCGACTCTGTGGAAAAACTGAATCATGTCGCTGCCGAATCTCGATATGGATGTAATGCGGACATTACTGGCCGCGCATCAATTGGGCAGCCTGAATCGGGCGGCGGAACGGGTCGGGCGATCGCAATCGGCGATCAGCCAGCAGATCCGCAAGCTCGAGGAACAGGTCGGGCTGCCGCTGTTTCGCCGGCAGGGCCGCGGGCTCGTGCTGACCGAGGCGGGCGACGTGATTCTTTCCTATGCCAGGCGCATCCTCGACCTCAACGACGAGGCGATCCTCTCGGTGCGCGGCAGCGCGCTGGAAGGCAGCGTGCGCTTCGGGCTGCCCAGCGATTTCGCCGAGACCTGGCTGCCCGCCGTGCTCGGCGACTTCAAGAAAAGCCATCCCGCGGTGCGCGTGGAGATCGCCGTCGAGCCGAACCGGCTGCTGCTGGAGCGGCTCGACCGCGGCGAACTCGATCTCGCGCTGGCGATGGGCCATGCCACGCGCGCCGACGCCCGGCACATCGCCTCGCTGCCGATGGCCTGGATCGGGCCGAACCACGGCGCGGCGGCGCCGCCGCGGCCCGACCGCCCGCTCGACCTCGCGCTCTACAACCCGCCGTGCCAGTTCCGCCGCGCCGGCGTGCAGGCGCTGGACGACGCCAAGATCCCGTGGCGCCTCGCCTATACCACGGCGAGCCTGCAGAGCCTGTGGGCCGGCGTGGAGGCGGGGCTCGGCATCACCCTGCGCACCGCCGCCGGGATTCCGCCCACGCTGCGCCGGCTCGGCGAGGCGGAGGGCCTGCCCGGGCTGCCGGTCGTCGAGCTGTGCCTGCACGACGGCCAGACCCGCATGTCGCCGGCGCTGGAGCAGCTGCGCCAGGTGGTGCTCGACCAGGCCCGCGTCCATCTGGCGGCCTGAGCGGCGCGGCACGCATCGCGCGGCGGCAGCGGCGCGAACGGAATGAACGGGAGGCGGCATCGCGCGGCCCCGCGTCAGGCGGCGCGGGCCGCGGGCGTGGCGGCCGCCGCGACGGCCGCCGCCACGGCCGGCATCACGCGTTCGTCGAAGATGTCCGGGACGATTCGCCCGGCCTCGAGCGCGGCGCCGTCCACGAGCCTGGCCAGTGCCTGCGCGGCGGCCAGCTTCATCGCCTCCGAGAACTTCGCCGCGCCCACGTCGAGCACGCCGCGGAACAGGCCCGGGTAGGCCAGCCCGCCGTCGATCTGGTTGGGCAGGTCGCTGCGCCCGGTCGCCACGATCGCGTCGACGTCGCGCAGATCGGCCGGCATGATTTCCGGCTGCGGATTGGCGAGCGCGAAGATGATCGGGCGCCGCGCCATCAGCCGGATCTCGTCGGCCGTGACGACGCCCGGCCCCGACACGCCGAGGAACACGTCCGCGCCCGCCAGCACCTCGCGCAGCGAGCCGGTTTCCTGATCCGGGTTCGCGTGCCGGGCGAACCAGGCCTTGGCGTCGTTCAGATCGGCGCGGCCGCGATGGATCGCGCCCGCGCGGTCGCAGCCGATCAGCCGGCGCACGCCGAGGTTCAGGAACATCTTCGCGCAGCCGGTGCCGGCCGCGCCCGCGCCCACCATCACCACCTTGACGGTCTCGACGCGCTTGCCCACCAGCTTGAGCGCGTTGACGAGCGCCGCGCCGGCCGAGATCGCGGTGGCGTGCTGGTCGTCGTGCATCACCGGGATCTCGAGCCGCTCGTGCAGGCGTGTCTCGATCTCGAAGCAGCGCGGCGCCGAGATGTCTTCCAGCATCACCGCGCCGAACGCCGGGGCGATCCGCTCGACGGTCTCGACGATCTGGTCCGGATCGGTGGTGGCCAGGCAGAGCGGCACCGCGTTGAGGCCGGCGAAGCGGCGGAACACCAGCGCCTTGCCTTCCATCACCGGCAGCGCGGCATGCGGGCCGACGTTGCCGATGCCCGACACGGCGGTGCCGTCGGTGACGATGGCGACCGTGTTCTGGCGGATGGTGTAGCGCCGGATCAGCGCCGGATCGCGATGGATCGCGGCGGCGACGTGGGCGAAGCCGGGGGTGTAGACGCGCGCGAGATCCTCGCGCGTGTCGATGCGAACCCGGCCGACGACTTCGAGCTTTCCGCCGAGATGGGCGTCGAAAGCCGGATGGGACAGATCTGCCATGAACGTCTCCGACAAGGAAGGAGCCAACCGCCGGACGGCCGCCGTGCGGGCCGCCGTATCGTCACTGGTACGTGATGTGAAAGCGTGCGTCCGATTCCTGCTCGATCGCCTCGACCGACTGCGCGAGCGAGGCACGATCGACTTCCCAGAGCGCGTCCATCACGCAGATCGCGCGGTCCGAGTTCTCGAGCGTCGCGCCGGCCTTCACGTGCAGTTCGAGCACGTCGGGCGTGCGGCCGCCCGCGTCGTACTCGATCGAGGCCACCGTGCGGCCCTTCTGGCCGTACTTGCTGACGAACACCGTGGCGCGCTCGCCGGTCTCGGCGGCGGCGCGGCCCGCCTGCGCGACGCCGTCGACGAAGCCGTGGAAGCCGGCCAGTCCGGCCGCGTCGCGCAGCAGCAGCGAGCGCAGCCAGAGTTCGAGCATCGACACGCCGGTGATCCGCTCGGTGCTGGCGTTGATCAGGCTGCCGCCCATGCGCGGATTGATCTCGATGATTTCCCAGCGGCGCCGCGCCTCCCAGTACTTCATCTCGACGTGGTACGCGCCGTTGGTGAGCCCGATCCGGCCCAGGCACTCGGACACGAACGCGGCGCCTTCCCGCAGCGTGGCCTCGGGCAGGCTCACGGGCGGCGAGATCGACATGCTCTCCAGCGTGGTGCGCTGCAGGCGCTCGACGCGCGCCTTCTCGTGGACGCAGACCACGCGCGGGCGGTCCGCCGCCGCGATCTCGAAGCTGAACTCCGGGCCCTCGACGTATTCCTCGGCGAAGAAGCCGAACTTGCCCATGAAGATCGACGACAGCTTGCCGTCGTTGTGCATCTGCGCCTGCATCTCGGGCAGGTCGCGCAGGTCGTCGGGATGGGCCAGGATGAAGCAGCCGAACGAGGCCGCGCCGCGCACCGGCTTGACGAACCAGCGGCGCGACGGATCCAGGTCGGGCACCGCCGCCCCGGCCTCGATCAGCTCGCAGGCCACCTCGCTCAGGCCCGCCTCGCGCAGGAAGGTGCGGCAGCGGAACTTGTCGAGCGCGAGCGCGAGCGCCGCGGCGGGCGCGTCGCGCGCGCCGAGCGTGGCGTTCAGTTCGGCCATCAGCAGCCGATAGCCCTCGAAGGTGGCGATGGCGGCGCGCAACCGGTAGCCGGCCTGCTCGAAGTGCCGCGCGGCGGTCGTCACGTCGGCCGGCCGCAGCTCGGCCGAGTCGGTCAGCTGCCAGCCGTCGAGGAACGCCTGGTTGCGTTCGAACACGGCCGTGTCGGCGGGCTTCGAACTGACCGCCACGAGCGCGAGATCGCGCGCGGCGAGCAGCGCGGCCAGCTCCTGCACGAACGAGTTGCCCTGATGCATCAGCAGGATCACGGCGTCTTTCATTGCGTCACCTCTTCGGCGTGCGGGGCGGCTTCCAGCGTCTTCTGGTAGGCCAGCAGCGCGTCCACCAGCAGGCCGGCGCCGTCGCGGCACGGATCGACCACCGGCAGGCCGGTCTCGCGCGCCAGCGCGTCGGCCTGGGCGCGGTAGTCGGCGTCGCTCAAGCCCGCGCTGTTCACGCTGATCGCCACCACCTTGGCCGGCCGCTCGAACACCGTGAGCGCCTCGTTGAGGCGGATCAGCTCGGGGATCGGCCGCAGCTTGGTGTCCCACACCTTGGTGCGTTCGAGGCCGAGCCGGTGGCAGAAGATCAGCGCGTGCGGCAGCCCGCCGTGCAGCAGCGCCAGCGCGATGCCGCTCGCGCCGATGTGGTTGAGCGAGCCCTGGCCCTCGAGCACCACCCAGTCGTTGCCCTCGGCGGCGTCGAGCACCACCTTCTCGGCGGCGCCCGCCACGAAGTCGCTCGGGATGCAGTCCACCACGATGCCAGTGCCGGAGATCAGCATGCCGGTCTGGCCGGTGGCGGCGAAGCCGGTGCGGATGCCGCGCCGGTTCGCTTCCAGGCTGATTTCGAGCGCCGCGGTCTTCTTGCCGATGTTCGAATCGCTGCCGCAGGTATGGGCCACGAAGCAGGGCAGCGCCAGCACGCGCGCCTTGTTCAGTTCGAGCGGCACCGGCTCCTTGGTCTCCCAGACCGTGATGCCGGCCTCGTCGATCGCCGCGGCCAGGTCCGGGTCCGAGCGCAGCCGGAAGTGGATGCAGTTGATGACGTGCAGGCCGCTGCGGATCGCGGTGAGCAGCGGCACCTTCCAGCCCGGCGGCAGCTGGGCCGAATGCAGCCCCTTGCCGATCAGCAGCACTTCGGGCTTGCCCGCGAGCGCTTCCTCGACGCTCGCGACCACCGGGATCTCGCCGCCGTAGCCGATCACGTCGCTCACGCGCTTGCCGGCCTGGGTGCTGTCGATCACGGCCAGCGCCGATTCCGGCCGGTAGCGCAGGTAGGAGGCGGCCACCTTGCTGGTGAAGAGGCCGAAGCAGCCCTCGGCGAAGACGACGCATCGTTTGGCAAGCAGTTCGGCATGGGTAAGCGTTCGCATGGGAGTCTCCTGGTGAAAATCGACAGAGGCGGCTGAAACGGGAGTGGTGCTCAGTTCGTAGCGGGCGACGATCTCGCGGATCGAGGCGAGCACCTCGCGCTCATTGGCGCCCTCGATCAGGAAGCGGCCGCCCTGCAGGTGCGTGTAGCCGCCGCCGGTGTCCGTCAGCAGGTCGCCCGGCGTCGGGATCAGTTCGCGATAGAGGCCGGGGACGCGGCCCAGCAGCGAGCCCGCCGACACCACCCGGCGCGGCAGCGGCGCGGGCCGCGGAATCGTCACCCAGCCGGCGCTGCGCGGCGGCGACACCACCGGCAGCGAGGCCGGCAGGTCGAGCGCGGCGTCCACCCACAGGCGGAACAGGTTGACGCCGAACGCGCGGTCGACCGTGTAGGGCACGTCGGCGCCGGGCACGCGCGCGCCGATCTCGAGGAACACCAGCTCGCCGTGGCGGCTGAACAGTTCGAGATGGAACGCCGAGCCGCGCAGCTCGAGCGCGCGCAGGCAGGCCAGCGCGAACGCGCGGCAGGCGCGGGCGAGCGGGGTGTCGGTCTGGATCACCGAGCCGAGCGGCACGCCGGCCTCGAAGTCGAGACAGGACGAGATGTAGCGGCTCACGCAGAGGAACATGCAGCGGCCCGCCCGGTCGAGGACGCCGTCCACGTGCAGGATCTCGCCGTCGATGTATTCCTCGATCTCGTACTGGCCGAGGTCCGGCGTGGCGAGCGCGGCGCGCAGCGCGTCGATCGAGTCCAGCTTCCGCACGCCCTTGCTCGACGCGCCGCGGATCGGCTTGAGGATCAGCGGGAAGCCCAGTTCGCGCGCCCGCGCCTCGGTCTCGTCGGGCGTGGTGCAGGCGAACCAGCGCGGCACGCGCAGGTCGGCCGCCTGCAGGATCCGCTTCATCAGCGTCTTGTCGCGGAACCGGTCGACCTCGGCGCGGCTCTGGCCGGGAATGCCGAAGCGCTCGCGCATCGCCGCGGCCGGGTCGAGCAGGTACTCCGAGAACGCCAGCAGGTGCGAGACCGGGCCGTGCTCGACGATCGCGCGCTTGACCTGCGCGGCGAGCGCCTCGGTGTCGAGGAAATCGTCGACGCGATAAACGCGGGCCGGGTCCTGCCCGAGCGGCAGCCCGCGGCTGCCTTCCTCGTCGCAGAGATAGCTGACCGCGTAGCGCGACGGGATGATTTCGTCATGCCGGCACAGCTCGTGATCCCACGGATGCCCGTTGCGGTATTGCGGCCAGCGATTCATCACGAGGATGTGCGGTTTCATGACGACCCCGTTACTGGTGGGTGGCGGGCTGGTGGGGCTGGGTGGCGTAGCCGCTCGACACGGTGTGCAGCGGCTGGTCGAGCGTGTGCTCGCCCTGCTGCAGCGCGTAGAGCGAGTTGAACGCCTTCTCCGTGATCGGCATCGGCCAGGTGCCGGCCTCGCTCGTCACGAAGCGGCGCTGCTGCCCGCGCAGCAGATAGGTGCCGGCCTCGTTGTGCGCGGCGTGCGGGCCGTAGTAGATCGGCAGCGCGTCGGCGGCGCGGTAGGCCGGGATGAAGCAGCGGCGGTAGCGGTCCGAATGGTTCGGGTCGGAGCGGTGCAGCACGCGGCAGTGCAGGAACACGGCGCTGCCGGCGCGGCCCGCCGCGGTCTTTTCCACGCAGCCGGACGGCAGCTTGTCGAGGCCGACCTTGCCGCGGAAGAAGCCGTTCTCGGAGTGGTCGTAGATCTGCGCCTTGTGCGAGCCGGCCAGCACGCGCAGGCAGCCGTTCGATTCGGACGCGTCGTCGAGATAGACGAGGCAGGCCACCAGCTTCGAATTGGTGTGCGGGTAGTACGAGAAATCCTGGTGCCATTCCACCGGCGAGCCGACGCGCGGTCCCTTCATGTTGAGCTTGCTGTGGTGGAACACGATGTCGGGGCCGATCAGCGACTCGAGATGATCGAGCAGGCGCGAGTTCTCCTGCACGGCACGGAACGCGGCGTGGCGCTTCGACGGTTGCCAGATGCGGCGGATCACGGCGGGATCGCTCGGCTCGAGTTCGGCGACTTCGCGCAGGTCGCTGGTCGAGGCGATGATCTCGTCGATGGCGGCCTGCATCGAGGCGACCGCCTCGGTGTCGAGCAGGCCGGGAATGACGAGGAATCCGTCGGCTTCGAACTGGGCGACCTGGGCGGGAGACAGGGGAAAGGACATGGCATTCTCGCTAAGTGGTTGAACACGGCGGTGGTCGGCTCGTGTGATCCGGCGCTCCATGGAACCCATCGTATCGACCGCTATCGCGGGCGCACAGATAGACGAAGGTATGGCATGGGGCGAGGCGAGGATGCGGGCGGGAAGGGCGTCGCGAGTGGAGGATCGCGCGGTGTTGCGCCGCGTCGCGATTCGTGTCGTCGCGCCGCGTCTGGTGGGAACGGGCGGACCGGGGGTGGTTTTTATCGGTGCCGATGCGCGATGCGGGCGGCGTCGCGGGCTTCGATGTTGCCCGGCGTCGTGACGCGTGCCGCGCCGTCGGGCGGGCCGATCAGGCGAGCGCCGCGACGGCTCGGCGCCGCCGCGTTCGTGCGAGGAAGTCGGGCGCGCGGCGCATCAAGCACCGCGGCCTGGCATCAGACGTTCGCGAACAGGGCGGCCAGCGCGATCGCGGCCGGCAGCGCCTGCGCGAACAGGATGCGGCGGCTCGCGGTGGCCGCGCCGAACACGCCGGCCACGATCACGCAGATCAGGAAGAACAGCTTGAACGCGTGGCCGTGTTCGGCCGACACGAGCCCGGCGATCAGCCCCGCCGCGAGGAAGCCGTTGTAGAGGCCCTGGTTGGCGGCCAGTACGCGCGTCTGCTGCGCGAAGTCCGCCGTCAGGCCGAACACGCGGCGGCCCTTCGGCGTGGTCCACAGGAACATTTCGAGCACGACGATATAGACGTGGATGGCGGCGACGAGGCCGGTCAGCAGGTTGGCGATCATGGTTAGCGGGTCTCGTGTCGTTCTGATGATTTTGACGAATGTCGGGATCGACGCGGCCGCCGACGCGACGCGCCACGCAGCGTAACACGCCGGTCCGGCGCCGCCGCGCCGCTTGTGCACGTCTGGCGATAAGGATTCCCGGATCGCCTCGTTCGCGAACCCGCGCGCATTGCTTACACTCGGCGGCGACAGCCGCTGCGGCAGCGGCGCGCGGCCTTCGCCACGGCTTCGCGCCGCGCCGCTGCGGGACCACCCGGCACGACGCAGGACCACCCATGACCCGACGCAGACAATTCCTCGCGCAACTCGGCACCTGGACCCTCACGGCGGCGGCGTGGCGCGACGGCCTCGCCGCCGCCGCCGCGCCATCGCCATCGCCCGATACGCCGCCGCCGGCCTTCGATTTCAGCCCCGCGCAGCGCGGCCGGATTCGCGCGCCCGACGATCCGGCCGCGCGGGCCGCGCTCGCCGCCTCCGGCTACCGGCTCGTCACGCCCGGCGCGCTGACGGTGGCCGTGTCGCCGTTCGCGCCGCCGATCGCCACCTATGCGAGCGACGCGCGGACCCTGGTCGGCTCGGACCCGGACTACGCGCACCTGCTCGCCGACGCGTTGGGCCTGGCGCTCGCGCCGGTGGTGGTGGCGTGGCCCGACTGGCCGCTCGGGCTCGCGTCGGGCAAGTTCGACGCGGTGATCTCGAACGTCGGCGTGACCGAGCAGCGCAAGCGCAAGTTCGACTTCAGCACCTACCGGCTCGGCCTGCACGCGTTCTACGTGCCGGCCGCGAGCCCGATCGCGGCGATCCGCGGGCCGCGCGACATCGCCGGGCTGCGCATCATCACCAGCTCCGGCACGATCCAGGAGCGCATCCTGCTGGCATGGAGCCGCGAGAACGTGGCGCACGGCCTGAAGGCGGCCACGCTGCTGTATTTCGACGATGCCGCCTCGGCGCTGCTCGCGCTCGGCTCGGGACGCGCCGACGCGGTGCTGAATCCGCACGCGCCGCTCGCCTACGAGGCGGCCACGCAGCACACGATTCGCCTGGTCGGCACGGTGAACGCGGGCTGGCCCGAGCGCGCCGACGTGGCGATCGCCACGCGCAAGGGCGGCGGCCTCGCGCCGGTGCTGACGGCGGCCACCAACCGCCTGATCGCGGGCGGCCAGTATCGCGCGGCGCTGGCGCGCTGGGGGCTCGCGGACGAGGCGCTGCCGCGCTCGGAGACGAACCCGCCGGGATATCGCGACGCGTAGCAGTGACCAGAGCGTGACCACCGCCCGCCGCGCCGCGCGCGGCCTCGCGGCAGCCTCCCCCGAGATGGGCGACAATCCTGTCCCGTTGGCGTCGGCACGCGGCGCGGCGCCCGCCGCCGTAAGCCAATTGCAAAACCGGTGCAAGCCGACCGGCGAATCAATCTGATGGAGGAGTGGGAAATGGAATACGTGAAATTCGGGACCACGGGCCTGGAAGTGTCGAAGCTCGTGCTCGGCTGCATGACGTTCGGCGAGCCGGCGCGCGGCACCCATCCGTGGACGCTGCCCGAGGAGCCGAGCCGCCCGATCATCCGCGCGGCGATCGAGGCCGGCATCAATTTCTTCGACACCGCGAACACCTATTCGGACGGCACCTCCGAGGAGATCGTCGGCCGCGCGCTGCGCGAATACACGAAGCGCGACGACGTGGTGATCGCCACCAAGGTGTTCAACCGCATGCGGCCCGGCCCGAACGGCGCGGGCCTGTCGCGCAAGGCGATCCTCACCGAGATCGACCACAGCCTGAAGCGGCTCGGCACCGACTACGTCGACCTGTACCAGATCCATCGCTGGGATCCGACCACGCCGATCGAGGAAACGCTCGAAGCGCTGCACGACGTGGTGAAGGCCGGCAAGGCGCGCTACATCGGCGCGTCGTCGATGGCCGCGTGGCAGTTCTCGAAGGCGCTCTACACCTCGCGCCTGAACGGCTGGACCGAGTTCGTCAGCATGCAGAACCACCTGAACCTGCTTTATCGCGAGGAAGAGCGCGAGATGCTGCCGCTGTGCGCCGAGCAGGGCGTGGCCGTGATTCCGTGGAGCCCGCTCGCGCGCGGCCGCCTGACCCGCAACTGGGACGAGACTTCCGAGCGCCAGCAGAGCGACAACGTCGGCACGCGCCTCTACGACGCCACCGCCGAGGCGGACAAGGCCGTGGTGGAGGCGGTGGCCAGGATCGCCGCCGCGCGCAACGTGCCGCGCGCGCAGGTCGCGCTGGCCTGGGTCGCGCGCAAGAGCGCGGTGACGGCGCCGATCGTCGGCATCTCGAAGCCGCACCACCTGACCGACGCGCTCGCCGCGCTCGAGCTGAAGCTCGACGACGACGAGATCGCGGCGCTCGAGGCGCCCTACGTGCCGCACGCGGTGGCCGGCTTCACCGCCTGAGCCCGCGCCACGCCGTGCGGAGTGCCGCCGCGCGCCCGAACGGGCGGCGCGGCGGGTACGGCATAATGTGCGCCTTCATCCAACCGAAGAGCGCACCATGTCGAAGCGGGAAATGCTGCACACGGAAATCGAGGCCAACATCCGCGACAGCGGCAAGGTCAGCTTCGAGATCGGCGCGATTCCCATCACGCTGGACCTGTCCCACCGGCACGAACGCTATTACGCGGCGTCGCTGCTGCTCGAGCTGCGCTACCCACAGGGCGACGTGGACCGCGCGCTGTTCCGGCGCTTCGTGCAGCCCGGCGACCAGGTGCTCGACGCCGGCGCGAACATCGGCGTGACGGCGCTCGAGCTGCTCGAAACCGGCGCGCGCCGCGTGATCGCGGCCGAGCCGGTCCCGGCGCTGTTCGCGCGGCTCGCGATGCTGCCGGCCGTGCGCGTGGTGGCCGTCGATCAGGCGATCTCGGGCGGGATCGGCCAGGCCGCGATGACGATCTCGCTCGCGCACAACCAGGGCTCGAGCCTGAAGGACGAGGTGCTCGCGCTGTTCCCGTACATCTTCGGCGACCAGCATCAGCGCATCGAGGTGGGCACCACCACCATCGACGCGCTGCGCGACGCCCACGGCGCGTTCGACATCTGGAAGCTCGACATCGAGGGCGCCGAAGTGGACGCGCTCGCGGGCGCGCGCCGGACGCTGGCCGAGGCGCCGCCGCGCGCGATCATCGCCGAGCTGTTCGGCGACCTGCGGCACCCGTTCCAGGCCGGCGTGCAGGCGACCCATCCCCATGGCTACCGCGCGTTCCTGCGCAAGTCCGACTACGCGCTGGAACTGGTGGACATCGATACCGAGCCGGGCGACACGTATCACCACACCAGCCCGATGTTCGTGTTCTGCCGCGAGCCGGCCGCGTAGGGGCACAAGGCCCGCAGCGCCGCCAGCCGGATCGAATCCATCGCGATCCCGGATACGGCGCGGACACACCGACAGGTTTTCCAGCTCCGGCGGCTTCGTTCAATAACGAAGAACAACGAAGTCGCCTCCTTCCCCCGTCCTCCCTCGGCGATCGTTGCCGGCGCACCGCCTCGTGCGCCATCGCGGTGCGGCATTCCCCGCGCCGGCACGACACTTCACCAGCCCGCACGTTTTTCGTGCGCGACCCGCGCCCCAGCTTGCGGCACGCGGCCGCCACCGACTTTTTTTCATTTTGTGCCACGGCTTTTTTGATTGTGCATGATGCGTTGTGCATAGCACAAACGTACATCACGTACCGATGGAGATGTCCATGAATCTCTCTGCCTTTGCCGCTGCGCCTGCAGCGGGCGGGATCGATGCGATGCGCGCATCGGGCACGGACCGCCTCAGGGTCCAGCAGCTCAGCCATGCATTTCGGACTGCAGACGACGTGGAGGTGCCGATCTTCGAGCGGCTCGACTTCAGCGTGAAGCGCGGCGAGATCGTGTCGATCGTCGGGCGCAGCGGCGCCGGCAAGAGCACGCTGTTCAATCTGGTGTCCGGGCTGATCCGGCCGCAGTCGGGCCAGGTGAGCGTGGGCGCGCGCGAGGACGGCAGCGCGGGCCGCATCGCCTACATGCTGCAGAAGGACCTGCTGATGCCGTGGCGCACGGTGTTGCAGAACGCGGTGCTCGGCATCGAGCTGTACCGCAAGATCGGCCCGGCCGATCTCGAACGCGCGCGCCAGATGCTGTCGCGCTACGGGCTGGGCGCCGTGGCCGACGCCTATCCGCATTCGCTGTCGGGCGGCATGCGCCAGCGCGTGGCGCTGACCCGCACGCTGCTGGTCGATCCCACGCTGGTGCTGCTCGACGAGCCGTTCTCCGCGCTCGACTACGAGACCCGGCTCGCGCTGGAGGACGACGTGATGATGCTGCGCGAGCAGAACGGCACGAGCGTCGTGCTCGTCACGCACGACATCGAGGAGGCGATCGCGGTCAGCGATCGCGTGATCCTGCTGGGCGGGCGCCCGGCGCGCATCGAGGACGACATCGAGGTGCGCCTCACCACGCACGGCCCGCGCACCGCGGTGTCGGCGCGCGAGGCGCCGGAGTTCCGCACCTACCACTCGCGCGTCTGGAACGGACTGCGCAGCCACACCATCCAGCACGCGGGAGCCACGACATGAGCGACGTAGCGATGTCTTCCAATTCGTCGAATTCGTCCAATCTGCCGCCGCGCCGGCGCGCGAAACCGCGCCGCGCCGCCCGGCTCGGCACCACGGGCGCGGTCGCGCTGGTGGTGCTGCTGCTGATCGGCTTCTGGCAGCTGGCGGTCTCGGCGGGCTGGATCAACGGCAAGCTGCTCGGCTCGCCCACCGGCATCTGGCTGGCCCTGCGGCAGGGGCTCGACGGCGGCACGCTGGTCGGCGACACGCTGGTCACGTTCTACGAGACCGTGCTCGGCCTCGTGATCGGCAGCGGCCTGGGCATCGCGGCCGGCCTGCTGCTGTGGTTCGTGCCGCGCGTCTCGGGCGTGGCCGAGGGCCTGTCGATCATCCTCAACAGCATCCCGAAGATCGCGCTCGGCCCGCTGATCGTGATCTGGTTCGGCTCCGACATGGCGTCGAAGGTGTGGCTGGCCGGCATTTCCACGTTCGCGGTGGCGATGATCTCGGCGTGCGCGGCCTCGCGCGAGATCGACCGCGATCTGCTCAACCTGTTCCGCTCGTTCAACGCGCGGCCCGCGCTGATCTTCACCAAGCTGATCTTGCCGGGCGCGCTGCCGTGGGTGTTCTCGACGCTGCGCGTGAACATCGGCTTCGCGCTGATCGGCGCGGTGGTGGGCGAGTACATCGCCTCGCAGGCCGGGCTCGGCCACGAGGTGTTCGTCGCGGGTTCGCTGTTCGACCTGAACACGGTGTGGCTCGGCATCATCGTGCTCACGCTGATGGCGACGCTGCTGAGCTGGATCGTTCAATTCACGGAAGCGAAGGTGATTTCATGGAAGGCAAGATGATGAAGCGAATCAACATGCGCACGGGAGCAATCGCGGCGGGCGTCGCGCTCGCGGCCGGACTGGCGGGACAGATGCAGGCGCGGGCGGCCGAGCCGGTGACGGTGTACCAGGCGTTCCAGTCGATCCAGTACCTGCCGCTCTACGTCGCGATCGACAAGGGCATCTTCGCGAAGAACGGGCTCGACGTGAAGAAGGTGACGGCCAGCAGCGGCGCGGCCGGCGTGGCGGCGGTGATCGGCGGCCATGCCGATTTCTCGCTGCAGGACCCGATGACGGCGGTGCTCGCGAACCTGAAGGGCGCCAGCGTGATCAGCGTGGCCAACGTGGTGGCGGGCGTGCCGGTGTGGGTGATCGCGCCGCCCGAGGCCGGCGTGCATCAGCCGGGCGACCTGTCGGGCAAGAGCGTGGCGGTGGCGCTGCCGCCGTCCACCAGCACCTACCTGCTGCAGCGGCTCGTGAAGGACCAGAAGATCGACAAGGTCGCGCTCAACACGGTGCAGATCGGCACCGAACTCGCGCCGGTGAGCGCGGGCCGCAGCCAGGCGGCGGCCGTCTACGAGCCGCAGGCCGACACCGGCATCGCGCAGGGCTACCGGATCGTATATGGTTTCCCGAAGGCCTACCCGGGCGGCTACGCGTTCTCGACCATCGACACGCTGGCGTCCACCATCAAGGACAAGCCGAAGATGGTGGCCGCCTTCGTGAAGTCGATGGCCGAGGCCGAGGCGCTGATCCGCCAGTCGCCGCAGACCGCCAAGGACGTGGCGAAAAGCGAGTTTCCGACGCTCGACCCGAAGATCGTGGAGGCTGCCGTGGGCCGCCTGATCGACCAGAACATCTATGCGCCGACGCCCGCGATTTCCGAGCAGGCATTCCGCAACGCGCTGGACCTGCAGGAGTCGATCGGCAACATCAAGCCCGGCAGCGTGACCTACGCCGGCGCGGTCGACAATTCGTTCGCCGCGGCGCTGGGCAAGTGAGTTCCGCGCGGGCCCGCCCGCGCTTCGATCAACGCGTTCGCGGCCGGGGGCCGGCGAACGCTCCGCAGGGAGCCGCAACATGACCGAAACCGCCCCGTCGTTCGTGACCACGCTGATCTCGCAGCGCGGCGAGCCCGCCGCGAGCCGCGCGCGGCTGGCCGCCAGCATCGCGCGCGCCGAGGCGCTCGAACCGGTGCTGCGCGCCTTCACGCATCGCCCGGCCGCGTATGCCGAGCCCGCCGCCGGCGCGCCGCTGGCGGGGCTGCCGGTGGGCGTGAAGGACCTGATCGATACGGCCGACATGCCGACCGCCTACGGCTCGCCGATCTACCGCGAGCATCGCCCGGCCGCCGACGCGGCCGTGGTGGCGAAGCTGCGCGAATACGGCGCGGTGGTGTTCGGCAAGACCGTGACCACCGAGTTCGCGTGGCGCCAGCCCGGCCCGACCGTCAACCCGTGGCGCACCACGCACACGCCGGGCGGCTCGTCGAGCGGCTCGGCCGCGGCGGTGGGCGCGGGCATCGTGCCGCTCGCGCTCGGCACCCAGACGGTGGGCTCGGTGATCCGGCCGGCTGCCTACTGCGGCGTGGTCGGCTACAAGCCGAGCCACGGCGGCGTCTCGCGCGAGGGCGTGCATCCGCTCGCGGCCTCGCTCGATCACGTCGGCTTCTTCGCGCAGTCGGTGGAGACGGCGGCGCTCGCGCACGCGCTGTTCGTGGCCGGGCAGCCGCAGGCCATCGGCGACGTGGCGAGCTGGCAGGCCTGGTTCGCGCCGCTGGCCGTGCCGCCGCGCCTGGGCGTGGTGCGCACGCCGTTCGACGCGCGCATGCAGGCGGCGCAGAAGGACAACTTCGAGGCGTCGCTCGCGCGCCTGCGCGCGGCCGGCGCCGAGGTGGTGGAGATCGCGTTCGGCGCCGACCTGGCGCGGATCGTCGACGCGCTGCAGGTGATCCTGCGCGTCGAGGCGTGGCGGGCGGTCGGGCCGGTGGATCGCGATCATCCGGGGCAGCTGAGCCAGCACATGCGCGCGCTCGTCGATGAAGGCGCGGCGATGCCCGAGGCACGCTATCGCGAGGCGCTGGACCTGCAGCGCGCGCTGCGCGCCGAATCGGCGGCGCTGCTGGACGGCTGCGACGCACTGGTCGGCGTGCCGGCCACCGGCGCGGCGCCCGAAGGGCTCGACGACACCGGCGATCCGGTGTTCTGCGCGCCGTGGAGCCTGATCGGCATGCCGGCCGTGACGGTGCCGTCGGGCTGGACCGCGCAGGGCCTGCCGCTCGGCTTCCAGGTGGTCGGCGCGTTCGGCGCGGACCTGGCGACGCTGCGCATCGCGGCCTGGGTCGAGCGCGAGATCGGCGCGCGGCGCGATCTCGATCCCGGCGCGTTCGGCGCCGTGGCCTGACACACCGTTATCGGCAGCCGCATCGGCATCGGAGGGGACATCATGGGCAAACCGTATCGCACCATCCAGGAATATGTACTCGGCACGCTGCGCGCGGAGATTCTGCAGGGCGTCTACGCGGCCGGCACGCGCCTGCGCCAGGAGGAGGTGGCCAGGCGGCTCGAGGTGAGCACGACGCCGGTGCGCGAGGCGTTTCGCGACCTGCGCGCGGAAGGGCTCGTCGCGATCGATCCGAACAAGGGTGTGGAGGTGCGCGGCCTGACGGCCGGCGACGTCAGCGAGATCTACGAGCTGCGCATGCTGCTTGAACCGATGCTCGCCGCGCGCGCCTGCGGGCAGGCGAGCGAGGCCCAGCTCGAGGCCGCCACCGCGTGCCACGACGCGATGAGCGAGGCCGCGCCGAGTTCGGAGCAGTGGACGCTGCTCAACGAGGAATTCCATCAGGCGCTGATGCAGTGCGAGGCCGGCACGCGGCTGTTCGAGGTGGTGCGCGGGCTGTCGCTGCTGGCGCGCCCCTACGTGTCGCTCTCGATGTACGTGCAACCGGACATCATGGCCAGCAACAACCACGATCACGCGCAGCTGCTGGCGGCCTGGCGCGCGCGCGACACCGCCGCGGTGCATGAGCAGACGCGCCTGCACCTGCTCAATACGCGCGACGCGATCGTGGCCTGCGTCGACCGGTCCGCGGGCGCGCTGGCGGCCTGAGCGCGCCCGTGCTTCACGGGCCGGCTTCGTCCGGCCGCTCATTCTTCCCCGATCCGCATGTCCGCCACCTTAACGGAACTATCCGCCGTCGAGGCCCGCCGCCTGATCGGCGCGGGCCAGCTCTCGCCCGTCGAGCTGCTCGACGCCTGCATCGCGCGCATCGAGGCCGTCGGGCCGGCAGTGAACGCGCTCGCGGCCACCGCGTTCGAGCGCGCGCGCGACGAGGCCCGGCTCGCGCAGGAAGCCGTCGCGCGCGGCCGGCCGCTGGGCCTGCTGCACGGCCTGCCGATCGGCGTGAAGGATCTGGAGGAAACGGCCGGCCTGCTGACCACCTACGGCTCGGTGCCGCATCGCGACCACGTGCCGGCCGCCGACAACGCGTTCGTCGCGCGCCTGCGCGCGGCGGGCGCGATCGTCGCCGCCAAGACCAACACGCCCGAGATGGGCGCCGGCGCCAACACGCGCAACGCCGTGTGGGGCGCCACCGGCAATCCGTTCGATCCGGATCTGAACGCGGGCGGCTCGTCGGGCGGCTCGGCGGTGGCGCTCGCCACCGGCATGCTGCCGCTCGCGACCGGCTCGGATCTCGGCGGCTCGCTGCGGATTCCGGCGGCGCTGTGCGGCGTGGTCGGGTTTCGCGCCTCGCCGGGCTTCGTGCCGTCGGCGCAGCGGCTGCTGGGCTGGGCGCCGAACTGGGTCAGCGGGCCGATGGGCCGCAGCGTGGCCGACGTGCGGCTGCAACTGGCCGCCGTGGCGGGCCACGCGCCCGACGATCCGCTCGGCTATCCCGCGTGGCTCGATCCGCGGGCCGGCCCGCGGCGCGATCCCGCCACGCTGCGCATCGGCTACACCGAGGATTTCGGCGTCTGCGCGGTGGATGATTCGATCCGCGCGACGTTCCGCGCCAGGCTCGCGCGCCTCGCCTCGCTGGTGCGCGTGTGCGAGCCGGTCGAGCCGGAGCTGGCCGACGCGCACGAGGTGTTCGACGTGGTGCGCGCGCAGGAATTCGTCGCCGCGATGCGCGAGACCCACGAGCGCGATCCGGCGCTGCTCGGGCCGAACACGCGCGCCAACTACGAGATGGGCAGCGCGTTCACGCTCGCCGACGCGGCGCGTGCCGAGACGCGGCGCACCGCGATGTACCGGCGCTTCCAGGCGCTGTTCGCGCGCTACGACCTGATCGTCTCGCCGGTGTCGCCGGTCACGCCGTTCGCGTGGACCACGCCGCATTGCGTCCGGATCGGCGACATCACGCTCGACACCTACTACCGCTGGGTCGCGCTGACCTACGTCGTCACGCTCTTGACCAACCCGGCGCTGTCGCTGCCGTGCGGCGTCGACCACATGGGCATGCCGTTCGGCCTGCAGGTGATCGGCCCGATGCGCGGCGAGGCCGGCCTGCTCGACGCGGCGCAGGCGCTCGAAGCCGCGTTCGCGCGCGATGCGGCGCTGGCGCGGCCGGTTCCGGATCTGCGCAAGCTGATCGGGTTGCGCGAGCGGATGCCGGCGCGGCTGCATGCGATCGTCACGGATCCGCCGCTGCGCGAGCGGTTTTGAGGGCAAGTCGTGTCGTCGCGCGGACACGGGCGGACGTCCCGCTCGCGTCCGGCCCGATCGCGACATGCACGATGCCGTCCGCGATGGATGGCGCGAGCCCGCGCGCCCGGGGCCGGCATCGGGAGCCGCCTGGCCCGTCCATCACCGGTCACAAGGGATGGAACGATGTGCGGGCGCGTTCCTCCAGCCGAGGATTCAGGCGGTTGAGGATTGTCAGCAACCCGGTCCGTTTCGATCCGCCGCGTCACCGCGCCGGTCGGGCCACATTGACGATCGGCTTCGCGTCCGCGCAACCGGCGCCGGGGCACCGGCTCACCGATCGGAGGGGGCCGTCGACGGCACCGAGGCCGCCGCGATTCATCTGCCGAAGACTGGCGCGGCAGGCTACCGGGGCGGGGGCAGGATGCGCCCTGCAACGTGCGCGAGATCGCGTTCGGCGCCGCGCTGCTGAAAGCCGGACCGAACGTGATCACGCTGCGCCATGCCGATGCGGTGCCGTTCGCGCGTTTCGGTCCCGCGTCGCGGGACCGATCGGTGCCGGCGAACACGACACCGGGCCAGGTGATGTACGACGCGCTGCGGCTCGACGTGCCGGCGGACGCGAAATGACGCCCGCCGGCATCGTCGCGATGCTCAGGGTGCCGCAGCGGCCGGCACCGGCTCGCCGAGCGACAGCATCAGCCGGTTGGCCCAGGCGAAGATCGCGACCGCGTGGGCGAGATCGAGGATCTCGGCCGGCGCGAGGCCGGCCGCCGCGAGCGCGGCGATCGCCTCGGCATCGACGGCGTCGGGCGCTTCGGTGAGCGCGATCGCGAAGCGCACGATCGCCCGCTCGCGCGCCGTGGTTCCGGCCCGGTCCGGGTTCGCGAAAACCTGCTCGATCACGAGGTCGTGTCGGGTCAGTTGCATGAATCGCTGCGCGTGGACCGAGGCGCAGTACACGCAACCGTTCACACGCGAGACCGCGGTGCTGGCCAGTTCGCGCTCGGCCCGCGACAGGCCGCCCGGCGCGTACATGATCGCGTTGAACACGGCGGAGCGCTCGTCGAGGATGGCCGGCTCATGCACCAGCAGACGGTAGTACTCGGAGGCGCGCGCCTGCGGATGGCTCGTTTCCAGCACGGCCAGCTGTGCCGGCGTGGCCGCCTCGAGCGGCACGGTGTCGAGCCATGCACGCCAGCCGAGCGGCGCGGACGTGAAGGCCAGGGCGGTGCTCATGGGGCCTCCGGCGCGAGATGGGCCTGAAGCGCGGCGCAGGCCGCCGCCACGCGTGCCTGATAGGTGACGAACGCGACGAGTTGCGACAGCGCGACGATCGCTGGCGTCGTCAACCCGGCCGCGCGCAACGCGAGCAGGTCGGCCGGCGAGGCGGTGGCCGGCGCGGCGACGAGCCGCCGGGTATGCGAGGCGATCGCCGAGAGCCGCGGCGGCAGCGCGGCCCGGTCGCCCTCGTCGATCGCGTGGAGCGTCGCCTCCACGGCCTCGGGCGCGGTGCCGGCCGCGACCTCGTGCTCGATCAGCCGTCGCCGGTACAGCCCGGCGAGCGCGTCGGCGCGCGACAGCACGGCCGCCTGACGCGCCGCGTGCAGCCGCTCGGTCAGCGCCAGGCCAGTCAACGCCGGATCGAACAGCGCGGCTTCGCTGCCGCGCGTGTGCCGGTCCGCTTTCTCGCGAGCCCGCCGCAGCCCGGCCACGGGGCCGGTGGCGTGCAGGCCGGCGGCCTGATCGATGGTGTCGGGCCAGGCGCCCGGTTCAAGTGCTGACATCGCGGGGACACTCCTCGAAAGAACGGTTGATGACGGCGCGGCGGCGTCGGTCGCGGCTCAGCGGCCGCCGGCGTCGCGCCACTCGTCGCCCAGCAGCTCGGCCTTGTCGTAGGCGAGCAGTGCCTCGTGGTGGCGCTCCCGGTCGGCGCGAAACAGCGCGCTGGCGATGCCGGTCGCGAGTCGCAGCGCGCCCTGGCTGATGCCCGGGATGTCGCCCGACAGCTTGCCGTGGCTGAGGCTCGCGGCGTGGTTGAAGCAATGGACGCGCGTGAGCGCCGGACAGGTGCCCGGCTCGCGTTCACGGAATGCGTAGGCCTCGCCGAGATCGGGCGAGTCCGCCAGTTCGTCGTTTCCCGGCCCCGGCGGGAAGTCGTCACGATCCCGCCAGCGCCGGATCCGTCCCGCGAACGCGGCGAACTCGGGGCGCGCGGCTCCGTCGTCGCGAAAGCCGGTCTGGAAGCCCGTCGCGAAGATCAGGAAATCCACGTGGTGGCTGCCGCGCGGCGTCACGACCACCAGCCCGTCCGGCTCGGCGCGCAGCGCCTCGATCGGGCTGGCGGCGTGGAAGAACGCGTTCGGATGGCGCGACACGCGCAGCACGCTGTCGCGCGGCGGCGGGGTCTGCGTACTCAGCGAATGATGGAGGAAGCGCCATCGGTCGGCCGCGTCGAGATCGGCGAAGCCATGCACGAGGCCCGGGCTGCCGATGCCGGTCAGCTTGTTGATGCGCGGGATGTCGTCGCGCCGGAACAGCAGGTCCACCCGTGTGGCGCCGGCTTCCAGCGCGGTGGCGGCGTTGTCGAACGCGGATGCGCCGGCGCCGACCACCGCCACGCGTCGCCCCGCCAGCGCCGCGAAATCGATGGCGTCCGACGAGTGCGCGTAGCGCGTGCGCGGGATGCCGTCGGCGACGGCCGGCACGAACGGGCCGCCGAGTGCCTCGCGGCCGGTGGCCAGCACCACGTGGCGGGCGAGCCGGACCCGCTGCTGGCCGCCGCTGCTGAGCGCCAGCTCGAGCAGGCCGTCGGCGCGCGGTCGCAGCGCGGTGAGCGCCGTGTCGTTGCGTACCGGCAGCGCCAGCACGCGGCGGTACCAGCGCAGGTAGTCCATCCACTGCACGCGCGGGATCCTGTCGAGCGCGTCCCAGGCGGCCCGGCCGAATTGAGCCTCGTACCAGGCGCGGAACGTCAGCGCCGCGAAGCGCAGCGCGGGGCCGGCCAGCTGCTTCGGCGAGCGCAGCGTGCGCATCCGCGCGTAGGTCACCCACGGTCCTTCGCGGCCGGCCGGCGCGCGGTCGTACACGCGGTGCTCGATGCCGAGCAGGCGCAGTTCGGCCGAGGCGGCGAGTCCGGCCATGCCGGCGCCGATCACGACGACGTCGTCTACGCGCCGGCCGTCTGCCTCGCGCGGCGGCACCCACGCCGGCGCGGGCAGGTCGAGCAGGCGCAGGTCGTCGGCGAGGCGCGCTTCGAGCGCCGCCAGCGAGTCCGACGAGCCGGAGGCGCGGTCTTGGCTCATGCCGAAGCCTCCGCGCGGCCGCGCGTGCGCGCGGCGCGATGCGTGGCGCGGCGCAGCAGCGCGTCGTGCGCGCCCGCCTCGTGGAACACCGTGTCGGGCAGCAGCGCACGCGTGGCGTCGGCCAGCGCGGCCAGCACGTGCCCGACGGCCGGCGCCGGCGGCTTGCCGGCCGGCGTCGCGATACCGAAGCTGAACGGGATCGCCACGTCGAGCGGCCGTGTCACCGTGCCGGCCACCGGCACGCCGAGGCCGGTGGCCGGATCGACGATGGCGATCGCGAGGCCGGCGCGCGCGGCCATCACCGCGTTCAGCGATGCATTGGTCTCGATGAACGCCACGGCCTCGACCCGCGCGGCGGTCAGTGCCGCGTCGATACGCGCGCGCAGCCGGTGGCGGTTCGCGACCGTCGCGATGCGGCGCCCGGCGAGTTCGCGCAGCGCGAGCACCGGGCGCGACGCGAGCGGATCCGTCGCGGGCAGCACGGCCACGCACGGCGTTTCGGCGATCCAGTGCACCTCGAGCCCGGCATGCGCGAGCGGCAGCGTGACGACGCCGATGTCGGCGGTGCGCATCAGCACCTCGTTGACGACATGCTCGGCCGAGGCGCCGCGCAGCACGTATTGCGGCGCCTGCCGGTCCGCGTCGAGCCGGGCGAGGGCGGCCGGCACCAGCGTGGCGGCGAGCGCGGGCGTGGCGGCGATGCGCACCGGCTCGGCCGCGTCGGCGCCGATCGCGCGGGCACGCGCCTCGATCGCACGCAGGCCGACCAGCGAACGCTCGACCTCGTCGTGCAGCAGGAACGCGCGGGGCGTGGGCGTGACGCGCGGGCCGTGGCGCTCGAACAGCACGTAGCCGAGGTCGAGTTCCAGCTCCTGGATCTGCCGCGAGACGGCCGGCTGCGAGCGGCCCAGCAGTTCGCCGGCGCCGGTGATGCTGCCCGCCGACATGACGGCGGAAAACGCTTCGAGTTGATGCAGTTCCATCGGCGGACACGAGTATGTGTTCGGCGCATTCTAGCGGCATCAGCATGCGTGATTCTTATAATGATTCCTGCTATCGACAGACGTGGACATGCAATGGGCCGCCTCGCGGCGAGGCCGTCTTCGCCGTGCCGGCGGTACCCCGTTCCTCGTGAATTCCCCGCGAAATCAAGGCCCGATGCGCCGCGCGCGGGCCGGCCGGGTGCCGGCCGTCGGATCCGGCGGGGCGGCGCCGCCGGATCGGGTTGGCCGGCGCGATATCGATATGCGGAAAACTTCGTTGGGACGCCCGAATCGTGCGTGATTTCATGGCCGCACTTTTTCGAACGAGCGAGGTTGGCATGACGGTTTCGAACAGCGGCGCGCATCGCGCGATGCGGCGCGCGCGCGCCGCGATGGTCGCGCTCGCGGCGGCATGGAGCGTGGCGGCGGGGGCGGCGACGCTCAACGCGGCGGCCACCGGCGAGCCGGTGCTGGTGGGCGTGAGCGGGCCGCTCACGGGCCAGGACGCGCAGTACGGCGAACAGTGGAAGCGCGGCTTCGATCTCGCGCTCGACGAGGTCAACGCGAACGGCGGCATCCACGGCCGTCCGCTCGCCTACGATTTCGAGGACAGCCGCAGCGACCCGCGCCAGGCCGTCGCGATCGCGCAGAAGTTCGTTTCGGATCCGCGCGTGCTGATCGAGCTGGGCGATTTCTCGAGCGCGACCTCGATGGCCGCCTCGCCGATCTATCAGCGCGGCCGGCTCGTGCAGTTCGGCTTCACGAATTCGCATCCAGACTTCACGAAGGGGGGCGACTATCTCTGGAGCACCGCGCTGAGCCAGGCCGAGGAACAGCCGCTGCTGGCGCGCTACGCGGTCAGCGACCTCGGCTTCCGCAAGATCGCGGTGCTGTACCTGAACACCGACTGGGGGCGCACCAGCAAGGACATCTTCGCCAGGGCAGCGGCCGGCTACGGCGCGCAGATCGTGGCGGCCGAGGGCTACCAGCCCAACGAGAAGGACTTCCGCTCGACGCTGGTGCGCATCAACGCGGCGCGGCCCGATTCGATCGTGCTGATCTCGTACTACGCCGACGGCGCGCAGATCGTCCGGCAGGCACGCGGCGCGGGCCTCGCGCAGCCGATCGCGGCGGTCGGCTCGGTCTACTCGCCGAAGTTCATCGAGCTGGGCGGGCAGGCCGTGGAAGGCGTCTACACCGAGTCGAACTTTTTTCCCGGCGAGCCGCGACCCGAGGTACGCAACTTCGTCGAGCACTATCGCGCGAAGTATCACGGCGATCCCGATTCGTTCGTCGCGCGCGCCTACGATGCCATGATCCTCTCGGCCGAGGTGCTGCGCCGCTACGGCACGACGCGCGAGGCCGCGCACGACGGCTTCGGCAGGATCGCCGATGTGCCGAGCGTGATCTTCGGCAAGGTGCGCTTCGATCCGGCCACGCGCCGCGTGGCTGGCGCCCGCACCGTGTATCTGGTGGTGCGCCAGGGGCAGTTCGCGCTGTGGGACGGCAGGAAGCCGGCCGCGGCCGCGCACTGACCGGCCGTTACCGGGAGCGCCCATGTCCACCTGGCTCGACTACACGATCAACGGCCTCATCGTCGGCAACATCTACGCGCTGCTGGCGGTCGGGCTCGCGCTGATCTTCGGCGTCTCGCACCTGATCAACTTCGCGCATGGCTCGGTCTACATGGCGGGCGCGTTCGCGGGCTGGTTCTGCCTCGCCCGGCTCGGGCTGCCGCTGCCGGCCGCGCTGGTGCTGGTGGCGGCGGTCTGCGCCGTGATCGGCCTCGCGATCGAGCGCATCGGGCTGCGGCCGCTGCGCCACGGCGCGCGCATCGCGCCGCTGCTCGCCACGATCGGCATCAGCTTCATCCTCGACCAGGCCGCGCAGCTGCTGTTCGGCGCCGATCCGCGTCCGGTACCGACGCCGCTGCCCGACTGGCACCTGCGCCTGGGCGGTGCCACGCTCGGCGCGCTCGACCTGCTGATCGCCGCGATCGGCCTGGCCGCCGCCGCGCTGCTGTTCGGCTTCCTGCGCTTCACGCGGCTCGGCTGGGCGGTGCGGGCCACCGCGCAGGATCGCGACGCCGCGCTGCAGATGGGTATCGACGTCGACCGCGTGAACCAGCTCGTGTTCGCGATCGCCTGCGCGCTCGGCGGCGTGAGCGGCCTGCTGGTGGGCATGTACTACAACAGCGTCGACCCGGCGATGGGCTTCCAGGCCACGCTCAAGGGCGTGGTCGCGCTGCTGATCGGCGGCCTCGGCAACGTGCCGGGCGCGATCGCGGGCAGCCTGCTGCTCGGCCTCGTGGAAAGCTACGGCGTGGCGCTGTTCGGCACCAGCTACCGCGACCTGTTCGCCTACGCGCTGCTGATCGTGTTCCTGGTGTGGCGCCCGAACGGGCTCTTCAGCGGCCGCCACCAGCCGCCCGCCGAGCCGATGACGGGCACCTTCCTCGCCGCGGCCAGGCCGGTGCGCGTGCCGCCGGGGCTGCTGGCCGCGCTCGCGGCCGTCGCGGCGGCGCTGCCGCTGGCCGGCGTGTCGGCCTACCTGCTGCAGACGCTGACCAACGCCTGGCTGTACGGCCTGCTCGCGCTGAGCCTGACGCTGGTGGCCGGCACCGTCGGGCAGGTCTCGCTCGGTCACGCCGCGTTGCTGGTGATCGGCGCCTATGCCTCGGCGCTGCTGTCGCTCGACCTCGGCTGGTCGCCGGCCGTGACGATCCCGTGCGCGGGCGCGATCACCGCCGCGCTCGGTACGCTGCTCGTCTACCCGGCGTTCCGGCTGCGCGGCCATTACGTGTCGATCGCCACGCTCGGCATCGGCGAAGTGGTCGGGCTCGTGATCCTCAACTGGGACAGCCTCACGCGCGGGCCGATCGGCGTGACCGGCATCCCGCCGCTGCCCGGCTCGCCGGGGCCGGCCGCCGTCTACTGGATCGCGCTCGCGCTGCTCGCGGGGTTCGCGCTGCTGCAGGCGCGCCTGCTGCGCTCGCATCTCGGCCGCACGTTGCGCGCGATCCGCGAGGACGACGTCGCCGCGCGCGCCCACGGCATCTCGCCGAATCGCTACAAGGCGCTGGCGTTCGCGTTCGGCGGCCTCGCGGCCGGCGTCGGCGGCGGCGTGGCCGCGCATCTGTACAGCTACGTGAACTACCAGACCTTCGATTCCCAGGTGTCGATCCTCGCGCTGACGATGGTGATTCTCGGCGGCCTCGGCAACGTGCCGGGCAGCATGCTCGGCGCCCTCGCGCTGATCGGCCTGCCCGAGCTGTTCCGCTGGGCGGCCGACTACCGGATGCTGATCTACGGGCTGGTGCTGCTGCTGCTCGTGCGGTTCCGGCCGCAGGGCGTGCTCGGCACGGTGTGAGGCGGCCATGAACGACATCGCGAATCCCGTCCCCCTGCTGGACGTCGCCGGCCTCGTGCGCCGCTTCGACGGCGTGACCGCGCTCGACGGCGTCGACCTCGCGCTCGCGCGCGGCGAACTGCTCAGCGTGATCGGCCCGAACGGCGCCGGCAAATCGACGCTGTTCAACCTGATTGCCGGCGTCGATCGGCCCGACGCGGGCCGGATCCGGCTCGACGGCCTCGACGTGACCCGCCTGCCGCCCGAGCGGCTCGCCGCGCTGGGGCTCGCGCGCACGTTCCAGCACGGCCGCGTGTTCGGCAACCTGAGCGTGCTCGACAACGTGCTGGTGGGCGCCCATGCCCGGCTGCGCGTCGCGCGGCGCGGCTGGCCGGTGCTGGGCGCGCTCGCCGAGACGCTGCGCGCGCTGCTGCCGGGCCGGCGCACCCGGGCCGAGGAAGCGGCGCTGCGCGCCGAGGCGCGCGCGCTCATCGCCGGCTTCGGCGAGCGGCTGCTGCCGCGCATCGACGAGCCCGCCCACAGCCTCTCGTATGCGAACCGGCGGCGCGTGGAGATCGGTCGCGCGCTGATGCTGAGGCCGCGCCTGTTGCTGCTCGACGAACCCACGGCCGGCATGAACGAGACCGAGACCGCCGAGATGCTCGAGCTGATCCTGCGGCTCAAGGCCGACGGCCTGACGATCCTGCTGATCGAGCACAAGCTCGACCTGGTGATGCGCGTGTCCGACCGCGTGATCGTGCTCGACAACGGCCGCAAGATCGCCGACGGCGCGCCGGCCGAGGTGCGCGACCATCCCGACGTGATCGAGGCCTACCTCGGCCATCGCCAGACTGCCCGGGCGCGTGCCGCCGCGTGAGCCGGGCCGCCGCGCGCCGCTTCCATCCGACACCGACGCCCACCGAGCGACCATGACCGACCCGCTGCTGCAACTCGACCACATCGATACCTTCTACGGGCCGGTTCAGGTCCACTTCGACGTCAACCTGACGGTCGGGCGTGGACAGATCGTCAGCCTGCTCGGCGGCAACGCGAGCGGCAAATCCACCTCGATGAAGCTGATCCTCGGGCTGACTCGCCCGCGCACGGGCACCGTGCGCTTCGACGGCGAAGACGTGACGACGCTGCCGACGCCGCAGCGCGTGCGGCGCGGCATCGCCGCGGTGCCCGAGGCGCGGCGGCTGTTCGGCGAGATGAGCGTGCGCGAGAATCTGCTGATCGGCGCCTACACGCGACGCGACCGCGCCGGCATCGCCGAGGACCTGGAGCGCGTGCTCGAGTTGTTCCCGCGCGTGCGCGAGCGGCTCGCGCAGCGCGCCGGCACGCTCTCGGGCGGCGAACAGCAGATGCTCGCGATGGCGCGGGCGATGATGGCGCGTCCGCGGCTCATCTGCATGGACGAGCCGACCATGGGGCTCTCGCCGCTCTACGTCGACAAGGTGCTCGACCTGATCGGGCAGATCAACGGGCAGGGCGTGACGGTGTTCATGGTCGAGCAGAACGCGAGCCTCGCGCTGCAGATCGCGCATTACGGCTACGTGCTCCAGACCGGCCGCGTCGTGCTGGAAGGGCAGGGCCGCATGCTGCTCGACGACGCGCGGATACGCAGCGCTTACCTGGGCACGGCCGCGGGCGACACGACCGGCGCCTGAGCGGCTCGCGGAGCGTCGCCTCCCGCCGCGTCGCGTCCGGCCTCTCGCCTGGCGGCGGGCGCGGGCAACCGGGCCGCCCCGATATGCCTTCTTCACGCCCGTTCATAACCTTCTGCCGATCCGTTATTGGATCGGCGCGCGCCCGCTTCTTATACTGGATTCCGCTTGGCACTCGAACCACACGAGTGCCAATCCCACAGCAAATTTTCCAGAGAGGAATGCCGAGATGAGCCTTCGTCCGCTGCACGATCGCGTGATCGTGAAACGACTCGATCAGGAAACCAAGACGGCTTCGGGCATCGTGCTGCCCGACAGCGCCGCCGAGAAGCCGGACCAGGGCGAGGTGCTCGCGGTCGGCCCGGGCCGCCGCGACAACGACGGCAAGCGCATCGAGCCCGACCTGAAGGTGGGCGACCGCGTGCTGTTCGGCAAGTACGCCGGCCAGACCGTGAAGGTCGACAACAACGAACTGCTGGTACTGCGCGAGGAAGACATCTTCGCGGTGGTCAACGTCTGATTTCGAAGGAGCAACCAACATGGCAGCCAAGGACATCGTATTCGGCGACGTGAACCGCGCCAAACTGATCGAGGGCGTGAACGTGCTGGCCGACGCCGTCAAGGTCACGCTCGGGCCGAAGGGCCGCAACGTGGTGCTCGAGCGCAGCTTCGGCGCGCCGGTCGTCACCAAGGACGGCGTATCGGTCGCCAAGGAGATCGAGCTGGCCGACAAGCTGCAGAACATCGGCGCGCAACTCGTCAAGGAAGTGGCGTCGAAGACCAGCGACAGCGCCGGCGACGGCACCACCACCGCCACCGTGCTCGCGCAGGCGATCGTCCGCGAAGGACAGAAGTACGTCGCGGCCGGGCTCAACCCGCTCGACCTGAAGCGCGGCATCGACCGCGCCGTGATCGCCGCCGTCGAGGCGCTGAAGAAGATCAGCAAGCCGACCACCACCAGCAAGGAGATCGCCCAGGTCGCGACGATCTCGGCGAACGGCGAGGAATCGATCGGCCAGCGCATCGCCGAGGCGATCGATCGGGTCGGCAAGGAAGGCGTGATCACGGTGGAGGACGGCAAGTCGCTCGCCGACGAACTCGACGTGGTGGAGGGCCTGCAGTTCGACCGCGGCTATCTCTCGCCGTACTTCGTCAACAACCCCGACCGCCAGATCGCGGTGCTCGACAGCCCGTACATCCTGCTGCACGACAAGAAGGTGTCGAACATCCGCGACCTGCTGCCGGTGCTCGAACAGGTCGCGAAGGCGGGCCGGCCGCTCCTGATCATCGCCGAGGACGTGGAAGGCGAGGCGCTCGCCACGCTGGTGGTCAACAACATCCGCGGCATCCTGAAGACGGTGGCCGTCAAGGCGCCCGGCTTCGGCGACCGCCGCAAGGCGCTGCTGGAGGACATCGCGATCCTCACCGGCGGCCAGGTGATCGCCGAGGAAACCGGCCTCACGCTCGAGAAGGCGACGCTCGCCGAGCTGGGCCAGGCCAAGCGCATCGAGGTGGGCAAGGAGAACACCACGGTGATCGACGGCGCCGGCGACAAGGCCAGCATCGAGGCGCGCGTCAAGCAGATCCGCGTGCAGATCGAGGATGCCACCTCCGACTACGACCGCGAGAAGCTGCAGGAGCGCGTGGCGAAGCTGGCGGGCGGCGTGGCCGTGATCAAGGTGGGCGGCGCCACCGAGATCGAGGTCAAGGAGAAGAAGGACCGCGTGGACGACGCGCTGCACGCCACGCGCGCGGCCGTCGAGGAAGGCATCGTGCCGGGCGGCGGCGTGGCGCTGATCCGCGTCAAGCAGGCGATCCGCGACGTGCAGGGAATCAACGCGGACCAGAACGCCGGCGTGAAGATCGTGCTGCGCGCGCTGGAGGAACCGCTACGCCAGATCGTGACCAACGCCGGCGAGGAAGCCAGCGTGGTGGTGGCGAAGGTGGCCGAGGGCAGCGGCAACTTCGGCTACAACGCGGCCACCGGCGAGTACGGTGACCTGGTGGAATCGGGCGTGCTCGATCCGACCAAGGTCACGCGCACGGCGCTGCAGAACGCGGCCTCGGTCGCGGGCCTGCTGCTGACCACCGACGCCACCGTCCACGAGGCGCCGAAGCCGGCCGCGCCGGCGGCGCCGGGCGGTGCGCCGGGCGGTCCGGATCTCGGCTTCTGACAGGACGGCGCGCCACCCGTCCGACGCTGAGGCCGGACATGGGGTGCTTGCCGGAACACGACACGCGGCCTGCCGGTTTCGGCAGGCCGCGTGTTCGTTTGATGCGGTGCTTTGCGGCGCCGGCCGCCATCTGCGGATAAATGAAAATTTCGATCTTCCCCCAAAAAAATAAAATCATGCGCCTCGATCGGCAAGCGTGATCTAATCAATCCCGCTTCACGTGGGAAGTTTATTGCTCCAATTGATTCAGGATTTATTTTTCCTTGCGGTCGGATTTCGAACTCCCGAGAGGGATATTCCCGGTCGAGCGACGTGAAAGGTGGTGCCGGAATTTTCGATATCGGGCAAGCGTGTTGGATCAACAGGATGCAGCGAGGAGTCAAATGAATATCGAAGCAATCAAGCAGCGGGCCGCGGCCAGCGTCGGCGCTCAGTTGAGCGATCTGCCCGTCACGCCGCAGGATTTCGGAGCCAAGGGCGATGGCGTCACGATCGACACGGCCGCGCTCGTGGCCTGGCTCGAGGCCCTGTCCGACACGCAATCGGGCTACATCCCGGCCGGAACCTATCTGTTCGATGAGCAGTTGCAGAAATCGGGCAGCGGCATCACCATCCGCGGCGATGCCTATGCGTCGATCCTGAAATACGTCGGCACCGCAACCGTCGAGGACCTGATCGTGTTGGGAGACGGCACCAACAACCAGAACAACTGGCTGCTCTCAGGGTTTCGCGTGACGTCGGGCACGACCATGACGCAGGGCTACGCGCTGCGCATGCAGCGTTTTTCGGATTCGTTCGTCGACAAGGTGATCGCCGACGGCATGGACGGAAGCCGCACGCTCTGGAACGGCTATTTTTTCGATGGCTGCCACGAGGTGTGGCTCAACGATTTCGCCGTCGAGTGCCAATACAACGGCTTATCCGTATCAGGCAACGACGTTTCGTCCAATGCGGATCTGTATTTGTCGAATGGCTATCTGAATTTTTGCGGCGCGGCCGGTATTCGGTGCGGCGGTGGATTCGGTGGCCTGTTCATCGGCAGCAACGTGGAAATTCTCGGCAATAGTTATGCCGGGCTGGCGATCGACAACTCGCTCAACAATCAGAGTAATCGTGAAATCATTATTTCTGACGGCGCGACTTTCGACGGGCTTGGAGACCATACGACGTATGACATCATCGTGGATTGCGAGGTTGCCGGAGATGGACAAATCCTCATAGATTGCTTCATGGGCTCCGCTGTCGAAAATGCGATTTACATCAAGAACTGGAATACGGGCGCCGTTTCGATTGGCAGCCCGGAAATTTTCAATTGCAACGGCGACGCAATCCGGGTGGACGATGCCACGGTGCTCCTGACGGTGGCCGACAACACCATCATCCGCAACAACGGCGGTTACGGCATCAATGCCACGGTGGCGCTGGAAACGGAAATTCACGGCAATCCGTACATGAGCACGAATGGGGCCGGCGACTGGTCTCCATTGACCTATCGCGCGCCGGTTCAATTGCCGGTAGCGAGCGGGTGGACGTCCGACGCCGTTCTGAACAAGAAAGCGAAGCGTTGCATCATCAACGGCACGATCAGCCAGACGGCCGGTGCCGTTGCCTACGGCGCCGTGGTGGCGACGATTCCGCAAGGTTACGTGCCGGCGTTGTCGACGCCGATCGTGGTGGTGTATTCGGGCGGCAGCGATGGCGACGGGATCGCGCCGGGACGCATCAATCTGGACGGCACGGTGCAGGTACTCAAGGCAATGACGAACGTCGTGAATCTCGGATTCGTCGGCGCCTGGGACATCGACTGATTCCGCACCGCGGCGAAACGCCGGGCAACTCGCGTTCTGACGCCGGAGCCGGGACGCCGAAGCACCCATGATGCGCGCTTCAAGGGCAACACGCGGCCCGCCAGGTTTTGGCGGGCCGCGTGTTTTTTTGGGGGGGAGCAGGGATTCGCCTGGATGTGAGAAGCGCGCCGCGATGGCTCACGCGCCGCGGCGCGCCGGCATCACTTGGCGTTGTCGGGAATCGACCAGAGGAATTCCGTCTGCAGATGCTTCTGGAACACCGGGTCGGTGCGCGACAGGTACATGTCGGTCAGGTAGGCGAGCCGCTTGCTGCCGTCGAACGCCGCCGACGCCGTGCCGTGGCAGGCCATGCAGTTGGTCTGCACGCCGACCGTGGCCCGGTAGGTCTTGCCCGTGGCCGGGTTGGTGATGCCCGGGTTGGCCGGCGTCGGCCCGAACGTGGCGGCATTGAATCCCGACTCGAGATACGGGTTGTAGGCGATCACCGGCTCGCCCACGCTCTTGCCGCCGCTCACCGGCTGGTTCGGCGCGACCATCTGGTAGCCGATCGTCATCGCGTAGTGGGCGGCCGGGCCGGTCAGCTGGGCCGGCCGGTGCGAGGCCACCTCGGCGCTGCTCGGCAGCGGCGGGTTCGCCGGATCGGGCGTCCAGAAGTAGCTCTGCCAGGTCCACTCGGTCATCTCGCGCGAGGTCACGTGCATGCCGACCAGGATCACGGTGTCGCCCAGCTCGATGTCGGTGAGGCGGCTCGTGCTCTTGATCTGGTCGATGTTGTCCTTCGTCACCGTGGCATGGATGAAGTCGCCGAGGCCATAGGTGCTGTTCGCCGTCGGTCCCTTGCAGGTCGGATCGACGCCGCTGGCCGTCGAGGTGCCGGTGTTCTGGTTGTCGACGTAGACGCAGCCGGGCCACGCGCTTTCGGGGAAGCCCTCGGACTTGATCTTGGGCGTGATGACCTCAGGCGTGCCGGGCCAGGCCGGCATCACGTACAGGTTCTGGAACGAGTGCGCCTTGCTGACCACCTTGTACACCGGCTTGATGGTGACCGCCGTGTCGGGGAAGGCTGGGATCGACGCGTTGCCGGCCTTGTAGATGGCCCGCAGCGCGGCGAGCGAGAACAGGTTGTTCTGCTGCGCGAACGCGGCGGCGCTCGGATCGTAGCCGACCGTCTCGATCACGTCGGTATCGCGCACGCTCATCGGCGTGGACGACGCGGCGCCCAGCAGCTTCTTGTGCTTGGCGGCGTCGTTGTCCAGCTTGTCGATCAGCGATTTGCTGCGGAAGAACTGCGTCGGCAGGCCGAGCGTCAGCGCGCGCTGTACGTGGGCCAGCTTCACGGGGCTGGACGCGGCGCCCGGCGGCAGCTTGGCGATTTCCTGCGGCGACAGCCAGGTCAGGTAAACCGGGACGTTCTGGATGCCGAATTCGGTCTGGCCGCTCGGCGCGGTCAACGAGGCCCACAGGCCCCAGCCATGCAGGTCGATCGATTGCCGGTTGGCGGCCGTGGGCTGGTTGACCCAGCCGAGCAGCGTGGCTTCCGTTTCGGGAAAGTGATAGCCGGGAATCTGCGGGTCGGGCAGCGGGACGGGATCGGCGTGTACCGATGCGGCGGCACCGGCGAGCAGCGCGGCGAGTGCCGCGGCCCGGTAATGGACGGTTTTCATGGCTAGGCCCCTGTTGGTCTGATTTCTTTTTGATACAGCGGAACGGCTTCTGATTTTCCGGAATCACGGCTTCCGTTATTGCGTTCGAATTACCCCGCCGTCCGATGTGGCTTGTATTGTGTGGAAACGAGGTGGGGTTTTTCCCGCGCTTCGTATCTTAGCCGCTCGTGCAAAAACTGCAATTGGTTTTTACGAAATGCCTGCAAGCCCCGGCCCGGGCCGCTTTCGGCGCACCGGCGCGGCCCGGCATGCTGCAATGCGATTGCGTCGAATTCACGCCCGTCGTGCCGGGAATCAAGATTGCCGGGGAATTGCCGATATTAATCCGCTTCACCGGGCGCGGCGATCATGAATTATCCCGCCGGCCGGTGTCGCGATTATCGAGGCGAAAACTCGTGCCGCCGGCCAATAATCGCGATCCGCACCTCGGGAGCGTGCCGGTTTCAACCCGGCTGCGCGATCAGTTTCGCGATTTCCGCTTCGGTCTTTTCGTAATCGCCTTCACCGAATTGCCGGTAGACGATGTTCCCGGACCTGTCGATCAAATAGAACGCCGGCCAGTACTGGTTGCCGTAGGCGCGCCAGGTGGCGTAGTCGTTATCCTGCGCGATCGGGTAGGTCAGGCCGAAGCGCCGCACCGCGTCGCGCACGTTGGCCGTGCTGCGCTCGAACGGATATTCGGGCGTATGCACGCCGATCACGGCCAGCCCCTGCGCGCGGTATTTCTCGTGCCAGCGCTCGACGTAGGGCAGCGTGTGGATGCAGTTGATGCAGGTGTAGGTCCAGAAATCGACCAGCACCACCTTGCCGCGCAATTGCGCGAGCGACTGCGGCGGCCCGTTCAGCCAGTGGTCGATGCCGGTGAATTCGGGCGCGGCACCCGTGGCCGTCGGCTCGGCGCGTGTGAGGGAGGACGCGAGGGCGGCCGGCCGGGTGGCGGCAAGCACGGCGACGCAGGCAGCGGTGGCGACGATCGCGGCGGTACACAGACGATAAAGCGGGCGCATGTTGGGGGCTCCTGGATGGCCAAGACGAAGGCGGCGCGGCGGCGGTGATCACTCGCGCGCCGCGGCGGTGGAAGCATTGGAGCGCGCCCGCGTATCGCCGATGTTTCGGCCGGCCCGGGGCTGTGCAATGTTGTGTGTCGAGGGCGATTTCAGATACATTGCGACACAAATCGACGGCCGCCATCGGCTATAAAACCGTCATTGCTCAATGACTGAGGGAGGCTCGCACGATGAACGCCGACACGTATCAAGGTTCCTGCCACTGCGGGGCCGTTCGCTTCGAGGTACGCACGCCGCTCGCGCCGGCCACGCGCTGCAATTGCAGCCTGTGCCGTCGCAAGGGCGCGCTGATGTCGCCGCCGTTCACGCGCGACGCGCTGACCATCGTCGCCGGCGAGGACGCGCTGGCCGAATACCGCTTCAACACGCGTGCCGCGCGCCATTTCTTCTGCCGCCATTGCGGGATCTATCCGTTCCATCAGACGCGCGTGGACCCGACGCGCTGGCGCGCCAACCTCGGCTGCCTCGACGGCGTGGATCCCTACGTGCAGCAGGCCAGCCTCAACGACGGCGCGAGCCTGTCGGTGGTGGAGGACGCATGAGCCACGCCATGCAGGCGCCACTTGCAGCGCGGCGCCATCCGCTGCTGCGGCTCGTCGCGATCGTCGCGTTCGTGGCGGGCGGCTTCGCCACGGAAATCGCGCATCCGTTCACCTGCAACACGCTCGTCGCGCGCGGCCCGGCCGCGGCGCGCCGGCGCGATCGCGATGACGAGAGGGAAGGAGACGCGCGCGCATGATGAACGAGCGCCCCGATCACGTGCTGGTGGTCGACGACGACCGCGGCATCCGCGAGCTGGTCGGCCAGTACCTGGAGAAGAACGGCATGCGCGTGTCGCTGGCCGCGAACGGCCGCGAGATGCGCGGCCAGCTCGAGAACGGCGCGCCGGACCTGATCGTGCTCGACGTGATGATGCCCGGCGACGACGGGCTCGTGCTGTGCCGCGAGCTGCGCGCCGGCAAGCACCGTGCGGTACCGGTGGTGATGCTGACCGCGCGCGACGAGGAAACCGACCGCATCGTCGGCCTCGAAATGGGCGCCGACGATTACCTGACCAAGCCGTTCGCGGTGCGCGAACTGTACGCGCGGATTCGCGCCGTGCTGCGCCGCGCGCGGATGCTGCCGCCCGGCATGCAGGTGAGCGAGGCCGCGCAGTGGCTCGGCTTCGGCGACTGGCGGCTCGACACCACCGGCCGTCACCTGCTTGACGAGGCAGGCACGCTGGTCGCGCTGAGCGGCGCCGAATACCGGCTGCTGCGCGTGTTCCTCGACCATCCGCAGCGCGTGCTGACGCGCGATCAATTGCTGAACCTCACGCAGGGACGCCAGGCCGATCCGTTCGACCGCTCGATCGACCTGCTCGTGAGCCGCCTGCGCCAGCGCCTGCGCGACACCGCGCGCGAGCCGCGCTACATCAAGACGCTGCGCAGCGAGGGCTACGTGTTCTCGGCGGCGGTGAGCGTGATCGACGAGCCGACATGAGCGACGCCACCCGCCCGCGCTGGCCGCGCTCGCTGTTCGCGCGGCTCGCGCTGATCCTCTGCGTGGGGCTCGCCGCCGCGCAGATGCTGTCGTTCTGGCTGACGCTGACCGAGCGCGACCAGGCCACCACCACGCTGATGATGGGCTACATCGAGCGCGAGGTGGTGGCCTCGGTGGCGCTGCTCGACCACCTGCCGCCCGCCGAGCGCGCGGCCTGGCTGCCGCGGCTCGCGCGGCGCAGCTACCGCTTCGAACTCGGGCCCGGCCTGGCGGGCGGTCCGGTGGACGCCGCGTTGTCGGCGCGCGTCGAGCGCTCGATCAGCGACGGCATCGGCCGCACCTATGCCGTGACCGCCAACGCGATTCCCGGCGACAGCGAACACCTGCAGGTGCATCTGAAACTCAGCGACGGCACGCCGCTCACGATCGACGCGCATCCGGTGTCGGGCGTGCCGCTGTCGGGCTGGCTGCCGGTGGTGATGCTGCTGCAGCTGGCGGTGCTGGCCACCTGCTGCTGGTTCGCGGTGCGGCTCGCCACGCGGCCGCTGCACGCGCTGGCCAAGGCCGCCGACGCGCTCGGGCCGGACCTGAAGGGCGAGCGCATGGCCGAGGGCGGGCCGTCCGAGGTGGCGCGCGCCGCGCGCGCGTTCAACGCGATGCAGGACCGGATCGCCACCTACACCGCCGAACGCATGCAGATCCTCGCCTCGATCTCGCACGACCTGCAGACGCCGATCACGCGCATGCGGCTGCGCGTGGACGTGATGGACGACGAGGCGCAGGCCGCCAAGCTGCGCCAGGACCTGAGCGAGATGGCGCAGCTCGTGAAGGAGGGCGTCGCCTACGCACGAACCGTGCATGGCGCCGCCGAGGCGCCGTGCCGGATCGATCTCGACGCGCTGCTCGACAGCATGGTCTGCGACTACGAGGACGCCGGGCAGGACGTGCGTTTCGAGGCGCGCGCCGGGATCGCCGTGATGGCGCGCCCGCAGGCGCTGCGGCGCGTGGTCGGCAACCTGCTCGACAACGCGCTGAAGTTCGCCGGCGAGGCGCAGGTGCGGGTCGCCGTGTCGCCGCGCGGCGAGGCCGTGATCGCCGTGCTCGATCGCGGCCCGGGGATTCCGGAGGCCTCGCTCGACGCCGTGTTCGAGCCGTTCGTGCGGATCGAGACCTCGCGCAACCGAGGTACCGGCGGCACCGGGCTCGGGCTCGCGATCGCGCGGCAGCTGACGCAGGCGATGGACGCCACGCTCGTGCTGCGCAACCGCGAGGGCGGCGGGCTCGAGGCGCGGCTCACGCTGAAGGCCGACACGGCCTGACGCGTCGCGTCATCGATGGCTCGACACATTTCACAACCGGGGAGTCCCGATGTCCGACACGCCGATCACGTTCGCGATGCCCGAGGCCGTCAGGCAGCTATGGATCGCCCAGCAGGCGCTCGCGGCACACTATCGGCGCACGGGGCTCAGGTTCACGCTCGACGGGCGGCTGGTCGGCGACATCGCCGAGGCGCTGGCGCTCGACCACTTCGCGCTGACGCTGCCGACGAGGCGCACCAAGGGCGTGGACGCGCTGACGGCGGCCGGGCAGACCGTGCAGGTCAAGGCCACCGGCAAGGCCGGCACCGGTCCGGCATTTACACCGGGCACGGGGCGCGCGGAGTTCCTGCTGTTCTTCGTGCTCGACTTCGAGCGCAACACCGCGACCGTGGCCTACAACGGCCCCGAGGCACCGGTGCGGACGGCCATGCTGTCGCGCGAATGGACCGGCACCAAGGTGCTGTCGCTGGTGAAGATGCGCGAGCTGGCCGCCAAGGTTCCCGCCGCGCAGCGCATCGCGCCCGGTGGTCTCGCGTTGGCCGCGGCGCCGTTGCCGCGCGAGGCTGATATCGATATCAACCTGATGCGCTGAAGCGCACGTGCCGGACTGCACGCATCGCGAAGTTGCAGTAGGTTAACGCTCCGGCGATGCGCGGCGCATCGCCAGTCAAGGCGGGCGCGCCGGCCGCGATCGCGCGGCGCGGCCACGTTCGTTACAACCTACTTTCGGGAACTGGCATGGAATATCGACATCTCGGCGCATCAGGCTTCAAGGTTCCGGTACTGAGCTTCGGCACCGGAACGTTCGGCGGCAAGGGGGAATTCTTCCAGGCATGGGGCGAGACCGACGTCGCCGAGGCACGCCGCCTCGTCGACATCTGCCTCGACGCCGGCCTGACCATGTTCGACAGCGCCGACATCTATTCGGGCGGCGCCTCGGAACAGGTGCTCGGCGAGGCGCTGAAGGGCCGCCGCGACAAGGCGCTGATCTCGACCAAGGCGACCTTTCGTTTCGATGACGGCCCGAACAACGTCGGTTCGTCGCGCTTCCACCTGATCAACTCCGTCGATGCGGCGCTCAAGCGCCTGCAGACCGACTACATCGACCTGTTCCAGTTGCACGGCTTCGATGCGAGGACGCCGGTACAGGAAGTGCTCTCGACGCTCGATGATCTGGTGCGCGCGGGCAAGATCCGCTACATCGGCGTGTCGAATTTCTCGGGCTGGCACCTGATGAAGTCGCTCGACGTGGCCGACCGCTACGGCTATCCGCGCTACGTCGCGAACCAGACCTACTACTCGCTGGTGGGCCGCGACTATGAGTGGGAACTGATGCCGCTCGGCCTCGACCAGGGCGTGGGCGCCGTGGTGTGGAGCCCGCTCGGCTGGGGCCGCCTGACCGGCAAGATCCGTCGTGGCCAGCCGCTGCCGGCCACCAGCCGGCTGCACAAGACCGCCGACAAGGGGCCGCAGGTGCCGGAGGAGTATCTGTACCGCGTGGTCGACGCGCTCGATGAAGTGGCGGCCGAGACCGGCAAGACGATTCCGCAGATCGCGCTGAACTGGCTGCTGCAGCGGCCCACCGTGGCGACCGTGCTGATCGGCGCGCGTAACGAGGAACAGCTGCGGCAGAACCTCGGCGCGATCGGCTGGAACCTGACGCCGGAGCAGGTCGCGAAGCTCGATGCGGCTAGCCGCGTGGAGCCGGCTTATCCGTATTGGCATCAGGCCGGGTTCGAGGAGCGCAATCCGTCGCCGGTTTGAGGCGGCGGTATCGTTGTCGATCCGCGCGTGCGCGAGGATCGAGTTGGCCGGCCGGCCTTTGGCGGTTTTTCCGTCGGGCCGGTCAGGGGGCTCGTGGTCGCCTTTGGCCTGAGTCGCGGGTTCGAATAAAAAATAGATCGCCGGAGGCGGCGGCGGACACCGCTCGGGCCGCGACCGGCTGGGGTAATGATCGCGCATGCGAGCGTAGGAAGCGTGGCGCCGCGAGTGATCGTTCCGCCGGCACCGGCCGTCAGATCGCGGCCTCCAGCTGACGGCCGGGCCGTGATCTCTCGGCGTAGTAGCGGACCTGGTCGCAATAGACTTCCCGCGGGTCGTACAAGGTGCATGGCCAGGTCATGAAGTGCGCGACGGAGTCATGGATGTGTTCGGCCAGCAGGCTGTCGACGGCCGACGGTACGGCCGAGTCGATGTCCCACGCCGACAGGATCAGATCTTCGTAGGCGGTGAGCTTGCGCGGCTGGGGTGGTGGCCATTCCCGATTGCTCGTAAAACTTTCGACCGGGTTGCGCAGGAAGGCGACTCGCCGAGTCAGGCGCCGCTGCTCGGCCAGCAACTGGGTTGCCTGTCGTTCGGGGCTGGACGGCACCTCATAGATCCACTGCGTCGGATCACACTCGGGATGGTCGTGGTCGGTGGCCGGCTGCACGGCCTGACAGGATGTTGCCGATACACCGCGCCTGCCGTACAGGCTGCCGAGCACGCGTGTGTCCTCGTGCCTGCGGGTGAGGCCGCCTCGCCATTGGAACAGCAGGCGCCGGTGTGCTCGGATCAGTGCCTCCACTTCGGGTTTTGTTGAGGGGAGGGTGGCCATGTAGTCCTGGTAAAGGGCCACCACCGGCTCATCGTCCGGGAGGAAAAAAAGAGGTTTCCGGTTTGCTGGTAACTTATCGGGCGACCAGAGCGGCACGCCGGCCTCTAGCGCCGCCGCGTACATGTGACGCAGCGAGATCCGTGCGAGCAGGTTGCTGCGGCCCTGCTGGTCCGACGCATAGCCGCCGCCGACATCCGCATGCACGCCGGGATAGACCACCTCCTCGCAATTGGCTGGACAGGTGCGCCCCACGCGCACCGAGTCGAGCGGAAACGCCTGCCGTACCTCGTGCGCAGCCACGTAATGCACGCAGCGCTCGACCTCGGGCGGAATCGCCAGTTCGGCGGCCCAGCTCAGATGCAGACCCGGGCCGCCCACCGACGCCACCGTGTCGAACAAGCCCATGAACGTGATGCGCAGCGGGATGCGGCGCAGGCCCTTGTCCAGCCAGCACCGCTGGCCGTCCTTGTCGACGCAATGCGAAAGCAGTTCCCGCACGAACGCACGCGCTTCGGTCGCGCCGCGCGAGAAACCGAACACCGCCACGCTGATGAACGGCATGTGCCGCCGCGCGCCCTCGCTCCAATCCTCGCCGAGGATCATGGCGAATTCGGCGAGGGCCGCGTCGATACGCGTCCGCCCTCCGAGGCCGAAGCCCAGGCCAATCACGCCGCCCGGATCGTCACGCAGCAGTTCGGCGGAGTAGCCGGGCACGCGCCGGGGAATCTTGAATGGTGTGCCGACGCCGGAGAAGTATCGTGGCGTGGTGCCTTGCGAGCGGTTACGAATTGCCGCGAGATAGAGCTTGGCCACGTTCGACAGCGCCTGTTCGTGTTCAGGCTTCTGCAGCTCCTGATACATGTTGTTGCCGGTGCCGTCGAAGAAGAAGCTGAGTTTCGGATAGAGACGGCATTGAAGGCGAGCCTTCGGATCGTCGGGACATTCAGCAGCGAACCGCCGGCTTATCCCGCGCATGGCCGCGCGGTCCAACTCGGCATCGCTTACGGGGGCATCGGCCTGACGTGTGGTCATGTTGGATTTCCTTGGAAGTTATTTGGTGGCACAGCGTGAGGCGGCACGCGAGAACGCTAGTTCTGCCGTATCACGGTCGCGCAGGATCAAGCACAGATAACGGTCGTTCTTCGCGGGGCCGCCCGGCGGGAAATGCACGAGCATCGTGTGTGGTTCGGTTGGCGGCACGATCTTTGTCTCCGGCGTCACTACCGTGTCCCACTCCCAGTGAACCGTGACCGGTTTGCTCCAGTCCTTGGGACTGGGGTAACAGCAGGCCGCACCTGCACCATCGTCGTGCGGATTCGAGTCCCCCATCCCGTACCGGTCTACCGCCATGTTGATCGCCCAGTTGTCCGTCGGATTGACTGGGACCATCCACAATGGATGCTCGCTGGCGAGAGGATCATCGGGCAGTAACGAATCGCTTGCGCACGCAGACAGGATGAATAGCGAGCATGCGGCAAGGGCAGTAGTGCGAAGCGTGATAAATCGAGAGCGGACTGTTTTATCGCGCCGACTCGCGCCATAAGCAACGGTGCAATCCAACTCGGAATTGCTCATAGATGCATCGGCCTGACGTGTGGTCATGTTGGATTTCCTTGGAAGTTATTTGGTGGCACAGCGTGTGGCGGCACGTGAGAACGCGAGTTCTGCCGTATCACGGTCGCGCAGGATCAAGCACAGATACCGGTCGTCCTTGGCGGGGCCACCCGGCGGGAAATGCAAGACCATCGAATGGGGTTCACGATGCCGGATGACAGCCTTCGTAATTGGGTCGAGTTCCGTACCCCATGTCCAGTGAACCGTGACCGGTTTGCTCCAGTCCTTGGGACTGGGGTAACAGCAGGCCGCACCTGCACCATCGTCGTGCGGATTCGAGTCCCCCATCCCGTACCGGTCTACCGCCATGTTGATCGCCCAGTGGTTCGTCGGATTGACTGGGACCATCCACAATGGATGCTCGCTGGCGAGCGGATCATCGGGCAGTAACGAATTACTCGCGCACGCAGACAGGATGAATAGCGTGCATGCGGTAAGGGCAGTAGCGCGAAGCGTGACGAATCGCGAGCGGACTGTTTTATCGCGCCGGCTCGCGCCATAAGCAGTCGCGCGATCCAATTCGACATCGCTCACGGGCGCATCGGCCTGACGTGTGGTCATGTTTGATTTCCTTGGTAGTTATTTGGCGGCGCAGCGTGTTCGGCTGGTGGCGAATGCGAGTTCTGCCGTATCACGGTCGCGCAGGATCAAGCACAGGTAACGGTCGTTCTTCGCGGGGCCGCCCGGTGGGAAATGCAAGACCATCGTGTGGGGTTCGGTTGGCGGCACGATCTTTGTCCCCGGCGGCACTACCGTGTCCCACTCCCAGTGGACCGTGACAGGCCTGCTCCAGTCTTTAGGACTGGGGTAGCAGCAGGCTGCACCTGCACCATCGTCGTGCGGATTCGAATCCCCCATCCCGTACCGGTCTATCGCCATGTTGATCGCCCAGTTGTCCGTCGGATTGACTGGAACCATCCACAACGGATGCTCGCTGGCGAGAGGATCATCTGGCAGCACCGAACTACCCGCGCACGCAGAAAGAACGAGTAACGCGCATGCGACAAGGGCGGCGATACCAAGGGTGGCGGATCGTGAGCGGACTGTGTCGGCGCTCTGCTTCAACGAAATAGGCATGTCCCGGCTTCCTTGATTCCTTTTGTTTCGACCTGTCACGTCGCCCCCCGCTTCTTCCGAACGCCAGTCACAACGAAGCCAATCCGGCGCCATTACATCAGACAGCCTTGCCAGATTTGCAGGGCGAATCGACGCATCGAAGAGGGCGGTTTCGGGTTCAAACAGTCGGTCGAAGCGAACGGTGCCAACTACCGGATGAAGACCCAGCCGGACGTACCGCAGCGCGTGCGAACCTCCAATGACGGGCGGAGTGACGTGTCGGACAATCGCGCTCGCATGAGGCGGCATGAGGTGACACCCGGCATGCACGAAGCCACCCGATCGCTGGAGCGCGCCGAACTCGAGGGTACTTTTCGGATTACCGCCTCAATGCCGTTTGCCCGGCTGAATCGATTGACGTGTCGAGTTCCCGCAAGATTTGCCAAGGCGGCGAATCAATTATTTGGAGATACTTTTTCGTGTGCCTGTTTTCAAGCGACGCGGCGACGGCAGCGGCCCGTTTGATTCCGGCAGCTGCGAAAACAACTGATGGGGCGCAATTCGCTGATATCGACGACTATGGCGCAAGCCACTACCGCAGCTCTGGCCGCATGCGGCAGCACGTATTCATGTAACTGGTTTTAATGGGTTCGCTATTTTATCGTTTGAAACGAAATTAATTGACGGGTCGATTGGAATTTTCGATTCCCGACCAATTGAGCAAGATCGAATTCATCTCTAATTGGGTGAAACCAATAATGAAGCCGCCAAAGCACCGATCAAGGCGGGTTTCTCGCCAATCACCGAGCTGCGTGTCACGGACCGGAAAAGATATGAAGAATGTCCGTTGTCGGCACCCGGCGAGCATGCCGGGGCGATACGACGATCAGGAAATAAATACTGAGCCGCCATTCTCGCTCGGCAATTTATTCTCGATTTTCGAATCGCCGCCATCCCAATCCAGCCAACTCCCGCCGCCTCACCTCGACCACCAGCCCGCTTTAAAGGAATTTTTCAAATATTCATGCAACAGTATGGCGCCTCGTTTCGGGAATGCGTAGAATCTCGTGGCCCGGCGGGGCACGCCAGAACGCGAATAAGAATGGGGTTGCAGTTGGATATTCAATCGATAATGTCCGCGCTACGCGGCGGTCTGCTTCAGCAGGACCGGTTACTCAAACTCGATACGACATTGCCGGCCGACACGCTGATCGTTTCGCGTGCGATCGGCCATGCCAGGCTCGGCCGCGACGTCGAATGGACGCTCGACGTCGTCTCGACGGTCGGCAACCTCGAACTGAAGGCGCTGATCGCGCAGCCGGTCACGCTGTGGATCCAGCAGGGCGACGGCGGCTACCGTCCGGTGCAGGGCTACGTGCTGGTGGCGCGCCGGCTCGGCTCGGACGGCGCGATGACGCTGTACCAGTTGCGCTTCACCTCGGCGCTGCACTTCCTGCACTACCGGCGCGACGAGCGCTACTGGCAGGACCAGGCCGCCGACGCGATCATCACCGACGTGCTGAACCGGCATCCGCAGCTGCAGGGGCGCTTTCGCTTCGAGCTGTCGCGCAAGCTGCCGGCGCGCTCGTATTGCCGCCAGCACGAGACCGACTGGAACTTCGTCCACCGGATGATGGAGTCCGAAGGGCTCTATTGCTACTGGGAATATGCACCGGACGGCAGCTCGCAGACGATGGTGATCGTCGACGCGCTGTACGCGACGCCGGCGCCGTTCGACGTCTGGTTCCAGCGCCAGGGTACCCACGCGGAGGCCGACGCGCTGGGCCACTGGGCCGGCTCGCGCATGCTGCAGAGCGCCCATCACACCACGCGCACGTTCGACTACAAGAATCCGTCCACGCCGTACAACCCGAAGGGCACCACGCTGCCCACGCGCGCCGATCAAGGCGAGCTGCCGCAGCAGCTCGAGGTGTACGAATACACCGGCGCCTATGCCTACGCCGAGCACGAGCGCGGAGAGTCGCTGTCGCAGATCCAGGTCGAGGAATGGGAATCGCGCGCGAAGCGTTTCCATGGCAGCGGCGCCGTGCGCGCGATCGATGCCGGGCGCCGCTTCGTGCTGAACGGTCATCCCGAGCACGATCGCGATCGCGCCCAGCAGCGCGAGTTCGTGGCGATCGACGTGCGGTGGACGATCCAGAACAACGTGGCGATCCCCGATTTCCGCTTCCCGCACAGTCTCGCCGAGGCGCCCGAGTTCGCGCGCGCGGCGAGCGGCGGGCAGGCGCAGCCGGTCGCGCACGCGGACGGCTCGACCGGCTTCTATCACGTCGACATCGAGGCCCAGCGCACCACCATCCCGTATCGCAGCCCGCTCGAGCACGAGAAGCCCGAGATGCATCTGGAGACCGCCACCGTGGTCGGCCCGAGCGGCGAGGAGGTGTATACCGACGACCTGAACCGGGTCAAGGTGCGCTTCCACTGGGACCGCCAGAACGATGGCGACGAACGCGCCTCGTGCTGGCTGCGCGTGGCGCAGTCCGATTCCGGCAGCGGCTACGGCGGCGTACACCTGCCGCGGGTCGGGGAGGAAGTGGGGGTGGGGTACTTCGGCGGTGATTGCGACCGGCCGATCGTGCTGTTCCGCGTGTTCAACGGCAAGACGCGGCCGCAGTGGCACAGCAACGGCATCCTGTCGGGCTTTCGCAGCAAGGAATACGCGGGCAGCGGCTTCAACGAGCTGGTGCTCGACGACGCCACCGGCCAGAACCGCGCGAAGCTCGCGAGCAGCATCGGCAGCACGGCGCTTCACCTCGGCTACCTGATCGACCAGCAGGGCAACGTGCGTGGCAACTATCTCGGCAGCGGCTTCGATCTGCGCACCGATCATTACGGCGCGGTGCGCGCCAACCGCGGCCTGTACGTGACCACCCACGCGAAGAGCGCCACGAGCCAGCCGCTCGACGCGGGCGAGACGCAGCGGCAGCTCGAGAGCGCCGGCAGCCTGATGGACACGCTCTCGCAGGCCGGCGTCGAGCATCACGCCGAAGGGCTCGACAGCGGGCGCGCGGCGCTCAAGACGCTGCTCGACGCGACTCGGCTCGACGCGGCGGGCGCGGCGCTGGGCGGGCGCACCGCGGGCGGCGGCACCGGCAACGCGAACGCGTTCGCCGAGCCGGTGATGGTGTTTGGCAGCCCGGCCGGGATCGGCCTGTCCACGCAGCAGGCCGCGCAGATCCATGCGGACCGGCAGGTCAACCTGGTCAGCGGCGAGAGCACGCATATCGCGGCCGGCAAGTCGCTGATCGCGAGTGTCGCGCAGAAGCTGAGCCTGTTCGTGCAGAGCGCCGGGATGAAACTGTTCGCCGGCAAGGGCAAGGTGGAGATCCAGGCGCATTCGGACAATATCGAGCTGACCGCGCAGCAGACCGTGAAGGTCCTGTCCTCGGGCGCGGGTGTCGAGGTGGCCGCGAAGGACGGGATCCTGCTCACCTCGGGCAATGCCTATATCCGCATCAAGGACGGCAACATCGAGATCCACGCGCCCGGCAAGGTCGACGTGAAGGGCGCCGAGCACCTGTTCGCCGGCCCGCAGGGAACGAACTACCCGCTGCCGCCGCTGCCGCAGGGCGAACTGATCGGCAAGCAGAGCCTGCGCTTCGCGACCTTCGGCGCCGACCAGCTGGCCGACGACATCGGCTGGACCGACAAGCCGTACCAGATCGCCAACGCCGCGGGCGAGGTGCTGGCCGCCGGGCAGGTCGGGGCCGACGGCCGGCTGCCGCGCACGCTCGTCGATGCCGCGCAGACGCTGGTGCTGAAGGTGGGCACCGGCAAATGGGAAACTCACGAGGTGGTGGCCGAGACACCCGGTGCGGAGCCGCCCGCCGGCACTACGACTGGCACCACCGGCACCACGGCGGCATCGGCGTCGACGCCGGCCTCGACCACGACCACGACCGGCGCGGCGGACGCCGCGCCCGGCATGTCGTCATCGCCGACCGGATCGCCGGCGCCGCCGCCGGCCACCGCCGACGGCGCCGATGATGCCGACGGCGCCGAGCGCACCAACACCGACGCCGCGCTGAGCCCGCAGGACGATCCGTATTTCCTTCCGGCGGAACAGCAGGAAGGCCAGTTCATCGACAGCCAGCATCTGGCGGCGCTGCTGACGCCGGCCGTGCTGGCGCAGGTTAGCGAAGGAGAGCAGTAAGCCATGAAGACGACGAAGTTCGGCCCGCGCGTGATGGCCGCCGTGCTCGCGGCCGCCGCGCTGGGCGTGCTGGCGCCGGGCGCGGCCCACGCGGAGCAGTATCAGAGCGGCGCGACGCGCTGGGACATCAAGGGCGGCAAGCTGATGATGGTGGCGGGCGTGCTCGACGACAACTCGCGCCTGCATTACCTGAACTATACGTTCTACGTGCAGGCCAGCGACAACGCGCTGTACCTGGCGCCGATCGTGGACGATCCGAAGAAGCTGAACGACTATCGCCTCAACTTCAGCACGTTCAACGGCGGCGGCGAGATCCTGACCGACGCGGTGGTGGCGGTGAAAGGCGCCAGCACCTGGCTCGTGACCGCGCACAAGGACGCCGTGCATGGCTACAACCGGCCCGCCGCGGTGACCACCAGGACGTACCGGCTGGTCGAGGGCGACGAGGCGCAATGGCGCTGGTACTTCGCGCCGGTTGCGCAGGGCGGCTACAGCGAGCAGCAGAACTACACCGTCGAGCGCGCGCTGGCCGAGACCGCGAAGGCGCTGCACTGATCCCGAACGCGTTGCGTCCATCCGCCTCCCGACGAACATGACCAAGTTCATCTCCGCGACCCACGACAAGGCGACGCTGACCGTGCAGTACGTCGCCGACAACGGCGACATCCTGCTGCGCAGCGGCGGCACCATCGCCTGGCGCTTCAACAATCCGGGCAACCTGCGGCCGAAGTCGAAGTACGTGCTGACCTCGATCGGCGTGGGCAACACCGCGAGCGGCGACTTCTTCATCTTCCCGGACTACGACACCGGCCGCGCGGAGAAGAAGGCGCTGCTGCGCCGCAAGTACAACGACATGTCGATCTCGGACGCGATGCAGGTGTACGCGCCGCCCAACGAAAACAACACCGAGGCCTACATCCAGGCGATCTGCAACGGCACCGGCTTCGCCCGCACGCGCGTGCTCAATACCATGAGCGACGCCGATCTCGATTCGATGATGAGCGTGATGGAGAAGCACGAGGGCTACAACGCGCGGATCAAGACGCGCCATGAGCGCTGGATCCGTACCGCGTCGGTCACGCTGTCGGACGGTGCCAGGCCGATCCCGAACCAGAAGGTGACGGTGCAGGCCGGCGCGAAGAAGACGGTGCTGACCACCAACGCGTTCGGCCAGCTGCCGCTGCTGCCGATGGAGTCGGCCGGGCAGCAGATCCAGTTCCTCGTCGATCACGCGAAGGACGGCCTGAAGCAGATCGGGCAGATCACCACGCAGAACGCCTCGGCCGCCTACGTGTTCTTCCAGGACCTGTTCCAGACCGCCGCGCCCACCAGCGCGCACTACGTGAAGGACACCGCCAGGCGCGAGGCGATTCCCGGCTTTCGCTACCGGATCGTGTCGGGCGACACGCTCGGCAAGATCGCGCAGAAGTTCAAGGTCAGCGTCGCGCAGCTGGAGGCGGACAATCATCTGAAATCGTCGCGGATCTTCGCTGGCGACTACCTGATGATCAACGCGAAGAAGCCGCACGATGCGCCGGCCGCGCCGCCGAATCCGGCGGCGGTGAAGCCGGCCGCCACGCATCGGGCCGCGTCCGCGAGCGCGGCATCCACCGCATCCACCGCGAGCACGCCCGCGCCGGCGGCGTCGACGGCCTCGACCGCGTCGGCGACCGCGTCCGCCGGGCAGGCGCAAGGGCAAGCCGTCAGCATCGACGATTTCGCCAAGCCCGCCGGCGGCGCGGGCACGGCCGCCGCGCCGGCTTCGTCCGCACCGGCGGCATCCCCGGCGCCGGCTCCGGCCAGCGCCGCGCCGGCTCCGGTCGCTGCCTCGCCCGCTGCACCGGCCACACCGGCCGCGTCGAGATCATCCGCGTCGCCGACCACCTCCGCCCCGACCGCCGATCCCGCCGTGGTCCTCGACCGCAGCAAGCTCGGCCAGGGACATCCGGTGGCGTTCGTGGCGGCCGCCTCGCCGCAAGCGCCGTGGATGGAGTTCGCGCTGCAGCAGGCGAAGTTCTGGCACGGCCAGAAGGAGGGCGTGATCACCAAGACGATCAACTACCACAAGGAAGTCGGCGGTTCGCTGAAGTCGCTGGTCGGCGACGGCAATCCGTGGTGCGCGTCGTTCGTCAACTGGTGCCTGCAGAGCGCGAAGTATCCGAAGACGGCCGCGCCGATGGATTCGCAGTCGTTTCGCTACAGCAAGAATTTCGTCAAGATCGACAAGCCGGTGTTCGGCGCCATCGCCGTCTACAAGCACAAGAAGGGCGGCCACGCGGCGTTCGTCTACGCGCAGACCAGCGCCGGCGCGCCGATCCTGCTGGGCGGCAACCAGAGCGACGCGATCAACTTCGGCATGCAGAAGGCCGCGGAGCTGAAGGGCTTCTTCGTGCCCGCCACCTATCTGCAGTTCGCGAAGGAGGAACTCGCGAAAGGCACCAAACTCGAAGTGTCCACGCCCGCCAAACTGAACGAGGAATTTCACATTGCATTCGCCAAGAAGAAAGCCAATGCGGATCGCTGAGCTGCTATGCGTGGCGGCGCTCGCCTGCGTCGCGCCGCTCGCGCATGCGGCCGGCGCCGATTGCCTGACCCAGGCCGAGGTGACGAAGCTCGACACCGATTTCTGGGCGACATTCCCGTCGCCGGACGGGTTCGCCGCCTACGCGGCGCCCGACATGCGGCTCGACACGAACATCGTCGACCTGATGCGCCCCGAGCTGGCGAAGGCCGACGGCCCCACGCGCGCGCGCAGCTTCGCCACCTACGCGAGCCAGCATCCGGAATACTTCGCGCCGTTCCGCACCGGGCACAGCGCGCACTACCTGTACTACCCGGGGCGCGACCGCCACCCGGACGCGGTCAAGGAAGCCGGCGTGTTTCCGGCGAACCGCTGCGTATCGATGTTCAGTTTCGACGACGAGCGCCATGCCTGCATCGCCGGCGCCCGCACGCGCGCGATGAGCTTCTCGTTCGTGAAGACGAACGGGCACGTGCAGCTGCAGGGCATCGAAGTGGGCATGGAGGCGTGCCAGCCGTGATCCGCCGCCGTGGCCGGGTCCGGGGGCGGCCCGGCGCGATGGAATAAACGCGCGCCGCCGGGCGTTATCGTGGTTGGTGGCGGCTTGCTGCGTTGCAAGCTGTCAACAGCCTGACGAAACGCTATCATCCTCGTCCGGCATCCACGCTTCTTCCGGCGGGCGCGCTCATGAAATCGATCCATCCGATCCGTCGGGCAGCGACCCGCATCGTACTGCTGGCCGCGCTGGCTGCCGCGGCCAGCCCCGCGTTCGCGTTCAACGAGGAAGCGAACTACAACGAATGCATTCTGAATACGGTGTCGGGCACCTGGAACCGCAACGTGGTCGAGATGATCCGCGTCTCGTGCGATCGCCTTTATCGGCGCTGGGCCATGCTGACGCCCACCGACGTCTCGTTCCACCGCTGCCTGCTCGCGCATCTGCCGGGCGTGCAGAGCAACGCCGCGATCGGGCCGGTGGTGCAGGCCTGTCGCCGGCAGAGCACCGATTCGGACCATTTCGACTGAGCGCTCTGCGTCCGGGCGATCCCGCCTACCGCTCGAAATCGCTGCCGGCCGCGCGCAGCTGGCGCATCGCGCTGTCCAGGTGGGCACGCGCGCTGGCCGGATCGCCGAGCCGCATCTGTTCGTAGGCACGCTGCGCGACGTGGCGCGGCACCGTCTTCAGCGGCTGGCCGCTCTGCATCGCCTTGAGCTGCACCTCGGCCGCGCGCTCGAGGTAGTAGAGATCGTCCCAGGCCTCGGCGAGGTTCGCGCCCGCGATCATCACGCCATGGTTCTTCAGGAACAGCACGTCGGCGTCGCCGAGCGCGGCCGCGATCCGGTCGCCTTCGGCGGCGTCGAGCGCGAGCCCGTTGTAGTGCTCGTCCACGGCGGTGCGGCCGTAGAACTTCAGCGCGGTCTGCCCGAGCCACAGCAGCGGCGGGCCTTCGAGCAGGCACAGCGCCGTCGCGTTCGGCATGTGGGTGTGGAAGGCCGCCTTCACGCGCGGCATCGCCCGGTGCAGCCGCGCGTGGATGTGGAACGCCGTGGCCTCGGGCTGGCCCTCGCCCTCGATCACGTTGCCGTCGTAATCGCAGATCAGCAGCCGCGACGCGGTGATCTCCGCGAACGCATGGCCATAGGGATTCACGAGGAACAGGTCGTCATGGCCCGGCACGACCGCCGAGAAATGATTGCAGATGCCTTCCTCGAAGCCATGTTGCGCGGCCAGGCGGAAACAGGCCGCGAGTTCGATGCGCGCGGCCCGCACCGCGTCCGAGTCGAGCCCGGCGCGCCGCCCGCTCGCGCCGGTGTCGATATTGAGTTGATGTGCCATCTGCTCGCCCTCCGCGAAACCGCAATCGTAAAGACATAAGCTTACCAACGCGCCGCCCCGGCTCGCGTGGCGCGCCTACCAGCCCAGCGAGGCGAACAGCGCGGGTACGCGATCGAGCGTGGGCAGCGTGGCGTCGGGCGTGTAGTCGGGCAGCGGCGCGCGGCCGGTGCCGCGGTCGATCCACACGCAGCGAAAGCCCATGTCGCGCGCCGCCGCGTGGTCCAGGTGCGGGCTCGCGCAGAGATGCACGACCTCCTCGCGCGTCACGCCGAGCCGCGCGTGCGCGTGCTCGAAGAGGGTCCGGCTCGGCTTGTAGGCGCCGGCCTGCTGCGCGGTGATCACGCGGTCGATCGTGCCGCCCAGTTGCGCGACGTTGCCGGCGATCACGTCGTCGTCGGTGTTCGACACGATGCAGAGCGAATGGCCGGCGGCCTTGAGCGCGCGCAGCGCGTCGACCACCTCGGGAAACGGCGGCATGGCCGAGATGGCATCGGTCAGGCAGCGCGCGTCGCCGTCGTCGGCGGGCAGGCTCCACTCGGCCAGCGCGAGTTTCAGCGCCTCGCCGGCCAGCGTGCGGAACGAGCGGTGCGGCGGCGTCTGCTCGAGCGCATGCTCGTGGCGGTCGTAGGCGGCGATCAGCGCCGCCGGCTCGATGTGCCGCGCGCCCTTGCGCGCGACGATGCCGGCGACGGCGGCCCGCAGGCCCTCGTCCCACTGGATCAGGGTGCCGTAGCAGTCGAAGGTCAACCACTTCGGGCGGGGCGTGTTTTCAAGCGACATGGCGGCTCCGGGCAGGTGTCGGATGGATCGGAAACGACAGGCTACGCGTGGCCCGCTCATCGGGGAAATTAAATTAGAATCGCTTTCTCAGTGGAAAATCGAATAACGGGAGCCGGCCATGCTGGATCTGGAACTGTTGAATTCGCTGTTGTGCGTGGTGGACGAGGGCAGCTTCACGCGCGCGGCCGAGCGCGTGCATCGCACCCAGTCGACGGTCAGCCAGCAGGTGCGGCGGCTGGAGGAGATGGTCGGCCACCCGTTGCTGCTGCGGGATCGCAGCGGCAATCAGGTCACCCCGACCGAGCACGGCGAGCTGCTCGCGCAGTACGCGCGCCGGCTGCTGGCGCTGTCGCACGAGGCGCAGGACGCGCTCGCGAGCGGCGTGCGGCGCACCACGCTGCGGCTCGGCGTGCCCGAGGATTTCGACGCGCGCCGGATGGCGGCGATCCTCGCGGGCTTCGCCGCCGAGCGGCCGGACGCGCGGCTCGAAACCGTGGCCGGCATGAGCACCGACCTGCGCCGCAAGCTCGCCGCCGACGAGATCGAGATCGCGCTCGTCAAGCGCGAGCCCGACAGCGGCGACTGCCTTGCGGCGTGGCCCGAGACGCTGGTGTGGGCGAGGGGCCGTCACGCGGAACTGCCGGACCGCGAGAGCGGCGAGCCGATCGCGCTCGCGCTGTTTCCGCAAGGCTGCCTGTACCGGCAGCGCGCGCTGCGCGGGCTCGATCACGCGCGGCGGCGCTGGCGCATCGCGTTCGGCAGCCACAGCCTGACGGGGATCCAGGCCGCGGTGGCGTCGGGGCTGGGCGTGACGGTGCTGCCAGACACGGCGCTGTTGCCCGAGCATGTTGTCTGCGAGGAATTGCCGGCGCTGCCGCCCACCGAACTCGCGCTCGTCGGCGCGGGGCAGGCGCTCAACGAGGTGCAGGACGCACTGGTCCGGTTTCTCGCGCGGGAGCTGGCTGTTTGACGGTGAGTCGACGGGGATCGGTAGCGGTTGGCGGGAGGGGCAGGTGTGCTCGTCCGCAGCCGTGAGTCGCTTCGTCCGGATGGGGCGGCACGGGTTTGATCACCACGTATCGGGCCCGATTCCCACCGCTGCATGTCCCCACGCCAGGCGCGTTCAGGCGTCCGCCCGCGGCGCCTGCCGCGCCGTGCCTTCGCCCAGCGCGAGCAATTCCGCCGGCGCGCGAAACACCTGATGCGGCCGCTTTGCCAACAGCGCGTCGAGATCGGTATAGCCCCAGCCTACCGCGCCATAGCGCAGGCCGACGCCGTCGGCCGCCTCGGCGTCGCGGATCTCGTCGCCGACGTAGATCGCGTGCGCGGTGTCGATGCCGGTGGTCTTCAGGATCGTGCGCAGCCGGTGCGACTTGCCGAACAGCGACGAGCTGCATTCGACCGCCGCGAAGCGTTCGACCAGCGCGTTGCCGAGCACGGCGCGCACGTTGTCCTGCGAGTTCGAGGTGGCCACGGCCACCGCGATCTGCCTGTCCATTAAGGCATGCAGCGCCGCCACGATGCCGGGGAACGGCCGCACCTCGTCGATCCGCTCGTTCATGAGGCGGCGCGCGTCGGACAGCACGGCCGGCACCTTCCAGATCGGCAGCGCGAGCTCGCGCAGCACTTCGCTCGCGCTGAGGCCGCGCAGCTTGCGCTGATCGTCGTCGGCGGTCCGGCGAAAGCCGTGGCGGGCCGCCAGGCCGTTCAGCGAATCGGCGAACACGGGGTAGGAGTCGGCGAGGGTGCCGTCGAAATCGAACAGGGCGAGACGAAGCGTCATGGGCAGCAGCGGCGCGGGTGCGGGGCCGAAAAAGCTCGGGACAGCGAGCAGGGAATCAAGCAGGAAAACCGGCGGAACCGGACCACCCGCACGCCCGTGAGCGTGCCGGCGCAAGGCGCGCGGGCCGAAGCCCGCCGCATTCCGCGGCCGTCATCTTCGGGGCACGCCGGCCGCGCGTCAAGCGCGGTGGCGGGTGTGATGGCCGGCGTGCGGGGTGCCGGCGAAGCACGCAAGGGCGGCCGAAGGTGACGAAACCATGACGGATCGGCTCGACGGGCGCGAGCGCCGATGGTATTCATGAAAAATTAATCACCGGTCTTTCGACTGGCCAGGCCCGGACGCCCGGCGCAATCCATGGCGCCGCTTTTCGGTCGGATGCATGCCTATGAAGACATATCTCGTGACATGGATGCTGTTGGGCGCCGCGGTGCAGGCAGTCGCACAGCCGAACCGCGAGCCTTCGCGGCCCGCGGCGGGGGCGCCCACGCATGCCACGGTCGCACCGGCAACGCGCCGGCCGACCATGCCGCGCACCGGCGCTGGCAGCCCGAGGTACGAATCGGCGCTGAGCCGCAATTTCGCCACGTCGAGCGCCGGCGCGATGCCGGCGCTCCCTGGTCAACCCGCGTCAACCCCGGGCGGCACGGCGTTCAGCCGCCGCTTTTCGGGCACCCTGTACGAGGCGCAGCGCAAGCAGCGGCTCGAGGCCGAGGAGAAGCGCAAGCAGGACGACGCGGAATCGCAACGGCGCACGGAGGCTTGTGTCGGCAGCCAGATGCAGCACCGCGAGGGCCGGTCGAAGCAGGAAATCTTCGACGGCTGTCAGGGTGGCGCGAACACGTTCTATTGAGTGGCCTCACACGGCGCTGCCCGCCCGCGCCGCATACCCCTGCGTGAGCCCCTGCAGCGGCTCACGCATCGCCACGTCGAACGGGTTCATCTGCGGCCCGATGATCTCGGCCTGGCGTTGCAGCAGTTGCACGACGGTCGGCAGGCGCTCCTCGGTCAGCCGCGTCGAGAGCGTGCCCACGCTGAGGGCGCCCACCGCGCAACGGTGCTGGTCGAAGATCGGCACGGCCACGCCGGCCATGCCCTCGAGCACGCCGCTGTTGCGCCCCGCGAAGCCGAGCGCGCGCACGCGTTCGATCTCGGTGCGCAGGTAGACCTCGTCGAGCACGCCGTAGCTGCGCAGCCTCGGCACGTTGAAGCGGATGATCTCCTCGCGCTCGGCCTCGGGCTGGAACGCGAGGATCGCGAGGCTGCCCTGGCCGATGCCGAGCGCGACGCGCCCGCCGATCGTGCCGGTGAACGAGCGGATCGGGAACGGCCCCTCGCAGATGTCGAGGCAGACGGCATCGAAGCTGCTCTTCACCAGCAGGAAGATCGAGTCGCCGAGGCTCGCGCAGAGCCGCAGCAGCGCGGGCCGGCACAGCGTGCGCAAGCCGTTCGGGTTGCCGGCCTGCGCGGCCATCGCGAAGAACGCCACGCTGAGCCGGTAGCGCCGCGTGCGCTCGTCCTGCTCGACCACTTCCTCGGCGATCAGCCCCTGCAGGATGCGGTGGACGGTGGCCTGCGTGAGGCCCACCGTCTTCGCGAGCGCGGTCACGCGGCTGCCCTCGGCCTGATGTTCGCCGAGCGCGCGGATCACGGCGAACGCGCGCTGCAGCACGCCGGGGCCGCGCGCGTCGTCGACGCTGCCGTTGTCTTCTCGTGTGGTTTTCACGTTCGCCTCGAATGATTCCATCCAGCGGAATGCCGGTTGCGCCGCGTCCGGCGCGTCCCGACTGTACCGCGTTGCGCCGGCGCTTGCACGGCCGGTTGCTCAGGGTTCGCCCGAAGATCGCTGGCCGAAACGATTCAACAAGGCATCGGCTTAATGATTCTATACAGCGGAATAAATCGGAAACTAATGTCGCCGTCCGGAATTTCGCGTTGACGTCGAAAAAATTGAACGGATAGAGTCGGTGCACCGGAATGCAACCGCTTCAGCAGGTGCCGCGGCACCGAAAGGCCAGACCATGTCGTTCCTCACGTTGACGGATGTTTCGAAGTCGTTCGGTGACCTGCAGGCCGTCGCCGGCATCGACCTGTCGGTCGAGAAGGGCGAGTTCGTGTCGCTGCTCGGGCCGTCCGGTTGCGGCAAGACCACCACGCTGCAGATGATCGCGGGCTTCGTGGAGACGACGCGCGGCACCATCACGCTCGACGGTCGCGACATCACGCGCCTCGCGCCGAACCGGCGCGGGCTCGGCATCGTGTTCCAGAGCTACGCGCTGTTCCCGCACATGAGCGTCGAGCAGAACGTCGGCTTCGGCCTGGAGATGCGCGGCGTGGGCCGCGCCGAGCGCCAGGCGCGCACCCGCGAGGCGCTCTCGCTGGTGCGGCTCGATGCCTACGCGCAACGCTTTCCGCGCGAGCTGTCGGGCGGCCAGCGGCAGCGCGTGGCGCTGGCGCGCGCGATCGTGATCGCGCCGCCGGTGCTGCTGCTCGACGAGCCGATGTCGAACCTCGACGCGAAGCTGCGCGAGGAGATGCAGTTCGAACTGCGCGCGATCCAGCGCAAGATCGGCACCACCACGGTGATGGTCACGCACGACCAGGCGGAGGCGCTGTCGATCAGCGACCGCGTGGTGGTGATGGAGGCGGGCCGCATCACGCAGGTCGACACGCCGTATCACGCCTACGAACATCCGGGCAACCGCTTCGTCTCGCAGTTCATCGGCAAGACCAACCTGCTCAACGGCAAGGTGGTGAAGCACGACGGCGAGCGGCTGCGCATCGATCTCGGCGACGCGCTGCCGGAGGCGGTCTGCGCGCCGGCCGGCACGCGCACGCTGCGCACCGGCGAGGCGGTCACGCTCTGCATCCGCCCCGAGAAGCTCACGCTCGGCGCGGCCGGCACGGGCCGCATCGCGGGGCGCGTGACGAGCCGCTTCTTCCTCGGCAGCCAGTGGCTGTACCGGCTCGACAGCCGCGCGGGCGAGATGCTGGCCTGCTGCCAGAACGAGGGCGACGAGCCGCTCGCGGAGGGCGCCGTGGTCGGCATCGACTGGCGCGGCGACGCGATGCGCGTGATCGGCCAGGAGGGCGCCCGTGGATGACGCGCTGGGCATGGCCGGCCGCGAGGCGGGCGCCGCGCGCGGCCGGGTGCGCCCGCGCTGGCGCGCCTGGCTGCCGTTGTGGCTGATGAGCGCGCCGGCGTGCCTGCTGTTCGTCGCGCTGGTGCTGGTGCCGCTCGCGATGACGCTGGTGCTGTCGTTCTACCGCTTCGATCCGTCGAGCGGGCCGGTGGCCGCGTTCGGTCCGGCCTACTACCTGGAGGTGCTGCGCGAGTCGTACTTCCACACGATCTTCCTGCGCACCTTCGGCATCGCCGCGCTCACCACGCTGCTGTGCGTGGCGATCGGCACGCCCGAGGCCTACATCCTGTCGCGCATGCGCGATCCGTGGCGCTCGGCCTGCCTGCTCGTGATCCTCGCGCCGCTGCTGGTGTCGGTGGTGGTGCGCGCGTTCGGCTGGAGCATGCTGCTCAACACCAACGGGCTCGTGAACCAGCTGTTCGCGCTGGCCGGCCGCGGTCCGTACAAGCTCGAATACACCACCTTCGCGATCGTGATCGCGCTGGTCCACGTGATGCTGCCGTTCATGGTGATTCCGGTCTGGACGGCGCTGCAGCGGCTCGACCCGCAGACCGAGCACGCGGCGCTGTCGCTGATGGCCTCGCCCGCCACCACGCTGCGCCGGATCGTGCTGCCGCAACTGATGCCGGGCATCCTGTCGGGCAGCCTGATGGTGTTCGGGCTGTCGGCCAGCGCGTTCGCGATTCCGGGCCTGCTCGGCGGGCGGCGCCTGAAGGTGGCCGCCACCGCCGTCTACGACCAGTTCCTCGGCTCCATGAACTGGCCGCTCGGCGCGGCCATCGCGATCCTGCTGCTCGCGGCGAACCTGATCGTGATGCTCACCTACTACCGCGTGCTCGAACGCCGCTACACGCGCAGCCTCGGCTGACGCGCGCCGCCGTCCAGCCAAGCCCCGGTCCAGCCCAGCCAACGACGCCACCGCCATGCGCAAAAACGGTCCGCTCGCCCTCGCGTTCCACACGCTCGTGATCCTGTTCATGCTCGCGCCGCTCGCGATCGTGATCCTCGTCGCGTTCACGCCCGACGAGACGCTGACGCTGCCCACCCACGGCCTGTCGCTGCGCTGGTTCCGCGCGATCCTCGACTACCCGGACTTCATCGGCGCGTTCGGCAACAGCGTCAGGCTCGCGTTCGCCTCGGCCACGCTGTCGCTCGCGCTGGCGCTGCCGGCGGGCCTCGCGATCGGCCGCGCGCGCTTTCCGGGTCGCGCGTTCCTCAACGCGCTGCTGCTCTCGCCGCTGGTGGTGCCGGGCCTCGTGCTCGGCATCGCGCTGCTGCGGCTGTTCGCGCTGATCGGCGTGACCGGCTCGTTCGGCTGGCTGGTGCTGGCGCATACGATCATCGTCACGCCGTTCGTGATCCGGCTGGTGCTGGCCGCGGTGGCAGGGCTCGACCGCAGCGCCGAGCACGCGGCCGCCTCGCTCGGCGCGAATGCCTGGACCACGTTCCGCCGCATCACGCTGCCGATGATCGTGCCGGGCATCACGGGCGGCTGGCTGCTCGCGTTCATCAACAGCTTCGACGAGCTGACCATGTCGATCTTCATCACCTCGCCGCAGACCGTCACGCTGCCGGTGCGCATGTACATGTACGCGACCGAGTCGATCGATCCGATGATGGCCTCGGTCTCGACGCTGGTGATCGCGATCACGGCCGGCGCGATGCTGATCCTCGACCGCGTGTACGGCCTGAACCGCGTCCTGATCGGGCAGCACTGATGCGCCGCGCCCCGGGTCGCCCCGTCGTTTCCCGTTCGATTCCTTCTTCGCGCCTCGCGCTTTTCCATCGATGAGCCAGCCAGCCCGCCCGCCCGCTTTCCCGCCGCCGCCCGCCGGGCCGCAACTCGTGCGCGTGGCCGAGACCGGCCGCGCGCGCGTGCGGTTCGTGCTCGACGGCGTCGCCGTCGAGGCGCTGGCCGGCGACACGCTGCTGACCGCGATCCTCACCCGGCAGCGCTACCTGCGCGACAGCGAGTTTGGCGACGGCCCGCGCGCGGGCTTCTGCCTGATCGGCGCATGCCAGGACTGCTGGGTGCGCACCGAGGACGGCACGCGGCTGCGCGCCTGCTCGACGCCGCTGCGCGAGGGGATGCGGGTGGTGACGCGCGCCGCTTGGGCGGCGGGCGGCGGGGATGCGACGCGGGCCGTGCCGGTGGGCGAGGCCGCCGCGTCGCGGACGGCCGCGGCATCGGCGGGCCCGGGCGAACCGCAAGGCTCGGCCGCCCCGGCCGGACCGCGCGAGGAACCGGCGGCGCCGATCGCCGCGCCCCCGCCGGCGGCACCGGCGCACCCGACCACCGATGGAGGCGCGCGATGAGCATGAACATCGACGACAACCTCAACGACGGCCTGCTGCCGGCCTGCGAGTCGTGGGACGACGGCGCCCCCGGGCCGCGCGTGGTGATCGTCGGCGCCGGGCCGGCCGGGATTCGCGCGGCCGAGGCGCTCGTCGCGGCCGGCATCCGGCCCACCGTGCTCGACGAGCACCCACGCTGGGGCGGCCAGATCTACCGGCAGCCGCCGGCCGACGCCGGCTTCACGCGCGGCAAGGCCGCGCTCTACGGCTTCGAGGCGCGCAAGGCCGAGGCGGTCCACGCCTGCATGGCGCGGCTGCTGCCGCAGCTCGACTACCGCCCCGACACGCTGGTCTGGTCGTGCGAGCCGGGCTGGCTTGACACGCTGCGCGCGGGCCGCGAGGCACGGCTGCCGTGGACCCACCTGATCATCGCGAGCGGCGCGACCGACCGCGTCGTGCCGGTGCCGGGCTGGACCCAGCCCGGCGTCTACACGCTCGGCGGCGCGCAGGTGGCGCTGAAGGCGCAGGGCTGCGCGATCGGCCGGCGCACCGTGTTCGCGGGCACCGGGCCGCTGCTGTATCTGGTCGCCTACCAGTACGCGCGAGCCGGCGCGCAGGTCGCGGCGGTGCTCGACACCAGCCCGTTCGGGCGCCAGGCGGCGGCCGTGCCGAAGCTGCTGAGCCAGCCGTCCACGTTTGCCAAGGGCCTCTATTACCTCGGCTGGCTGCGCGCGCACGGCGTGCCGGTGGTGTCGGGCGTGACGCTCGACGCGATCGACGGCGAGCAGGCGGTGGAGCGCCTGTGCTGGCGCAGCGCCGACGGCGTCGAGCGGCACACCGACTGCGACGCGGTGGGCCTCGGCTTCGGCCTGCGCCCCGAGACGCAGCTGGCCGACCTGGCCGGCTGCCGCTTCGAGTTCGACCCGCTGAGCCGCGGCTGGCTGCCGTGGAGGGACGCGGCCGGGCGCGGCTCGGTGCCGGGCGTCTATCTGGCCGGCGACGGCGCCGGCATCGCGGGCGCCGACGCGGCCGAGCTGGCGGGCCGGCGCGCCGCGCTCGCGCTGCTCGAGGATCTCGGCATCGCCGCGCCGCGCGGGACGACCGGCGCCGCCGGCGGTCCCGGCCGCCTCGGCCCGGCCGCGATCGAACGGCGGCTCGCGCGGCTCGCGCGGTTCCGCGCCGGCATCGAGACGGCGTTCGCGCCGCCGGCCGACGCCGCCGCGCGCTGGTCCGACGCGACCATCGTCTGCCGCTGCGAGGCGCTCACGGCGGGCCTGCTGCGCGAGTGCATCCGCGGCGGGATGGCGGGCGAGGTGAACCGCCTGAAGGCGCTCACGCGGGTCGGCATGGGGCGCTGCCAGGGCCGCATGTGCGGCGAGTCGGCGATGGCGCTGCTGGCCGCCGAGACCGGCCGGCCGCTCGATCAGGTGGGCCGGCCGCGCGGGCAGGCGCCGGTGAAGCCGATCCCGATCTCGCCGATGCTGTTCGAATACGCGGTGCGGGTGCGCGACGAGGAGGCCCACGATGAATGAGGCCCGGCATTACCACGTGGCGATCGCTGGCGGCGGACTGGTCGGGGCCTCGACCGCGCGCGCGCTCGCGGCCCTGGGCGTGCCGGTGGCGCTGTTCGAGCGGCGCTTCTGCGGCGCGCAGGCGAGCGGCGTGAACTACGGCGGGGTGCGCACCCAGGGGCGCCCCGAGGAACAGCTGCCGCTCGCCACGCGCGCGCGGCGGATCTGGAACCGGCTGCCGGAGCTGATCGGCATCGACGGCGAACTGGTCGTGTCGGGCCACCTGCGGCTCGCGCGACGCGAGGCCGATCTCGACGCGCTGCACGCCTGGGCCGCGATGGCGAGCGGCTACGGCGTGCGTTCACAGGTGATGTCGGGCGACGCGTTCCGGCGCCGCTATCCGTGGCTCGGCGCGCAGGCGATCGGCGGCGCGCTCTGCGCGAGCGACGGCCACGCCAACCCGCGGCTCGTGTCGCCGGCCTTCGCCGCCGCCGCGCGGCGTGCCGGCGCCGATCTCTACGAGCAGACCGAGCTGTCCGACGTCGAGTTCGACGGCACGCGCTTCGTGCTGCAGGCGGGCGGCCGGCGCGTCACGGCCGACTGGCTGGTGAACGCCGCCGGCGCCTGGGGCAACACCGTGGCCGGCCGCTTCGGCGAGGCCGTGCCGCTGCGGCCGATCTATCCGAACATGTGGGTGACCGAGCCGCTGCCGCCGTTCATCGAGCACAACCTCGGGGTGGTGGGCGGGGGCGTCTACGCGCGACAGGTGGCGCGCGGCAACTGCGTGATCGGCGGCGGGCGCGGCCACGGCGACGGCGAATACGCGCAGCCGTCGGCCGACACCACGCGCGCCGTGATGCGCGAGGCCTGCGCGCTGCTGCCCGGCCTGCGCGACGCACTGCTGATCCGCACCTGGAGCGGCGTGGAGGGCGAGACGCCCGACAGCAATCCGGTGATCGGGCCGAGCGGCACGACCCCGTGCCTGCTGCACGCATTCGGCTTCTCGGGCGGCGGCTTCCTGCTCGCGCCGGGCGTGGGCGAACTGCTCGCCGAACTGATTGTGCGCGGCGAGACGGACACGCCGATCGCGGCATTCTCGATCGCGCGCTTCGCGGCCGGCGCGGATCGCGCATCCGAGCCGGTGCCCGAACCGGCCCCCACGCCCCGACAGCATCCGGCGTCGTTATCGTCATTCCAGTCAAGACCCATCCGCCCCAAGGAAGATCCACGATGAAACTGTCTCGCACTCTCGCATCGCTCGCGGCGCTGTTCGCGCTCGGCATCACGCTGCCGGCCTGGTCGCAGACGAAAACGATCTACATCGGCATGAACGGCGGCCCGATGGAGAAGGCCTACACGAGCGGCGTGCTGCCCGACTTCGAGAAGGCCAACAACGTCCGCGTGGTGGTGGTGCCGGGCACCTCGTCGGACGTGCTCGCCAAGCTGCTGGCCAACCGCGCCAACCCGCAGATGCACGTGGTGTTCCTCGACGACGGCGTGATGGCGCGCGCGGTCAGCATGGGCGTGTGCGAGAAGCTCGACGATGCGCCGGTGCTCAAGGAGCTGTATCCGTTCGCGCGCATGAAGGGCGACATCGGCGCGGGCGTGCAGCTCGGCATGACCGGCATCGGCTACAACACCAAGCTGTTCGCCGCGAAGGGCTGGGCGCCGCCGACCTCGTGGATGGACTTCGCCGATCCGAAATACAAGGGCAAGGTGGTGTTCCAGTCGGCGTCGAGCAGCACGTTCGGGCTGCACGGCTTCCTCGCCATCAACCGGCTGCTCGGCGGCAACGAGAACAACGTCGAGCCCGGCTTCACGAAATGGGCCAGCACGGTGGGGCCGAACGTGGCCGAATACATTCCGAACTCGGCCAAGCTCTCCGAGATGATCCAGACCGGCGAGGCGGCCATCTTCCCGCTCACGCCCACCGGCGTCGGCGACCTGAAGGACAAGGGGCTGCCGGTGGCCTACGCGGCGCCCAAGGAGGGCGCGGTGCTGCTGCTGGTGGATCTCTGCGTCGTGAAGAACAACCCCGATCCGCAGCTCGCGCAGAAGCTCGCGCAGTTCCTGCTGTCGGCGCCGGCGCAGACCAGGGCCGCGGTGGCCGGCAAGCAGATCCCGACCAACCGCCAGGCGAGCATGCCGCCCGACATGCAGAAGAGCCTCGGCGATCTCGACCAGCTCGTGAAGAAGGTGACGGTGGTGGACTGGGATGCGATCAACGCGCATCGCGCGCAGTGGGACGCGCGCTGGAACCGGCAGATCGAGCAGTGAGCCGGGGCCGAGCGCCGGCAAGCGGGCGGCGAGGCGCGCCGTGACCGCTCCGCGGGCGCCGCGATCGCAATCAGCCGTCGGCGGGCCCGGCGATCTCAGGCGTAAGGCGCCGGTACGACCAGGAATTTTTCCCCGGTGGCGCGCTTCGTGAAGCGGCGGATCGTGTCGGGATCGATCAGCTGTTCGAGCGCGATCCGCTCGTTGTAGCGGCTCGCGAACGTGGTGTCGAGTTCGGCCGCGATGCGCTCGCGCATGCGTGCCGCCACCGCCGGGCCGAACTGCTGCAGCCGCCACGTCACGAGCCAGCCGCCCATGCCCCAGGCCATCCCGAAGCGCCGGTCGAGCACGGTCGGGCGCGGGTCCAGCGTGCCGTACAGGTAGACCTGCCGGTGCGTGGGCGAGCCGTAACGGTCGTAGCGCGTCATGCGGCGCGTGGCGACCTCGTTCATCGCGACTAGCAGCCGTTGCGCCATGTCCCCGCCGCCGATCGCGTCGAACGCGAGCGTGGCGCTGGTGGCATCGACCGCCGCCACCAACGCCTCGTCGAAATCGGGCGCCGAGCTGTCCAGCACCCATTGCGCGCCGAGCCCGCGCAGCAGGTCCGCCTGCGCGGCACTGCGCACCACGTTGACGAGCGGCACGCCGTCGGCCGCGCACAGCTTCACCAGCATCTGCCCGAGGTTCGAGGCCGCCGCCGTATGGACGATCGCCGCGTGGCCCTCGGTGCGCATGGTTTCGAGCATCGACAGCGCCGTCAGCGGATTGATGAACGCGGACGCGCCGGCCTCGGCCGCGGTGCCGTCGGGCAGGACCAGCACCTCGGCCGCGGCTGCCAGCCGATATTGCGCGTAGGTACCGTGCGCGCTGCGCAGCCCGACGCGGCGACCGAGCAGATGGCACGCCTGCTCGCCGGCCGCGACCACGGTGCCGGCGCCTTCATTGCCGATCGCGAGCGGCAGGTCCAGGCGCGCGGCCATCGAGGGCAGCTGGTCCGCGGGGATGGTGGCCGTCGTGACCGGCGTGGCACCGTCGGCGCCGGCTTCGCAGGCCAGCGTCGCGATATCGGCCGGCCCGAGCAGGGTCAGGATGTCGGACGGATTGACGGGCGCGGCCTCGATCTGCACGACGATCTCGGCGGCGGACGGGGTCGGCACGGGGACACGTTCGAACCAGAGCCGCAGTTCGCCTTGCGCGGTGATCAGCGAACGCAGTTCGAGGCCATGGGTGGGAACGCGGGAGGTGTCGGTGGGCATGTCGGTGAGCGGCTCCATGAAGATGGGCGGGCGAGCGCGGCAGGCGGCGGGGCCCGATGCGCGGGGATCGCGGGAATCGGGCAGAGGGCCCGGTTGGCGTATCCGGCAGTGTCGGTCCGCCGCGCGCAAACGACAACCGGCAAAATGGCCGACCTCGTTCGCGTGGGGGGAATCGAGCCGGAAACGCGGACGCGGCGCGGGAAGACTGATGCCGGAAAGTTCGCAAGGCGGCTTGCAGCTTCGGACTCTCGCTGCGGCAGGCCTCGGCGGCTGCTATATCTGGCTGATTCGTAGCGGGCATGGCGCGCATCGTAGATGCGCCAGCACCGCCGCCATCGGGCCCACCGCGGAACCTTGCCGAAACCGGAATGAAACCGTCACGCATATCGAGTACCGACCTCAGTCGTCCGCTGTCGCCCACCGACGGGCAACCGGCCGAGGCGAAAGCGCCGCCGATGCCCTCGCGTCAGGGCCGGCCCGATTCGATGCTGTCCGGGCTCACGCGCATGGAGCGCGGCGGCCAGCCGGGCGTCCGGCATGCCGCGATGCTCACGCCTCAGCAGGCCCGCTTCGCGCGCGCCGCGCAGACGGGCGGGCGCGTCAGCCAGCAGGAATTGCAGGAAGCCAACGACGAGGCGCTCGCGGCCGGCATCGCGGCGAGTCTGGCGTCGATGCCTGACGGCGCGGGCCAGCCGGCCGAACCGCAGGCCAGCCTGCAGTCGCGCGTGGACAGCGCGCTCGACTCGGGCGTGAAAGTCAGCCAGCAGGCGCTCGAGCGCGCCTACGATCCGGCGCTGCAGACGGCGATCGCCGAAAGCCTCCGGCCTGCGTCCGGCGGCACGAGCGAGCAGGCCGCGTTTCGGGCGCGCGTGGACAGCGCGCTCGATGCCGGCGTGAGGGTCAGCCAGCAGGCGCTCGAGCGTGCCTATGGCCCGGCGGCTTCCTCGGTCTCGCGACCGTCCGCCTCGCCATCGCCGTCGGCGATGTCCGCGCGCCAGCGCCAGAGCCTGCCGCCGCTGAAGATTCCGACGCGGCGCCTGTCGTCGGGCGGTGCGTCCACGGCATCGTCTTCCTCGGCATCGTCTTCGAGCCTGTCCTCGCCGTGGTCGTCCACGTCGTCCGCCACGTCGATGAGCGCGTTCTCGGAGCCGTCGTCGCCGAGCCCCGGCTTGCCGCTTGCGTCGGGCAACGAGGAGACGCTTTCGCTGGACGATTTCGCGCCGATGGGCATGCCGCCGTTCATCGGCGAATCGACCAGCAAGCAAAGCGGACACACGACCACGGCCGACGAAGAGACGGTTTCGCTGGAGGACTTCGCGCCGATGGGCATGCCGCCATTCATCAGCGAATCGACCAGCAAGCAAAGCGGACACGCGACCACGGCCGACGAAGAGACAGTTTCGCTGGAGGACTTCGCGCCGATGGGCATGCCGCCGTTCATCAGCGAATCGACCAGCAAGCAAAACGCACACACGACGACGGCCGACGAAGAGACGGTTTCGCTGGAGGACTTCGCGCCGATGGGCATGCCGCCGTTCATGAGCAACCCGTTCGGCAAGGAGGGTCGCCTCTCCATGCATGACGGCTCGCCCGAGTCGAGCATGCAGGGCGAACTCGAGAAGATGCGGGCAATGATCGAGCAGGCGGCCGAGGAATTGAAGAAGTAACCAGCGTGGCCAACCCAACCGGGACATGATGCCGCGCACGCCACATGGTCTGCTTTCGATGGCATTCGAGCCCACGCGTGATGCCATTGCCGGTACCAGGCCTGCGCAAGCGTCCGGGCACGCTGCACGCGGACGAGGGCCATGACTTCGTTCGTCGCCGGCGCTATCCGGGACCACGCGGCATCCGGGTCCGGATGACCCGTCGTGGCGTCGAAGGCAGCGAGCGGCTCGGGCGACATCGTTGGGTCGTCTGGCGCGCCCGCCTGCCTGGTCCCGCTTCGGAATTCGTAAAACAAAGCACGGCAAGCGGCAAAGCCATGTGGTTACGGGCGTCTAGCGTTATCTGCAATCAACGCTGCGCCGATCAACAGCACGGCAGAGGTGGGGGCACGACAAACCGGCAAGGTGGGGTGAGTTCCACTACAGGCGCGGACGCGCCGCAAGAAACCTGTCCCACCAGGAAGGCGGTAGCGAGATGCTGGAATCGCCCTGACTGGGGTCCCCACGGGAAAACAGGACACCGGGACCAGTGCATTCCTCGGGCAACTCCGGACCGTCGGAAGCACACACACCGTCAGACCATATAAAATCCGCAACGGGCGTGCTGAACGTGCGCTGTGCCAGCAACTTGCCGTTTTTCGTGAAGACTCGCCCAACATATTCTGAATTTCCACCCGGAATCCACTTGAGCAAACATCGTTCGGCTATGTAAAGTTCATCTGGAGACGCTGATTTCTGGCAATCCGTACCATGCGGGGTGCGCTCGGTAAGGCAGAAGGAAAGCATGCCAACAGCCGCTACAAATAGCACCATGCGATTGAAGAGCTTCATAGGTTTATCGTGATTGGCGGGACGACCGGAACATAGCGACGGTCGGAATAGATGACGAAGTCACCGCCCCGATGGTGCCTGATTGCCCACTTTCGGAAATCGCTGTTGTGTACGGGATAGTAGACGTCGCCCTTGATAACCGGACTGCCAAGAGCAACGGATGCATTGATGTACGGAAGGGTAACGGATGATTCGACGTAAGGAACATAAGGAGAGGTCGCCGCAACCGCGTCGAGCGGGATGACGATCACGCCATCGCTGCTCCAGTGTCCCAGATACTGCGAGCGATCGCCTTGCCTGTCGGTGAATGTGTAGTTATCTTTCACATACACCCAGATCCCCTTCACCTCGGCTCTCGTTCGCCGTGACTCTACATCCCAGTGAAAGCGGGCGTGCCCGAGGGCCGCGTAGAAATTGAATGAGCCGAGCGCGCCGGTGAGGTCATCCGGCGCACCTCTGCGCTCCAGATCGTGCAGGAATACGTTGATTTTCTGCCCGAATGAGCCATCAACGGCTGCAAGTTGAAACTGGAAGTGATGATGCAGGCTGGCGGTGTCGTTGCCGCAAATATCTGCGCAGTCCAGTAGGGTCACGCTATCCTTGTAGGGCACAAGTTTCCTTTCAAGCACCTCCTTGGCCACCGGCGAACGAATAGCCTCATTGACCAGATAGTCGAATTTTTCCTTGGCGCGAGCGAACTTGAGCACCCAGTCCAGCTTGATGGTTTTGGTGTCGTACATCTCAGGCGGGTATGGCTTTCCGTCCTGATTGATCTCCGCTAGTTCATCGGCACCCGCAGCGACTGCGCTTCCTGTTGGATTTCGGGTATGCGACGGGATTGCGTGCCAGTGGACTGGTCGGCGCGACCTTGGGCGACGTGCAGGGCGATGAATGGGGCGATCACTGGCTGGACGTGACCGGCAAAGGCGGCAAGCGCGCGCGAGTCGCGCTGCCGTCGCTGGCCCGCAGCGCGCTGGACCAGTACCTGGTTCAGCGGCGGTTAACGGTTACCCCGCAACGCTGGGTGCCAAGAACACCGCTGGTTGCGAGTCTTGGCGAGGACGGTGATGCGGGTATCGTCGGCAGGCGTCTGTGGCACATCATGCGGCGCTTCTTCGGGCAGGCTGCCGACGTGATCCAGTCTGACCACCCCGCCGTCGCTGAAAACTGCGCCGTGCAAGCCCCCACGGGATGCGCCATAGCCATGCAAGTCACGCCCTCGCGCGCGGAGCGGAACTCATCGCGGTGCGCGACAACCTGCGCCACGCGTCGATCGCCACGACTTCGATGTACCTGCATGGCGACGATATCGAGCGGGCGCGGCAAATGAACAACGCTTTCACCGCACGCTAACCCCAAAGCCAATGGCCACGGGGCGTCGCGGCTTAACGTGCTTTATTGTCCGGATTCTGAAGCGCCCCCTGCATGGCCTCTGCAAGGCCGGCGCGACGACGGAAAGACAAGGCTCGCGGGCAAGGCAGCCGGCATGGTACTACCGCCGGCCGGCCGCCTCGAAATTCACGGGCCGCAGCGCCGCTCAGGCCGCCCGAGCCTTTGCCCGAGCCTCCGCCCGCGATGACGCTTACAGCGCTTCCAGCGCCAGCGCGATCCCTTGCCCGCCGCCAATGCAGAGCGTCACGATCCCGCGCGCGATGCCGTCGCGACGCATCGCGTGCAGCAGGCGCGTGACGAGGATCGCGCCGGTGGCGCCGATCGGATGGCCGTGCGCGATCGCGCCGCCCTCGACGTTCACGATATCGAGCGACAGGCCCAGCTCGCGCGCCACGGCGATCGGCACGGCCGCGAACGCCTCGTTGATCTCGACGCGCCCGACGTCGCCGAGCGACCAGCCCGCCAGCGCCAGCGCCTTGCGCACGGCCGGCACCGGGCCGATGCCGAACATCCCGGGCTCCACGGCGGCCACGCCGAACCCGGCCAGCCGGCCGAGCGGCGCGAGCCCGCGTGCCTCGGCGAAGCCGCGCTCGGCCACGATCATCGCCGCCGCGCCGCTGTTCAGGCCCGGCGCATTGCCGGCCGTGATGGTGCCCTCGGGGCGGAATGCCGGCTTCAGCTTCGCGAGCACGGCCTCGGTGGTTTCCGGGCGCGGCGCCTCGTCGGTGTCGAAGCGCTGCACGCCCTTGCGTCCCTCGATCTCCACGGCAACGATCTCGTCCTTGAAGCGGCCGGCTTCCTGCGCCGCCGCGAAGCGCTGCTGCGAGCGCGCGGCGAACTTGTCCTGCTCGGCGCGAGTGAGGCCCATGCGCGCGACCAGATCCTCGGTGTGCCAGCCCGAATGCTCGCCCGAGAACGCGTCGAGCAGGCCGTCGCCGAGCATGCTGTCGACCACCTTCGCGTCGCCCATCCGGTAGCCCCAGCGACCGCCATCGAGCAGGTAGGGCGCGCGGTCCATGTTTTCCATGCCGCCGGCGATCGCCACGTCGTGCAGGCCGTAGGCGATTTCCATGGCCGCGTTGACGATGGCCTGGGCGCCCGATCCGCAGACGCGATTGACCGTCAGCGCGGGAACTTCCACCGGCAGGCCGCCGCCGATCGAGGCCTGGCGCGCCGGGTTCATGCGGTTGCCGGCCTGCACCACGTTGCCCATGATCACCGCGCCGATTTCGGCGGCGTCGAGCCCGCCGCGCCGCAGCGTTTCGCGGATCGCCACGCCGCCGAGCTCGGTGGCGGGGACGCTCTTGAGCGTGCCGTTGTAGGTGCCGATGGCCGTTCGCACGGGGTGGGCAAGTACGATGTCGCGAGTCGTCATGATGAAACCTCCGGAGTCGGATGCGATGAGGGCAGGGGGCGCGAGGCGGCGCCGGGCGGGCGGTGGCCCGCTCGCGGCACGGCGCCGGTCGCGGCGCGGGAAACGGGATGGTGCGATGGTGCCGGGGCATGAGCCGCGGCCGCGCGGACGCGGCGGCTGTCGCGACGCTGGCGGGGCAGGCCGGGCCGGGTGATACCCGGTGTCGGGCGGCCACGTCGAACCGCCGCGATGCCGGGCCGTCGAGGGTTCATGTCGTGCGCTCCATGTTCGGGGCGAGGGCGGCGGCGCGCACGCCGGCCTCGGGTTTCGCGGGCAGGTACCCGCATTGCGACGGCATTCGCCGCCCGGTTCTACCTCGTGCCGGCCACGCGCGCCGTCGCGCCGGGATCAGAGCGTCGCGTCGATTCGCACCAGCGCGGTGCGCAGCGCCTCGACGTTGCCGGCGCCGAGCCGCGCCTCGACACCCTGCTGGCAGCGTTCCCACGCCGGCGTGGCCTTGCGCAGCAGTGCCTTGCCCGCGGGCGTCAGCGACACCAGCGCCTCGCGCAGGTCGCTGCCTTCGCGGCCGGTGCCGACCAGTTCCATCCGCTCGAGCACCTTCACGTTGCGCCCGACCGTCGAGCGATCCAGCTCGGCATGGCGGCCCAGCTCCGTCAGGCTCACCGGCTGATACCCGCCGATGGTCCGCAGCAGGAAATACTGGGCGATGTTGATGCCGAGCGATGCCAGCGCGGCATCGTACAACTCGGTCAGCCGGCGCGTGGCCTGGCGCAGATCGGTGCAGAGGCAAGGCGTGTTCATGCACGCGAGCATATACCCGCATGTTGCGCCGCGCAAGCCGAGGCGACCCGGGGCCGGCGCCGGCATCGGCGACCGGCAAGGCCGGACGATCGCCAAGGAATCGCGCACGAACCAGCATGGGAAAGCCGCGCCGGCTGCCCGATCATCGCAGGCTCCGGCCCGCCCGGGCCATCGTTACCTCAGGAGCCTTCCCGTGTCGAGCATGCAAACGCCCATCCACTCCGGTTTCGACGCGACACGCACCGCCCGCGAGGTCGTCGCCGGCATCGACCTGCACGGCACGACCGCGATCGTCACCGGCGGCTACTCCGGCATCGGCCTCGAGACCACGCGTGCGCTGGCCGAGGCCGGCGCGCGGGTGATCGTGCCGGCGCGCACGCTGGCGAAGGCGCGCGAGGCGCTGCGCGACCTGCCGCGCACCACGATCGCCGAACTCGACCTGTTCGACGCGGACTCGATCGATGCGTTCGCCGCGCAATACCTGGCCGGCGGGCAGCCGCTGCCGCTGCTGATCCAAAACGCCGGCATCATGGCCACGCCGCTGCACTACACGGCGCAGGGCCACGAGGCGCAGCTGGCCGCCAACCATCTCGGCCCGTTCCGGCTGACCGCGCGACTGTGGCCCGCGCTGCGGCAGGCCGGGGCGGCGCGCGTGGTGGTGCTGTCGTCGGGCGCGCATCGGTGGGCCGCCTTCGATTTCGACGATCCCGACTTCCGGCGGCGCGACTACGACAAGTGGACCGCCTATGCGCAATCGAAGACGGCCGGCGTGCTGTTCGCGGTGGAACTCGACCGCCGCGCGCGCGGGCATGGCGTGCGCGCGTTCGCCGTGCATCCGGGCCGGATCGAGACCGGCCTGCAGCGTTCGATCCCGCTCGAGGAAATGCAGCGCGTCGGCTGGCGCGATTCGAACGGCGAGATCCCGGCGGCGCTGCGCGCGAGCTACAAGACCCCGCAGCAGGGCGCGGCCACCACCGTCTGGTGCGCGACGAGCCCGGCGCTGGCGGGGCTGGGCGGCGTGTATTGCGAGGACAACGACATCGCGGCGGCGGTGCCGGCCGACCACCAGCCGCTCGACGGCGTGCTGCCGTGGGCGATCGACGGCGAGGCGGCACGGCGCCTGTGGACGTTGAGCGAGCGGATGACGGGCGTGGATTTCGCGATCTAGCTTTCCCGATCCGCCCGCGAGGCGAGGCGAGGCCGGCGCGAGGCAGCGTTGAAGCGCGACAGCGAAGCCGCGGGCGACGCGGCGCGATCGGCCGCGTTCCGCCCCGCGGCGCTTCAAGCCGGCGCCGCTTCCCCCACGCCCTTGCGCCGCGCGCTGCGAAAGCGCCCCGGGCTCTCGCCGGTGCTGCGCTTGAACGCGATGCTGAACGCGGTATCCGACAGGTAGCCGACGCGCTCGGCGATCCGCGCGAGCGACTCGTCCGAGCCGGACAGCGCCGTCATGGCCAGCGACATGCGCCAGGCCTGCAGGTATTCGAGCGGTGCGCTGCCCACGCGCCGGCGGAAGCGCTGCGCGAACGCGGTGCGCGACATCCCCACCGCCGCCGCCAGCGAGTCGACGGTCCAGCGCTCGGCCGGCGACGCATGCATCAGCGACAGCGCGCGGCCGATGCGGGCGTCGGCCAGCGCGCCGAGCCAGCCGGCCGGCGCGTCGCTGGTGGCCAGATAGGCGCGCAGCGCATGGACCAGCACCAGCGTCGCGAGGCTCGCGCGCGCGACGTCGGCGCCCGGCCGCGCCGTCTCGGTCTCGCTGTGTACCAGCGCGAGCACGTGGCCGAGCGCGTGCGAGGCCACGTCGGCCGCGCGCAGATGGATCAGCGGCGGCAGATGCGCGAGCAGCAGTGCCGACAGCTCGTTCTCGAACGTGAAGCGGCCGCTCGACAGGCTCACGAGCGGCAGCGAACCGGGGCCGGGGTCGGGGCTCACGTAACGCACCACGTCGTCGGCGCCGCGATGCTCGCGGTAGCAGCGCACCCCGTCCGCCGGCGCCAGCGCGGGATCGCTCGCCGAGCAGAACGGCGCGCCGTCGGTCAGCAGGTAGAAATCGCCTTCCTCCATGCGGTGGTGGCGCGATTCGCCGTCCATCCACAGGAACAGTTGCCCGCGCAGCACCGAGCCGAACTTGACGTGGCGATAGCTCGGAAACCGGAAAGCCCAGGCACCGTGCCCCTCGAAACGCGACGACAGCGCGCTCGACACGCGCAGCATCGACAACATCTCGGACAATGCATCCATATCTGTACGATCGAATAGGAATATCGAGCAAAAGATTATATGAGCATCGGCTTCGATGCGAGATCCTTCATCCATGGCGTGGGCGTCGTGCCCCGTGCCCCGAACCGTTCTCGAAGGAGACATTCATGCAGCCGACCCTCATGCGAGCGTGGCAGCTCGAGCGCCCCGGCGGCGCGCTGACGCTCGTCGATCGACCCGTCCCGCGCGCGCGGCCCGGCGCCGTGGTGGTGCGCATGCAGTCCTCGGTGCTGATGTCGTACCTGCGCGACTACGTGGACGGCCGGCTGCCCGGCTATCAGGTGCCGTCCCGGCCGTTCGTGCCGGGCGGCAACGGCGTGGCCATCGTCCACGAAGTGGGACGCGACGTCTGGCACCTGCGGGTCGGGCAGCGCGTGATGATCTCGCCGTATAGCGTGGCGCGCGAGAACGTGGCCGAGCCGGCGCGGATGCTGATCGGCGTGACGGCCGGCGGCGAGGCCGGCCGGCGCATGCAGGACGACTGGCCCGACGGCACGCTGGCCGACTACGCGCTGCTGCCGGCGGCGGCGCTGACGCCGGCCGACGCGCTGCCCGACCTCGACGCACGGCGCCTCGCGACCGCGATGCGCTACGTGGTGCCCTATGGCGGCCTGCTGAAAGGGCGGCTGGCCGCGGGCGAGACCGTGGTGGTGTCGGCCGCGACGGGCGCCTACGGTTCGGCGGCGGTGCCGCTCGCGCTCGCGCTGGGCGCGGCGCGCGTGATCGCGTTCGGGCGCAACGCGGCGGCGCTCGGGCGGGTGGTGGCGCAAGCCGGCGCGCGCGCCGTGGCGGTGGCGGCCAGCGGCGAGGTCGCGGCCGACGCGGCGGCATTGCGCGCGGCGGCGGGCGGCGCGGGCGTATCGCTCGCATTCGACATGGTCGGCAACGCGGCCGATCCGAACCTGACGCTGGCCGCGCTGCACAGCCTGAACACGGGCGGCCGCCTGGTGCTGATGGGCAGCATGGCCGTGCCGCTGCCGCTGCCCTATACCGAGGTGATGCGCCACGGCTGGGAGATCCTCGGCCAGTTCATGCATGCGCGCGATGCCGGGCGCGGCGTGCTGGCGCTGATCGCGGCCGGCCTGCTGCGGCCCGACGCCTGCGACGCCGCCACGTTCGCGCTGCCCCGGCTGCCCGAGGCGATCGACGCGGCGGCGCGCGCGGCCGGCACCGAATGCGTGGTCGTCGATCACGAGGCTTGAGCGGCGGGCGCTGGCGGCGGCCGAAACGGCGACTTGCGAAAAACAGCGCTTATCGGCGCGCCGAAAATGCGGCACGATCCGCTCGACGCCTCAACCCGATGGAGCCGCACGCATGACACCGTCCCGCAAGCTTTCGCCCCGCCGCCGATGGCCGGCCCCGAGCCGGCCCTTGGCAAGCCTCGTCACCCGGGAGGCCGCGCCATGTCGCTGATCGATCATCTCGACCACCTCGTGCTGACCTGCGTCGATCCCGAGGCGACGCGGCACTTCTACGTGGAGGTGCTCGGCATGCAGCTGGAAACGTTCGGCGCAGGGCGGCTCGCGTTCCGTTTCGGCAACCAGAAGATCAACCTGCATGTGCGCGGCGCCGAGTTCGAGCCGAAGGCGCACCTGCCGGTGCCGGGCGCGCTCGATCTGTGCTTCATCGCGTCGGTGCCGCTCGACGCCGTGATCACCCATCTCGAACGCGCCGCCTGGCCGATCGTCGAGGGTCCGGTCGAACGAACCGGCGCGACGCGCCGGATTCGCTCGGTCTACGTGCGCGATCCCGACCTGAACCTGATCGAGATCTCCGAGCTGCTGTAGGCGCCCAAGCCGCCGCCCGATCCCTGAAACGCAAATCCGTGCAGGAATACCCCCGTTTTGTCCAGACGCGCGCCGCGCGCCGCGGCTACATTGACGGGCGTCGCCGGCCGGCACACGTGCCGCCGGCGTGCCGCTGGCGGGCCATTCGCGCCGGCGCATTTCCGAACTCGCAAGGACAGGGAAAGCCATGAAAAGGATTGTGTTGGGTTGCGCCACGGCGATGCTGGGGACGCTCGGCCACGCGCAGACGCCGGCCGGGCCGGCGCCGGAGACGGCCGGCGACTACGTCGCGAAAGATTTCCGCTTCGCCGACGGCACGGTGCTGCCCGAGCTGAAGCTGCACTATGTCACGCTCGGGCGGATCCGGCGCGACGCGGCCGGTCACGTCACGAACGCCGTGCTGCTGCTGCACGGCACGACCGGCACCGGCGCGCAGTTCCTCACCCCGCACTCGCGCGAGGAACTGTTCGCGCCGGGCGCGCCGCTCGACGCGGAGAAGTATTTCGTGATCGTGCCCGACGGCCTCGGGCGCGGCGGCTCCGCCAAGCCCAGCGACGGCCTGCGCACGCGCTTTCCGCAGTACGGCTACAACGACATGGTGCAGGCGCAGTTCCGGCTCGTCACCGAGGGGCTCGAGGTCGACCATCTGCGGCTCGTGCTCGGCACCTCGATGGGCGGCATGCAGACCTGGCTCTGGGGCGAGCAGCATCCGGCGATGATGGACGCGCTGATGCCGATCGCCTCGCAGCCGATCGCGATGGCCGGGCGCAACTGGCTGTGGCGGCAGATGGTGATCGGCGCGATCGAGCACGATCCGGGCTGGCAGCACGGCGACTACGCGGCCTCGCCGACGCAATGGACGCGCGTGATGCCGATCTTCACGATCATCACGCAGAACCCGCATCAGCTGCAGCTCGCCGCGCCGGACCGCGAGGCCGCGACGAAGCTCTACGACACGACCGTGGCGCAGTACGCGAAATACGACGCCAACGACGTGCTGTACTGGTTCCGCTCCTCGTCGGACTACGATCCCGAGCCGCGGCTCGGCAAGATTCGCGCGAAGCTGTTCGCCGTGAATTTCCAGGACGACCTGATCAACGCGGCCGACCTCGGCGTGATGCAGCGGCTCGTGCCGAAGGTGCCGGGCGGGCGCTTCGTCGAGATTCCGGAAGGGCCGAACGCGTATGGCCACCAGACGCTCGCCCATCCGGAAGCGTGGAAGCCGTACCTGAGCGAGCTGCTGGCGCAGACCGCCGCGCCGCGCTAGGCGCCCGGCATCGCATGACGGAAAGGCCGGCGGCACCGGCCGTTCTGCTCGCGGCAGTCATCCTGTCGGTGCCGATCCGGCCGCGCGACGCCGGCCGCCGCGTTCTCCTTTGCTTCGACGGAGGCGTCGGGCGCCGCCGCCGTCCGGCGCGGCGCGCTTTCCCCTGATCGGGCGTCGCCACGCGACGCCCGAACACCGCGACGCAACCCGCGGCAGCGAGCACCGCGGCACGAGCCCTCGCGCTGCCGGTGTCGCGGAGGGCGGCGGGGCGCGCGCGCATATCGTTGTGCCGAATGCTTGGTTCGTGCGGACCACGCGCGCTGCTATCTTGGGTGCCGTCCCTCGACCGATACGACCCGTATCGTGCGAGGCGCGCGAGAAGCGACCGACGGCCCGCCCTGCGAGTCACCCATTCAATCAGGAATCCGAATCGGCATTGCCACGACGGTGATGCGGCCGGTGTTCGTCGATCGTTCCCGTCTCGCGGTTCATCACGGTTCCCACACTGGAGATTCGATGCGGTCATACATGGCACGGCGCGCCGACGCGCCGATCGACGGGCTCGCCAAGCGGGCGCCGCGCGGCGCGGCGGCGGCGCTGATGCTGGCTTGCGGCACGGCCTGGGCGCAAGGCGCCGAGATGCCCGATCCGGCGAGCACGGCAGCCGCGGGGCAGCCGCCCGCCGCGGCGGCGCCGGCCGGCCCGGCGCAGTCGGCTACGGCCACCGTGCATCAGGACGCGGTGGTGGTGACCGGCTCACGCACGCAGACGCGCGCCAGCCAGAGCCTGACGCCGGTGGACGTGATCGGCGCGGCGCAACTGCAGCAGACCGGCGCGGCGAACCTGCGCGACGCGCTGGTGCGGCTCTCGCCGTCGATCACGCGCGAATCGTATGCGGGCGACACGGCCGTGCTGAGCGACGTGCTGTCGATGCACGGGCTCACGCCCGACCACGTGCTGGTGCTCGTGAACGGCAAGCGCCGCCACACCACGGCCAACATCTCGCTCGACGGCGGCCTGAACCAGGGCGCGACGGGCGTGGACATCTCGACGATCCCGGTCGCGCTGATCGATCACATCGAGATCCTGCGCGACGGCGCGGCCGCGCAGTACGGCTCGGATGCGATCGCAGGCGTGATCAACATCATCCTGAAGCGCGGCACGCACGGCGGCAGCCTCGAATCGACCAACGGCAAGACCTACGCGGGCGACGGCTTTCGCAACGACGAATCGGCCGTGATCGGCTTCAATCTGGGCGGCCGCGGCTTTCTCGACCTCGGCGCCGGATTCGCTCGGCAAAACCACACGGTGCGCACCGGCACCGACGACTACTTCGGCAGCCTCGCGCCGGGCCAGGGCTACCCGAACCCGATCGAGGGCGATCCGGCCAGCACGCGCACGACGGTGGGCTTCAACGCCGGCTACTACCTGACCGACGAGGTCCAGCTCTACGGCTTCGGCACCTTCGCGCACCGCAGGGGCGAGGCCTACCAGAACTACCGGCCGCCCTCGGTGCTGCCCGCCGTGTTCCCGAACGGCTTCGTGCCGGTGGAAGCGGTCAGCGAAAACGATTTCTCGGTGACGGCCGGCCTGAAGGGCGAGAACCTGTTCGGCTTCACCTGGGATCTCAGCTCGACCTACGGCGGCGATCATTCGTCGTTCGGCCTGCTCGATTCGGCCAACACCGGGCTCTATGCCGCGAGCGGCGACACGCCGACCCGCTTCCATCTCTCGACGCTGAGTTCGACCCAGCTGACCAACAACCTCGACCTGTCGCGCGCGTTCCACCTGCCGCTGCTGGCGGCGCCGCTCACCGTGTCGTTCGGCGTGGAGCAGCGCCACGAGACCTACAGCGTGGCGCCGGGCGACGACGCGTCGTCCATCCTCGGCGGCGCGCAGGCGCTGCCGGGGCTCGCGCCGGTCAGCGCGAGCCGCGCCTCGCGCGACGTGCTCGGCACCTACGTCGATCTGGCCACGCGCATCACGCCGCGCTGGAAGATCGACGTGGCGGGCCGCTTCGAACACTACAGCGACGTGGGCGACACCGCGAACGGCAAGTTCGCGACGCGCTACGAGCTGTCGCCGGCCATCGCGCTGCGCGGCAGCATCAGCAGCGGCTTTCGCGCGCCGTCGCTGGCCGAGGAGAACTACACCAACGTCAACACCTCGCCGGCCTCGGCCAGCGGGCTGCTGGCCGCGAACTCGTCGGCCGCGCGGCTGATCGGGGCGCAGCCGCTGAAATCGGAGAAGTCGACCAACCTCAACCTCGGCCTCGTGCTCACCCCCGCGCGCGACCTGAACCTGGCGATCGACGCCTACCAGATCGACATCCGCAACCGCATCGTGGAGGGCGGCACGGCCTCGGGCGCGGCCGCGCTCGCCGCGCTGCAGGCGGCCGGGCTGTCGGTGTCGGGCTCGGTGCCGGCCTCGGCCGTGTCGGCGAGCTACTTCACCAACGGCGCCGACACGCGCACGCGCGGCCTCGACCTGACGGGCACCTACCAGACGCGTTTCGGCCAGTACGGGCGCGTGGACTGGGAACTGGGCGTGAACCTCAACACCACCTCGGTCACGCGCACCGGCACCAACCCGAACGGCTCGCCGCAACTGAACGCGCAGCAGATCGCCTGGCTGACCACCTCGACGCCGAAGAACCGCATCATCCTCGGCGGCACCTGGCATCTCGACAAATGGGCGGTGAGCCTGCACGAGACGCGCTTCGGCCCGACCACCAGCGAGGAAACCTACATCGTCGGCCCGAACGCGTTCTCGACCACGCAGTTCGTGCGGTTCCGCAACGCCGCGAAATACACCACCGACCTCGAGGTGCGCTACGACGTGACCCCGCGCTTCCAGATCGCGATCGGCGCGATCAACCTGTTCGACGCGAAACCGTCCGAGCTGCCCTACGAGGCGCAACTCGAAGGCATCCGCTACGACAGCGCCGCCGCCACCATCGGCGCGAACGGCGGCTTCTATTACGCGCGGGCGCGCTACGCGTTCTGACGGCGCGGCGGTGCGGCCGGCACGGGCGAGTGGATCGCGCCATGCCGGCCGCGCCGCTGTTTTCCGGCATGACGTGTCAGATCAAATCAACGCGCCGTTTCAAAATGAAGAATTAATGCGCTGAATGAACGCATCCGGCGAATGAATACCCGGACATACATCAAAATGCTCCGGTCCGTGATCACTCCGTCGCCGCTAGGTAATTGCCCTTATCAAAAAAATTCAATTGAGAAGAAGTGATGCCGTAAACACGCCTGAGAGATAGTGCTACGGGGCCTGCAGTTTTCCCGCCGGCGGTCGCCGCGTTCTTGCCACGACGGCCGCGATCGCGCACCCGCCGAATCGGCCGTCATGATCCGGCTTCGGGAAAAGGAAAGCACTAGTAAAAAGCATCCTTGAAAAGGATAGGCACATCATGACCATTTCAAACCTGAGAATCGGGGTTCGCCTGAGTGCGGCCTTCGCGATCATCGTCCTGTTGCTGATCGGCACCACGCTGCTCGGCATTCGCCATATCGAATCCAGTCTCAATCGAATGAACGGCATCGTCAACCAGCGTTATTCGCTGATTTCGACGAGCACGCTGATCAAGACCACCAGCCTGAAAGCCAATATCATTCTCAGCAACCTGCTGCTGGCTTCCACCCCGGATCAGACAAAAAAATACACGGACGACTACGCCGTCATCCGCAAGTTCAACGCCGATACCTATACGCAATTCGAAAAGCAGCTGACCGACGACCAGAGCCGGGCGCTGTTCAGGAGCCAGCTCCAGGCGCGTACCGACTACGGCAACGCCGTCAAGACCTTCCTCGCGATGGTGGCGGCGGGCAGGCAGGAGGAGGCACGCGACCTCTACCTCGGCGATATCGCGCACCTGCAGGACGTGTATTTCGCGCTGGTCGACAAGATGGTGGACTTCCAGGCCGGCCAGATGAACAACGACGTCGCCGAGGCCACGGCCGAGGGCCGATGGGCCAAGCTGCAGATGGCGATTCTCGCGCTCAGCGCGGTGCTGGCGTCGGTGCTGACCGGCTGGTTCATCACGCGCAGCATCACGCGGCCGATCAACGGCGCGGTGGCGCTGGCCGAGGCCGTGGCGAGCGGCGACCTCACGCACCGGCTCGACGTGACCGGCCGCGACGAGGTCTCGCGCCTGCTGGCCGCGCTCGGCAGGATGACCGAGAGCCTCAACACCATCGTCGGCAACGTGCGCGGCGGCACCCACGCCATCACGCTGGCCTCGCAGGAAGTCGCGAGCGGCAACATGGATCTGTCCACGCGCACCGAGCAGCAGGCGAGCGCGCTGGAACAAACCGCCGCCGCGATGGAACAGCTCACCTCCACCGTCAAGCACAACGCCAGCAACGCGCAGCAGGCCAACCAGATCGCCGGCGAGGCGTCGGCGGTGGCCGTGAAGGGCGGCGAGGCGGTGGACCGCGTGGTGGACACGATGAACGCGATCGATGCCTCGTCGCGCAAGGTGGTGGAGATCATCAGCGTGATCGAGGGCATCGCGTTCCAGACCAACATCCTCGCGCTGAACGCGGCCGTGGAAGCGGCGCGCGCCGGCGAGAACGGGCGCGGCTTCGCGGTGGTGGCGGGCGAGGTGCGCAGCCTCGCGCAGCGCAGCGCGGTGGCGGCCAAGGAAATCAAGACGCTGATCGACGATTCGGTGAGCCACGTCGGCTTGGGCACCGGCATCGTCGAGCAGGCCGGCGAGACGATCCGGCAGGTCGTCAAGAGCATCACGGCGGTGTCGTCGATCGTCAACGAGATGAGCGCGTCGAGCCGGGAGCAGAGCGACGGCATCGAGCAGATCAACCACGCCATCACGCAGATGGACCAGGTCACGCAGGAAAACGCGGCACTGGTCGAGGAAAGCGCGGCCGCCGCCCAGGCGCTGCGCAACCAGGCCGACGCGCTGACCGGCACCGTGGCCGCGTTCCGGCTCGACGGCGACACGCGCCGTGTCGATGCCGTGACGTCGAGGCCGTCGAAACATGCGGCGGCGCTGCCGGTGCTGTCGGCGACCTGAGCGGGGCGGGGTGCGATCGGCGCCGCGCGAGGCGGCGATCGCGCCCGCATGCGCCGCATGCAGCGTGACGCCGCGTGCCCGCACGGGTCACCGGCGAACGCCGGCTCAGGGCCGCCCGACGCTTACTTCCGGATCGCCTTGCCTGGCGTGCCGATCCCTCGGGACGCGACGGCTCGAAGGATGCGGCGGAACGTGGAGCATTCCATGTGGCTGGGTGCGGGGCAGGCCGCAGCATGTCTCAACCCGTCGCGCGTGACGATCGGCTTGCGGATCGTCGCGTCCAGCTCGCCGGCCTTCGCCGCGAGCATCCGGCGATCGATGCGCGGCCGTGCCTCAGGTGCGATCATCCGCGCGACCTCGTCAAGCGAGAAGCCCGGCCGGGCGGCCGAGCGCGATCAAGGCCGATTGCTCCAGCAGGCCGGGATCGAACTGCCGGCGCAATCCGCGGCGCGCCGTCGACGCACGCAGACGATGCTCGACGCGATGTTTCAACCGTTCGAAGATCGGCTGGTCGACATGATTCCCGGTGCCGTCTCGCACCGCGTAAACAGCGGTGTGCCGGTGATCGTCAGGTACGGCACCCTGACGATAAAGCCGGACGCGAACGGCGCGCCGCTCGAATGCTGACAGTCGAGGGCTTGAGGTTGGGCTCGTGAGCGGAGGGGGATGCCAAGGTGTATATGTCATTTGACATAAGGTAAATTATCGACAATTTATGTGTAGCGGCTAAGTTGTAATGTCCGCTTCTGGCTAAGTTCAAATGTCCGCTTTTCGACCCATCGTAAGCTGACCGGCCGCTGGGAATCCAGCGCTGGAGGCTGCGATGGCTGCAACGGAACGGATCACGATGACGATGCGCGAGCTGGACAGGTTCAAGGTCATTCAGGACGTGGCGGACGGCATGCTCAAGCCGTGGCGCGCCGCGGAACGGCTCGGGCTGACGACGCGGCAGATCCGCAGACTGGTCGGCAGGCTGCGTGATCTGGGTGCGCCGGGTCTCGTGTCGGGTCGTCGATCAAAGCCCAGCAACAACCGTCTGGATGCCGTGACGGCCGACCGTGCAATCTCGATCATCCGTGAGCGCTACGCAGATTTCGGGCCGACGCTGGCCTGCGAGAAGCTGTATGAGTGTCATGGCATTCGCCTGGCGAAGGAAACGGTGCGTGGGCTCATGACGGCCGCCGGCCTGTGGGTGCCGCGCCGCCAGCGTCCGCCGAAGGTCTACCAGCCGCGAGCGCGGCGCGCGTGCCTGGGCGAACTGATCCAGATCGACGGCAGCGAGCATGCGTGGTTCGAGCAGCGCGCACCGCAATGCACGCTGCTGGTGTACGTCGACGACGCGACGAGCCGGCTGATGCATCTGCACTTCACGGTGAGCGAATCGACGTTCAGCTACTTTGAGGCGACGCGCGCGTACATCGAGCTTCACGGCAAACCGGGCGCGTTCTACAGCGACAAGGCCAGTGTGTTTCGCAGCACGTCGGCCGGCAAGACGGGCAACAGTGTGACGCACTTTGGCCGGGCGATGTACGAGCTGAACATCGACACGTTCTGCGCGAACTCAAGTTCCGCGAAGGGACGCGTGGAGCGCGCGCACCTGACGCTGCAGGACCGGCTCGTCAAGGAGTTGCGTCTGAAGGGTATCAGCACGGTCGCCGACGCCAACGCGTACGCGCCCTGCTACATCGCGGCCTATAACGCGCGCTTTGCGAAGCCGCCGAGAAGCACGTTCGACGCGCACCGTCCGTTGCGTGACGATGAGGATCTGGATCTGCTGCTGACGTGGCGCGAACTGCGGCGCGTGACGAAGTCGCTGACGGTGCAGTACGACCGTGTGCTGTACCTGCTCGACGACACGCCGGCGAACCGCAAACTCATCCACCGGTATATCGACGTCTGGGAGTACCCGGACGGGCGCATCGAGATCCGGGCGGATGGCCAGACATTGCCCTGCCGGCAGTATGACCGGCTCGCGGAAATCGATCAGGGCGCGGTGGTCGAGCACAAGCGCCTGGCTCACGCGCTACAGGTCGCGCAGGCGCTGCAGGCGCAGCGTGACAACCGGCGCATCTCGGGCTCGCCATCGCGCACGAACCAGGGCATCGAAGTGCGCAAGCCCGGGCGTCCACCCGGTACAAAGAAACAGCGCGAGTTCACGCAGGCCGATGTCGAGCACGTAGTCGTGGAACTCTCGCAACGCAAGACCGCGCCACCGCGCAAACCTGGCCGGCGGTCCGCAAGCGACAGTGGAACAGGCGTAAGCGCCCTGCCCGTTAAGGCGCCATCCTTCGACACTGCGTGAGTTGAAACCCCGAGATAGAGATTTCTAACCCCGCAAGAGCGGACATCTGAACTTGGCTGGACAGCGGACATCTGGATCTGGCTTTGACATTATGTGTTGTGGCTATTTAGTCATGTCCGGTTTGGGCCAGTTAGAAATGCCCGGTTCGGAGCCACCGCAGGCGCATGCTGTCGAGGCGCAACACGGTAGAGCCTGCCATGCAAAAGCCCGGTCAGCATGAACGAACTGCAACGCGTCAAGGTCATCGATCGCGATCATCCGCGAGCGCTACGCCGATTTCGGCCCGACCCTGGCGCGCGAGAAGCTTCACGAGTGTCACGGATGGCGAGTTGATCCAGATCGATGGCAGCAACCATCGCTGGTTCGAGTATCGGGCAGCGGCCTGCACGTTACTGGTGTTCATTGACGATGCGACCAGCCGTCTGATGGCGCTGAATTTAACGGCGACGGAATCGACCATCAGCTACTTTGAGGCTGTCGACAAATATCTGGGCGCCCATGGCAAGCCGGTTGCGCTCTACAGCGACAAGGCCAGCGTGTTCTACGTGAAGAACCGTTCTGCGACAGCCGGCAAAGGCGTAACGCAGTTTGGGCGCGCGCTGTACCAGCTCGACATCGAGGCATTTTGCGCCAACACGCGCCAGGCCAAGATGCGTGTCGAGCGAGCCAACCTGACGCTGCAGGACCGGCTCGTGAAGGAGCTACGGCTGCGCGAGATCAGCACATGGGAGGCCGCCAATGCTTATGCGCCCTCCTCCATCGCCGACTTCAACCGACGTTTTGCCAAGCCGCCGGCGGGCGATCACAACGCACATCGGCCGGTACGCGATGACGAGGATCTGCGGCAGATTCTGGCCTACCGGGTACCGCGCAAGGTCACGAATGCGCTGACCGTCCAGTACGACCGGGTGATGTATTTGCTGCAGGACACGGCGCCCAATCGCAAGCTCATTCACCAGTACGTTGAAGTCGTTGAGCTGGCCGAGTCAAGTTGCTGTTCCGGCGGACGTTCGGGACGCCGGTGCATCAGTTTGTGGTGGAGAAGCGCGTCGAACGCGCGAAGCGGCTACTCGACTGCCGGTCAGCCAGATCGCGCTCGATTGCGGCTGCGCGCATGCGAGCCATGTGGCGCACTGGATGAAGCACATGCTAGGGGTGACGCCAAGGGAGGTGGAACAAAGCGAGCGGAGGAAATAACACTGCGGCACCGGTACCGTGGCTTCGCTGCAACTCGCGCACTCCGCCCCTCATCCTGGTAGTTACCCCATGACATGCAAGAATCATAATGCCGTTATGATTCTTGCATGACCACCGTGAATCGAACACCCGCCCGGCAACCGCACAAGGCGCTGACGAGGTATCTGTCGCTCGACGACTTCGAGCTTGCAGCCAAACGGCATCTCCCCCGCCCCCTATTTGGCTATATCTCCGGCGGCGCCGAGCGCAACGCATCGCTCGACGACAACCAACGCGCGTATGCCGAGTACCGGTTCATCACGCGTGTGTTGCGCGACGTATCCAAGCGTTCACATTCGATGACATTGTTCGGCCACACCTGGTCGGCGCCGTTCGGCATCGCACCGATGGGCATCTCGGCACTGTCCGCCTATCGCGGCGATCTCGTCCTGGCGCAGGCAGCCCGACGCGCCGATATCCCGATGATCATGAGCGGCTCGTCGCTCATTCCCCTGGAAACGGTGGCACACGCCGCGCCACGGACCTGGTTCCAGGCATATCTGCCTGGAGAACCCGACAAGATCCATGCCCTCGTCGAGCGAGTCGAGCGCGCAGGCTACGAAACGCTGGTATTGACGGTCGATACCGCCGTGCTCGCGAATCGCGAGAACAACGTTCGCGCCGGGTTCTCGACACCGCTCAAGCCGAGCCTGCGTCTTGCCATGGATGGCCTCACGCATCCGCGCTGGTTGTTTGGCACGGCGCTGAAGACGCTGGCCAGGCACGGCATGCCGCATTTCGAAAACTCTTATGCGACGCGCGGTGCTCCGATCTTCTCGCGCCGCGTGGCACGCGATTTCGGTGCGAAAGATCATCTGAACTGGGAACATGTCGAGCAGATTCGGCGGCAGTGGAAAGGCAGGCTGATCATCAAGGGGCTGCTTGCCGCCGACGATGCGAGCATGGCGAGCGATCGCGGCGTGGACGGCGTCATCGTATCGAACCACGGCGGGCGCCAACTCGACGGGGCCGTGGCGCCGCTGCGGGTGCTGCCGGAAATCGCGGCGGCGGTCAGGGGACGCATTCCGGTCATGATCGACGGCGGCATCCGGCGCGGCACCGACGTGCTGAAGGCGCTCGCGCTGGGTGCTGATTTCGTATTCGTCGGACGCCCCTTCAACTACGCGGCGGCGGTCGCCGGAGAAGCCGGCGTCGATCACGCCATTGCCATACTTCGCGCCGAAGTGCAGCGCAACCTCGGACTGCTCGGCCTCAACGCCCTCGATGAGCTCGGTCCGCACATGTTGTTGAAAGACGGCGCCACCGATAATGGACCGCTCGCATGAAACACGAAGACGAACCCGTTGATCGTTCGGTAGCCGCCGTCGACCGGACGCTGCGACTACTCGAAGCCTTCCTGGGCCAACCGGGCACGCGCTCGCTCGGCGAGCTCGAAGCGCGAACCGGTCTGTTCAAGAGCGTGATCCTGCGCTACATGCTGTCGCTGGAGGCCAGGGGCTTCGTCCACAAAGAGACGAGCGGCGCCTACCGACTCGGCATCAAGGCATCGCAGCTCGGCAAGGCATTCGATGGTGGCATCGATCTGGTCGACACGCTGGCGCCCATCGTCGATCGGCTGATGCGAAAGACCAGACATAGCGCGTCGGTCTACGTACGCGACGGCAACTCGCGTGTGTGCCTCGTACGCGCCGAGCCCGATCGCGTCGTGCGCGTGGCGATCCGGGCAGGCACCCGGCGCCCGATCGACAAAACCGCCTCGGGGCAGGCATTCAAGCGCTTCGGCACACTCACGACTGCGGCGCTGGGAGAGAACGGCCTGGACAACGTGAGCGTATCGGCAGGCGTAGGCGACCCGCTGCTGGCCTCGATGTCGATGCCGCTGTTCGGCGCCGGCAATGGCTTCGTGGGCGTGCTCACGCTGTCGGGCGTCATCGGCGATTTCGATGTGGACGATCGTGGATTGCGATCGACGCTCCATGCGGAAGCGTCGATCGCCAGTACGCAGTTGGGCGCGGTCGTGCCGAGGACGAAACTCACGCCACGCCGCCGGCCCGCATCGAAATGATTTCAGCCGCGAGCGTACATCTGCTCGCAGAAGGCCAGGCTCGCCCCAAGCTTCCTGGACAGATCCGATGCCGCGCGCAATTGCGGCTCGATCAATTCGCCGGTTTCGTGCGCCGCGCTCAGACGCGACGCGGGACCGGACAAGGCGAGCGCCGCCATGAAGCGATCGCCGGCACCGAACACGGGCGTCGCAAACCCGGCGGTGTGCGTATCGCGAGCGCCTGACGTGAACCACGGAAACGGCGGCAGCGTGTCGTAGATCGGCTCGCCGACGCCCCAGAAGCGGATCACATGGCTGATCGCGGTGTCGTCCAGCGGCAGCGCGGTGCCCGGAAGCCGGGTTTCACGCAGCCCCTCGGAGGGTTCGGCACGAAAAAGACAAAGCCGTTGCCCGTTGTCGAGCACATAGTAGGACGCGCTTTCGCGTGTCTGCGCCGCAAGCGCGTGCAACGCCGGTTCGACGATCGTCGAAAGATGGAACGATTGCTCGTAGAGCTTGCCTAGGTACAGCAGTCGCGCGCCGAGGGCATATTCGCCCGACTCGGCTCGTACCACGTAGCCCATTCGTTCCAGTGAATTCATCAACCGGTACACGGTTGTCTTGTGCATGCCCGAGGCCTGCGCAAGCGCGGCCAGCGCGAGCTTTTCCTTCCCCGGCCTGAAACAGTCGAGCAGCGACAGCGCTTTCTCGACCGCGGCAACTCCATCGTTTCCCATTGCTCCGAACTCCCCCGATCGTGGCGATTCAAGATTGTACATCGTACAACGACGTTTCATGGTGTAAAGGGGTAAACCTGAATGGCTCATTTTGAATCATCGACGCTATAGTCATTTCATCATGTACACCTATGTTGTACATCGTACAACTTTCAGCGAAGGATTCTTTATGAGCGCGCTTCCTACCGGACACATTTCCATCAATCGCCACATCGAACGCGTGTCGCCCGATCTCGTGACAGCGGCGGGCAAGTTTCAGGCAGCGATCCTGGCCGACGTCGCCGGCCGTCGCGGCACGATCAATGGCCGGGTCAGGGCACTGTCGCCGACGATGAAGGTGGCGGGGTCGGCCATCACGGTCGAGGTGCGTCCCGGCGACAACCTCGCGATCCATGCCGCGCTCGCGATCGCTCAGCCCGGAGACGTCATCGTGGTCGATGGCAAGGGCGACCAGAGCTGCGCGCTGATTGGCGAAATCATGGCGTCGCAGGCAAAGGCGAGTGGCCTGGCGGGTTTCGTCATCGACGCCGCGGTGCGTGATTCGCACGAACTGGCGACGTGGGACTTTCCGGTGTTCTCGGTCGGCACGAACCCCTGCGGCCCGACCAAAAGCGTTGCCGGCCGCCTCAATTTCCCGATCTCGGTCGGCGGCGCCGCGGTCAACCCGGGCGATCTGATCGTCGGCGATGCGGACGGCGTAGTCGTGATTCCGCGCGGCGACGTCGCCCGCGTCGTCGATCTCGCCGCGAAAAAGCTGGCAAGCGAAACCGCCCGCCTCGCCGGCATCGCGAAGGGTGAACTGCGCCCGACGTGGATCGAGAAGGAACTGCGTGCCGCTGGCATGCTGGCAGAAGGAGAGGCGCTGTGATGCAAGCCGTCATGAACAAACCCGTGGTCCTGGTCACGGCCGCCGATCTCGCGCCCGAGGCGCTCGACATGCTGTCTCCCTTCGATGTGGTGTTTGCCGGCAAGCAGCCGACCGAAGACGACATCGTCGCGCTCTGCACACGTCGTGACCCGGTCGCGATCATCGTTCGCTACGGCAAGGTCAATGCGCGGATCATGGACGCCGCCGGCAATCTCCAGGTGATCTCGAAGCATGGCAGTGGCATCGACGTGATCGACCAGCCAGCGGCGGCCGAGCGCGGCATCGCGGTGCGCGCCGCAACGGGTGCCAATGCCGCGGCAGTCGCGGAACATGCCTGGGCGCTGATCCTCGCATGCGCGAAAGCGGTACCGCAGCTCGATGCGCGAATGCGCTCGGGTCATTGGGACAAGTCGATCCACAAGTCGATCGAATTGAACGACCGCACACTCGGCCTCGTCGGGCTTGGCGCCATCGGGCGCCGCGTGGCGGCGGCCGGCATCGCGTTCGGCATGAAGGTCATCGCCTTCGATCCCTATGCCAAGGAAGCCCCGGCCGGCGTGACGCTCGTCGCGCTCGACGAGCTCTACGCCGCCTCGGATGTGATATCGCTGCACTGCCCGCTCACCGACGACAATCGCAAGATGCTCGATGCCGCGGCGTTCGCGCGCTTCAAGCAAGGGGCGATTCTGGTCAACACGGCGCGCGGCGGCCTGATCGACGAAGCGGCACTGGTCGATGCGCTCGCGAGCGGCCGCCTGCGGGCGGCGGGGCTCGACAGTTTCGCGATCGAGCCGAAACCGCATCCCCATCCGTTCGACGGCATCGCGAACCTGATCCTGTCGCCCCACGTCGGCGGCGTCAGCGACACGGCATACGTGAACATGGGCACGGCCGCGGCAGCCAACGTGATCGCCGTGCTGGAAGCGCACGCGGGCAAGGCCGCCTGACCTACGCGAGGAAACGGACATGTTTTTCCTGAGCGCGCCCGAAGTGCGCGAAACCGAAGTCTTCACGCGAATGCCCGATGCGTTCCGCAAGCCCGAGGTGCAAACCGACTGGGCGCGCGCCAATCGCGGCGGGCAGCCCACCGACTCGTTCCTCGAAGGCCCGGTGTGGGACCCGGCGGGCCATCTGTTCGTCACCGACATCCCGCACGGCCGCATCTTCCGCATCTCGGCCAACGGCGAGTGGGAACTGGTCGTGCAATACGAGGGCGAGCCCAACGGCATGAAGCGCTACGACGACGCGCATCTGCTGATCACCGACTATCGCAACGGCCTGATGCTGCTCGACATCGAGCGCGGCACCGTGCGGCCGTTTCTCGAGCGCCGCAATTCCGAGCGCTTTCGCGGCGTCAACGACCTCAGCTTCGACTCGCGCGGCAACCTGTACTTCACGGACCAGGGGCAATCAGGCCTGCATGACCCGACCGGGCGCGTCTATCGCCTCTCGCCGGACGGCAAGCTCGACATGCTGCTCGGTAACTGTCCGAGCCCGAACGGCCTGGTGCTGTCGCCCGACGAGAAGGTGCTGTTCGTCGGCATGACGCGAGGCAACAGCGTATGGCGCGTACCGCTGCAAGCGGACGGATCGGTGAGCAAGGTCGGCCAGTTCTTCACCTCGTACGGGCCGAGCGGCCCCGACGGCCTGACCGTCGACAACGACGGGCGGGTCCTCGTGGCCAATCCCGGACTCGGATACGTCTGGGTATTGAATCATCGCGGCGAGCCGGTCGAAGTCCTGACCAATTCCGCGGGCACGTCGCTGACCAACCTGTGTTTCGGCGGTGACGACATGAAGACGCTCTACATGACCGAATCCGTGTCGGGAACCGTGCTCAAGACGCGGATGAAAACCGCCGGGCCGCTACCGCACCGCGCGAGGCAATAGACAGCGGCAGGGAGATGAGCCGCGAACCCCACGGCTCACGCCCGACCGTCATTGACACACCGCGCCGTAGAGCGCGGCGGAGGAGCAAGCATGGAAAGCAATCCGGCGCTGCGCGTCGATGCGCAAGCACATCAAACCCGAGTCGGCGGCGACGCAGGCGGCTCGACCGCGTCGTCCGCTCCCCCGATGTCCGGGGACGAGTACGCGGCCAGCGAACGCACGCTCGCGAAAGCGTTCCGGCGCATCCTGCCGTTCATCTTCGCGTGCTACGTCGTGAGCTATCTGGATCGCACGAACGTCGGCTTCGCCGCGCTGACGATGAACCAGGACCTGGGGCTGAGCGCCGAACAATTCGGGCTCGGTGCCGGTCTCTTCTTCATCGGCTACTTCCTCTTCGAGATCCCGAGCAACCTGGTCATGCAGAGGGTCGGCGCTCGCGTCTGGATCGCGCGGATCATGATCACGTGGGGGCTGCTCTCGATGGCGACCGCCCTCGTGGTCGGTCCCAAGAGCTTCGCGGCGGCGCGCTTTCTGCTCGGCATCGCCGAAGCCGGCTTCACGCCGGGCATCTACCTGTATTTCACCCACTGGTTTCCAGGGAAGTGGCGGGCAAAGGTGACGGCCGCGTTTCTGGTCGGCATTCCGGTCGCGAACATGATCGGCTCGCCGATCTCGGGCGCGCTGTTGCAACTCGGCGGCGCGCACGGCCTGCGCAGCTGGCAGTGGCTGCTGATGATCGAAGGCCTGCCGGCGGTGCTGCTCGGCATCGCGTGCCTGTTCGTGCTGTCCGATCGGCCGGCAAAGGCGCGCTGGCTCACCGACGATGAAAAGCGTTCGCTGGAGAAACGCCTGGCGCTGGAACAGGGCGCTATCGGCGCAAAGCACGGCAACAAGCTGAAGGATGCGCTGACCAACTGGCGGGTTTTCGTGCTCGCGCTGATCAACTTTTGCGGAATCGTCGGTTCGGTCGGGGTCGGCATCTGGATGCCGCAGATCATCAGGCAGTTCGGAGTGAGCCACACGGCGGTGGGCTGGCTGACCGCGATTCCCTACGCGACCGGAGCCGTGGTGATGCTGCTGTGGGCGAGGCTCGCGCGCCGCTCGGCGAACTGCATTCCCTATGTGGCCGGCGCGCTGGCGGTCGCGGCGTTCGCGTTGTGCCTGTCCGGCTTCACCGACGTGCCCGCGCTCAAGCTGGTGGCGTTGTGCTTCACGGTGAGCGGCATTCTCGCCTTCCAGGCGACCTACTGGGCGATCCCGTCCGGCTTCCTGACCGGTCGCGCCGCGGCGGGCGGCCTCGCGCTGATCGTATCGGTCGGCAATCTCGGCGGCTTCGTGGGGCCGTCGATGATCGGCGCGCTGAGGCAACTATCCGGTGGCTTCACGTGGCCCCTGATCGCGATCGCGGCGGTCATGCTGGCCGGCGCATTGATCACCGCATGGCTCGGCGATCCGGGCGCCGATGCGGGCGCATCCAGCAATGCGTCCAGGCCGTCGTCAACCGGCAGATAAACAGGCTTTCAAGCAGCACCATTCCTATAAATCAATGATTGTGTTTGGAGACACCATGTCGTTGAAAATTCGTCGTACTAAAAGATCGCCCTCCCGCACCACCCTGCTCGTCACCACCGGCGCGTGCCTGGTGGCCGGATCGGCATGCGCGCAAAGCAGCGTCACGTTGTACGGCATCGTGGACGCCGGGATCGAACATATCAACAACACGCCGGCCGGCGGCAGCCAGACCCGCCAGGTATCGGGCAACCTGTCGGGTTCGCGTTGGGGCCTGCGCGGCGTCGAAGACCTCGGAAACGGCATGAAGGCGATCTTCGATCTCGAGGACGGCTTCAACATCAACGACGGCACGACCTCACAAAGCACCAAGGGACTCGGTGCGAACGCCGCAACCACGCAACGGCTGTTCGGCCGTCAGGCATGGGTCGGCCTCAACTATGCGGGCCAGCAACTGAGCCTGGGCCGCCAAAACGCGCTGCTCTACGACGTCTCGGTGCCGTTCGATCCGATGGGCGCGTCGTCGCGCTACTCGATCCTGTCCGTCGACTACGCCATGGCCGCGCGGATCGACGACTCTGTGAAGTACGTCGGCAACTTCGGTCCCGTCACGGTGGCCGCCATGTACAGCACGCGCTACGACGCCGGCTACGGCAGCGAGGTGCCCGGCGCGCAACTCACGGGCCGCTTCTTCAGCGGCGAGCTGACCTACACGAGCGGCCCGTTCGCCGCGACCGCCGTCTACGAGCAGCGCAACAGCAACACGGTGGCCACCAACACGGCCAGCGAACGGCGCGCCTACGTGGCCGCGACCTACAACTTCGGCCCGGTCAAGGGCTTCGCCGGCTACCGCTGGTTGCGGGACGACGATGCGTTTCAACCCGTCAATCCGATCGTCGCGCAGGGTGGTCAAGCGAGCACCGCGAATCTCTATTACGCCGGCTTGCAGTACTACGTGACACCCGCTTTCCAGTTGACCGCCTCCGGCTACTACCAGGACGTGCATGGCACCAACGCCGATCCTTGGCTCGCCGTATTGATGGCCGACTACGCCTTGTCCAAGCGCACCGACCTGTACGCGGTCGCGGGCTACGCACGCAACAAGGGCAACTCCGCGCTCGGCGTCAACGGCTACGGCACGGTGGCCCCCGGCTACAACCAGACCGGGATCGCGATCGGCATGCGATCGAAGTTCTGACACGGAACCCACCATGCAGATCGTCCACGCCCCGCATCTGCCGATCCGAGCCGACTGGCTCGCATCGCGCGAAGAAGCGATCCTCGAACCCGAGCTGCCCGTCGTCGACGCCCATCATCATCTCTGGGACAGGCAGTCGGGCCGCTACCTGGCCCACGAATTCCGCGACGATCTCGCCAGCGGGCATCGAATCGTCTCGACCGTCTACGTCCAGTGCCGCTCGATGCTGCGATCGACGGGGCCGGAGGCGCTGAAACCTGTCGGCGAGGTCGAGTTCGCGACGGGCGTGGCCGCGATGTTCGCGAGCGGCGCATACGGAGCAACGCGGGCATGCGATGCCATCGTCGGCGGCGCGGACCTGGCGCTTGCCTCGGAGGTGGCACCGGTGCTCGAGGCGATGCTCGAGGTATCGGGCGGACGGCTGCGCGGCATCCGCAACCCGCTCGCGTGGCACGAGGATCCGGCCGTTGTCTCCAGTCCTGCGACGCCGCCGCGAGACCGCATGGCGAGTCCGGCTTTCGTGCGCGGCGTGCAGACGCTCGAACGCTACGCGCTGACGCTCGACGCCTGGGTCTATCACACGCAGCTCGATGCCTTGTACGAATTGGCGAAGGCCGCCCCGGCGGTGACCATCGTCATCGACCATTTCGGCGGCCCGCTCGGCGTCGGACCTCACGCCGGGCGGCATGACGAAGCCCGTCGAGCCTGGGCACAGGCACTGCGAAAGCTCGCGTCGCTGCCGAATACGCGGATGAAACTCGGCGGCGCCGGCATGCCCGTATTCGGTTTCGACTTCGCGGCACGGGAGTGCGCGCCGTCGTCGGAAACGCTCGCTGCCGCCTGGCGCCCCTATTTCGACACCTGCATCGAACTGTTCGGCGTCGAGCGCTGCATGTTCGAAAGCAACTTCCCGGTCGACAAGGGCATGTTCAGCTACCACGTGGTGTGGAACGCGTTCAAGCGACTGGCCCAGGCCATGTCCGCCGCCGAGAAGGCGGCACTTTTCAGCCGCACGGCGGCATCGACGTACCGCTTGCCCATTCCGGGAGACCAATCATGAAGACAGGCGCAATCCTGCCGTCCAAGGCCGCCATCGAGCATGGGAACGACGGCACCCGCTATCGCGACATCACGCGCGCCGAGCGCCGCTCGCTGACGCTGGCCGGCCTCGGCTGGACCTTCGAGAGCTACGACTCGTTCCTCTTGTCGCTGCTGCTGCCAACGCTCGCGTTGCAGTTCGGCTTGAGCAAGGCGCAACTCGGCCTCTTCACCAGCATCACGGCCGCCGGCCAGATACTGGGCGGCATTCTGTTCGGCTATGTGTCCGACCGGATCGGGCGCGTACGCACCGCGCTCCTGTGCATCGGCATCTATTCCCTGTTTTCCGGGTTGCTTGCATTGGCACCCAACGAGCAGACGTTCGCCGCGCTGCGCTTTTGCGGCGCGCTCGGCATGGGCGGCACGTGGACCGCCGGTGCCGCGTTGATCGCGGAAACCTGGCATGCCAATCGTCGTGGCAAAGGCGGCGCGCTGATGCAGATGGGCCTGCCGGTCGGCGCGATCCTCGCGATCACGATCGCGGGCATCGTCAGCAACATGAACGGTGGGCTGGCGGGCCACGGCTGGCGCCTGCTGTTCCTGATCGGCGCGCTGCCGTTCTTTCTGTTGTCCTGGGTCGCGCGCCGGACACCGGAATCGCCCATCTGGCTCAAGCGGCACGAACAGGCGAAGCGCACCTCGGCAAAGGCCGCCGGCTCGCACGTCGGCGCTCTGAACGTGCGTGGCCTCGCGACGGCGTTCCTGTTCATCTTCTTCCTGCAATACCTGTATTGGGGCGTCTTCACCTGGACGCCGACGTTTCTCGTCGCGGTCAAGCACCTCGATTTCGTGCATAGCCTGAAGTTCGTGCTGTCGCTGCAGTTCGGCGCCATCACCGGGTTCCTGCTGTTCTCGGCCCTGGTCGACAGGCTCGGGCGACGCCCGATGTTCATCGCGTACCTGCTGGTCGGCGCGGTGGCCGTGTTCGTCTACATCCTGTCGACCAGCACCGTGCTGCTGATGGCGGCGATCTTCTTCACCGGCTTCAGCGTCAACGGCATCTTCGCGGGCGCCGGTCCGTTTCTGGCGGAAATCATCGGCGACACCGCCTCGCGCGGCTTCTTCATGGGTCTGGCATACAACGGCGGCCGGCTGGGCGGCTTCATCGCGCCGTTGATCATCGGTGCGCTGGCGTCGACCTCCGGCGGCTTCGTGCTCGGCCTTTCCACCACGATCGTCGCGTTCGTCGCCGCCGCGATCGTGGTGTTCTTCGCGCCGGAAACGCGCGGGAAAGCGCTGTCATGATGATGAGCCTGGCCAACCGGCTCTTTCCCGCACTCGCGGAGGCCTCGCTGCGGCGCTACCTGAGCGGACAGATCGCATCGGTGCTGGGCAGCTGGACACAGAACGTCACGCTCAATCTGCTCGTGTATCACCTGTCCGGTTCCGCCGCGATCCTCGCCCTGCTCAATTTCCTGCTCTTCGGCCCCCAGCTGATCGTGGCGCCCGTGGCGGGATCGCGGATCCAGTCGGAGAACGCGCGGCGCGTCACGCTGTGCGTACTGATGACATCGCTCGCGCTGACCGCGAGCCTGTTCGTGCTGTCGTTCGCCGGCATGCTCGGTGTCAAGCTGATTCTCGCGCACGCGCTCGCGATCGGCATATCCAGCGCGATCGAGGTGCCGGCGCGTCAGGTGTTGTTGCTGTCGAGCCTGCGCGATGCCAGTCTCACATCGAATGCCGTCGCGATGAACACGATGGTCTACAACGTCGGGCGCATGGTCGGCCCCACCATCGCCGGCTTCGTCTACCCCGCCTTCGGCGAGCGCATGTCGTTCGCGATCTACATGGCGGCGCTGGGCTTCATGGCGGCCTGCATACGCTCGATCCGATTGAACTCGGACGTGCCGGCGAAGCAGGCCAGCGGGCTGCGCGACGCGGTCGACTACGTGATGGCGGACGAGTTTTCCGCGCGCTACCTGCCGATCCTCGCCTGTATCGGGCTGTTCGCGGGCAGCTACCAGACGCTCGTGCCGCTGCTCGCCGATCGCGCCTATCACGATGCCGCGTACTTCACCGGCCTGTTCTTCGCATGCGCGGGAGCGGGCTCGCTGTCGGCGGCGGTGCTGCTCTCGTCGGCGCTCGGGCCGCGGGCTTCGGCACGTTTCATCGCCTGGTCGCCATGGACGGCGGTCACGGCGCTGCTCGTCCTGGCCGTGATCACCAACGCCGTCGCATCGGGGCCCGCCTTCTATGCGCTCGGATTCAGCCTCACCTTTGCCGCGACCTCGACCAACGCCACCATCCAGCGCCGCTGCCCGGAGCACGTGCGAGGCGGGCTCGTCGGCATGTACGGCATGGCCTACAACGGCACGATGCCGTTCGGCTATCTGTTGGTCGGCACCGCGTCGGAGGCGCTGGGCGTGCGCAATACCTTCTGCGCGATGGCCGCGATGCTGGCCACCGGCGTGCTGTCGATCACGCTGCTGCAAACATTCAGAAAACAGCGCTCCGGCGCTTGAGAACACAGGAGACAGGACATGGAAATGGAATCGACGGACGACGCGTTGCTCGAGCGTCAAACGATGCGCAAGGTGATCTGGCGATTGCTGCCGTTCCTGATGATCTGCTACCTGATGGCGTTCATCGATCGCGGCAACGTCGGCATGGCATCGCTCCAGATGAATCACGACCTGAGCATGTCGGCGAGAACATTCGGCTTTGGCGCAAGCCTCTTTTTCGTTTCGTATTTCCTCTGCGAAGTGCCGAGCAATCTCGCACTCGAAAAGTATGGCGCACGCCGTTGGCTCGCGCGGATCATGATCACCTGGGGCATCGTGTCGGCATCGACGGCATTGGTGCAGAACGCCACGGGCTTCTACATCCTGCGCTTCTTGCTCGGCGCGGCGGAGGCGGGTTTCGCGCCGGGCGTGCTGTTGTACCTGTCGTACTGGGTACCGAAGAAATATCGTGCCCGGGCCGTCGCGACGTTCATGGTGTCGATCCCCGCCGCAAGCTTCATCGGCTCCCCGATCTCCGCGCTGCTGCTGCAAATGGACGGCATTGCCGGCTTGCGCGGCTGGCATTGGCTGTTCGTGCTCGAGGGGCTGCCGACCGTCGTGCTGGGCCTTGCCTGCCTGTTCATGCTGACCGACAGGCCGGCCGAGGCCACCTGGCTGAGCAAGGAGGAGCGCGGCTGGCTGCTCGGCGCGCTCGCTTCGGAGCGCAAGGCGCCGAAAAAGGTCGGGGCGATGCCCGTGACCCGTCTGTTCCGCAATCGCTATGTGCTGTGTCTCGCGCTCGTCGATACCTGCGCATCGGCGGCGGGCAGTACCTTGTCGGTATGGCAACCGCAGTTGCTGAAATCGTACGGACTCACCGTGTTGCAGACTGGTCTGCTCAATGCGATTCCCTACGCGCTCGCTTCCGTACTGATGATCTACTGGGGACGCCGCTCGGATCGACTCGCCGAACATCGCTGGCATACCGTCGTGCCGATGCTGCTGATCGGCCTCGGCCTCTTCGCGACCTCGTTCACCGGCTCGCTCGCGCCGACCGTTCTCATGTTGTGCGCCGTGCTGGTTGGCGCCTATGCATTCAAGGGACCATTCTGGACACTCGCCACCGACATGCTGTCGAACAGCACGGTGGCCGCCGGCCTCGCCACGGTCAATGCCATCGCGAATCTGCTGGGCGGCGGCCTGATGGTGAACGTATATGGCTGGGTGAAGCAGGCAACCGGCAGCTACTCGCTCGCGCTGATGCCGCTGGCGATCCTCACGCTCGTCAGCGTGGCGACGCTGCTGCTGCTCACGCGCAACGGCCCCACCGGACGAGTGCCGGTGCTCGACAACAACGTGGAGGCAATCTGACCATGTCGCGAATGAATCGACGTGAATTCATGTGTGGCGCGAGTAGCTTGCTGGCGGCAGCCGCCCTGCCCTCGCTCGCCCAAGCGCAGCAGGACTGGACCAGTGGAAGCACGCCACCGGCATTCACGCTGCCTGCGGGAGCGATCGACTGCCATATGCACATCTACGACGATCGCTTTCCGGCGGTACCCGGCACGACGCTGCGTCCGCCGAACGCGTCCATCGAGCAATATCGCCATGTGCAGAAACGCCTGGGTGTGCAGCGCAACGTCGTCGTCACGCCATCGACCTACGGCACCGACAATCGTGTGACGCTCGACGCGATAGCGCAGTTCGGCAAGAACGCACGCGGTGTCGCCGTCATCGACACATCGATCACCGACGGGGCGTTGCACACGCTGGATGCGGGCGGCATTCGCGCGATCCGCTTCAATCTGAGCTATCCGGGCGCGACCACGCTCGACATGCTCGCGCCACTCGCCAAGCGCATCACACCGCTGGGCTGGCATGTCGAGCTGGTGATCCAGGGCAAGCGTCTTCCGGAAATCGAATCTCATTTGACGGCCCTGCCGTGCCCGCTCGTACTCGATCACATCGCGCATGTTCCGCAGCCGGACGGCATGGCATCGGAGGGCTTTCGCGTGGCGCGGAGGCTGGTCGACAAGGGCAATACATGGATTACGCTGTCCGGGCCGTACGTCGATACGAAAAGTGGCGCGCCCTTGTTCGGCGATGTCGCGGCCGTGGCGAAGGCTTTTATCGATATGGCGCCGGAACGAATGTTGTGGGGCACCGACTGGCCGCATCCGACCGAGAAAGGCACAAAACCCGACGATGCGAACCTGGTCGATGTCATCGCCGGGTGGCTCGGGCGCGCCGATCGGCAGGAAATGGCGTTCGTGACGAACCCCGAAAAGCTCTATCGTTTCGAGTGAGCCTCGCCATTCACGGCACGACGATATCCCGCTGCCTCTGAATGGGGAATCCGAGGCGAGGCGCAGGCGGGCAAGCGTGAGCGACCGGCCATCGGAAGGCGCCACGGCAACTACAGCGCCATACTTCCGCGTAGGGCGGGTTCGGCGGCAAGCACAACGGTACCGGCGGTGCGGACCACGCTGCGCCACCGGCCGGCACTTCGCCCTGAAGCGGCATCATCGATGGTGCTCGCGCGTGCCCGCCAGAAGACGTGGGCGGCCCGCCTGGCTACGACGCGTTCCTGAACACGCTATCCAACGATCCGAATAGCGAAGAGGCAGAACATTACCGAAACCGGGTTGGCCCCGGCTTCGATGCCGATCGGTTCGATCTGCGTGCGGCCAATGCCACGCTGCTGCGCATGGCGTCCAATCGTTGGGGAAACCGGTAACTCACGCCGTCAAGACGGTATCGGCCCCACACTTACGGTAGTCGTTGATAGTGATCCCTTGAATATTTTCCAGATCAAACCGGGCGACTCGCCCATGCTGCGGCGAGATAATCGTGTCCGGGCACATAGGGCCTCAGCAGAAAGGCGTGACGCCGGGTCAGCCCATCCGCAAAGAAGTACCAGTCGCCAATCGCGCCTTGATCCGCTTCGTACGTCTTGTCGAGGGGAAGGCGTCGCTGGATCCGGGGCCACAGATCGGCATGCAAATCGCGCCATCGTGACGGTCTGCCGTTGTCGATCGCCGGGATGAAAGTCCTGATGCTGTAGCAGTCATCTTGCACTTCACCGACGAACACACCCTCCTCACACACCAGCCCCAACTGCAGCCATTTGTCCCGATAGATCCATGGCTGCAACCAGTAGATATTCGCCATGGCGGTATAGAGGCGCGCGCGAATCTCGTCCTCGCCGGTGCGGCCCGTCCGCTCGATGATCCGTTGCATTGCATGCTGGCTCACCTCGATCCGGTACATCAGACCGTCTTCCGGCCGAACAGCCGACGAACAGACGAAGAAGAAAAAATCCAGCCCGCCGGTAGCACCGCGCTGCTCGAACAGCCCGCAGTACAGGGTCATTTCGCCAAGACGTATCAGCGGAAACGGGATGAGGTGCCTGTCGAGTTCGGGCTTCAGAACGCGCTCCATGTAGCGGAAGGCTTTTCTGCCGCTCATTCCCGGTTGCCACTGCTTCGAGATGCGCTTGATCGTGCCGTCGAATACCCGGAGGAACGTGAACTGCGAGGTCGCCTCCGAGATAATTCGTGCTCGCCCCTTCGCCACGCGGGGATCGATAAAGTGTGGATGGTCCATCACTCATCCAGCCGCTGTTGCTTGCGCTCGGGGTGCCAGGCTCGGCGCGACTGGAAAGTCGATACGGGTTCTGGCCACTTCGTTCAGGTAGTTCGTGAAAACGTTCACGGCCACCTGCGCAACGATCTCGACAATCTGCGCGTCGTTGAAACCTGCCTGCCTCACCGCCAAGACATCGGCATCGACAATATGGCCGCGCTGCTCGGCGACTCGCGCGGCGAATTTCACCAGTGCCGCGGCCTTAGGGTCCTTAGCGCCACCACCCCGATTGCGCGCAATTTCGTCGGGAGACAACCTGGCAAAGTTGATCGCCAGATAGCCATGGGCGGACAGGCAGTAATCCGAACCATTGATTTGGGCAACGACCAGCGCGATTCGCTCGCGGTTTCCGGGATCGAGTGTCTTCGACAGACCGTCCTGGAAAGCGGCGAACGCTGCCAGCGCAGCCGGGCTACTGCCGATCAGGCGGTAAAGATTCGGCACGACGCCCAGCTTTTGATAGACGATGTCCAGTATCGGTTTGCTATCGGCTGGCGCTTCATCGCGCGTAGGGATGTGCAAGCGAGACATCGGCGATTCCCTCACGAATCGAAGCGTCCGGTAGACACGACAATCCGGCGTGTTGCATCGAAGAAGTGTTCCGACTGACCACGCGCGCACGACAGGCCGCGTGTGGCCGGATCGGGGCGACCATCCATCGGCCATGCGGCCGGACCTCAGGCGGCCTGGCGAGCCCGGGTTTGCAGCGGCGGGAACGTCGCGTCGATGTCGGTCTTGAACGTGTTGTTGAACAGGTTCGTGATGAAGCTAAACGCGGTTTCGGCGACGATGTCGACGATCTGCTCGTCGCTGAAGCCGGCGGCACGCACGGCCTCGACGTCCGCGTCTTCGATGTGACCGCGCGACGTCGCGATCTTGTAGGCGAACTGCAGCGCGGCGTCTGCCTTCGGGTCTGTCGAATGGCCGCTACGGTTGAGTTCCATGTCTTCCGGCGTCAGACCTTGCAGCTTCGCGCCGAAATACGTGTGCGCGGACAGGCAGTAGTTGCAGCCGTTCACTTCGGCGGTCATCACGTGGATGCGTTCGCGGGTCTTGTGACCCAGGCTCTTGCCGAGCGCGCCGTGCATGTCGGCGATCGCCTTCAGTGCGTCGGGGGATTGCGAGATCAGCGCGAAGAAGTTCGGGATCACGCCGAGCACTTTTTCGTAGTTCGCGAGGAACGGTTGCGCTTTGGCGGGCGCTGCGTCTTTCGAGGGGATGGGAAGGCGGGACATGAGATTTCTCCGTGAATCCGAGCCACCGTGGCTTCGGTAGGAGAGATAGTAGGGACTTCCGTCAAAGATAATAATTGGCTATTTTCAAGAACCAGCCTTCCGTAGAATGAAAGGATCGAGGGGGCGGAAAAGCGGCGTATTCGGTAGAGCGAACGCCCGTCAGGTCTTGCCCAGCTCCGACATGGCCGACCGCAACCGGTCGACCGCGAAGTCGAGGAAGACTCTCATCTTGAGCGGCAACAGCCCGCGCTCCCCATGCACGAGACTGACGGGTATCGACTCGACATCGAACCTCGGAAGGACGTGAACAAGCTCCCCAGTGCGGAGCGCAGCATCGCAGTGGTAGCGGTACACCCTCGTCAAACCGGTGCGACGGAGCGCAGCCTGTACCGCGGCCTCGGCGGTGGTCACTGACAGGCGCGGGATGATGTTGACGCTGAAATCACGTTTGGTCGCCGGATCCCGAAACCACCATGTCGCGGTGGAAGGGCCAGCGAAGACAACGCACGGAAGCTTTTCCAGGTCACTCGGGTGTCTTGGCTTGCCGTGCGCAGCAAGCAGGTCCGGCGAAGCACACACCAGTGTATCCATCGCGCCAACACGGGTTGCGATCATGTTGCTGTCCGGCAAGGTGCCGATGCGGACTGCCATGTCAACGTGGTCATCGTAGAGATGAAGGTTCCGATCGGAGAGAACCAACCGGACGTTGATCTCGGGATAGGCAGCCAGGAAGTCCGTGACAATGGGCAAGATGTACATATGGCCAAACAGCACCGGCGCGGTGAGAACCAGTTCTCCCCGTGGAGTGGTGTACTCGCCGGCCGCAGTTCGTTCGATTTCCTCGATGTCTTCCATGACGCGTTTGGCCGACTCGACGTAAGCCCGGCCGGCATCGGTCAAGGTCAGCTTGCGCGTCGAACGATGCAGCAACTTCGTGCCAAGGTACTCCTCGAGTTCCGTGACCTTCCGGCTAACTGTCGGGAGCGGCATGTTCAGGGCCTTCGCGGCCGCGGTGAGACTACCTTTTTCGATCGTGAGCAGCACGATCGACATTGCTTCCAGTCTGTCCATTCAATATTCCACGCGATGAAAGAGATCCAACTGGCCGGAACATATCATTGTCTGGAATGAAACATGCACGGCGCCCTTTCCGGCCCTGGAGCGTCAGGCAGGTCAGTCACGGCTCATCCTGGATCCGATAGGCCTGCCCGTCGCGCCAGGCATCGATCAGGCGGGCCCACTCTCGCAGCATGTGGCGCCATTGCTCCGCGCATTCGGCCTTGTCGTAGACCGATCGCGAGGAACGTCCGTCCTCGTGCGCCAGGCACTTCTCGATCCAGTCGCGATTGAAGCCGATTTCGTTCAACGGCGTCGACCCGGTGCGGCGCAGGTCAAGGACGGTGAACGGCTCTAGCGGCAGCCCCTTGGCTGTTGCCCCCTCTGCCACGAGTTGCGTGAACCCGATCATCGTTGCGCCACACGCACCGCTGCCGTAACCGCGAAGGCATTTACGTCACCTGGCTCGATAACGAGAATGAATCTCGTTACCAAACAATCCATGCCGGACAGGAATACGTGAGAAGCGGGCTGGGACGCGGGCCCAAGAACGGGCCGCCGGTTCCCGCGTCTGATCCGGCAGGCCTACCGCGCGAGAGTCCATGTCCATCCATCTGCATCCGTCGCCCGCTTCCGCCGGCGCCGCCCTTCCGGCATTGCGTTGCCGGCCGAAACAATTGCCGCTGCTGCTGGCACTGGTCGGCGTCAGCCGGATCTGCCTGGCGCAGTCCGCCGGCGCGGATGCCGGCGGCGTCACGGTGCTCGCGCCCGTCGCCGTCAACGCCGCGCGCGAGACGGGCGTGACGCCGGTGGCCGGCGTGGTGGCGCACGTCACGCGCACGGCCACCAAAACGGATACGCCGATCAGCGAGATTCCGCAGGCGGTGTCGGTGGTCACGCGCGACCAGATGGATCAGCAGAACGTGCACAGCGTCGGCGACGGCCTGCGCTACACGTCCGGCGTCTACGCGGACAGCCGCATTGGCGGCGTGCTGGAGAGCGTATTCCTGCGCGGCTTCGGCGGATTTGCGGCGGCGGCCACGAGCCCGCAGTTCCTCGACGGCCTGCCGCTGCCGATGGGCATCAGTTGGGCGGCGCCGGTGATCGATCCGTCGGTGCTGCAGCGCATCGAGGTGCTGCATGGCCCGGCCTCGGTGCTGTACGGGCAGGCCAGCCCGGGCGGCATCGTCAACCTGACGAGCAAGCTCCCCACCGCGAAGCCGTATCACGAGCTCGCCGTGGAAACCGGCAGCCGCGGGCGGGCGCAGGGCTCGCTCGATTTCGGCGGCCCGCTCACCGACGACGGCGTCTGGGCGTACCGCCTCAATGCGATGGCGCGCCGCGACGACGAGCAGACCGATCACGGCAAGGAACAGCGCATCGTGGTGGCGCCGACGCTGCAATGGAAACCGGACGCGAGCACGAAGCTGACCGCGTTCGGCCTCTACCAGAACGATCCTGCCAATACGTTCCCGGGCTGGCTGCCGGCCGCGGGCACCCTGACGGCGGGGCCGGCGGGCCGGATTCCCACCCGCTTTTTCCCGGGCGAGCCCGATTTCGACGGCTACGACCGCCGCCAGTACCTGCTCGGCTACGCGTTCGAGCATCGTTTCGACGACACCTGGACGATTCGGCAGAACGTGCGCTACACGCATCTCGGCGTGGATTTCCGCGGCGTGGCCATCGACTTCTCGTCGCCGTTCGGCGCGACGCCCGGCGTGCTGAACCGCGACGCGTCGTGGTCACGGGAGCAGGTCAACAGCGTGACGGTGGACCAGCAGGTGGAGGCGCGCCTGCGCACGGGGCCGCTCAGGCATACGGTGCTGGCCGGGCTCGCCTGGGATCACGAGAACGCCGACATCACCGCGTCGGGCTACGGCCTTGCACCGTCGATCGACTATCTGAATCCGTCCTACGGCCTGCCGCTCGCGCTGCCCGCCGTGGCGCAGCGTTCGCGCCAGCGCGAGGACCGGCTCGGCGTCTACGTGCAGGACCAGATCCGCGTGGGGCGCTGGGCGTTCACGCTCGGCGGGCGGCAGGACTGGACCCGCACCACCACCGACGACGAACTCGGCGGCAGCGCGAACCGGCAGAGCAATCGCGCCTTCACGGGCCGCGTCGGCGGCGTCTACGAATTCGACAACGGGCTGTCGCCCTACGCGAGCTACTCCACCTCGTTCCAGCCCACGCTCGGCACCGATTTCGGCGGCCAGCCGTTCGTGCCGACCCGCGCGAAGCAGAGCGAGATCGGCGTGCGCTACGAGCCGCCGGGCTGGAACGCCGCGATCACGCTGGCCGGCTTCGACATCGACGAACGCAACGTGATCGTGATGGACCCCGACCATCCGTTCAGCAACATCCAGCAGGGCCAGGTGCGCTCGCGCGGCATCGAGGTCGAGGCCCATGCGAAGTTGATGGACCGGCTCGACGCGATCGTCGCCTACACCTGGCTCGACACGATCGACACCGAGGATTCGAACGCCGCCAGCGTCGGCAAGCGCCTGCCGGCGGTGCCGCGCCAGATGGCGTCGGTCTGGCTGAACTACGCGACGCCGGTCGGGCTGACGCTCGGCGGCGGCCTGCGCTACGTGGGCCGCAGCGCCGGCGATACGGCGAACACGTTCGACGTGCCGGCCGTGACGCTCGTCGATCTCGCGCTCGGCTACGACCTGCGCGCCTGGCGGCCGGCGCTGAAGGGCTGGCGCGCCGCCGCGCACGTCAACAACCTGTTCGACCGGACCTACGTGTCGTCGTGCTTCTCGGCGGGCGGATGTTTCTACGGGCAGCGCCGCAGCGTGACGGGCAGCCTGACCTACCAGTGGTAGCGGCCGCCCTCGTCCATCCCGTCGCGGCTTACGGGCAGATGCGTTCGATCGTGACGCGGTCCGGCGTGCGCTCCGGCAGCGTGGCCGCGTAGCGCCGGTAGTCGGCGCAGGTCAGCGGGCGCTGCGGATGGGCCGTGTTGATACCCACGGTCTGGCAGGTGTGGTCGTAGCACTTGGCCAGTACCGCCAGATCGGTCAGGGGCACCTGGCCGCTCGACTTGAACGCGGCTTCGAACTTGTCCTGAATCACCTGGCTGCGCGCGGCCTCGACGAACAGGAACAGCAGCTGGGTTTTCTGCGACTGGTCGACCGCCGTCGGGGCGACGGGAAACGCGTCCGGAAACGTACTGGCATAGAACGTCGGCATGTTGGCCGGATAGTTGTAGTTGATGACGTTGCCGTTGATCTGGTCGACCTGGAAATTGTTGTTGGCGAAGTGCAGCGTGGTGACCGGCGCGTTCGGCACGATGGGGGCGCGATAGACGTTGATCATGTCCCACGCCAGCGCGCCGCCGGTGCGCACGAAGGTCCGCATTGCCTGCAGCACGTTCTGATAGCCGACCACCTTGTCCTGCGGATTGCTGTGTTCGGTAATGACCCAGTTCGGCATGTTGGTACTCCTCTTCTCGGATTGTCAGGTTCGATTGGCGGCCGGGCAGATCACCGGCCGTTCGGCACTCGGAATGCGAGGCGATATTTTCACGCGTGATTTACATCGTCAAGCCTGATATTTCAACGGAACGCGAAACTACGTCGATTTGTGCATTGCATTCTGGCTTTCATGAGGTGCCGCATGAAATTTCCATCAAAAAGAATCACAATATCGCCGGTTTTTACGATGTGTCGTGCCGAAATAATCGTTTGCGCCGCCCGGCGCATTCGGGGTTGGCGAAATCGAGGATCGGTTTCGTTCTGCGGCGCAGCAAACCGCCGGCCGCGTCACGCGTCGACGCATTCCGGCCTCATCGGTCGGGCGTCACGGCCGGGCCGCGTCCGGAAAGGAAATCATGGATCGCTCGCAATCATGCCAAATGCGCCGCCCATGGCCGGTTTGCCGGGTGCCAGCCGCCAGAGCCCGTCCGATCCCGATTGCGCGCCGCCGCGACACATGGGGTTGCCTCGGTGATGAGATGCGGCCGACATTTTTTAATTAATTATGATTCGAATAATCACGAACCGTTGAGCAATCGTGATGCGAATTCATTCCACTCACTCAATTACTGGGCACTCCGGAATAATATTCCGCGCCGCGCTGATTGCATGGTACATGTGTGAGCCATCCTGGGCTCCGGAGGGGGGCGCAGGACGTCCAGTCCCGAAGCGTTTCGCGCATTTCTGGACTCATTCGCTTGTTGCGGCAATTCAAAAAACCTTCATTCCCAAAGGATGCCCAATGAATTCCAATCAACGTCGGTTTCTCGCCCGGCCTGCCCGGGCCTGGCTGCTCGCCCTGGCGTGTCTGCTTCCGGTGGCCGCTGCGCCGGCACACGCCGTCGATGCCGCGGTGCCGTCCGCGCAACTCACGAGCGTCGCTTCACTGAGCGCGGCCGCGCGCCCCGCGAACGTGCCGCTCGACTACGTCGTCACGCCCAACGGCTATTTCGCGCCCGAATGCGTGCAGACCATCCATGCGGACGAACGCCTGCGGGCCGACGGCAGCATCCTCAAGCACGACGGCAGCGTGCGCGCGGCGGCCAGATGCGGCCGCGCGCACTTTGACCGGCAAGGCCACGGCATCGCGCCGAACGCGCCGAGCCAGCAGCCGGCCGCAGCCGCCGACACGGTGAATCCCGCCTACACCGGGTGGATCGAGAGCGCGAACTACAACAACGGCAGCAACGTCGGCCGGCTGCGCGCCAGCTGGAAGGTGCCGTCCACGCCGGGCGACGCCGAGAACCAGACGGTGTTCTTCTTCCCCGGGCTCGAGCAGCTGCCCACCGTGCAGTCGATCCTGCAGCCGGTGCTGGGCTGGAACGGCTTCGGCGATCACGCCTGGACCATCGCGAGCTGGAACTGCTGCACGGCCGGCACGACCACCCACACCGATCCGGCCAGCGTCTCGCCGGGCGACGAGATCGTGGGCGACACGTATTCGCTCTGCGGCACGGGCGTCTACGATTGCGGTTCGTGGTCGATCGTCACGCAGGACACCACCAACGGCCGCAGCGTGACGCTGAACACGGCGCCGCAGGGCCAGTTGCAGTGGGTGTTCGGCGGCGTGCTGGAGGTGTACGGCATCAGCAACTGCAACCAGTTGCCTCCACAGGCGATGACGCAGTTCTACGGCGTGACGGTATGGGATACCAACGGCAACGTGCTGTCGCCGCCCTGGCAGGCCGGCAAGGCCAGTTCGTCGATTTCGCCGCAATGCAACTACAGCGTGGCCGTGAGCCCCGGCAACGTCTACCTGTACTACTGACCTCCCGATCGCGGCCCGGGCCACCCAGGCCTTCAGGCCGCCCAGGCCCGCCGCGCACGCGATCGTTGTCCGGCCGCCGCCGGCACGATCGCGTCGAATCCCCCTCCCGCGCAGCGCGGCCTGCCCCGCCCGGCGGGGGCGCCCTGCCCCCGCCGCGCCGCCATCAATACAGCGGCGTGCCGGCCTGATACGCGCCGACGAACGATTGCCAGTCCAGATTCACCTGCCTCGCGTAGCTGAACGCGAAGTTCGAGATCTCGGTCTGCAGCCCGCTCGTGCTCGTGATCGCGTCGGTCACCTGCTTGTCGATGCTGTAGGTCACGATCGCGCTGTCGTAGTCCTGGTCGGAGATCGCGTGCGCCGAGGCCAGCGCCTGCCCGAGATAGGTGGCCGCCGTGGCGAGCTTGCCCGCGCTGGTCAGCTTCGTGTAGTCGAAGTCCTCCTGATACGGCGACTTCTCGTGGAAGGTGTAGTTCACGCCGTTGACCGTGGCATAGCCCACCAGCACGTCGGCGTTCAGCGTCTGCGCCTTGTTGGTCATCGCCACGCGCGCGGCGTCGTTGCTGCCGTCGGCCGAGGCGAGCGCCTGCCCGTTGCCGCTCGCCACGGCCACCGCGCTCGCCGTCTCCTGCTTCACCTCGAGGATCACGTCGTCGGAGGTGGACGACGACGGCCCCTCGATCAGGATGTAGTAGCGCAGCTTGCCGAGGCTGCCCACGCCCGAGCCGATCTTCTGGTGAATGTCCTTCACCTTGTAGTAGCTGGCCGCGTACTGCTTCGACGAGCCGATGCTGCTGATGTAGCTGCTCATCCCCGCCGAGAGATTGGCATAGGTCGTACCGTCCACCGGCACCAGGCTGCCGGCGATGGTCTGGAAGCTGCGCGCGCCGCCGCTCACCCGCGTGTATTTGGCGAGCAGGTCCGAGCGGCTGTCGTCCTTGGCGTCGCCGATCGTCGACTGCACCACGCCCGAGGTATTGCCGTTCTTGAGCTGGAAGCTCAGTTCGTCGCTGCTGCCCTTGAAGTCGCTCATCTCGCCGACATAGGCGCCGACCATGGTCTTGATGGCGGTGGTGATGTCGCCGTCGGCGATGCCGTTGGCGCGGCCGACCAGCACCATGCTGGTCGCCAGGCGCCGCAGGTCCCAGACGTACTGGCCGAGATAGCCTTCGTCGAAATCGTCGACGCCGAATACCGTGTTGCCGCCGCTGTCCTGCCACGCGCCGAAGTTGCCGATGTGGGCGTCGCCGCCGATCCAGGTGTAGCCGGTCTGCGAGGTGGTGTAGTTCGAGGCCGGCAGCGTCAGCATATCCTGATAGAAGATGTGATCGGTGCCGCGGAAAAACGCGAACGAATCGGCGGCCATGGTCGACATCTTGGTCGCGAGATCGGTGCTGTCGGTGGCCGCGAACGGATGGTTGGCGTTGTAGATCTGGTTCACCACCCAGTTGGTGCGAGAGCTCTGCGCATGCACGGGGGCGACGGCGATCAGGCAGGCGGCGGCCACGGCAATCCACGTCTTTTTCATTGTCGTTCCCAGGGATAAAGAAAAAAGGAGCGACTTCGGTCGCTCCTCGTCGGTGCGTGCTCATTCCAGCAGCGCGCGATGACAAGCTCGTGACCCGCGCCGCCTGGCCCGGTGGTCCGGTTGGGGCGCCTTGCCGGTCGAGCGATGGCACAGGTCACATGCCCGTGCGCGATCGAATTGAATTTTTGTGCAAGGCAAAATCAAAAATCGGGTGAATCAGGATGCAATCGAACCGTGATTTTTTCAACCGGTTGACATGCCAAAATGATTGGCACGCGCGAATGCGGATCGCATGTCGGGGCAATCGGCAGGCTTCCTGCCGGAATTGAAGAAATCGGCGCGACGATTTCTTCAATTCCGGCTGCGGCGTATCGGATAATCGCGGCATGCCGGCGCGTGGCGAGGCCGACCGGTAGCGCAGGACTGCGCCGGCGAGGGCCGACGGTCCCGGCTTTCCGGCCGCTCCCCGCCTGGGCGGCGGGCCCGCCGGGACACATCCGGAAAGCATGCGGCGGCGCATCAAATGAATAGTCGGCAGGGTAAATAATTACCCACGTCTTTCGCAAACGCTTGCGAGAAATTTATCCACGAAGCTTATTTTCTGCGGTAGTCTGATGCGCGCCATTGGCATAACCGCAATCAGGCGATGCCATGGGGTGTAACACGGAAGTAACGCCCGGGTGTTTCAATTCGCGGGGCCACACGAATTGAAAGCATCCGCCATGGCGCTATCGCTCCCGCGCCGTGGGAATGCAAAAAATCAAGCCGCCATGCCCGTTCGGGTCGAGGTGGAAAATCCCTACAGAGGCACATATGACCACGTCTTCAACGATGCTCGGGAAAATCCCCGAGAATCCCTCCCAGATCGTCAATCGCGAGCTCAAGTACTTCCTGTCCGATGTTTCCGCGGTACGCGCCCTGTTGCAGGCGGCCGTGAACGTCGAGCTGTTCACCATCCCGCTCTACATGAGCGCGATGAAGTCGATCCAGGGCACGCACGCGATCAACGCGCAGGATGTCGACTACTACAAGGGGCGCGTCTGGCCGGGCCGCTCGATTGGCCGCATCCCGGCCAACGACCCGCAGAAGAGTGCCGGGGACAATGCCGTCGCGATCGCCAACCAGTCGGCCTACAACACGATCTTCTCGGTGTTCATCGACGAAATGCTGCACCTGCAGATGGCGTCGAACCTGTGCGCGACGCTCGGCCTGGCACCGGACTTCAACAGTCCGGCGCTGCAGGACCAGCGCTACAACTGGACCTGCTACGGCGCGGACCAGACCACCATTCCGCACATCATCGACCTGACGGACCTGAACACGCCGCTGCCGGAGACGAGCATCACGCTGAAGGAGCTGACGCCGAGCCAGCTCGCGCTGTTCATGATCATCGAGCAGAACGACGAACTCGCACAAGGGCAGCTCAAGCCGGAGGGCGAGCGCAAGTACGCGTACTTCCCCGAGGTTCCGTTCGACGGCTGGAAGGCGCACGACAGCGAAACCGATCTGCCGATGTTCGGCACGATCAGCTGGATGTACTACTGCCTGCTCCAGTACACGACCATCCAGTACACGGACGGCGTGACGCTCTGGGAAAAGATGTTCGCCGGCCAGCGCGACCTCTTCAACAGCAAGGCGGGCACGCACCCGATGGCCGAGTACCCGAAGATGCCGTCGCAGATCGGCTCGGCGTCCGCGCTGCAGGCGCAACTCCAGGCCATCGAGATGATCCTGGCGATCTGCGACCAGGGCGAAGGCGGCATCAGCGAGACCACGATCAAGGCGTATCTCGCCATGGTCCACGAGACCGCGCGCCAGCGCGGCGTGATGCTCGCCCGCCCCGTTGCGCTGCTCGAGGCCAACGTGGTGCTCGATCAGTTCCAGCCCGATGCGCATGCGCTCGCGACGGACTATCCGTCCTATGACGATGTCGGCAAGCAACTGCCCGACAGCGACGACGCGATCGCCCGCGTGGACAACGGCAAGATTCCGCACTACGACCGCTTCGCCCTGATCGCCGAGCAATGGATCGGCAACGTGACGACGTGGCGGCAATGGCATGCCGCGGGCAAGAAATGGACGGCCGAGATGCTGACGACCGCCGACTACGACGAGTCCAAGGCGCCCGCCAACATTCCGAAGCCGCAGCAGGTGGCCGACGCGCTGAACGCGCTGAAGCTGAACACGCCGGCCGCGGTTCTGGACAACGTCGCCCAGGGCGCACTCGCCGGCATCACGACGGTGCTGTCGAAGTCCTGGTCCGATCCGTCGGTTGAATTCCCGTTCCCGTCGATGGTGGGCTCGGGCGATCGCATCGCGCTGTTCTGGGCGGTCTACGGCGAAACGCCGACCCTGCGCGCGGCGACCGATGCCCCCGTGGGGGTGCAGGCCGGCGCGGCACGCGCCCTGAATCACGCCTGCCAGTCGCTGTCGCTGGACGGCTCGGGCGGCGCCGACTGCGCGGCGCAGGCGACCTACCACAGCTGCAAGGGCTCCAATCTCTGCGCGACGCAAGGTGGCTGCGGCTTCGTCCAGTCGACCCAGGGCGGCGGCAACTGCTCGTCGTCGAACGTGCAGCTCACCGGTGCCGAGGTCGGCGGCGGTTGCGGCGCACCGACGTTGTACAGCGCACCGGCCGACAACAAGTGCGGCGGCTACGGCGGCTGCGCGGTGCCGATTTCGGCCTCGCAGCTGTATCCGAAGCGCGAAACGCTGACGATGCAGCTCTACAAGTTCGACCCGGACGGCCATCCGGTCGAGCTCACGGATGCCGACGGCAATCGGGTACTCCAGCAAATCCGGTACGGCGACTCCGTCTACGACACCGCGTGGAAGGCCGTCGAGACGGTGCGGGCTCACCAGGACCCGAACTACAAGCCGCAGGACACGCCGCCGCCGGCCACCGACCTGCGCATCGCCCTGCCGCCGTCGACCTGATCCAGCGTTCACATGTCCGTTACCGTCAATCCCGACGAGATCGGCCCGGCGGCATCGCCCGCCGGCCCCGGCCCGGCCCGTGCCGCGCCGGGGCCGGCGCGCGCGCCGCGCCTGGGCCTGCCGAATCTCGGCTTCGGCGTGGGGCTGCGCCCGCAGCACCTGCCGGCCATCCTTGCCGGCGGCGCGCGCGTCGACTGGTTCGAGATCATTTCCGAAAACTATTTCGAGGACGCCGGGTATCAGCGAGCGATGCTCGACCGGCTGGCCGCCGACGTGCCGATCGTGATGCACGGCGTGTCGCTGTCGATCGGCTCGGACGCGCCGCTCGACCTGGCCTACCTGACGAAGCTGCGCGACCTGATGCAGGACGTGCGCGCCGTCTGGGTATCCGATCATCTGTGCTGGACCGGGCTCGGTTCGCACAACTCGCACGACCTGCTGCCGCTGCCGTTCAACGCGGCCTCGCTCGAGCACGTCGCCGCGCGCGTGGACGCGGTCCAGCAGTTCCTCGGCCGGCCGCTGGTGCTCGAGAATCCGTCGAGCTACATCCAGTTCCGCAGCTCGACGATGAGCGAATGCGAATTCCTCTCGCGGCTCGCCGAGCGCACCGGCTGCGGCCTGCTGCTCGACGTCAACAACGTCTACGTCAGCGCGTTCAACCACCGCTTCGACGCGCAGGCCTACCTGCGCGCGCTGCCGCCCGACCACGTGGTGCAGATCCACCTGGCCGGCCACACGGCCTGGGGCGACACGCTGATCGACACGCACGACCAGCCGGTGCCGCAAGGCGTGTGGGCGCTCTACGCGCTCGCGCAGCAGCTCACGGGCGGCGTGGCCACGCTGCTCGAATGGGACGCGAACCTGCCCGACTACGACGGGCTGCTCGCCGAACTCGACAAGGCGCGCCGCGTGACGCGCGGTGAGGCGCTGCCGATGGCCGGAGGCGACAGCGCGGCCGGCGCCGCCATGGAACGGGAGAGGGAGGGGGAAATGGCCACCTCCACCCCGCTGCACCTGCCCACGCCGGAGACCATCGATGGATGACGCCGCCCGCCGCGGCGAGCTTTCGCTGGCCGCCGTGCAGCGCTGGATGCAGGCCGCCACCACGCACCCGGCCGGGCTCGGCCCCGGGCTCGCGCTGGCCGACGCGCGTCACGGCCTCGACCTCGCGGCCGTGGTCGACACGCCGGCCGGCGTCGACGCGCGCCGGCGCCTCGCGATCTACGCGGACGGCTACTGGATCCGCCTGATCTCGTGCCTCGAAACCGAGTTTCCGGCGCTGCGGCGCATGCTCGGCCCGCAGCTGTTCGGCTTCTTCGCGCGTTCGTACCTGAACCGGCATCCGTCGCGCTCGCCGTCGCTGCACACGCTCGGCGCGCGGTTCCCGGCGTTCCTGCTGCATTCGCAGCGGCGCGCGGCGAACGGCGCACGCCGGCCGCCGACGCAGACCTTCGCGCTCGATCTGGCGCGGCTGGAGCGCGCGATCGCCGAATCGGGCCGCGCCGGCGGCCGCGAGGGGCAGGCACCGGCCGCCGTGCCGGCCGACGATCTGTGGGACCTGGTGCTGCTGGCCGGCGACGCCCATGCGCTGAGCCTGCCCGACACCACGCGGCTGCTCGCGCTGCGCCACGCGGCCGACGGCTTCCGGCCCTGGCTGCGCGGCCAGGAATCTCACGAGCCGGCCGAAGACCGGCGCGATTACGTCGCGATCCGCCGCCAGCAGTTTCGCGTGTCGATGGAGCGGCTCGCCGACTGGCAGTTCTTCGCGCTGCGCCACGCCGCCCGGCGCGCGGCCACGCTCAGCGACTGCGCGCGTGCCGCGGCGCGCCGCACGCGGCGCCCGGAGGGCGAGATCCGGGCCGAGCTGGCGCTCTGGCTGCCCACGGCGCAGCTCGCCGGCCTCGTCGTGCTGACGCCGAACTGAGCGCGCCGCGCGGGCGCGGCTCGCGCGGCCCGGCCGTCGCGCGCGGCGCGCGCCCCACCGTCGTCACGGTTTTTATCGTCCTCATGTCGACCTCGTGTGTTCGTCACGCCGGCAGCGCGAAACGCGTCACCGCTTCACGCAGGTTCTCGGCCTGATCCTTCAGCGAATGCGCGGCGGCGGCGGCCTGCTCGACCAGCGCGGCGTTCTGCTGGGTCACCTGATCCATCTCGCCCACCGCGCGGTTGACCTGCTCGATGCCGGTGCTCTGCTCCCCGGCCGCCTGGCTGATCTCGCCGAGGATCTCGTTGACGCGCTTCACCGACTGCACGATCTCCTGCATCGTCGATCCGGCGTTCGTGACGAGCGAGGCGCCCTGCTCGACGGTGGTGGTCGAGGTCTCGATCAGCGACTTGATTTCCTTCGCCGCGCTGGCCGAGCGCTGCGCGAGCGAGCGCACCTCGCTGGCCACCACCGCGAAGCCGCGGCCCTGCTCGCCGGCGCGCGCCGCCTCCACCGCCGCGTTCAGCGCCAGGATATTGGTCTGGAACGCGATGCCGTCGATCACGCCGATGATGTCGGCGATCTTGCGCGAGCTGTCGGTGATCGCGTCCATGGTGCGCACCACGTCGTCCACCACGTCGCTGCCGCGCGTGGCGACGCTGGCGGCCTGCCCGGCCAGTTGCGCGGCCTGCGAGGCACTCTCCGCGCTCTGCCGCACGTGCGAGGTCATCTCGTCCATGCTCGAGGCGGTCTGCACCAGCGCCGCGGCCTGCTGCTCGGTGCGTTGCGACAGGTCGGTGTTGCCGGCCGCGATCTCGGTGGCGCCGACGTTGATGTTCTCGGTGCCGTGGCGCACGCGCGAGACCATCTCGATGAGGCCGGTCTGCATCGTGTGCAGCGCGTGCAGCAGGCTGCCGTGGTCCTCGCCGCGCAGCGCGACGTGCACGGTCAGGTCGCCGCGCGCGATGCGGCTGGCGGTCTCGACGGCTTCCTCCAGGTTGCCGCCGAGGCTGCGCCGCACGCTGCGCAGCACCAGCATCATCAGGATCGTCGAGACCACGCCGAGCGCGCCCGACACGCCGAGCCAGGTCAGGATGCCCGCGTAGAGCGCGGCGCGCACGTCGTCCATGTACATGCCGGTGACGATGTACCAGTCCCACGGCGCGAAGCGGCGCACCACGCTCGACTTCTCCACCGGCGCGTCGGCGCCCGGCTTCGGCCACAGGTAGCCGATGTAGCCGACCTCGCCCGGCGCCGCCTGGTTGCCGGCCTTGACGATCTCGAGGAACACGTGCGTGCCGTTCGGATCGGCGATGCCCGCGAGATTGGTGCCGTTCAGCTGCGTCTTGATCGGATGCATGATCATCACGGGCTGCGAATCGTTGACGGACAGATAGCCGTCGCTGCCGTAGCGCATCGCCGAGATCGCCTCGAGCGCGCGCTTCTTCGCGTCGTCCTCGGGCAGCGCGTGCTGCTGGGCGAGCTGGTAATAGTGATCGGCCACGCCGTAGGCTTCGCTGACGAGCGCCGCGAGCGCCTCGTGCCGCTCGCTGATCATCGACTGGCGCGCGTGCCACGCGCCGAACCCCGCGATCAGCAGCAGGCCGATCCAGAGGATCGCGATCATCGAGGTCAATTTCCGGTTCAGGGTCATGGTGCGCATGGGAGCAATCGCCTATCGTTGGCTTACGAGGCTGGGGTTGAGCCGGCACCTGTGATGACGGCAGCGCACGCCCCGCTCCGCAGCGGGGTTATCCCTGACTTGCCGCGCCGGACGCGAACTTCGCCGCGCCGGCGTGGTGCAATGATCTGAGCAATCCTTGCCTTGGCACGGCCGCCGGGGCTTCCGCCGGCGGCCGCTTTCGTCAGTGTTTTCCTCGACGCGTTTCGTTCAGAAGCCGGCGTGGAGATTGACGAACGCGCTCAGCGATTCGCCGGCGTAGGCACCGGCCGCGTTGGCGGCGATGTCGTAGCGGTGATCCGTGAGGTTGTGGACGTTGAGGTCCACGCCCCAGCGGCGCGTGTCATACCCGAACGCCGCGTTCGCGATCACGTAGGACGGGATCGCGTTGACGTTGGTGATGTCGCTGTAGCTCTTGCTGAGAATGATTTTTATTACGGGTGATTACGGGGCGCGGCGGCGAGCACCGGCCCGCGAGCGGAACGGCGGCCGCAAAACGCGACGCCCCACCGGAGTGGGGCGTCGTGGCATCGGCGGCGGTCGGGCCTCAGTTCCCGAGCCTCTTGCGGCGGCGATACTGGTGGGGCGTCCAGGGCCCCCACTTCGCCTCGTAGACGAGGCGGTTCGCCTCGAACAGCGCGCGCTTGCGCTCCGCGCCCAGCTTGTTGAACGAAGCCGACAGGTGGTGATGCACGAACACGTCCTCGGCGCAGCCGATGCGCAGGCCGGCGGCCTGGACGCGGCGGCAGTAATCGTCGTCCTCGAAGAAGCCGACGCCGTAGTCCTCGCTGATCGGGCCGCAGCGTTCGTAGGTGTCCCGCGGCAGCATCGCGCAGAAGAACGCCACGGTGTTCAGCTCGAACCACTCGCCAAGGTACTGGTCGGTCAGCGCCTGCGCCTCAACCTGCATCGCGGCGAGGTCCTGGTAGGACGTTTCCACGCGCGCCTCGTTGCCGATGTTGTTGGTCACCGGGCCGATGATGCCGAGCCCCGGATTCTGGCGCAGATGGTTCACCAGGCGTCGTGCCCAGCCGCGCGTGACCACCGTGTCGTTGTTCAGGATCACGAGGTAGTCGCCGGTCGCGGCGGCGAGCCCCTGGTTGTTGCCGCCGGCAAAGCCGCGGTTGTCGTCGTTGAGGATCAGCTTGACGTGCTTGCGCGAGCTCGCCCAGGTCGACAGGAACGCCGGCGAGCCGTCGCTCGAGGCGTTGTCGACGATCACGATCTCGAGGGCGACGCCGTCGCTGTAGCGCTCGAGGCTCTCGAGGCAGTTCTTCGTCAGGTCGAGGTTGTTGTAGGTCAGCACGATCGCGCTGACGGTCGGCTGCGGCAGCGCGCGGATGGCGTCGCCGAAATCGGACACGCGATGCGCCCAGGTCTGCCCCGCCGCGAATTCCTTGCGGCGCGCGACGACGTCCGGCGCATCGGGCAGCGCGGCCAGCGCGGCCCGCACCTGGTCGATGAAGCCCTCGTGCGAATCCGCGATCCGCACCAGATCGCCGAACTGCGCCATCTCGGGCAGGTCGACGCCGACCACCGAGCGTCCGGCGCCGAGGTATTCGTAGATCTTGACCGGATTGGTCGCGAGCGTGAGCGGGATGACGCGGAACGGCATCAGGCAGACGTCGAACGCATACAGGTAGTACGGCAGCTTCGCGTAAGGCACCTCGCCGATCATCTGCACGTTGCGATGCTTCGTGAGGCGCTCGCCCACGCCGGCCGAATCGGCGCCCACCAGCAGCACGAGCGCCTCCGGGAACGACTGCGCGATCCGCTCGACGAGTTCCGCGTCGAACCATTCCGCGATCGCGCCGTAGTAGCCGATGATCTGCCGGCCCTGCGGGTCCACGAAGCGCTCGGCCGGCGCATCGCAGAAGTCGCGGTACTGCCCGGCGTTGCGGATCACCGACACGTGCGGGTTGCGCTTGCGCGCGATGTCCTCGAGCCAAGACGAAGTGGCGACCAGCAGGTCGGCCTGCTCCATCATCTGATCCTCGATCGCCAGCAGTTCCTGCGGGACGTTGCCGAAGCCCTCGTGGTGGTCCATGCAGTCATACGCCACGCATTCGGACTGCAGGCCGGTCGCGACCGGATACCAGTAGCCGTGCTGCACGATCGACCAGGAGCGTTCGGTGCCGCTCCAGTTGAAGAACAGCCGCATGCCGGCGCGGATCTGCTCGACGGCCTCGGCAGTGGGCGCGGCGAAATAGATGGCCGGCGCCTTCTGCACCTTCAGCTTGACCTGGTAGAGCGGCAGCGCGCTGTCCAGTTGCTCGATCGAGAAGCCGGGCTCGCGCGCGTCCTCGAAATGGTTCGTGAAGAAATACACGCGATGGCCGGCCCGCGCGAATTCACGCGCGAGATGCTGCGGCCGCTGGATCCGGAAGTGCCAGTCGATGATGCTGAACACGAACACGTCGGGCAATTCGCGGCGCGGCCGCGGCGCCCTCGGAATGGCCGGGCCGGCGGGCCGCACGACCTGCACCGCGGACGGCGCATGCTCACCCGTGCCGCGCGCTTTCGCATGCCTCGGGATGTACATCAGCGAACGCTGCACCACGTTGCGCACGCCGCCATGCTGGTAGGCATAGCTGACGTCCTTCGCACGCTTGCGCATCCAGCCGGGGGCGCCGCGCACGGCACGCAGCGGCGCCGTCATCCGCCAGCTCCGGGTGGCGAGCAGCGTGTTCACCTCGTTGACGAGCGCCTGCTCGCGGTACTGCAGGAAGTGGATGCGCTCGTCGCGCTGATGCGATTCCGCGGCCAGCTTCGCGTGCTCCTCGCCGAGCTGTTGCAACTGCGTGCGCAGCGCCTCGCTTTCCCGCTCGAGAGCCGACACGCGCATCGCGGCCTGCGCCCGTTCCAGCTCGAGCGCCGCCTGCGCCTGTTCGGCGCGGGCCTTCTCCGCTTCGGATTCGGCGGGCGCGGCGCCGCCCTGCCCGCCCTCGCCGGCGAACTTGCTGAGCGCCGACACGAGCGCGGTCTGCGCCCGCTCGAGCCGGGCCTTCTCGGCCTTGGCGAGCACGACGTCGGCCGGCTCGCCTTCGCCCGCGAACTTGGCGTCCTCGAGCGACAGTTGATAGTCGCCGAGGTGCGCGATGCGCGCGTACACCAGCAGGATCTGCTGGCCGCCCCAGTAGCTCGGCTGGCGGAAACGCGTGTCGACCGCGGCGTCGTAGACGAGCACCCAGTCCGGATGCGGCACGAGCGGGATATTGGTCGAGTCGAAGGTCACCTCGTGTTCGGCATGCCGTTCGTACTCGCGATACGGCAGCAGCAGCACGATGAACTTCGACGCGTAGCGCGCGACCTGCCCGAACACTTCCCAGGGCTTCGCGAAGTGCTCCAGCGTGTTCGACGAGAACAGCACGTCGAACGGCGGCCGGTCGGGCTGCTCCAGCAGGTTCTCGTGAGAGAACTTGACGGCCGGATAGGTATGCGTCGCGCGCTCGATCGCCGATTGCGAAAAATCGATGCCGGTGACGTCCCACGACAGCAATTGCGCGAGCGCCTCGGTGCCGTCGCCTTGCGCGCAGCCCCAGTCACAGACGCTGAGATTGTCCCAGCGCACCTTGTGCTGCAACCATTGCGGCAGCGCCTCGATCGCGACGCGCGCGAAGAAGCGGCTCTGCTCGCGGCCGCTGTTCGACTCCCAGTCGGTTTCGAAGCGGCTGTCCCAATACTGGTTGCTGTTGATCTCGTTCTGATTTTGATCGGTCATGCGGATACTCGCAGTGCGGCGTTCCCCGCGTCCATGGTTTGCTCGACCTCGGCGACAAACGTGCCGTACAACTTGTGCGCGGTGAGCGAAGAGAAGTAATGCGCCCCTTCGATGTACTCGTAGTATTGGGGCATGACGCTGGCGCGGTCCTCGAGCGCCACGGCCAGCAGATAGTTGCCGGCATTGAGCTGGTTCTTCAGCTTGAAGCGGACCTCGATGGTCTCGCCGGCCTGCGTGAAGTCGAGCGCGCGCTGGTCCCAGGTGGTCGACACGAACAGGTCGGTGCCGCGCAGGTCCTTCAGCGAGAACGCGACGCTCAGCGTCGAGCGATCGGCATGCGCGGGCGGCCGGATCCTGACGCGGACCTCGATGTCGTCGAGCGCCATCACGGTGGTCAGGCGCTCGCCGGCCGGGCTGAAGATGCCGGCATCGAGGATCGAGCCGACGTGGCTGCCCCAGTGATTGATCGGCCGATGGCGCGCCATCTGCTCGAGGGCGCTGCCGTCGCCGGTGTCGTCCGGCCTGGCGTCGTCATCCGTGGCAACGGCGGCGTCAGCGTCGGCGGCCCCGGGGGCGGCATCGCGCTTGCCCTTCGCTTCGTTCTCGGCGTCGGCCTCGAACAGGAACTGGTTGTACTGCGCCGTCACCGAGAACGCGTCGCCGAGCATCCGCACCTTGCCCTGGTCGAGCCAGAGAGCGCGCTCGCACAGCGTGCGCACGGCGCCCACGTCGTGCGACACGAACAGGATCGTGACGCCGTTGGCCTGCATCGCCTTGATCCGGTTCAGGCACTTGGCCTGGAAACGCGAGTCGCCCACCGCGAGCGCCTCGTCCACGATCAGGATCTGCGGATCGACGTGGATCGCCACCGCGAACGCGAGGCGCACGTACATGCCGCTCGAATAGGTCTTGACCGGCTGGTCGATGAAGCTGCCGATCTCGGCGAACGCCTCGATGTCGGCGAAGCGCGTGTCGATCTCGGCACGCGACAGGCCGAGCACCGCGCCGTTCATGTAGACGTTCTCGCGCCCCGTGAAATCGTTGTTGAAGCCGGCGCCCAGCTCCAGCAGCGCCGCGACGCGGCCGTTCACCTCGACGCGGCCCGAGGTGCCGCGCAGGGTGCCGCAGAGGATCTGCAGCAGGGTCGACTTGCCCGAGCCGTTGCGGCCGACGATCGCGCAGGTCTCGCCGCGCGCGATGGTCAGGTCGATGTTGTCGAGCGCGCGGAATTCGCTCCAGCCCTTCTGGCGGTTCGGCGAAATCACGTGCTTGAGCCGCTCGAGCGGCGAGTGATAGACGGCGAAGTGCTTCGAAAGCCCTTCGATGCGGATGACCGGCGCCTCTTGCTTCGCCCGGTCGGCAGCCAGGGTGGTGGAATCAGAGTACATCGGCAAACCCGTCTCGTGCGCGTTGGAACCAGGCGAGCGACAGCCACGCGAAGATGAAGCTCGACACGACGTAGATCGCCAGCATCGGGAAGTTCGGCAACTGGCCGGCGATCATCACGGTGCGCGCCTGCTCGATGATGAAGGTCAGCGGATTCACGCGCAGCAGCGCCTGGAACGCCTTCGGCAGCGACTCGATCGCATAGAAGATCGGGCACAGGAACATGATGAACGAGGTCGCCACGCCGATCACCTGGCCGATGTCGCGCACGTACACGCCGAGCGAACTGACGATCCAGCTGATGCCCACCGTCATGAAGATCAGCGGGATGAAGATCAGCGGCAGAAACACGAGCGTCCAATGCACGGTGCCGTAGACGAACGCCGAAAAGATGATCCAGACGATCAGGCTCACGCAGGCATGGAACAGCGCCGTGCCCACCGTCATCCACGACAGCAGCTCGAGCGGAAACACGACCTTCTTGACGTAGTTGACGTGGCTGCCGATCAGCATCGGCGAACGGTTCAGGCACTCGGAGAAGAAGTTGAAGACGATCAGGCCGGCGAACAGCGTCACGGAGAACTGCAGGCTGTTCGACGCGCCGGCCCAGCGCGCATGCAGGAACACGCCGAACACGACGGTGTACAGCGACAGCATCAGCAGCGGGTTCAGGAACGCCCAGATCGTGCCGAATAGCGATCCGCGGTAGCGGCTCGCGATGTCGCGCCGCAGGAGCTGGGAAAGCAGTTGGCGATGGATCATCAGGTCGTGCAGGACTTTCCAGAAAGCCGCACGATGCTTCAGTTCAGTGCCTTCCTTGATAAAAGTGGATTGACTCATCGTTCTCGAATGACAGGGGGCTGCGGCCTGGAGGGCGGCTGCGACATTTGAAGTCTATCAACTCCGGCTTCCGCTTTCGACTTCACAAGGGCCGGATGGGAGCGCTCGATCATGGGGTCGAAGCGCCGGCTCCAGTCCACCTCGCGGCGGAACGATGCGACCTCCTCGGCGCTGATCACGGCCGTGCGCGCGTCGTTCCAGAGCGCACGCCAGTCGCTGCCGGACGTGACCTGCGTGACGCCGTCCGCGTGCCCGCGATGCACCATCTCGCCGAACGCGGTCGACCAGACCGGCACGCCCAGGCTGCGGTACTCGTAGAACTTGATCGGATCGACGCCGTCGGTGAGCGCGTTGACGCGAAACGGGATCAGCCCTACCGTGAACTCGCGCACCAGCGCGGCCACGTCCTTCTGCGCCACCTCGCCGAGCAGTTCGACGTTGGCCGACAGGTTGGCCGGGCGCGCGACGAACTCCGGGCCGACCAGGCGGATCGACACGTCGGGCAACGCCTCGGCGAGCGCCTGCACGAGCGGCCAGTCGAACCAGTCGGCGATGCTGCCGACGTAGCCGATGCAGTTGCGCTGCGCGGCGGCCGACGGTTCGGGCAGGCCGGCCGTCGAATAGCCGTTGAGGACGGTCAGCGCGTCGGCGCGCTCGCGGCGTACCTCGTCGGCCAGCGCCGACGACGAGCAATAGACGTCGTCGACGCTCGCGAGCATCGCACTCATGCGCCTTTGCATCGACCGGCGTGACCAGCCGCGATAGAACGCGGGGAAGTTGTCGAGCACGTCGGCGAACGAGCGATCATGCGGCACGTGCCGCAGCGCCCAGTCGGCCAGCTTGCTCGGCCGCCCGATTCCCAGCACGCAGCAGCCGGCGCCGCGCGCGAAAGCTTCCATGCGCCTGCCCAGCGCGCGCCACGCGGTGAGGCGATTGAGCGCGCCGCTCAGCGGCAGCGGCTCGATCGGCAGCGCCCGCGGGCGCACCACCTCGACACGAGGATCCACTGGATGCACGACGTCCGCGGCCGCCTTGCGCACTCGCCGCAGGTCGCCCAGGCTCGGCAGGCGCGTGGGATACGGGTCGATCCAGAGGACCGCGTCGAAGCCCTGGTCCGCGAACGCCTGCACCATGAAGTGCGGACGCTGGGCGTAGCTCGCGTAGGGAACGGATGAAAAATAAATAAGCCGGCAACGGCCGGCCGTCGCGGCACGGGTCGCTGCGCGCGCGGTCATGCAGGCTTGACCTGCGCCACCGTGCCATCGTCCCGGGCCGATTGTTCGCGGCAACCCAGTTCCCGTTCGAGGATATCGACGATGCGACGCGCGGCGAAGCCGTCGCCGTACGGCGACGCGCCCTGTGCCATCTCGCGATATGCGGCCGGATCGGTCAGCAGTTGCCAGACCTTCTCGACGATGCGCGCGGTGTCGGTGCCGACCAGTGCCGCCACGCCCACCTCGATCGCCTCGGGGCGCTCGGTCTCGTCGCGCAGCACGAGCACCGGCTTGCCGAGCGCGGGCGCCTCTTCCTGCACGCCGCCGGAATCGCTGAGGATCAGGTGCGCGGCTTCCATCGCGGCGATGAACGACAGGTAGTCGAGCGGCGCGCACAGCTTGACGCGCGGATGCGTGCCGAGCAGGTCGTGGACCACCGACGACACGTTCGGATTCGGATGGACCGGGAACAGCACCTCGAGGCTGGGGTCGCGCTCCAGCAATTCGAGCACCGCGGCGCAGATGCGGCGCAGCGGCTCGCCGAAGTTCTCGCGCCGATGCGTCGTCACGAGCATCATGCGGCGCCCCTCGGTAGGCTGCACCGCGACCTTGGCCGGATGCTTGCGTGCCTCGAACAGCGCGTCGATCACGGTGTTGCCGGTGGTGAACACGGTCTCGTCCGGATAACGCTCGTCGCGCAGGTTCCGCGCGGACGAGGCGGTGGGCGCGAAGTGCCAGCGGGTCAGCCGGCCCGTGACGACGCGGTTCATTTCCTCCGGGAACGGATTGCGCATGTCGTGCGTGCGCAGGCCCGCTTCCACGTGGCCCACCGGAATGTCGTTGTAGAACGCGACCAGCGAGCCGGCCAGCACGCTGGTGGTATCGCCCTGCACCAGCATCGCCACCGGCGCGGCCTCGCGCACCACGTCGTCGATCGACGCGATCAGGCGCGACGTCAGGCCCGCGAGCGTCTGGTTGGGACGCATCAGGTTCAGATCATGATCGGGCTCGATACCGAACACCGCTAGCACCTGATCGAGCATTTCGCGATGTTGCGCAGTCGCGATAATCAGGGGCTCAAGATACTGGGATTCGCGAAGTGCCCGGACGATAGGCGCCATTTTGATTGCTTCCGGACGAGTGCCGAAAAGCACGGCGATTTTTCTCTTCATAAACTGGGCGAATTAAGCTAATTGTCGGGCTATTTTTTTGAGATACACATCATACAGGATTCCGGATCAGCTGCGACATTCTCGCCTGGAGAGTTGACCCCGTTGCGGGTCAGTAACGCGCCCTCGATTATCTCAATTACGCACCGTGCGCTCGCGATTCCATCAAGGAAAACCGGGGCTTGCCGATGTCGCGATACGCCATGCCGATCATTCCGGCATCGCTCGTTTCCACCTGGCTTTGGCGATGCGAACGATTGACCGGGAGCGGCCGATGCCATCCCGGCCGGATCCTGATCTGATGCAGGTCGCGCAATCCTCGGGGTCGCACCATCGCGCCGTCTTTACGTCATTTCCAGCACCACCTTGCCGTTCGCCTGTCCGTTTTTCACCAGGGCATGCGCCGCGTCGGCCTGCCCGATCGTGAAGCGTCGCGCATCGAGCCGCGGCACCAGCGCGCCGGTCTCCACGAGCCTCGCCGCCTCGGCCAGGATCCGGCCGTGCGCGTCGCGGCCCGCGCCGCTCAGCAGCGGCCGCAACGTGAATACGCCCGCATAGCGCGCCGAGCGCAGCGACAGCGGCGCGAGCGACACGCTCCCCCAGCCGAGCGCGCTCGTCACGCGCCCGAACGGCCGCACCGCGTCGAACGCGGCCGCGAGCGCGCCGACACTGTCGTAGACCACCTCGAAGCCCTGCCCGTCCGTATGTTCGCGCACCCACGCATCGGCCGCGTCGGCACGCGCCACGTAGCGCACGCCGATCGATTCGAGGTACCCGGCATCACGCACCGAGGCCACGCCGAACACGCGCGCGCCGCGCGCACGCGCCAGTTGCGCCGTGACGTGGCCGACCCCGCCGGCCGCGCCGATCACGAGCACGCGCTCGCCGGCCCGCACGCCCGCGAGATCGACGAGCCCTTCCCAGGCGGTGATCGCGGCGAGCGGCAGCGCGGCGGCCTCGCGCATCGTCAGGTCGGCCGGCTTGCGCGCCAGCAGCCGCATGTCGGCCGTGACGAACTCGGCCATCGTGCCGGCGAGCCCGCCGACACCGCCCACCGCGCCCCAGACGGCGTCGCCGGGCGCGAAACCGCTCACGCCCTCGCCCACGCGCTCGACGATGCCGGCCAGATCGATGCCGAGCACGGCCGGCAGCGGCTGGCGCGCATGCGGCGCCGCGCCGGCGCGGATCTTCGTGTCGAGCGGATTGACGCCGCTGGCATGGACGCGCACCAGCACCTCGCCCGCGCCCGGCATCGGGACCGGCAGGTCGATCGGGCGAAACGGCGCGTCGGGGGCGGTCGCGGGCCAGGCGCGCATGAGCGGGTGGGACATCGTCGTTCTCCGGCTGTCAGGTTGTCGGGTGTCGGCCATCACTGTAGCGACAACAAACCTGCATGGGAATTCGCTAAAATCGCATGATGCTCATGCAAAAATAAATGAGGTAACGCGATGGCGGAGATGGACTGGAGCGACCTGCGGATCTTCCTCGCGATCGCGCGCGAGGGCAGCCTTGGCGCGGCCGGCCGTGTACTCGGGCAGACCCAGCCGACCATGGGCCGGCGCCTGAAGGCGCTCGAACGGCAACTCGGCCACGTGCTGTTCCAGCGCACGCCGCACGGCTTCGTGCCGACCGACGAGGGGCAGGCGCTGCTGCCGCATGCCGAGCGCATGGAGAGCGAGGCGCTGGCCGCGCTGCGCGAGCTGTCGGGCGCCGAGGCGCTGCTGTCGGGCCTGCTGCGCGTGTCGTGCTCGGACTGGTTCGGCGCGCTGCGGCTCGCCCCCGTGATCGCCGAATTCACGCGGCGGCATCCTGGCGTCGCGATCGAGCTGCTGACCGACCCGCGGCTCTACAGCCTGCCGCATCGCGAGGCCGACTGCGTGCTGCGGATGCTGCCGTTCGACGATCCCGACGTGGTCAGCCGGCGGCTGCTGACCACGCGCTACGCGGTCTACGGCGCGGTCGGGCAGGCGCCGGCGCTCGACCACGGCGGGCGCGGCGCGCGGCTGGTGCTGATGGACACGGCGTTCGGCGCGATGCCCGACGTGAGCTGGATCACGCGGCGGCTGCCCGAGGCCGGCGTCGCCGCGCGCAGCAACAGCCGCGAGACGCAGGCGCGGCTCTGCGCGCTCGGTGTCGGGCTGGCCGTGCTGCCGACGCCGCTCGGCGACGCGACGCCCGGCATCGCGCGGCTCGATCTCGGCGAGGCGCCGCCCACGCGCGACACGTGGCTCGGCTATCACCGCGACATGCGGCGCCAGCCGCGGCTCAGCCGGTTCGTCGAGCTGGTGGTGGCGCGGCTCGCGGACGCCGGGCCGTGATGGCGCGCGGTCGGCGCCGTTTCGGGTCGGGGATGTCGATCGGTTGCGCGGCCGACCAAACACGCCGTCCTCGCTCAGCCGCGCGGCCGACGCGCCCGGATCGCATCCAGCAGCCGCTGTCCGTCGGCCCCGGCGAACCACTGCGCGTGGCCGATCAGATAACCGTCGTAGGCCGCCTCGGTACCGACCGGCGACGACAGGATGCCGTTGAAATACTCGACCTCGGACAGCGCGAATTCGGCATGCGCGACCGGCAGCAGCGCGGCGAGCGCCCGATACGCGTCGCCGGACAGCGGCAGCACCGATTCATAACCGTCCAGCAGCGCGTTCAGATGCTCGAATTCGATGCGCCGCGCGCCGGCCGGCGCGAGCCAGTCCACCATGTTGCGCTCGATCGCGGTGGCGATGTCGAGTACCGCGCAGCTGCGGTCGGCCAGCCCGAAGTCGAGCACCGTCGCCACCCGCGCGCCGGCCGCGTCGTCGGTCCACAGCAGGTTCGAGGCATGCCAGTCGCCATGCGTCCAGAGCGGCGCGAGCGTGTCGAGCCACGGCACCAGCGCGCGATGGAACGGCCCGATCACGCGCTCCACGTCGTCGCGCCAGGCTCGCCCCTCGAGCGCGCGCGCCAGGCGCGGCTGGGCGGCCACCCAGGCGTCGAGCGCGCCGCGCAGGTCAGGCGAGGACAGCACCCGGAAGCTCGTCAGCAGCGGCTTCAATTCACGTGCCGGCGCGTCGAAGCCGGCCGCCGCGCGATGCAGCGTGGCGAGCATGCGCCCGGCCGCAGCCGCGTGCGAGGCGTGGAAGAACGGCTTCCACGACATCACGCCGCGATAGGTGTCCACACCGGGCGAGGCGGCATGCAGCTCGTAGGTCCAGTCGCCGTGCGTGCTGGCGGTGCGCCCGTGCGTGTCGGTCAGCACCTCGGCCACCGGCACGCCGTGGCCGCGCAGATGCGCGATGAAGCGGTGCTCCTCCTCGAGCCCGGCCACGTCGCGCAGGCTGCGGTGGTGGCGCTTCACGAACACGCCCGCGCCGGCCTCGGTGGTGGCCAGCACGGCGGCCGAGAACGGCCGCGGGCTGTGCCACGACAGCGAGGCGAGCGCACCCACGCGAGGGTAGCCGGCCAGCACGCGATCCAGCTCGGCGCGCGTGATCAGCGGCCAGTCGCGCTCGCTCGCCTCGCCGTCCACGGTGAACTGCGGCGGCGCGAGCGCCGCGTCGTCATGGTCGGGCGCGCCACGCAAAGCGGAAGCGGGATCGGAATCAGACTCTGACGTCACCAGCGGATCTCCGGAAAATGGTTCGCTCATGGCCCGCCGTCGAGCCGCGGCGCGGGGCCAGCCGCGGCGGCCGAGGCGTTCGCACGGGCCAGCGCGCGTGCCCAGTCACGCCAGCCGATCGCGGCGAGCGCGACGAACAGCGCGTAGAGCCCGGCCGTCAGGTACAGCGCCTTGAACACGAACATGCCGACATAGACGGTATCGACCACGCACCAGAGCTGCCATGACGCAATATAGCGCCGCGCGGTCCAGTATTGCGCGACGAGGCTGAACGCGGTCAGCGTGGCGTCGACGTAGGGCAGCGATGCGTCGGTCCAGCGCGCCATCGCGCTGCCCAGCAGCGCGCTCAGCACCACGGCCGCGGCCAGCCCCGGCGCGAGCCGGCGCGGCCCCACCCCGCCCTCCGGCACCACCGGCTCGCCGGCACGGTCGCGCCGCTGCGTGAGCCAGCCATACCAGCCGTACAGTTGCAGCAGCGCGAACGCGCCCTGCAGCAGCATGTCCGAGTACAGCCGCGCATCGAAGAAGATCCACGCGTAGAGCGCGACCGAGGCGAGCCCGACCGGCCAGCACAGCATGCTGCGCCGCGCGGCCAGCCAGATCGCCAGCGCGCTCACGATCACGCCGGTGATTTCGAGGGGGGACATGGGAGCGAAGTCTCCGGGAACGTGGCGGGCCGGGTCAGAAGTCGTAGGTGACCGAGATCCGGGCCGTGCGCGGCGCGCCGAGGAACAGGTAGGCGTCGCCCTGCTGCTCGCCGGCATCGCGCCAGTAATAGCGGTTGAAGAGGTTGTCGACCCACAGCCGCGCCGTGACGCGGTGGCCGCCGAGCTTCGTCGTGTAGCGCGCGCCGGCGTTGAACACGATCCAGCCCGGCACGCGCGCGGTGCCCTCCTCGTTCGCGTTGCGGCTCGCGCTGTATTCGATGCCGCCGAGCAGGTCGAAGCCGGGCAGCCCCGGCACCGCGTAGTCGGCGTTCAGCGTCGCGCGCAGGGCCGGCACGTTGATCACCTGATGGCCTTCGTAGGCGGGCGAGCCCGAATCGTAGGCGCGCGCGCGGATCGCGGCGACGCTCAGGTTCAGCGCCAGCCGCTCGGTGAGGCGGCCCGAGGCGCCGAGTTCGATGCCGTCGTGGCGCTCGCGGCCGCGCTGCACGAAGGTGTAGCCGGCGTCGGAGTCGTCGGGCTGCGCGAACTGGAACGGCCGGCTGATCGAGAACGCGGCGGCCGTCAGCGTCACGCGGTTGGCCCAGTCGTATTTCGCGCCGACCTCGTAGGCGGTCGATTCGAGCGGCGGCAGGAACGCGTAGGCGTTGCTCGCGCGCACCGGCGCCTGGTCGCCGAGCGAGAGATCCTTGCTGTACGAGCCGTAGAACGTCAGCGGCACGACCGGCTTGTAGACCAGCGCGAGCTGCGGCAGGAACTTGGTGCGGTCGGTGTGATCGGCCGGGCCGTCCTGGCTGGTCCAGGCGCGCTGGCGCAGCAGCACCTGGCGGCCGCCGGCCAGCAGCTGCCAGTGCTCGCCGAAGCTGATCCGGTCGGTGCCGAACAGCGACACCTGCCACGCGTCGAGCTGCGGGAACGAGGCGCTGGTCTGGCTCGGCGACGGATCGAACGCGAGGTCGGGCCCGTCGATGTTCTCGCTGCCCACGTAGTCGTACACGGCGTTCGAGAGCCGGACCACGCGGTGCAGCGCGCCCACTCCGAACAGCACGTCGTGGCGCAGCACGCCGGTGCTGAACTTGCCGTCCACGGCCGCGCGCAGCTCGTCGTTGCGACGGTATTCGGCGGGGCTGCGATAGTCGAACACGTCGAAATCGCCGTTCTGCGAGAAGAAGTACGGCGACGTTCCGCCCGCGCCGCAGCTCGGCACGTTGGCGCAGCCGTAGGCGAACGCCACGTCGTCGTCGATCATGGTGCGGCTGCGCCCGCCCGTGACGTACAGGCGCCAGGCGTCGTTGAACGCGTAGTCGAAGCGCGCGTTCAGGTTCAGCGCGTCGGTGGTGACGGGTTTCGCCCACGGCTGCACGCCGAGCAGCTTCGAGGTCGAGGCGGCCGGCGGCACCACCGTGCCGCCGAGCAGCTGGTAGCCCGACACCGAGCGCTGGATCCAGTTCTGGAACTCGGCGTTCACCTGCAGGCTCGCGCGCGGCGTGATGTTCCAGTCGGCCGCGATCGAGCCCAACGTGCGGTGGCCGTTCGCGTCGTCCACGTAGGAATGGAGGTTCTCGCGCGCCGCGTTGATACGGAACCCGAACTGGTTGTCGGGGCCGAAGCGGCGGCCGAGATCGACCGCGGCCGAGGTCGAGCCGCGGCTGTCCACGCCGGCCGTCACGCTCGACACGTTCTCGGGCCGCTTGCTGACGAAGTTCACCACGCCGCCCGGCGAGAGCACGCCGCTGTCGATCGCGGCAAGCCCCTTCAGGATCTCCACGCGCGCTTTGTTCTCGAGCGGCACGTTCTGTTCGCCCGACAGCGTCAGGCCGTCCTGGCGGATCGCGCTGGCCGGATCGAGCGGGAAGCCGCGGATCGTGAAGTTGCCGTAGTAGCCGACCGGCGTGTAGTCGGCGTTGATCGAGGCGTCGTTGCGCAGCACGTCGGCGAGCGTCCTGGCCTGCTGGTCGGCGATGCGCTGCGCGCTCACCACCGTGATCGAGGCGGGCGTGTCGCGGATCGATGCGTCGTCGCGGCCGGTGACCGACGCGGTACGTGCGTGCCATGCGGAATCGGCGGCGGCGGAAACGTCGACGACGGGCAGTGCCTGGGCGGCGGGAGCCGTTGCCGGCGTCGTGGCCGAGGCGCGCGTGGCGGCGGCCGCCGTGGCCGCCGTGGCGGGAACCTCGGCCGGCGCGGCCGCGGCCGCTGCCGCGTGCGCGGCCATCATGGTCAGGCCGAGGCGGAGCCGGCGGTGCAGCGCGGTCGTGCGCGGGAGTTGTCGCAGCGCGGCCGCGGGCAATCGTCGTGTCATCGGAGAGTCGGAAAGGCGCTCGCGCCGGGGGGCGGCGCGATCAAAAGGCGTGATCATAGCGCAGCGGCACGGTGCCGCCGACCGCTCGCGGCACGCGGCGATGCGCGCGGACAACGCTTGCGGGGGCGGGCGGCCACGAACACGGGCATGCGGGCGGGCGCTCACGCCGCGACGCCGCCGGGAAGAGGATGGACCGGCGCGGCGCCCGAGCTTACGGCGTACCGTCGGGCACGTCCGGCGCCGCCTCGCCCGAGCCGCCCCCGCGCGCCAGCCGGCGCGCCATCGCCGGGCTCACCGCGTGGGCCGGATCGAAGCCGAAGAACTCGAGCACGTGCCGCGCGACGGCGTCGCGGTCATTATCGGCACAGATCATGTGATAACTGTTATCGAGCACGATGCAGCGCGCGTCGGGCATCGCGGCCTCGAGGAAGCGCGCCGAGCGCAGGCTCGTCAGTTCGTCCTCGCGCGCGTGCAGGATCAGCGTCGTGCAGCGCGTATCGGGCGCCGCCGCGCGCGCCCAGCCGCGCATCCGGTCGACCTGGCGGATCGTCACGAGCGGCACCCACGGGTAGTGGAAACTGTCCTGGCGCGCGAACTTCTTCTTCACGAGCGCCCGGATCACCGGGTTCTTGATGCCGAACGGCTCGCCCTCCTCCACGCGCATGCGCTCGGTCACGCCGGGCACCTGGTACAGCAGGTAGCGCAGCGCGCGATACCACGGCGTGGACCAGCCGTCGATGTAGACCGGCGCGGCCAGCAGCGCGAGGCGCCCCTTCGCGTGCTGCACGCGGTGGCACAGCAGCAGCGCGACCAGCGCGCCCATGCACATGCCGGCCACGTGCAGCGTGTCGTACTCGGCCTCGAGCGCGCGGTACTGGGCCGTGACGGCGTCGAGCCACGTCTCGGCATGCACCTTGGCCAGATCCTCGGGCCGCGTGCCGTGGCCGGGCAGCGTGATGATGTGCGCGTCGCCGCCGGCCCGGCGGATCGCCTTGTGCAGCGAGCCGAGATCGTATTCGGTGCCGCCGAGCCCGTGGATCAGCAGGACGCCGGTGCGGCCGGTCATGATGCGGGCCGTCCGCTCAGGCGCCGGCCGCACCGGCGGGCTCGCGCACGATCTGCCAGACGCCCGCCACCACCGTCACGTCCAGGTTCGCGTAGCTCAGCGGCGCGCCGCGGTCGGTCACGCGCAGGATCGCGCCGTCCGGCTGCACGATGCCGAAGCTGATCGCCTCGCCCGACTCGCCCGACTCGCCCGACTCGTCGGCCGCGCCGGCGCGCCAGTGGCGGCGCAGCGCGTCGCGATCGCGCGGCGCCAGCCGGTCGAGCACGCGCGCCACGCTTGCGAGTTGCGCGGCCTCGGCGCCCGGTCCGAACGCGCGCTGCAGGTCGCCGCTCCATTCGAGCGTCTGCGTGACCGGATCGAGCACGTAGGCGACCTGGTCGGCGCTCGCGAGCGCCAGCTCGATGTTGCTGGCGAGCGTGTCGGCGCGCGCGTTCACGCGTTCGTTGCCGGTCTTCAGCGTGCTGACCGTCAGCACCAGCAGCGAAGCCACCGCCAGATAGAGCTGCGCTTCCAGCAGCGAGCGTCCGCGCGAGGCTTCCAGCAGCGAGAACGGCCCGTCGCCGGCCGCGGTCTGCAGGATCACGATCACGGCCAGCACGAGCACCGACAGCGAGCCCGCGCGGCCGCCCAGCAGCACCGTCACGGCGACCGTCAGGAACAGCGGGATGTAGGTGACGGCGAAGCCGATCGCGCCGACGGGCGCGCCGCCGGCACCGCCGCTGTCGAAGATCGCCCAGGCGCCCGCCACCAGCAGCGCGAACGACACGATGCCGAGCCCGACGTCGAAGCGCTCGTGGTCGCCCGAGCGATGCGCGCGAAAGCGCGACCACGACGCCAGCACGGGCGCGACCAGCAGGATCCCGACGAAGTCCGAGGCGGCCCAGACGAGCGCGACGTCGCGGAACGCGGAGCCCTTCACGAACGCGCACCACGCCCCGCTCGCGAGCGCGCCGAACAGGCTCGTCAGCAGCGCGGCCGAGATCATCGAGCGCAGGAAGTACAGGCCCTCGAGCGAGAGCCGCACGCGCCGTACCAGCCAGACCGCGAGCGCGGCCGAGCCGATCGCGATCAGCGCGAACACCAGCGAGTCGAGGTAGCTGTCGTGCTCGATCGCGGCCACCACGAGCTGCGCCGCGAGGAAGGTGAGCGCCAGCGTGAGCCACTCGCGCGGCGGGCGCAGCATGAACGCGCCCACCGTGACGCCGGCCGGCAGCCAGATGTAGCCGGGTAGGTCGACCGGTCCGTTCAGTTGATGGGACAGCTGAGCGCTCGCGAGATACAGCACCGCCCAGAGCACGACCGCGACGGCACCCGACCTCGAGCGAGACATTTCCATGGATTCCTCCGCACCTGCTTGCCACGACAGGCGGATTCTCGCGCGTTTCCGGCACCGCGAGCACGATTTCCACGGCATGGCGCGCGTTTTTTCGCCAATTCCGGTTCGAATCGGCCCGATTTGCGCGAACCGGTGCCGCCTGCGGAACGAATCGACGCGGGATTCGCGAACGCGGCGAGACCCTGCATCGGCCGGCGCCGTGTCGTGTCAGGATAGCCGGATCCACGGCGGCTTCGGCTCCGCGATCCGCGGGCCGAGCAGCAGCCTGCAATTGCTGTCCGCACGGCATCGCGGGCCTCGCCCGGGCGCCGCCGGCCGTCTCGCCGGACCTGCCGATCCACGGCGGCGCCACACCGGCGGCGCGGCAGAATCATCATTGCCGCGCACCCGCCCCCTGACACATCGTTCGGACGCCGCCGTCGGCCCGCTTTATCGCATACTGGACATTGCGCCGGCGGATCGCGACCATGGCGTCCGGGACATGCTCGACGCGTGAACGGCCGGGGCGACGGATTCCGGATGATTTTCCGCACCCGCGGCGCCGGTTCGGGCCGCTGTCCACGCCGGTCGCGTCACCGGCGGCATCACCAACGGCGACCGCCGTAACGGCACGGTCGCATCGACATTCGTCCGGGCGGCGTTCGGATTCGCCGCGCCGGACCGGGAGGAAGACATGAGCGGTTCGGGATTGATCCTGTTCGAACTGGCCGGCGCCGATCAGGCACTGCGCTTCAGTCCGCATTGCTGGAAGATCCGGATGGCGCTGGCCCACAAGGATCTGAGCGCGGAAGCCGTGCCGTGGCATTTCACCGAGAAATCGAGCATCGCGTTCTCGGGGCAGGAATGCGTGCCCGTCCTGATCGACGACGGCGCGCCCGTCAGCGACTCGTGGCGCATCGCGCAGCACCTGGAGGCACGCTTTCCGGACCGGCCCTCCCTCGCGGGCCGCAACGGCGACCTGGCCGCCTGCGCGTTCGTCAATCAATGGGCCGACACGGCGCTGCTGCCGGTGCTCGCCCGCCTGCTCGCCCCGGACATCCCCGCGGTGCTGCCCGCCAAGGATCAGTCGTATTTCCGTTCGTCGCGCGAGGCGCGGCTCGGGATGACGTTCGAGACGTTGAGGGCGCGCCGCCCGGAATTCCTCGGCGATCTCAAGCGCGTGCTCACGCCGCTGCGCGCGACGCTGAGGCGTCAACCGTTCCTGGCCGGCAGCTCGCCGAACTACGCCGACTACTGCGTATTCGGCATGTTCATGTGGGGCCATTGCGTGACCGACCTCGATCTGCTCGCCCCGGACGATCCCGCCTACGCGTGGCGCGAACGCATGTTCGACCTGTTCGGTGGCATCGCGAGACACGCGCCCACCCATCACGGCCTGCGGGCACGGAGCCCACGTGACTAGCCCGACGCCGGACGACTTCCCGATCCGGGGCTTCGACACGATCCGCTACGCCGATACCGACCGGCAAGGGCACGTGAACAACGCCGTGTTCGCGACGTTCCTCGAAACCGGTCGCGTGGCGATTCTCTACGGCACGCATGAACCGCTCGCCGACCCGGATGGCGAGTTCGTGATCGCCAACCTGTCGCTCGAATTCCGCGCCGAGCTGCGCTGGCCCGGCACGGTGGAAATCGCGACGCGCATCGCCTCGATCGGCCGCGCCTCGATCCAGCTCGAACAGTGCCTGTTCCAGGACGACACATGCGCCGCGTTCGCCCAGACCGTCATCGTCCAGATCGATAGCGGAACGCGCCGTTCGAAGCCGTTGTCCGATCGCGCGCGCACCAGGCTGGCGTCGCTGCAGCGTTCGGCGCCCGGCGAGTAGATCGCGGGCGGCAGGCCGCCGCCGAGCGGCTCGCCGCCCGAAACGGCGCCTTCAAGCCGCCAGCTCAGGCAGCCCGTTCAGGTAGCCAGCTCAGGTAGCCAGTTCAAGCGGCGCCTTCAGGCCGCCGCTTCCAGCGTGATCAGCTGCGCGCCGTCCGCCACCTGATCGCCGACCGCATACAGCACCTCGGCCACCACGCCCGCGCTCGGCGCGCCGATCGTGTGCTCCATCTTCATCGCCTCCATCACGATCAACGGCGCGCCCGCCTCCACCGCCTGCCCCGGCTCGACCAGCACGGCGATCACCTTGCCCGGCATCGGCGCGGTCAGCCGGCCGCCGCCGTGCTCGGCGTCGCCGGCATGCGCGAGCGGGTTCAGCCATTCGAGCGTGTCCGCCGCGCCCTGCGCGAACACATGGAACGTGTCGGCCTCGGCCACCACGCGGCCGGCGCCGCGCTCGTCGCCCAGCGTCACGACGAACTCGCGCGCGTGCGCGCCGTGCCGCCACGCGAACGGTGCCGGCGCCGCGTCGCCGATCGCGAGCTGCTCGCCATGTTCGGTGCGTTCGTAGCGAACCGTCACCGCCGCCTCCTGATCGGCCGGCTGCCAGGCCAGCGTGCGCGTGTGACCGCCGTTGAGCCGCCAGTCCGGCAGCGCGCGCCACGGCGAGGCGCCCTGCGTGACGGCGCTGCCGATCACGCCATTGCCCGCCGCCGCCCGCTCGCGCGCCAGCAGCGCCGCGCAGGCCAGCGCGACCGCCACCGGGGCCAGCGCGCGCGGCGCGAACAGCGTGTCGTGATGACGCTCGATCAGCCCGGTATCGAGGTCGGCGCTCGCGAACGGCACGCTCTCGACGATCCGCTGCAGGAACGCCGCGTTGGTCGCGAGCCCCACCGCCTCGCAGTCGCGCAGCGCGCGCGCCAAGCGCTTGAGCGCCTCGTCGCGATCGGCGCCGTGGACGATCAGCTTGGCGATCATCGGGTCGTAGAACGGCGTGATCGCGTCGCCCTCGCGCACGCCGCTGTCCACGCGCACGGCCGCGCCGGTCGCGAACTCCACGCCCTCCGGCAGCCGCAGGTGCGTGAGCGTGCCGGTGGACGGCAGGAAGCCGCGCGCCGGGTTCTCGGCATAGAGCCGCGCCTCGATCGCGTGGCCGCTCACGCGCAGCGCGTCCTGGCGCAGCGGCAGCGGCTCGCCGGACGCGGCGCGCAACTGCCATTCCACGAGGTCGAGCCCGCTCACCATCTCGGTGACGGGGTGCTCGACCTGCAGGCGCGTGTTCATCTCCATGAAGTAGAACTGCTCGCCCGTCACGATGAATTCGACGGTGCCGGCGCCCACGTAATTGACCGCGCGCGCGGCCGCCACCGCGGCGTCGCCCATCGCGCGGCGCTGCGCGTCGGGCAGGCCCGGCGCCGGCGCTTCCTCGAGCACCTTCTGATGGCGCCGTTGCACCGAGCAGTCGCGATCGAACAGATAGACGGTGTTGCCGAGCATGTCGCCGAACACCTGCACCTCGACGTGACGCGGGCGCAGCAGGTATTTCTCGATCAGCACGCGGTCGTTGCCGAAGCTGCTGGCGGCCTCGCGCTGGCACGAGGCGAGCGCGGCCGGGAAATCGGCCGAGCGCTCGACCACCCGCATGCCCTTGCCGCCGCCGCCCGCGCTCGCCTTCAGCAGCACCGGATAGCCGATCGCGTCGGCCTCGCGGTGCAGCAGCGCGGGGTCCTGGTCGGCGCCGTGATAGCCCGGCACGAGCGGCACGCCGGCATGCTGCATCAGCGCCTTGGCGGCGGCCTTCGAGCCCATCGCCGCGATCGCCTGCACCGGCGGCCCGATGAACACCAGACCGGCGGCCGCGCAGGCCTCGGCGAACGTCTCGTTCTCGGACAGGAAGCCGTAGCCGGGATGGATCGCCTGCGCGCCGGTGGCCAGCGCGGCCGCGATCACGCGTTCGCCGCGCAGGTAGCTGTCCGCGGCGGCCGCGCCGCCGATCGGCACCGCCTCGTCGCAGGCGGCAACGTGTTTCGCGTTCGCGTCGGCGTCCGAGTAGACGGCGACGCTCGCGATGCCGAGACGGCGGCAGGTGGCCGCCACCCGGCAGGCGATTTCGCCGCGATTGGCGATCAGGATCTTGTCGAACATGGTCGGTCGGGATTCGGTAATCGGGGTTCGGAAAGGCCGTGACGGCGGATCAGCGGCGGTTCGGGCGCGGGCAATCCGCGCCGCCGGGATGCCGCCGCGCCGGCCTCATTCGCGCCATGACGGCGTGCGCTTGTCGAGGAACGCCGCGATGCCCTCGCGCGCCTCGGCACCGGCGCGCGTGGCCGCGATCCAGTCGGCGGTCTGCTCGATCAGCGCGTCGTCGAGCGCGCGGCCGGCCACCTCGGCCACCAGCCGCTTGGCGGTGCGCACCGCGGCCGGCCCGTTGGCGCGCAGCGTCTCGCCCAGCTGCGCGATCGCGGCGTCGAGCGCCTCGGCCGGCACCGCCTCGTGGATCAGCCCGAGCTGCGCGGCGCGCGCGCTGTCGAATACCTCGGCAGTGGTGAAGTAGCGGCGCGAGGCGCGCTCGCCGAGCGCGCGCACCACGTAGGGCGCGATGGTGGCCGGGATCAGCCCGAGCCGCGCTTCCGACAGGCAGAAGCGCGCCGGCGCGGCGGCGATCGCGACGTCGCAGGCCGCGACCAGGCCGACGCCGCCCGCGTAGGCGTCGCCGTGGACGCGCGCGATCACCGGCTTGCCGCAGCGGTAGACGGCCTCCAGCATGCGCGCGAGCCGGCGCGCGTCGGCGCGGTTCTCGTCGTCGGTGTAGCCGGCCATGCGGCGCATCCAGTTCAGGTCCGCGCCGGCGCAAAACGCCGGCCCGTCGGCGGCCAGCACCACCGCGCGGATGTCGTCGCGGGCGTCGAGTTCGCCGAACACGGCGGTCAGCTCCGCGATCGTCGTCTCGTTGAACGCGTTGCGCACCTCGGGCCGCGCCAGCGTGACCGTGGCGATGCGCTGCTGGTCGGTGACGCGAATCGTCTCGTATCGCATGCCTGCCTCCTTACATCCGGAACACGCCGAAACGCGTGTCCTCGATCGGCGCGTTCATCGCGGCGGCCAGCCCGAGCCCGAGCACGTCGCGCGTGCGGGCCGGCTCGATCACGCCGTCGTCCCACAGCCGCGCGCTCGCGTAGTACGGGTGGCCCTGCCGCTCGTACTGCTCGCGGATCGGCGCCTTGAACGCGGCCTCCTCGTCGGCCGACCAGCTGCCGCCCTTCGCCTCGATGCCGTCGCGGCGCACCGTGGCCAGCACCGAGGCGGCCTGGTCGCCGCCCATCACCGAGATGCGCGCGTTCGGCCACATCCAGAGGAAGCGCGGCGAGTAGGCACGGCCGCACATGCCGTAGTTGCCCGCGCCGAACGAGCCGCCGATGATCACCGTGAACTTCGGCACCTTGGCCGTGGCCACCGCCGTGACCATCTTCGCGCCGTGCCGCGCGATGCCCTCGTTCTCGTACTTGCGGCCCACCATGAAGCCCGTGATGTTCTGCAGGAACACCAGCGGGATCTTGCGCTGGCAGCACAGCTCGATGAAGTGCGCGCCCTTCACGGCCGATTCCGAGAACAGGATGCCGTTGTTCGCGACGATCCCGACCGGATGGCCCCAGATCCGCGCGAAGCCCGTGACGAGCGTGGTGCCGAAGCGGGCCTTGAATTCGTCGAAGGCCGAATCGTCGACGATGCGCGCGATCACCTCGCGCACGTCGAACGGCTTGCGCGTATCGGCCGGGATCACGCCGGCCAGCTCGGCCGGGTCGTAGCGCGGCGGCAGCGGTTCGGTGGGCGCGAGCGGCGGCGCGGCCTTCGCGCCGAGGTTGCCGACGATCGACCGCGCGATCGCGAGCGCGTGCGCGTCGTTCTGCGCCAGATGGTCGACCACGCCCGACAGCCGCGTATGGACGTCGCCGCCGCCCAGATCCTCGGCGCTGACTTCCTCGCCGGTGGCCGCCTTCACGAGCGGCGGGCCGCCCAGGAAGATCGTGCCCTGCTCCCTGACGATGATCGATTCGTCGCTCATCGCCGGCACGTAGGCGCCGCCCGCCGTGCAGGAGCCCATCACCACGGCGATCTGCGCGATGCCGGCCGCCGACAGGTTCGCCTGGTTGTAGAAGATCCGGCCGAAGTGGTCGCGATCGGGAAACACCTCGTCCTGGTTCGGCAGGTTCGCGCCGCCCGAATCGACGAGATAGACGCAGGGCAGCCGGTTCTCGGCCGCGATCTCCTGCGCGCGCACGTGCTTCTTGACCGTGACCGGGTAATAGGTGCCGCCCTTCACGGTGGCGTCGTTGCAGACGATCACGCACTCGCGCCCGGCGATCCGGCCGATGCCGGTGATGATGCCGGCGCCCGGCGCGTCGTCGTTGTACATGCCGAACGCGGCGAGCTGCGAGAGTTCGAGGAACGGCGAGCCCGGGTCCAGCAGCAGCGCGATGCGCTCGCGCGGCAGCAGCTTGCCGCGCGCCACGTGCTTGTCGCGCGCGGCCTGCCCGCCGCCCAGCGCGAGCCGCGCGACCTTCTCGCGCAGGTCCGCCACCAGCGCGTCGAGCGCGGCCGCGTTGGCGCGGAATTCGTCGGAGCGGGGGTTCAGTTTCGATTCGAGGATCGGCATCGTGTCGGCTCCGCGCGGCGCTCAGGCCGTCTCGGCGAACAGTTCGCGGCCGATCAGCATGCGGCGGATCTCGCTCGTGCCCGCGCCGATCTCGTAGAGCTTCGCGTCGCGCCAGAGCCGGCCCACCGGGTATTCGTTGATGTAGCCGTTGCCGCCGAGGATCTGGATCGCCTCGCCCGCCATCCAGGTGGCGCGCTCGGCCGTGTAGAGGATCACGCCCGCGCAGTCCTTGCGCGCCTGGCGCACGTGCTGGCTGCCGGCCGCGTCCAGGTGCCGGCCCACCGCGTACAGGTAGGCGCGGCAGGCCTGGAAGTTCGTGTACATGTCGGCCACCTTGCCCTGGATCAGCTGGAATTCGCCGATCGACTGGCCGAACTGCTTGCGGTCGTGGATGTACGGCACCACCGCGTCGAGGCAGGCCGCCATGATGCCGGTCGGGCCGCCCGCCAGCACCGCGCGTTCGTAGTCGAGCCCGCTCATCAGCACCTTCACGCCGCTGCCCACCTCGCCCAGCACGTTCTCTTCCGGCACTTCCACGTCCTGGAACACCAGCTCGCCCGTGTGCGAGCCGCGCATGCCGAGCTTGTCGAGCTTCTGCGCCACCGAGAAGCCCTTCATGCCCTTCTCGACGATGAACGCCGTCATGCCGCGCGCGCCCGCTTCCGGCTCGGTCTTCGCGTAGACCACGAGCGTGTCGCAATCGGGGCCGTTCGTGATCCACATCTTGGTGCCGTTCAGCACGTAGTGGCTGCCGCGCCTGTCGGCGCGCAGCTTCATGCTGACCACGTCCGAGCCCGCGTTCGGCTCGCTCATCGCCAGCGCGCCCACGTGCTCGCCCGAGATCAGCTTCGGCAGGTAGCGGCGCTTCTGCGCCTCGCTGCCGTTGCGGTGGATCTGGTTCACGCAGAGGTTCGAATGCGCGCCGTAGGACAGGCCGACCGACGCCGAGGCGCGCGAGATCTCCTCCATCGCCACCATGTGCGCCGTGTAGCCGAGGTTCGCGCCGCCGTATTCCTCGCCCACCGTCATGCCGAGCACGCCGAGCTCGCCGAACTTGCGCCACAGGTCCATCGGGAACTGGTCGGTGCGATCGATCTCGGCCGCGCGCGGCGCGATCTCCTTCGCGGCGAACGTCGCGATCGCGTCGCGCAGCATCTCGATGTCCTCACCGAGCATGAATTGCACGCCGGGCAGGTTGCTCATGTCTCCTCCTCCGATTCCAGAAAGTGCGTTCGGCCGATCCGGTGCTGCCTGTCGATCTGAGTTTTGCTCAGAATTGTCCGGGCGCCGATCGATTGAACGATGCCGTTTGATGGCGGCTAGTGTCGCGCTTGGCCCGATGGCGCGTCAATTGTTTTTTGAGTGTTACTCAATTTTTTAGCCGGACTCGGCTATCATCGGCCGGATCGATCGAGCGGAACGTGAATCCATCATGACGAGCAGCCCCGTCAAGTCCGAGCGCGCCGACGGCAGCCGCGCGCCCGCCGGACGCAAGTCGCAGCAGCGCGTGCAGGACATCCTGCGCGCCGGGCGCGAGGTATTCGCGGAGAAAGGTTACGAACACGCCACGGCGGCCGAGATCGCGCAGCGCGTGGGGGTGTCCGAGGCCACCGTGTTCAGCTACTTTCGCGGCAAGCGCGAGCTGTGCGCGCGCGTGATCGCGGACTGGTACGACGAGAACATCGCCGCGTTCGAGGCCGGCTTGCCGGTGGGCGCGCCGGTGCGGGAGCAGTTCGCGTTCATCGTGCGCACGCATTTGCGGCTGATGCTGGTGAACGGGACGGGGCTGTGCGCGCTGGTGCTGTCGGAGGGGCGCGCCAGGCAGGAAATGCTCGGCGACGAGCTAAGCGCGCTGCAGCGGCGCTACACCGCCCCGCTGATGGACGTGCTCGCGCGCGGGCAGGCGGCCGGGCAGGTGCGGGCCGATCTGCCCTTGAGCCTGCTGCGCTCGCTCGTGTTCGGGCCGATCGAGCATGTGCTGTGGGACGCGATCCTGGGCCGGCGCGAGCTGGACGCGGAGCGCACGGCCGAGCAGTTGATCGGCGTGCTGTGGGTGGCGTTGCAGCCGCCGGCGCCGGACGTGGCGGCGCTGGCGCAGTTCGAGCGCGATGTCAGGGAGGCGTTGGGGCGGGTTGGCGGCGCGCCCTGACCGTCGTTGCTTCCCGCCGCCCGGCGGCGCTCAGAGGTCGCCGCGCACCTCGCCGGTGCCGAGCGCGGTCCGCTGCCGGTTGACCTCGGCCCAGAGCGCGTCGCTGTCGTCTTCGCGCAGCACCATCGTCCAGTCCAATTGATCGTCGGTCACGCCGAAGTAGTCGAGGATGTCGCGGCGCACGGTATCGAGGAATTGCGCGTATTCCGGCGTGGTCTGGGCCTCCGCGTGCAAGGCGTCGTACTCGGCGTCGTCCTCGCCGCCGCCATGCTCGTCGATGTAGCGCGAGATCCAGCGGTCCCGTTCGCTGTCGTAGTCGGCCTCGGCGCGCATCGCCTGCGCGGCGGTGTCGAAATCCAGCCGGGCGAACGCGGCGATCGCCGCCGTCGTCGTCTCGTCAAATTCAGTCGTCATTGCGTGTCTCTGGGTAATCGCCGGATATCATCGCATGGTTGGCGCGGGGTGGGTGCCGGACCTCGCCGCGTTCGCGAATCGCGAACTCCGCCGTGAACGAGCGCGACCGAATCGACGCGCCGGCGAGCGCGGGGCTACACTTGCGGGTTCGCGGCGATGAGCCCTCGCCCGCCCGTCGCCCGCCCCTTCACCCAGCCATTCCCGACCGATGATCCCGTTTCTCGACGCCGCCGCCCTGCTCGCCCTCGCCCAAGCTTCGGAAGCGCGGCACCCGCCCGCCTGCGACTGCCGGAAAACCTCGCTCGACGGCTGGGTCTCGCAGCCGCTCTCGCTCGACGAGGCGATGCTGGCGCCGGTCGGCACGCTGCGTGCCGACGACGGCCGCGAACCGTCCTATGACGAATACCTGCCGAGCGGCCTCCAGTACTGGTCGCCCGAGGCGCCGATCTCGCCGCGCCATTTTCCGTACAACCAGTGTGACGTCTGGGCCTGCAGGACCTGCGGCCGGCTGATGCTGCGCTACGTGGAAGGCGGCGGATATTTCGTGGACCGGCGGGTTCGCGCGGTGCGTCCGCACCTGATCGTCGACGCGGCATGAGCACGGGCCGCCGCCCGCCGTAACGGCTTGAAATATTCGCGTCGCCCGCCGGCCGGGAAAAGTCATCAAGCTGGGCCGCACCGCGCCGATATCCGGTGATTCATCGAAAAAAAACACACCGGGGAACCATGATGAAGCCAACGCTCAAACTCTCGCTCGTGCTGCTCGCGAGCGCGGCCGGCATCGCGGGATGCGTAACCAGCGGCCAGGGCCGCGTCGCGGTCGGACCAGGCAGGGGCAGCGACGTGTCGCTGTCGGTCGATGCCGCGCCGGGCGCCGAAGTGGCCTACGAGCCGATACCGACCGATATCTACGTCGCGACCGCCGTGGACACCGACGTCGTGATCTATCGCGGCGATACCTATATCTGGGTGGCGGGACCGAACGGCGTGCGGCATCGCCAGTTCTACGCGCATGGCGATCATCGTCGCGACGTGTTCCGCCGCCGCGAGGAACTGCGCCACGTCATGACGAACCACGGCGGCCACCTGCCGGCCCACGCCATCGCGGCGCACGGTCCCGGGCATGGCGACTACGCACACGGGCCGGAGCGCGCGCCCGAGCATGCCGGGCCGGCTCCGCACGGCGGGCCGGAGCATCCGGGCGCGATGCCGCGCGCCGGCCGCCCGGCGCCGGCGTTGCCGACCGCCCACGCGGCGCCGCGGCCCGTTCCGGCGAAACCGGCACCCAGGTACGAGAAAAAGTCCTAGCCGAACCGCGAAAGGCGCGGCGGACGGGCTGTCGAGCCGCGCCTCGCCGTGAGGTCATCGCGCCATCGCCGGCATTCAGCGCATCGAAGCACGCCGCTCGCGCACGATCAGCGCACCGATCACGATCCCGGCCGCGAGGCTCGTCATGCCGCCGTAGGTGACGAGCCCGAGCGCCCAGCCGCGCGCGGCCACGACCAGCCACAATGCCGCCAGCAAGCCGCCCCAGCCCGCCACGCGCAGCACCCGCGCGGGCGCGGCGGCCAGCGCCCGCCGGAACACGGTCTGCTGATGCCGCTCCATCGACAGCGCGAGGCACGCGAACGCGGCCACGCACACCATCAGCATCACGACCCCCATCAGAACCGCTCCTCGCTATGCATCGCCACCGACGCGCGTGCCGCGCCGGTGGCCTTGCCCGCCGGGCGCGGCCGCGCCCGGTGGCGGCTGGTGCGGACCGCCAGCAGCGCGTGCAGCGCCGCGAACGCCCACATCATCAGATCGAAGCCCGCATACACCCAGTCGCCGTCGGCCACGCTGCGCCATAGCGGCCGGTCGGTGGTCAGCGCGTTGAGCACCGGCAGCAGCGCCAGCAAGCCCGCCGCGATCCACAGCAGCTCGATCCAGGCACGCCGCGGCGGGCGCGCGATCGCGAACAGCAGCGTCGCGCCCCACACCGCGAAGAACACGTTGATCTCGGCGTTCGAACGCTGCGCGAGCGCGTCCGGCAGCAGCCGGTTGGCCCACAGATAGCTCGTCATCGCGATCGACAGCCCGGCGATGCTGGCGATGTTGAGCCGCTCCACCAGCCGGAAGCCGAAGTGCGGGCGCTGCGGATCGGCCAGCTGCTGGCGGCGCTTGACGGTCCACATCACGAGCCCGGTGCCGACCATCGCGGTACCGCCCAGGCTGACGATGAAATAGAGCCAGCGCAGTTGCAGGTCGCTGAAGCGCCCGAGGTGCAGCGCGTAGAGCACGCCGCGCGTCTCGGCCGCGGCGCCCACCGCGTCGTGCGTCTCGAGCAGCTTGCCGCTCACGCCGTCGAACAGCAGGTACTGCGGGCTCTGCGACACGCGCCCGCCTTCGCCGCGCGCCACCGCCACGCGCGCCGCGCTGTCGCCGGGGTTCGTGATCGTCACCATCCCGACGCCCTGCTCGCCCCAGCGCGCCTGCGCCGCGCGCACCATCGCATCGACCGGCGCGAGCACGGCCGGCTTGCCGTCCGCCTTGCCGGGCTGGATGTAGGCGCTGATCTGCGAGGTCAGCGCGGCCTGCTGCTCCGGCGTCTTCACGGCCGCGTGCTGGCCCCACGGCATGTACATCGTCATCAGCGTGACGAGGCCGGTGTAGGTGATCATCAGGTGGAACGGCAGCCCGAACACCGACAGCGCGTTGTGCGCGTCCAGCCACGAGCGCTGGCCCTTGCCCCAGCGGAACGTGAAGAAGTCGACGAAGATCTTCTTGTGCGTGATCACGCCGCTCACGATCGCCACCAGCATGAACATGGCGCAGAAGCCGGCGATCCAGCGGCCCCAGAGCGGCGACAGGTAATAGAACTGGAAATGGAAGCGGTAGAAGAATTCGCCGCCGAGCGTGTCGCGCGCCCTGGTGACGTTGCCGCTGGCGGGATCGAACGTGGCCTCGCCGAAGAAGCGTCCGGGCGGCGAGCCCGGCGGCAGGCGCCAGAACGCGCTCGCCACGTTGCTGCGCGCGGTGGGCAGCGTGATGCCCCATTGCGAACTGTCGGCGGCCAGCGTGCCGAGCCGGTCGGTCACGCGCTGCGCGACGCGCGCGGGGTCCGGCGCCTGCTGCCGATGCGCCAGCTCGGGCCGCATCCACTGCGAGATTTCGTCCTTGAAGTAGCTGACGGTGCCGGTCAGGAACATCGCGTAGAGCAGCCAGCCGCACAGCAGACCGGCCCAGGTATGCAGGTCGGCCATGCTCTGGCGCACGCCGCGCGGCTTCGGAGCGGTGACGGTGCTCATCGTGCGATCACCCCGCTCCAGACCAGCCCGGCGGCGGCCAGCAGCGGCACGGCGGCCGCGATCAGGCCGGCCCAGGCACGCCACGCGGTGCGCGCGAGGAACACCCAGATCACCGCGCCCGTGTAGAACAGGAAGCTGACCAGCATGCCAGTGAGCACGGCCTGCGAGCGGTCGATCGGCAGCGCGATCGCGCCCACGCTGGCGAGCGCGCCGAGCGCATAGCCGCCGGCGATCGCGCAGACGATCCGCGACAGCAGCGGCCCGAGGCGCCGCCAGCGGTCCGACACGGCGCTCATGCCGCAAGCGCCGCGCGCGCGGCGTGTAGGGTGAAACGGGCGGTCACTGCACTTTCTCCATCGAAATCGAATGCGGGTCGGGAGGATCGGACGGCGCCGGCCGATGCCGGCGCGCCCCGGGCGCAATCCTCGGCGGAATCGCCGCGTTGTCGTTCCCCTATCGCTCACGCGAAGTCGCGATGATACGTCATTGCGAACGATTCTCAACCGCAACGACGATGGAGATCACGGAAAAAAGGCGGATCGGTAAACGGGAAGCAGGCCGCCGCGGCGGCCCACTCCAAGCGGATGCGAGCCGGAGGCTCGGGACCTGGCGGAAAAACGGCGAGACCCGGCGGCGGCCGCCGCGTGGCCGCCCGCGCCGCGTCGGGCTCGCCGCCGCTCGCCGTTCGGCTCAATCGGTGCCGAACAGCTTCGAATACGGCCCATACAGCAAGCCGTCCGGTTGACCGGCCCGCAGCAGCCGGCCATCGGCCACGCCGGCCACGTCCACGCTCTCGTCGGTCACGGTCTTCGCGATCTGCTTGACGGCGGCCTGCGCCAGCATCACGAACAGGCCGATCGTGCCGCTGCCGCTCACCCCGCCGTGGCCGCCCAGGTCGGCATCGCTCGCGTCGGCCTTGCCCTGCCAGAGCACGTCGCCCGTTTTCAGGTCGACCAGCCTGGCGGTGATGGCCACCTTGGTCACGCTGTCGATCACGCGGTACGAGGTGCCGTACTCGGACACCTTCATGTAGAGCGCCGCGTCGGCGCCGAAGATCCGGCGCAGCTTCGCGGGCGAGACTTCGGCGATGTCGTTGGGCGTGTACAGGCCGTTGTACTTGAAGGTCCGCTCCATCGGGCCGACCGGCACCACGTAGTAGCCGGATTCGGCGAGCGGCAGCGTCACGCGCGACAGCACCCCGTAGGTCGCCTTTACGTCGCTGGTGTCGTTGATGGGCGGCAGCACCACGATCGAGCGCGGCCGGCTGTGCCGGAATGCCGTGTAGTCGAGGTGCTGCCGCGGGCCGGCGCAGGCGGCAAGCAGGGTCAGCACGGCGGCGCCGGCCAGCAGCCGGGTCGATACGCGTTTCAGCATGGCAGGTCTCCCGTCAGGGTTGGGTGATCGCGGCGGTGGGCGCAGCCGTGGTCGCGGCGGCGGGCGGGGCGGCGCTCGCGGGAGCGGCCGGAGCCGCGGTCGCGGTGTCGTCGCCGCCGGCAGGCGGGAGGGCGAGCGGCGTGGTCCTGCCAGGTTTCTTCATGAGGAAATCCATGTACGGCGCGGACTCGGGAAACGATTCCTTCTCGGCCTCGAAGGCCTGCATCGCCTGCTCGTCGTTGCCGGCGCCCGCATAGAGCACGCCGAGCTGCGCCTGGAAGCCGGGCGGCGGACGCTTGCCGTCCGCGCGGATCTTCTGCAGCGCCTTCTCGAGCGCGTCGATCTGCTCCTGCGGCGCCTTCTCGCCCTTCAGATAGTCGTAGACCTCGTGCTGATAGCCGTTCCATTCGTAGAGCGACGGCGGCTGCGGAGCGGCGCAACCGGCCAGCAGCACGCTCGCGCCGACGAGCGGCAGCGCGGCACGCCGCAAGGCGATGGTGAGTGTCATGTCGGTGGTGTGGGTTGGAATCGCGCGGTGCCCGGCCGGTGATGGATGACGCCGGCCGCCGCGCGATTCGGGTTGGGATTCGGGTTGGGATGCGGGTCGTGATTGAACCGACGACCCGCATCGCCGCTCGTCGGGGCGATGCGCCTTATTTCGCGGCGTGCAGCGCACCGGCGTCGACCTGCGCGACGAGGTGATCGACGGCCTGCTGGATCGCCAGATCGAGCACCTTGCCGTTGAGCGTCGAGTCGTAGCTCGCGGTGCCGCCAAAGCCGATCACCTCGCGGTTCGACAGGCTGAATTCGCCGGCGCCCTGGCTCGACAGCACCACCTTCGAGGTGGCCGTATCGATCACGTTCAGGTTCACCTTGGCATAGGCGACCTGCTGCTTGCCGCGGCCGAGGATGCCGAACAGCTCGTGGTCGCCCACCTCCTTGCGGCCGAACTCGGTGACGTCGCCGGTCAGCAGGAAATGCGCGCCCTGCACGGTCAGCGGCCGCTTCAGGAAACCGGCCTCCTGGCGGATCTCGGCGAGGTTGTCGCGCTCGAGCACGTCGAAGCGGCGGCTCTGCTGCAGGCGCGTGATCAGAATCGTCTTGGCCTGGCCGCCCAGGCGATCGATGCCGTCCGAGAACACGCCGCGTAGATAGCTGGAGCGATTGTCGAACTTGCCGACCGCGATCGGCACCGGCGTGCCATTGAACGGCACCTGGGCACTCGGCACCAGCTCGACCGGCTGCGTGCGCGAGGCTTGCGTCGCGCAGCCGCCCAGGCCGAGCGCCAGCACGGCCGCGATCAGCGCCGGCACGGCGCGGCATCGAAACGATGAATTCATGGAGGATTCCTTATCGGATGAATGAGTCTGGGAGGGCCGGCGTGCATCCCGGCTCGCGGCCCGCGCGGCACTGGCCGCGGCAGGACATGGCCGGGTACGGAAATCGGTCGGGAGCGAATGTCGGGCCGGTGCCGCGCGGCTCGCGTCGGGCCGGCGTCAGTCGGAAGCGACGTCGGCACGGCCGGGCAAACGGCGCGCGCGCCTCGCAGCGGTGCGGACTACCGTGCGGATTCGGCGTGTCGAGGGTGGAACAGGCGTGGGCGCGGAACCTGCCGGCCACGCCGCAGAAGATGGCGATACGGCTGCGAATACGACGTCACCCAGGCCCCGATGCGATACGTTCATGATGCGTTGTTTGATGGTGTTCTCTCTCGCGCTGGAACGTACCATCGATTCGAAACGCAGCCGCGCCGGAGCGCCCGCGCGCGCCGATTCGCGCAAATCCGGACGCGCTTTGTTGATCCGAATCACGCTTTCCGAGCCGCATATCAACGGCCGGATACCGGATATGGGCCAGTTTCGCCGTACTGCCCCCGGAGCCTTCCTGCGCAAGGGTTTCGTTCGCCGCCGCGCGTCATTTTGAGCGCGCAAAACGCTTTTTCCTGCGCCCGTCCGTTGGTAAGATGTTCGTCGCCCGAGCCTGTCTAGACAACTTCAGGCACCCCGATCCCCTGAAGCCTCCCCACGACACCCATCCCGGAGCCTTGATGAAGCACTTGCAGCGCCACCTCGGCGCGCGTCACATCCGTTTTCTCGCTCTCGGCTCGGCAATCGGTACCGGCCTCTTCTACGGCTCCGCCTCGGCGATCCGGCTCGCCGGCCCCGCCGTGATCCTCGCTTATCTGATCGGCGGCGCGGCCGTCTACATGGTGATGCGCTCGCTCGGCGAAATGGCCGTGCGCGAGCCCGTGTCGGGCTCGTTCGGCCAGTACGCCACGGACAATCTCGGCCCGTTCGCGGGCTTCGTCACCGGCTGGACCTACACGCTCGAAATGGTGATCGTCGCGATCGCCGACGTGACGGCGTTCGGCATCTACATGCGCTTCTGGTTTCCCGGCGTGCCGCAATGGATCTGGGTGCTGGCGATCGTCATCATCCTCTGCGGGCTGAACCTGTGCCACGTGAAGGTGTTCGGCGAGCTCGAGTTCTGGCTCTCGATCGTCAAGGTGGCCGCGATCGGTGCGATGGTGACGGGCGGCATCGTGATCCTGATCGTCGGCATGCATCTGGGCGCGCAGCATGACGCGGCGCCGGCGCTGTCGAATCTCTGGTCGCACGGCGGCTTCCTGCCCCGCGGCGTGGGCGGGCTGATCGAGTCGCTGGCGGTGGTGATCTTCGCCTACGGCGGCATCGAGGTGATCGGCATGAGCGCGGGCGAAGCCAAGCATCCCGAACGCGTGCTGCCACGCGCGATCAACACGGTGCCGATGCGCATCCTGCTGTTCTACGTGCTGACGATGGTGGTGCTGATGTCGATCTTCCCGTGGACCGGCATCGGCACCGGCGGCAGCCCGTTCGTGATGATCTTCTCCGCGCTCGGCGTGCGCTCGGCCGCGACGATCCTGAATCTGGTGGTGATCAGCGCCGCGATCTCGGCGATCAACAGCGACATCTACGGCGCGGGCCGCATGATGTACGGGATGGCGCGGCAGGGCCAGGCCTCGCCGCTGTTCGCGGCCACCTCGCGGCACGGCGTGCCCTACGTGACGGTGCTGGTGATGACGGCCGCGCTGCTGGTGGGCGTGGTGCTGAACTACCTGATGCCGAGGGACGTGTTCGAGACGGTGGCCGCGATCGCGACCTTCGCGACCGTCTGGGTCTGGCTGATGATCCTGCTCTCGCAGGTGGCCATGCGCCGGCGCCTCACCCGCGCCGAGGTCGACGCGCTGAAGTTCCGCGTGCCGCTCTGGCCGGTGGGACCGGCGCTCGCGATCGCGTTCATGGTGTTCGTGGTGGTGATGATCGGCTGGTTCGACGATACGCGCGTCGCGCTGTACGTGGGGCTCGGCTGGCTCGCCGCACTCGGCGTGGCCTACCTGCTGCGTCAGCGCACCGCGCCGCTGCGGCGTAATCCCGAGCACTGAACCGGGCGGCTTGGCGTGGTGGCCCGGCGCGCCACATCCGCCACGCCGGGCGCGAGCCGATTCGAGCCGGCCCGAGCCGTCTCACGTCGGTTCACGTCGGTTCACGACGATCCCATCCTCGCCGTTTCGTCGCGAGCCGATCGCGATCACACGCGGCGCGCCCGGCCCGCCCTCAGGCGGCCTGCCGCACGGCGGCGTCCGCCACGCCTTCGCCGGCCAGCGCATGCAGCTTCGCCACCTTCGCGATCGTGTCGGCGCAGGCGTGCGCGAGTTCGGTGCCTTTCACGACGAAATGCTCGTGGAAGAACGTGGTGTGTTCGTGCGAGCCGTGATGGAAATGATGCGGCGTGAGCACGGCGCTCAGCACCACGGTGTCGGTTTCGAGCTGCACCTGCATCAGCCCCGAGATCACCGCCTGCGCGACGAATTCGTGCCGGTAGATGCCGCCGTCCACCACCAGGCCCGCGCAGGCCACCGCGGCGTACTTGCCGGTCTTCGCGAGCAGCTTCGCGTGCAGCGGAATCTCGAACGCGCCCGCCACCTCGAAGACATCGATCTCGGTATCGGCGATGCCGGCCTTGGCGAGCGCGGCCACGAACGCGGTCTTGCACTGGTCCACGATGTCCTTGTGCCAGCACGACTGGACGAACGCGATACGGCGCGGGAATGCCTGGGAGGAAGGGAAAATCTGAGTCATCGACAAGGTCCTGTGGTCAAGTTGAATGGGCGCACAGGGCCACACCGCACGCGTTGCGCGTGCGGAAAAACCCCGCTCTCTCTCATCCGGACTATGACCGTCGGCCCCGGAATCCCACCGGGTCGGCAGGCATCGCGCAGGTGTACCTGACGCGAGCTGTTCGCGGGCTACATGCACGAGGCACGATTACCGCCGGTGGGGAATTTCGCCCCGCCCTGAGAACGTTCGCGACGCACCGAGGCACGTCGCGGCGAAAATTTATCACAACTGGCACGAGCGCGTATGTCCACACTCGGCGCGGGGTCGGCGCCGCGTGGCTCAGGCGTGCCAGCGGCGCACGGTCAGGCGTTCGAGCGTATCGAACACGAGGTGCTCGACCAGCAGCCCGATCACGATCACGGCGGCGAGGCCCGCGAATACGCGGTCGGTATACAGCTCGTTGCGGTTCTGGAAGATGTACCAGCCGAGGCCGCCCTGCCCGGCACTCGCCCCGAACACGAGCTCGGCCGCGATCAGCGTGCGCCAGGCGAAGGCCCAGCCCACCCGCAGCCCCGACAGGATCGACGGCAGCGCGGCCGGCACCAGGATCAGCCAGACGAAACGCAGCCCGCGCAGGCCGTAGTTGCGGCCCGCCATGCGCAGCGTGGCCGGCACGCCAAGGAAGCCGGTGTACATGTTCAGCGCGAGCGGCCACAGCACCGAGTGGACCAGCACGAACAGCAGGCTGCCGGTGCCGAGCCCGAACCAGAGCAGCGCGATCGGCAGCAGCGCGATCGATGGCAGCGGGTTGAACATCGCGGTCAGCATCGACAGCAGGTCGCGGCCGATGCGCGTCGAGACCGCCACCGAGGTCAGCGCGAACGCGAGCACGGCGCCGATCGCGTAGCCGCGCAGCAGCACCGACAGCGAGATGCCGGTCTTGACCAGCAGCTCGCCGCTGGCGATGCCGCCCACGAACGCGCGCAGCGTGGCGACGAAGGTCGGCACCAGCAGGTCGTTGTCGACCACGCGCGCGACGATCTCCCAGGTCGCGATCAATACCACGGCGATCAGCACGCGGCGAAACGCGCTCGAACCGGTCACGCGCGCGGCCAGCGAGGCGCGCGCGGCCTGGCTGCCGGCATCGGCCGGTTCGAGCGCGAGTTCGTACTCGGCGCGGGCCGGCGCGACGGGAATCGACGGATGAGGCGGGTAAGGCGTGCTCATGCGCGGGCCTCCGGAGCGGTTTCGGTATCGACCGGTCCGGCCGACCCGGGCGTGTCGAACAGCAGGTGATGGATACGCGCGACGCTGCGCTGGAAATCGTCGCTGCCGATGCTGTCGAGCGCGAACCGTTCGCTGTTCAGCTCGGCCCGCACGCGGCCCGGATGCGGCGACAGCAGCAGGATGCGGTTGCCGACCACCAGCGCCTCCTCGATCGAGTGCGTGACGAACAGCAGCGTGAAGCGCGCGTCGTCCCACAGTCGCAGCAGTTCCTCCTGCATCTTGCGGCGCGTGAGGGCGTCGAGCGCGGCGAACGGCTCGTCCATCAGCAGCACGCGCGGCTGCATGGCGAGCGCGCGCGCGATCGCGACGCGCTGCTTCATGCCGCCCGACAGCGTGTGCGGATAGGCGTTCGCGAACGCCGCGAGCCCGACCTTGTCGAGATAATGCCGCGCGCGCTCGTTCGCCTCGGCGCGCGAGAGCCGGCGCGCCACGCGCAGCGGAAACGCGATGTTCTCGAGCACCGTCTTCCACGGCGGCAGCTGGTCGAACTCCTGGAACACGGCCACGCGGTCCACGCCCGGCCCGGCAATGCGCCGGCCGTCCAGCGCGATCCCGCCCGCCGCCGGTTCGACGAAGCCGGCCACCGCCTTCAGCAAGGTGGATTTCCCGCAGCCGGACGGCCCGAGCAGCACGAAGCGGTCGCCGTGATCGACCTCGAAACTCACGCGCTGGGTGGCGCGAACGACGCGCTCGCCGGTGCGGTATTCGAGCGTGACGCGATCGACGGCCAGGATCGGCTCGCCCGCCGCCGCGTCCGGCCTGGAGACTGCCGCCGGCGGTGCGCCCGCATCGAGGCGCGCGCCGGCGCGTGCCGCCGGTTCGGCGCCATTGGCGGTACGCGCGGCGCGCGGCGCCGGCCAGGCGTTCGACAGATTCATGCTCCACCTCGACAATGCGACAGACAAAACATCAACATACCGGCGCGCGCGGGCGATCCCAACCAATCATTGCCGCTATCCAAATGCCGCGCGCCGATAAGCGCGGCGCTCAGCTGCCGCCCTGCGTGGCCGGATCGTCGAAGAAATAGTCGTGGACCGATTTCGGCTCGTGACGGATCGCGCCCACGCGATACATGAACTGCGCGAGGCCGAGCGTGTTCTGCGGCGCCGTCTTGAACTGCACCTGCGGGTCGCGCAGGATCTTCAGCAGCAGCGCGCGATCGATCTTCGACTGGTTCACGCGGATGTAGATGTCGGCCGCGCGCTCGGGATCGGCCGCGATCAGTTTCGCCGCGTCGGCCAGCGCCGCCACGAACGCGCGGTAGGTCTTCGGGTTCGCGTCGCGGAACTTCGAGGTCGCGTACAGCACCGTGGCCGAACTCGGGCCGCCGAGCACGTCGTAGGAATTCAGCACGACGTGCGCCTTCGGGTTGCCGGCCAGCTCCTGCTGCTGGAACGGCGGATTGCCGAAGTGGCCGGTGATCACGCTGCTGTTGGCGATGATCGCGGCGGCCGCGTCGGGATGCGGGATCGCCTGCGTGAGCTTGTCGAGCCGGTCGAACGACTTGTCGCCCCACTGCTTCGCGGCCGCGTACTGCAGCACGCGCGACTGCACCGACACGCCCACCGCCGGCACCGCGATGCGGTCCTTGGCGGTGAAATCGGCGATCGTCTTCACGGCCGGATCGTTGCTGACGAGGTAGTACGGCAGGTTGCCGAGCGAGGCCACGCCCTTCACGTCCTGGTGCCCGCGCGTGCGGTCCCATACCGTCATCAGCGGGCCGGTGCCCGCGCCGGCGATGTCGACGGCGCCGGACAGCAGCGCGTCGTTCACGGCCGCGCCGCCCGACAGCTTGACCCAGTCCACCTGGATGTCGATGCCTTCCTTCTTGCCCTCCTGCTCGATCAGGTGCTGGTCGCGCGCGACGTTCAGCATCAGGTACACGACGCCGAACTGCTCGGCGATCCGGATCGTGCCCTCGGCATGAGCGGGCGCGGCGGCGCCGAGGCCGGCCGCGGCCACCGTGGCGGCGACGAACGCGGCGGCCGTGCGGCGCGCGTGAAGCGTGGTGCGCGCGAGCGTGGCGCGGAACGGAAACGACATCGGGAACCTCTCGGCGGCTGAAGAAAACGGGGAAATGGCGGGACGGAGACGGCGGCACGCGCGGGCCGGCGGCGCGGCATGCGAAGCCGCGACCGCGCCGACCACGGCGACGCGGCCGGCGGTGAACCGGTTGCCGGCGCGCGGACGCTCGGCGGCGTGCGCCGCCGCCATCGAACGAATCAGGCGAATCAGACCGGCACGTCGCCTTCGATCGTGGTGCGATACAGCTTGCGGCGCAGGTGGTCGGGCGTGCCGGCCGCCAGATGCATCAGCGAGCGGTTGTCCCAGAACACCAGATCGTGATCGCGCCACTGGTGGCGGTAGACGAACGCGTCGCGCACGCTGTGGGCGAACAGCTCGTCGAGCAGCGCGCGGCTCTCGTCCTCGGGCAGGCCGACGATGCGCGTCGTGAAATGCTCGCTGACGAACAGCGCGCGGCGGCCCGTTTCCGGATGCGTGCGCACGATCGGCTGCTCGACCGCCTTGACCTGCGCGATCTGCTCGGCGCTCAGGTTCGGCCGCCACGGGCTGCGCGCCTGCAGCTCGGCATAGCGCGCGAGATAGGTGTGCTCGGCGCGGCGCCCCTGCACGGCCCGCTTCAGCGCGTCGGGCAGCGTGTCCCAGGCCAGGTGCATGTTCGCGAACAGCGTGTCGCCGCCCTCGGCCGGCAGCTCCTGCGCATGCAGCAGCGAGCCCAGGCTCGGCTTCTCCTTGTACGAGAGGTCCGAATGCCAGAAATGGCCGGCGTCGCCCAGGCCGATCGGCTTGCCGTCTTCGACGATGTTCGACACGATCAGCACCTCGGGATGCCCGGGCAGCGCGAACTGGTGCAGCACGTGGATCTGCAGCGGGCCGAAGCGGCGGCTGAACGCCACCTGCTGGTCGGGCGTGATGCGCTGCTCGCGGAACACCAGCACGTGATGATCGAGATGGGCGCGATGGATGCGCGCGAACGCGGCGTCGCCGAGCGGCTGCGAGAGATCGAGGCCGATGACCTCGGCGCCGAGCGGGCCGTCGAACGGCACGATGTCGAACCCGCCCCCGGACGCATTGTCGGAAAACCGGCCGGCCGCGGCCGGGACGGAGGGGGAAGAGGCAAAAACGGCGGACGCGCTCACGTTCTACGATCCCAGCGAAACGAAAACGTCAATCTACGGCCGCGGCCGCGCCATGACAACGAAGCAAAAGCGATACGGATATCATCGGCGGTCATAACGGACGCAAGGCCGCGTCAGCCGCGAACCCGGGCGGTTTGCGCATGGAAACCGACGTGATCGCATCGAACGGGATCCGACCTCGTTTTTGCGTCGACGCGGGACGCGGGCGACGGATCTCGCGCCCCGCGCTTTCCACATGCCGTCGGCGCGGCGTCGCTGCCCCGCCGGAAGGATCGGCGAGCCATGCGCGCCCACCCCGGCCAGCACGCCCGAGGCCGACGCGAACGTGGCGTTCGTCATCGGACTGGACATACACGAGCGGACACGGAAAGCACTGACAGCGCCGGAGCCCGGCACCCTCGCCAGCCCCCGGTCGCGCCGCCATCTCGTCGCGCAACGGCGCTTGCCCTGCGCGTCGCCGCCTCAGGCCACGCCGAGCCACGCCTCGACGGCGTTCGCGTCGACCGCCGCGTGAGCCGAGGCCGTGAACGCGGCCGAGCCGAGTTCGCGCCGCAGCCGAACGAGGGCCTCGGCGAACCCTCGCAGCTCGCGCGTGGCCTCGCGATCGTCGGCGCGCCGGCGCGCGAGCGCCGTCTCGATCATCGTGGCGATCAGGCGCTGCTGACAGTCGGCGACCTCGATGCAGGCGTCGCGGCAGCGCGCCGAGACGCGCGCGATCTCGAGCAGCGCCGGCACCACCGGGATCGTCAGGCGCGCGCCCGGCGCCAGTTGCGCCCAGCTGCGCGCCCAGCCGGCCCCGCTCGCGAGCAGTCGCGCGGCCACCGCGTCGCGCCAGATGGCGCGCTCGACGCGCAGCGCCTCGCGGTAAGCGTCGAGCGCCGCCGGCGCCGCCACGCGCCCCGCTTCGACGAGCGGCATCGCGCCCGCCGCCGGCGCATCGTGCAGGCAGCCCGCGCCGAACCAGACGGCCGTGTCGCGCCGCGCGGCCAGCACCAGCGGCTGCAGCCGGTCCGGCGCGAGCGGATCGAGCGGCACCGCCTCGCAGATCGCCGGCTTGCCCGCCTCGTGCAGCGAGCAGCGCCCGTCGCCGGCCAGCGCCGGACAGCGATCGAGCGACGGATAGTCGAAACCCTGCGCCGTCAGCGCGAGCCAGTCCCGCCCCGGCGCGGTTCGCACGAACAATGTGTCGGCCAGCGCGTTGCAGGAGTCGGCATCGTTGGCATCGAGCACTTGCTCGTGGCCGCCGGTCCGCACGCGCTCGCCGGGCCGGCGGCGCGCCACGCGGCCGATCGCGAGACAGGCGGCGAAGCGTTCGCGATGCCGGAACAGCTCGCGCATCGACAGCGCCGGCGCGCTGTTGCAGCAGCGCCCGCAGGCATGGCAGGCCAGCGAGAACGAAGCGGGCGGCCCGGCTGCCGCGGCCGTCACCATGGGCGCCGCACCGAGTCCTGATAGCGGACCAGGATGAAATGCGCGATCTCGTCGGAATGACAGGCGGCGATCAGCTCGCGCACCCAGGGCCGCGCGCGGTCGGCGTCGCGCACGGCCAGCACGTCGGCGAACGGCGAGCGCGCGTCCTCGATGCCGATGCTGTCGCGCCCCGGCTGCAGGCCCGCGCGTGCCGCCGTCTCGCGATCCATCGCCACCAGCGCGGCGGCGTCGAGCGCCGCGAACAGTTGCCTGGCCGGACGCGTGACGATGCGCAGCCCGAGCCGGTTGCCGGTGATGTCATGCGGTGTCGCGTCGAGCCCGGCGCCGTCGCGCAGCGTCAGCAGCGTCTCGTTCTGCAGCAGCACCAGCGCGCGCGCCGCGGCCCGCGGCTCGGCGGGAATCACCACGCGCGCGCCCGGCTGCAGCTGGTTCAGGCCGGTGAGCCGGCGCGAATAGAGCGCCAGCGGCAGCGTGACGGTGGTGGCGACGTTGCCGAGCGCATAGCCGTGGGCGCGCCGCGCGGCGGCCAGCTGGCGCGCGTCCTCGAAGCTCGCCGCGTCGAGGCGGCCCGCCGCGAGCGCGGCGTCGATGCGGGTCGCGTCGTCGAACACGACGATGTCGAGCGGCAGCCCGCGCGCGGCGGCCACGCGCTTCACCTCCGCGAAGATCTCGGCTCGCGGGCCGGGCGTCACGCCGAGCCGCAATGGTGCCGTCGGCACCGCTGCCAGCGCGGGCGCCGGAAGCGAGACGGACGACGCCGACGACACTGCCGGAACCAGCCCGAGCGGTTCCACCAGCGGGCCTGACGCGGCCGCCGCCTGCCCGGCCACGGCAAGCAGCACGCCGACGAGCCCGACGCGAAGCGCCACGCGCCCATCCCCCCCGCCGCCCGGGCGCCCCGCCGAACACCATCGACGCGCGATACCCGCCGCCTCCCTCACGACGCATCCCTCAGGATGGTCCGAAAGCCGATATGCGAAGCCCCGAGATCCGCCTCCTGCTGCTCGCGCGACGAAGCGCGATAGCGGACGCAGTAATCGCGCGCGCAGAGGAACGAGCCGCCCTTGATCACCATCGGCGTGTCGTGGCGCAGCGCGGCCGGCGCGACGGCCGCCGTGTCGCCGTTGGTATGCGATTGATGCGGGCCGCTGTAGGCGTCGCGCGTCCATTCCCAGGCGTTGCCGATCATGTCGTAGAGCCGGAAATCGTTGGCCGCGTAGCAGCCCACCGGGGCCAGCCCGGCGTGGCCGTCCTCGGCCGTGTCGATGATCGGGAACACGCCCTGCCAGTAGTTCGCGGACGGCTTGCCGTCGGCGTCCACCGGCGCCGCGTCGAGTTCGGCGCCGTCGTGGCCGGCCTTGCCCGCGTATTCCCATTCGGCCTCGGTCGGCAGGTCGCGGCCGAGCCAGCGCGCGTAGGCCAGCGCGTCGTGCTGCGTGACGAGCGTGACCGGCAGGTTGCCGTGGCCGTCGACGTCGCTGCCGGGACCGCGCGGATGCCGCCACGACGCGCCGTCCACCCAGCTCCACCAGGCCAGGTCGCGCGCGTTCAGTTCCTCGCGATCCGGCACATGGAACACGGCCGCGCCGCCCTGCCGCTCGGCCTCGGTCACGTAGCCGGTGGCGCGCACGAACGCGGCGAACTGGGCGATCGTCACGTCGGTCTGGTCGATCCAGAAGCCGGCCACGCGCGTGCGGCCGTCGCCGGCCGGCCGTTCGTCGGGATAGCCGCGCGTGCCGCCGAACACGAAGCCGCCGCCATGCAGATGCACCATGCCGGCCAACGGATCGTCGCGCCAGCCGGCCGGCACGCCCGAGTAGCGTTCGCACTGCCGTTCGCTGCCGAGCGGCGCGAGCGCGCGGCCGCGGTTGGCCGCGTCGAACCCGGCGCCCGGCGCGTCGGCGCGCCCGGCGATGGCATAAGACAGCGCGAAGGCGGCCGCGAACAGCACGGCGCCGGCCGCCGCGAGCCTGGTCGAAAAATGCATCGCGGCCTCAGTAGTAACCGACCGGCCGCAGCGGCTCGACGCCGCCCACGCGCGCCATGTAGGCGTTCCACTGGTCGAACAGCGTGCCGACCACGTCCGGGTTCTGCGCCGACACGTCGGTGGTCTCGCCGCGATCGGTGGCGAGGTCGTAGAGCTGCCAGTGGCCGTCGGCCGGCCCGAGCGGCGGCTCGGTCCAGAGCGCCTTCCAGCGGCCGTCCGCGCTGCGCAGGTAGGCGCGCCCGTAGGCCTCGTCGCCGAACGGCTCGGTGTGGACCGCGCCGTTCGCGGTGCCGGCCAGCACCGGCAGCAGCGACTTGCCGGTGACCGGATACACGTAGCGGTTGCCGTAGACCACCTTGCCGCGGTTCGCGTCCACGCCGGTCAGCGTGTTGACGAGCGGCGGGGCCGGCTCGGACGGCGGCGTGACCCGCGCGACGTCGAGGAAGGTGGCCGTGTCGTCGGTGACGTGCGTGAACACGCTCAGCGTCGGCAGCGCGCCGCTCTGCCCCGGCAGATGGACGATCGCCGGCACCGACACGCCGCCCTCGGCCGAATAGCCCTTCGAGAGCCGCAGCGGCGTGGCGCTGACCTCGGCCCAGCGCAGCCCGTATTGCAGCCGCTGCGCGTTCTGCAGGCCGTTGTCGGTGCCGAGCGCCGAGTACACCGGATCCTGCGCGTTGGCGGTGTCGGTGGCGGTGGGGTCGGCGCCCGAGTCGATCGGCCAGCCTTCCGCGCCGTTGTCGGACTGGAACATGATGAAGGTGTTGTCGTATTCGCCGATGTCCTTCAGGTGCTGGATCAGCAGGCCGACGTTGTAGTCGAGGTTCTCGACCATGCCGGCGTAGATCTCCATGTAGCGCGCCTGGGCGCGGCGCTCGGCCGGCGACAGGCTGGCCCAGGCCTTGTCGACCTTGCCCTGCCCGTAGTCGCTGTAGCCGGCCGAGGCCGGATGCACGGCGCTGATGTACCGCGCCGCCGGCGTGCCGTTGTTGGCGGTGGCGGGCGAGCGCGTCAGCGTCTCGGGCAGGCCCTCGAACGGCGTGAAGTCGGCCGGAATCAGGCCGAGCGCCTTCTGGCGCGCGATCCGCGCGTTGCGGATCGCGTCGTAGCCGGCATCGTAGACGCCCGTGTAGTTGTGCAGCCACGGGTCGGGCACCTGCAGCGGCCAGTGCGGCGAGGTGTAGGCCGCATAGGCGAAGAACGGCTTGCCGTCGCCGTGATTCGCGTCGATGTACGAGATCAGCCGCTGCGTGTAGAAGTTGGTCGAATAGAACACTGCCGGGTTGCCGCCGGCGCCGCCCGGCTGTCCGGGCTGGCCCGGCTGCACGTAGCGGCCGTCCTCGGTGTAGTTCTGCGAGCCGGCCGGCTCGTGCGCGAAGTGGTTGGTGGCGGCGCCGCCGAGCAGCGCGTAGCTGTGCTCGAAGCCCCATTGGTCGGGCGTCTGGCCGCTGCCCGAGGCGCTGCCGACGATGCCCGAGCCGAGGTGCCACTTGCCCGCCATGTAGGTGTGATAGCCGGCGTCCTTGAGCAGTTGCGCGACCGACAGCGAGCGGTCGTTCAGGTAGCCCTCGTAGCCGGGCAGGCCCTTGCGCTCGTCGGTCGGCACGCCCATCGTGCCTTCGCCGACCAGGTGGTGGTCGGTGCCCGAGATCAGCATCGAGCGCGTGATCGCGCAGACCGTGCCGGCATGATGGTTCGACAGGATGCGGCCCGAGGCCACCAGCGCGTCGAGGTTCGGCGTGTGGATCTCGCCGCCGAACGCATGGATGTCGGAGTAGCCGAGGTCGTCGGCCATGATGTAGAGGATGTTCGGCCGCTTCTGCGCGAGCGGCGGCGCCGGCGTGGTGGACGTCGCGGGCGGGGCGGCCCCGTCGCCGTCGCTACCGCCGCACGCGGCGAGCGACAGCACGCCGGCGAGGGCCGCGACGCCGAGGCGCAGACGCGGACGCAAACGCGAAGGAGCGGATTCGGAACGGGACGAAGGCGCGGCGGACGGATTCATTGTGGTTGGCGCGGGCGGTGGTTTTGTGATGGCATGCCATCGGGAGCCGCGATGGTAGCCGCGCGGCCTGCCCCGCCAAAGTCCGATTCCTGCGATGCTAAAGCGTGCCGGGAATAAGAGCGCCAACACAAATCATCCACGAATCCAGGGGGGTAGCTACTCCAGAAGCAGCCTGGAGTGCTTTTTCCATTTCAACTCCCTCTCAGCACAAGAAGTCATACTAGCGTGAGGATTATCAACTTTGCGATGCAATCCCCGACATTTTTGTTGTTGGCCTCGTGGTAGCGTGGGGCGGAGAATGACTATCAGCCCCTCGATCTACCGGGAGTAAGCTAATGGCAGGCGTGCCGTATTACGATATCAATCAGATCATGTGGCGCTGGCGCAGAAAGGAAGGCGCACTTGTTGTACGTGGGGTTGAGCTGTCCATGGCAAAAGCTCCACCTCCACTGGTCAACGAATCGACTGCGGTCCGGGTTCCCCCTCCTCCGAAACCCAAAGCGCAAACCGGTGACGGTCTACTGAAGATGTTTGAGGTACATGACCGCTTCCAGAGATGGCTCAATACTCCGCCCCTGCCCAAACCACCCAAATCCGAAAAGGTTCCCCCGACAGTTCCGCTGTTCGACATCCAGGAGATCCCCGGCGCCATGCGCAAGGAAATGATGCCTGTCGCTGCGAAACTCATGGAACGTTGGTTTGCTGGCCGACTGAACTATTCGAAATCCGAGGCCGATCAAGCCAACGAAATTGATCAAAATGGAAATCCCTATTCCGACGACATGTATGAATACAAAATCGTAACTACGGACTGGGTACTAAAATTCGGGAGAGCAAGAGAGCAGTTTGACCATCTGATAAATGACAGAATTTATAACCCAAAAGCTTTGGCCGTCATCCAAAACATTGTCAACCAGCACCAACGTCACCATCGCATGTATTTTAGTGCGTGGGACGCCTGCGATGACGACATACGGGAATTGCACAAATATTTCCAGTTCCAGAGAGTGACTGTTGACAGCACGTTTGAACAAAAGGCCTGGACTGCATTGGCACAAGCGACCTTCCGCGCTCCTGATGACTTGACCGCCGCACTGGGTTCCTTCGAAATAAACGCAGCCATTCCGGACCTCGAATACGATTTCCAAAAAAAAGTCGCAATTGTTAGAAGGATCGTGGTTTACGTGAAGGACAGCTATTCATTTCAGGGAGCAGCGGATTCGACCTCCCAATATCTTGGACACTGGAGCAAAAATGGCGTGATTATCTCTACTGGCACCGAAGCCGCCAATCTGGCGAGATTCCCGTGGCTGGATCAACCTATTCTCACGGCCCCCGCACAGGCACTTTATGATGCAGGAAAGATCTACTACCCAATCCGCAACAGGGATTTCAGGCAATGGCAACGGATGCATGGAAGGGGTGGCGATTTCATCATTTACTCCAACTACAAGCCGCTTTATCTAAAAAAACCGATATTCGTCCACTTCGAATGAACGGACTATCCACTTACGCCGAAATCTCCGCATCCGGTGGGTTATTCGCCATTTTTATTTTAGCCCTCTTCATTATATTTTCGATCTCCCGGCAGCGCACTTCAAAATCAAAGATCGATAGACTTGACCGATACAAAACAGCACTCGCCAGAACTTCAGTGGTGATCCTGCTGCTCATATCCGGACTCGCCATCCTCAGACATCTCATTATCGAAAGCGATATATCTACCGCAAAATTCGGCAGAGAGGCCTCACTCAACGGCGACTACTTTGCCGAATACGCATATTTGCCGCGCGGCAAGATATTGCTAAGATTATACGATGCTCATTCAAAAAACCTGCTGGCCGAGCGTCTCTATGACTACCAAGACAGAATCAGGCTTGCATGGACAAAAAACTCTCTAATATACGACACCTCGGCCGAGGGCGATGACGGAGAAATCAAGTTACCCCCTGGCTTCTGGGATAAACTCGAAGCCAATTATCTTTATTGGCAGTGAACCGTCTTTTAATTTAAGCCAGGCATCCATCATGCATGTCTTTGATTTTATCATTCATTGACTTTATTAATTCATGTCTTTCGTTACAATGCCGGCCCGAACAGCTCCGCATAGACCTCGCGCAACCAGTCCACGAACACGCGTACGCGCGGCGAGAGCTGCCGCCGGTACGGATAGAGCGCCGTGAGCGGCAGGTCCGGGCTGCGCCACGCGGGCAGCACTTCCACCAGGCGCCCCTCGCGCAGCGCCGCGGCCACGTGAAAGCGCGGCAGCTGGATCAGGCCGCCGCCGCTCTCGCAGGCCACCACGTAGTTCTCCGCGTCGTTCACCGACATCCAGCCGCCGAGGTCGTAGTCGCGCACCTCGCCGTCCACCACCAGCGAGACCGGGTAATCGATGTTGCCGCTGCTCGAGAAGAAGCGCACCGCCTGATGCGAGGCCAGCTCGTCGGGATGGGCCGGCACGCCGAACTCGGCCAGATAGGCGGGACTCGCGCACAGCACCTGCGGCATCATCGCGAGCCGGCGCGCGACCAGCGACGAGTCGTGCGGGCGCCCGCCGCGCACCACGCAATCGACGCCCTCGCGCACCAGATCGACGAGCCGGTCGCCGCTGCTGACCACCAGCTCGATCTCCGGATAGCGGCGATGGAATTCGCCGATGCGCGGCAGCACCACCTGCGTGGCGTGAGTGCCGTGCATGTCCACGCGCAGCACGCCGCGCGGGTTCGACGCGACGTGGCGCAGCGAGGCCTCGGCGTCGTCGAGTTCGCTCAGGATCAGCACGCAGCGCTCGTAGAACGCGCTGCCGTCCTGGGTCGGCGCGACCTGCCGCGTGGTGCGGTCGAGCAGCCGCGTGCCGAGCCGCGCCTCCAGCTGCTTGATGGCGTGCGTGGCGCTCGCGCGCGGAATGCCGAGCATGTCGGCCGAGCGGCTGAAGCTGCCGGTTTCGACGATGCGGGTGAACAGTTGCAGCGTGTCGAGGCGATCCATGGGCGCAATTATTGATTTGACTTGAATATCGGTGCCACTTTACCAGCCGCACACATCGAAAAACAGCGCCATCCCGCGTGGATGGTCCAGTGATTATTGAGGCTGGTTGAATTGTATTAGCAAGCCGCCCGGGTTTATCCATGCCGCCGAAACGAGAAGAATAGGTCCTGACGGGCACGACGCCCTTTCGAACAGGAGCCAGACATGCACACTTCCTCTACCCGTACCGCCATCGTCACGGGCGGCTCGCGCGGCATCGGCCGGGCGATTTCGGCGCGCCTCGCCGCCGACGGCTTCGCCGTGGTGGTCAACTACGCCGGCAACGCGGCGAGCGCGCAGGAAACCGTCGACGCGATCACCGAGGCGGGCGGCACCGCCATCGCCGTGCAGGGCGACGTCGCGAACGACGCCGACGTCACGCGCCTGTTCGACACCGCCGTCGAGCGCTTCGGCCGCGTCGACGCGGTGGTGAACAGCGCCGGCGTGATGTCGATGGCCACCATCGACGGCGCGCACCTCGACGCCTTCGACCGCACGCTCGCGGTCAACCTGCGCGGCGCGTTCATCGTGCTGGCCGAGGCGGCGAAGCGGCTGCAGCGCGGCGGCCGGATCATCGCGCTGTCCACCAGCGTGATCGCGCGCTCGTTTCCCGGCTACGGGCCGTACATCGCCAGCAAGGCCGGCGTGGAGGGCCTCGTGCGCGTGCTCGGCAACGAGCTGCGCGGGCGCGGCATCACCGCGAACGCGGTCGCGCCGGGGCCGGTGGCCACCGAGCTGTTCTTCAACGGCAAGAGCGACGAGCAGATCGCGCAGATCAGCAAGCTCGCCCCGCTCGAACGGCTCGGCGAGCCGGAGGACATCGCCTCGGCCGTGTCGTTCCTGGCCGGCCCCGACGGCGCGTGGGTCAACGCGCAGGTGCTGCGCGTGAACGGCGGCTTCGCCTGAGCGTCGGCCCGCCCGCCCCGCATCCGCAACCGAACCGCGCGTGGCGGCCCGTGCCGCCGCGCCTCGGCCGAGCAATCGGCCTTCCATCAGGAGTCTCGACCATGCCATTTGCCAACTTCAAGTTCCCCGAGGGGATTCTCGACGCCGCCACCAAGGAGGAGATCATCCATCGCACCACGGCGATGTTCGTCGACTACTTCGGCGAGGGCGTGCGGCCGTATTCGATGGTGCTCGTCGATGAGGTCGCCGACGGCGGCTGGGGCCGCGCCGACGAGACGCTGACGCTCGAAAAGATGGGGCGCTCGCCCAAGAGCGGCGCCTGACGCCGGACGGTTCGCGGCGGCCGGGCGCCACCGCGAACCGCAGCGAACCCTCACAACCGCGCTGGAGCCCCCGATGCCGGCCCCCTCCTCCACTTCATCCACCTCCTGCGCCGCGTCGTATCGCGCGGCCCTCGGCGCCGCGCTGCCGCGCGTCTCGCTCGGCGCGATCCTGCTCACGCACGGCCTGCCGAAGCTGCTGCACACCGCGCACGGCGCGATGGCCGACCCGATGGCCAGCTCGATCCGCCTGATCCGCGACGGCGCCGGGCTGCCGTTCGCGCCACAGCTCGCCACGCTGGTGATGCTGATCGAGACGGCCGGCGCGCTGCTGCTGATGCTCGGGCTCGGCACGCGCGCGGTGGCGCTCGCGATCTTCGCCGAAATGATCGGCATCGCCCGTGTGCTCGGGCCGACCTGGCCGTGGCTCGAGCGCGGCATCGAATATCCGGTGCTGATGGGCTGCGTGGCGCTGTCGATCGCGCTGACGGGCGGCGGCCCGTGGTCGCTCGATGCCTGGTGGCGCCGCCGCGGCTGAGCGGGCCAACGGCGGCCACTTCCGCGCCTGGCGTCGGGACGACATATCGTCGTCCGTGAATTTTGAGATGATATAACGTATCATCTCAAAACCCCGTGATGCGCCCGCCCCGCGCCGTCGGTCCGCCCGATGCCGCCGGCACGCCGCACGACGTCCCAACCCACAAGCGCCCGCCACCTTCATGACGACACCCACCCTGCCCGGCGTCTCGCCGAAGCTGCCCGTCACCGTGCTGTCCGGTTTCCTCGGCGCCGGCAAGACCACGCTGCTGAACCACATCCTCAACAACCGCGACGGCCGCCGCGTCGCGGTGATCGTCAACGACATGTCCGAGGTCAACATCGACGCCGCGCTGGTGCGCAACGGCGGCGCCGAACTCTCGCGCACCGACGAGAAGCTCGTCGAGATGAGCAACGGCTGCATCTGCTGCACGCTGCGCGAGGATCTGCTGATCGAGGTGGAACGCCTCGCGCGCGACGGCCGCTTCGACCAGCTCGTGATCGAATCGACCGGCATCTCGGAGCCGCTGCCGGTGGCCGAGACCTTCACGTTCGAGGCCGAGGACGGCCGCAGCCTCGGCGACCTCGCGCGGCTCGACACCATGGTCACGGTGGTCGACGCGTTCAACTTCCTGCGCGACTACGGTTCGTCGGACCGGCTCGCCGCGCGCGGCGAATCGCTCGGCGAGGAGGACCAGCGCACCGTGGTGGACCTGCTGGTCGAGCAGGTGGAATTCTGCGACGTGATCGTGCTGAACAAGACCGACCTGGTCGCCGCCGAGGAACGCGAGCGGTTGATCGCGATACTGACCAGTCTGAATCCCCGTGCGCGCATCGAGATCGCCGAGTTCGGCAAGGTGCCGCTCGCGCGCGTGCTCGACACCGGCCTGTTCGATTTCGACGAGGCCGCGCGCGCGCCGGGCTGGCTCAAGGAGATGCGCGGCGAACACGTGCCCGAATCCGAGGAATACGGCATCCGCAGCTTCGTCTATCACGCGCGCCGGCCGTTTCATCCGCAGCGCTTCTTCGCGCTGGTCGAAAGCGAATGGCCCGGCGTGGTGCGCTCGAAGGGCTTCTTCTGGCTCGCGAGCCATCCGACGCTGGCCGGCAACTGGTCGCAGGCCGGCGCGTTCGCGCATCACGGCGTGGCAGGCCAGTGGTGGGCCGCGGTGCCGCCCGAGCGCTGGCCCGCCGATCCCGAGGCGGTCGCGCTGATCCGCGAGAAATGGGCCGACGGCGTGGGCGACGCGCGCCAGGAGCTGGTGCTGATCGGTGTCGACATGGACGACGCGGCGCTGCGCGCGCGGCTCGACGCGTGCCTGCTCGACGATGCCGAAATGGCGGCCGGGCCGGCCGTCTGGACCACCTGGGCGAACCCGTTCCCCGACTGGCCCTGAGCCGCGTGCTTCGTCCGGTTGATTCGAATCCCTAAGCAAATCGGCACGGATGGATTCATCGGACCAGGCGGTTTCGTCAGACCAGACTCCTCATCCGCGGACCCGCCTCGTGATGCGGGTTTGTCTGCACGCGCGCGCACTCAAGCCGCGCGTTTTTCGCGCCGATATCGTTAAGGAAGACACAACGTATCGAGGCGCAAGGCATGAAGCTGTCCACCAAGCTGTCCGTGCTCGTGATCGCGGCACTCGCGGGGATCGTCCTGATGGCCGTCACCGGCCTCACCATCATGCACGATGCGTTCATCGACAGCCGGCGCGCCGAAGTGGTGGTGCTGCTGAAGAAGGTCGAGCATCTCATCGACGGGATACGCGACCGGCAGGCACGCGGCGAGCTGAGCGCCGCCGAGGCGCAAAAGCTCGCGATATCGGCGATCACGGCACTGAACGTCGACGATCACAGCTACTACTGGGTGAAGAACGCGGAGCACCGGAACCTCGTTCACGTGAATCCGGCCTTCATCGGCAAGCGGATAACCGGGAATCACACCGCGAGCGGCATGACCGACGCCGAGGCCTACGCGCGGGGGCTCGCGCAATCGCACTTCGCGATCGTCGACCTGCTGATCAAGCGCGCGGCCGACAAGCCGCCCGTGCCGAAGCTGCAGGGCGTGATGAAGGTGCCCGACTGGAACTGGCTGGTCGGCACCGGCTTCTTCTATGACGACATCGACCGCGTGTTCGACCGGCTCGCCTGGATCATGGTCGGCATCGGCCTCGTGATCGCGCTGGTGGTGTCCGCGATCGCCGTGGCGATGGTGCGCAGCGTGCGGCGCACGCTGGGCGGCGAACCCGCCCATGCCACCGCGATCGCCACCGACATCGCGAACGGCGACCTGCACGTGACGTTCGACGCCTCACGCGCCGCGCCCGGCAGCCTGATCGCCGCGCTGGCCGAGATGCGCAACCGGCTCGCCACGATGATCGCCGAGATCCAGTCGGCGAGCCAGGCGATCGCGCACGGCGCCGGCGAGATCGCGCAGGGCAATCTCGATCTCTCGCAGCGCACCGAGCAGCAGGCCGCCTCGCTGCAGGAGACCGCCGCGAGCATGGAGCAGATCACCGGCACGGTGCGCCAGAACGCCGACAACGCGCGGCAGGCCAACGGCCTCGTCGACACCGCCAACGACGCCACCGCGCGCGGCGGCGCGGCGGTGCGCGAGGTCGTGGACACCATGTCGCTGATCGCGCAGCAGTCCGGGCGGATCGCCGACATCACCTCGGTGATCGAGGGCATCGCGTTCCAGACCAACATCCTGGCGCTGAACGCGGCCGTGGAGGCCGCGCGCGCCGGCGAGGACGGGCGCGGCTTCGCGGTGGTGGCGAGCGAGGTGCGCTCGCTCGCGCAGCGCAGCGCCTCGGCCGCGAAGGACATCAAGGAGCTGATCCAGATGTCGGTGAACAAGGTCGGCGACGGCAACCGGCTCGTGCAGGTGGCCGGCGAGCGGATGGCCGAGATCGACCGCTCGATCGGCCAGGTCTCGGACATCATCGGCGAGATCTCGGCCGCCTCGGCCGAGCAGGCCACCGGCATCGACCAGGTCGGGCGCGCCGTCACGCAGATGGACGAGGTCACGCAGCAGAACGCGGCGCTCGTCGAGCAGGCGGCGGCCGCGGCGAGCTCGCTCGACGAGCAGGCCGGCCGGCTGCGCTCGGCGGTGGCCGTGTTCCGGCTCGCGTGAGCGCGGCGATGCGCTGCCTCTTCATCGGCTGGCGCGCGGCGGACCGCACCGCCGCCGCCCTCAGCCGCGCTCGCGCGTCGTCCACCAGAAGCCGGACGCCGCCGCGCTGATCGCGGCGCCGAGCAGGCACACGCCCTCCCACCCCGCACGCGCGTAGGTGACCGTGGTGGCGATCGCGCCGAGCCCGCTGCCGGCCGCATAGAAGAGCATGTAGACGCCGATCAGGCGGCTCGGCGCATCGGGCCGCGCGCGAAAGATCAGGCTCTGGCTCGTCACGTGCAGCAACTGGGCGCCGACGTCGAGCAACACGATCCCCGCCAGCAGCGCGCCGAGCGACCGGTGCAGCAGCGCGAGCGGCGCCCAGGCCAGCGTCAGCAGGGCCAGCGCGAGCGCGCTGGTGCGGCCGGCGAAACCGCGGTCGGCCCAGTGCCCGGCCCGCGACGCCGCCAGCGCGCCCGCCGCGCCGGCCAGGCCGAACGCGCCGATCGCCGTGTGCGAAAAGCCGAACGGCGGCGCCGACAGCGGCAGCACCAGCGCGCTCCAGAACACGTTCAGCGCCGCGAACATCAGCAGCGCGAGCACGCCGCGCACGCGCAGCACGCGTTCCTCGCGCAGCAGCGCCAGCATCGACGCGAGCAGTTGCACGTAGCCGCGCCGCGCCGCCGGGGCGGTGGCCGGCAGCCGCCGCGCGAGCGGCCAGGCGAGCGCCAGCATCGCCAGCGCCGAAGCCGCGTACACGCCGCGCCAGCCCACCAGATCGCCGAGCGCGCCCGACACCACGCGCGCCAGCAGCAGCCCGACGAACACCCCGCCCTGCGCCGCGCCCACCACGCGGCCACGCTCGTCGGGTGCCGCCGCGCTGGCCGCGCAGGCGATCAGCCCCTGCGTCATGGCCGTGCCGAGCAGGCCCACGCCGAGCATCGCCGCGAGCAGCAGCGGCACCGAGCGCGCGCCGGCCACCGCCGCGAGCGCGGCGACCAGCGCCACGCACTGCGCGCCGATCAGGCGCCGCCGGTCGAGGCGGTCGCCCAGCGGCACCAGCAGCAGCAGCGCCAGCGCGCAGCCGAGCTGGGTGGCCGTGACCACGCCGCCGACGGCCCCGCGCGCGATGCCGAAATCGGTCGCGAACGCATCGAGCAGCGGCTGCGCGTAGTAGACGTTGGCGACGCTCACGCCGCTCGCGACCGCGAACAGCGCGACGAGCGCGCGCGGCATGCGGGCGTCATGCGCCACCGCGGTTTCGCATGGCCGGGCGGCCGGGCACGGCACGGACACATCCATGGAGGAACTCCATCTGGTTTCAAATGAGGACCAAACAGAGCGTAATCGAATAGGTTTCGATTTGCAACCAAATCGGGTGAAGCCATCAAGCCGCCCGCCCGCGCCGCCGAACCTTCAAGCGCGCCCGAGCAGCGCCGGCAGGTTTCCGTCGAAGTAATGCACGCCCGCATGCGTGGTGCGGAACCACGGGCAGGCGTAGATCGCGCCGCCGAGGTCGCGCCATTTCCGGCAGAACGACAGATCCTCGGACAGCGCGCGGCCGTTCGGCTCGCGCAGGAATTCGAAGTGCTCGTGCAGATGCGTGGCGTGCGGCACGAGATGGCGATACACCTCCGGCACCTCGACGCGCGTGTCGGGATAGGCCAGCGCGAGCTTCTCGAACACCGCGCGCTCCAGCAGCATCAGGCCGGCGCCGCCGGCCGCCACCTCGACCGGCTGCTCGCCCTGCAGGGCGCCGTCGCCGATCGCGTAGAGCGTGTGCCGATAGTCGGCGGCGGCCAGCGCCACCTGCTGCGCCGACAGCTCGGGCCGCCGGCGCGCCGTCTCCACCACCGCCTGCCAGTCGAGTTGCTTGGCCGGATAGGGGCCGAGCGCGATCTCGGCCCGCAGCGCGTGCATCCGCAGCACGTCTCGCCCCTCGAAGCCGACGTCGGCATCCACGAACAGCAGGTGCGAGAGCGTGGATTCGTCGAGGAAGCGCCGGATCAGCACGTTGCGCTGCTGGTGCAGCAGCGCGGTGCCGCTCACGTAGAAGAATTCGAAGCCGAGCCCGGCCTCGAGGCAGGCGCGCTGCAGCGACAGCAGCCCGGTCACGTAGGGCAGATAACAGCTCGAACCATAGGCGGGGGTCGCGACGAAGATGCCTGGAGTCGGTTTCATGGTGGCCCGGGAGTGGATGGCTTGTTATCCGCCCACTTTCATTGAAAAGCCATGCGGGCGTCAATTGGGTGTCGGGCGGGGGCTCGAGCGGCGCGGGCGCCGTCGCGCGCGGATGCCGCAAGGCGGCGGAAAGTCTGTTGAATCATGCGAATTTCTGCAAAATTCCATCGGATCGACTCGCGCTGGTGACCATACTGGCGCGCGATCGGAGAGAGCCGATCGCGCCTTGCCGCCGCCCCGCCTTTGCGCCTTTGCGCCGTGCCTCGGCGGGCCCGGGGCGGCCTGCGGTTTTCCCGCCGTCGAGCCAACAGGAGACAACCATCATCATGACCACTTCCTTCGCCGAAAGCCTCGCCATCGCCATCGTGCCCACCGCGCCGATCTATACCGACTACGGCAGCGGCGCCAGCCTCAACGTGGCCATCTACCGCCCGGTCTCGATTCCGGACGGCTGGTACTACCTGGGCGACCTCGCCGTGTCGCTGCCGAGCTCCGTGCCGTACACGTCGCCGGCCGTGGCGAACATCGCGCCCTACGCCGTGATCGTGCAGCCGCTCGACGGCAACGCGGTCTGCCCCGTCAACGCCGGCACGCAGGCGCTGTGGACCGACCAGCATTCGGACGGCGCGCAGGACATCGAGATCTGGGCGCCGCAGCCGGCCAAGCAGGGCTACACCGCGCTCGGGCTGTTCGCCTGGGTCGGCGAGGGCTACGAAGGCAGCCCGGCCGGCAGCTTCTGGTGGAACAAGCTGGCGGCCATCAACAGCTCGTACGTCAAGCCGGGCGAGTTCGGCAGGATGATCTGGAGCGACCAGAACTCGGGCGCGAAAGGCGGCGGCCAGTGGGGGGACATCGCGTTCTGGAGCATCACGACGAGCCAGCTCGGCCTGATTCCCACCAATACCTTCGTCGCGGCGTCCGACTACAGCTCGCCGCCGGTGGGACTGGTGCCGGCCCCCAACATCCTGCCGACGCTCTGAGCCCCGCGTCCCGAAGCGGCATCCGGCCGGCACGCGCCAGGCATGCCGGCCGCGCGGCGGGCGCTCGCGGTCCCGCCCGCCGCGATGCGGCCCGGGCCGGCGCGATCGGGCCGCCCTCGCCGGGCGCCGCCGGCGCGGCACCGTGATGACACCGCGCGCCTGCCGCGGCGCGGCCCCGGCCTGCGCGAACGGACCGCCGCCAGGCCGGCGCCGGCATGACCGCAAGCCCCCGCCCTCAGCGGTTCACGGTCGCCTCCGCGCCCGGATTCGCCGCCGCGTCCCGCTGCACGCTCGCCGCCGCGTTCGCCGCGTCCGGCGGCCAGCCGCCGGCCAGCGCCTTGTACAGCGCGACCACGGCCGCCGCGCCGCGCGTGCGGCTGTCGGCGGCCGCATCCTGCGCGTCGAGCCGCGAGCGCTGCGCGTCGAGCACCTCGAAATAGCCGATCGAGCCGGCCGTGAAGCGGGCCCGCGCGATCTGCTCGGCGCGCGCGCTGTCGGCCGCCGCGCGTTCGAGCGCGGCCGCCTCGTCGCGCGTGCGCGCGGCGCGCAGCAGCGCGTTCTCGGTGTCCTCCAGCGCGCCGAGCACGGTCTGCTGGTACTGCGCCAGTTGCTGCGCGGCCTGCGCGTCGCTCTGCGCGATGCGCGCGCGCACGCGGCCGATGTCGAGGAACGACCAGTCGATGCCGAGCATCGCGAGGTTCTGGTCGCTGCCCTCGCGGAACACGCCGTAGCTGTTGGTCAGGCTGCCGATGAAGCCCGAGAACGTGAAGCGCGGAAACAGGTCGGCGGTGGCCACGCCCACCCGCGCGGTGGCCGCGTGCAGGCGCGCCTCGGCCGCCGCCACGTCGGGGCGCCGGCGCAGCAGCCCGGCCGGCGTGCCCGGATCGATCCCGGCCGGCACCACCGGCAGCGGCGCGGGCGCGTCGAGCCGGGCGATCAGCGCGTCGGGCGGCTGCCCGGTCAGCACGGCGAGGCGGTGCTCGTCCACGCCGATCGCGGCCTCGTACACGGCCACCCGCGACGAGGTGGTTTCGTACTGCGCGCGCTGGCGCGCCGCGTCGAACTCGGAGCCGCGCCCGGCCGCGAAGCGCGTGTCGATCAGCCGAAGCGTGTCGCGCTGGTTCGCGGCGTTCTCGCGCGCGATGCGCAGCCGTTCCTGCTGACCGCGCAGGTCGAGGTAGGCGGCGGCCACGTCGCCGGCGATCGCCACCCGCACCGCGCGCAGGTCCGCCGCGCTCGCGGCCGTCTCGGCGCGCTGCGATTCGACGCCGCGCCGCACGCGGCCGAACAGGTCCAGCTCCCAGCTCGCGTTGAGGTTCGCGCCCGAACTCGGCGTGTCGCGCTCGCTGCGCGGCGCCCCGTAGGCCTGATCCCGGCTGATCAGCTGATGGCCGATCTGCGCATTGGCGGTGACGGTCGGGAACAGGTCGAAGCGCGCGTTGCGCAGCAGCGCGTTGGCCTCGTCGTAGCGCGCGATCGACACGCGCAGGTCCGGGTTCGACGCCAGCGCGGCGGTGATCAGCCCGCTCAGCACCGGATCGCCGAAGCCGCGCCAGAACGCGGCGTCCGGCGGATCGAGGGCGGCCGGGGCATCGCCGGACACTGCGGCCACGGCCGGCGGCACCGGGTTGGCCCCGGCACCGGATGCGGCCGAGGCAACCGACGCGCCGGACGAAGCGGATGCAGCAGATGCCACCGGCGCGACGTCGGGCACCGCCGATTCACGCCCCGCGTCGGCGCGCGCGAAGCGCGCCGGCAGCGCGGCCGTGGACGGCGGCCGGAAATCGGGGCCGACGGTGCAGGCGGCCATCACGAGCGCCAGCGCGAGCGGCGCCAAACGGAACAGCCTGGACGACGAAAGCGTTGCGTTCATTGCGCGACCTCCTGCGAAACAGCCGGCGCGCTCGCGCCGGGCTCATGCCACGCGGCGGGCCGGCGGCTCGCCAGCGTGCGGATCGCGACGTAGAACACCGGCGTGAGGAACAGCCCGAACAGCGTCACGCCGAGCATCCCAGAGAACACCGTGACGCCGGTGGCGGCCCGCACCTCGCTGCCGGCCCCCGAGCCGATCAGCAGCGGCACCGAGCCCGCGATGAACGCCACCGAGGTCATCACGATCGGCCGCAACCGCAGCCGGCACGCCTCGAGCGCGGCGCCGACGATCGAGCGCCCCTGGATCTCCAACTCGCGCGCGAACTCGACGATCAGGATCGCGTTCTTGCAGGCCAGGCCCATCAGCACCACCAGCCCCACCTGCACGAACACGTTGTTGTCGCCGCCCGAGAGCCACACGCCGAACAGCGCGGCGCACATGCAGACCGGCACGATCAGGATCACCGCCAGCGGCAGCGTCCAGCTCTCGTAGAGCGCGGCCAGCACCAGGAACACCAGCATCACGGCGAGCGGGAACACCACCACCGCCGCGTTGCTCTGCGTGACCTGCTGGTAGCTGAGGTCGGTCCATTCGAGCGTGATGCCGGGCGGCAGCGTTTCCTTGGCGATCTGCTGCAGCTTGGCGATCACCTGCGCCGACGACATCACTTTCGGGTCGGCCTCGCCGATCAGGTCGGCGGCCGGATAGCCGTTGTAGCGGATCACCGGATCGGGGCCGAACGCAGGCGTGACGCTGACCATCGAGCCGATCGGCACCATCTCGCCCGCCGCGTTGCGGGTGCGCAGGTTGGCGATGTCGTCGGCGCTCTGGCGGAATGGCGTGTCCGCCTGCGCCATCACGCGGTAGACGCGCCCGAACAGGTTGAAGTCGTTCACGTAGGCCGAGCCCAGATACACCTGCAGCGTGTCGAACAGGTCGGTCAGCGCGACGCCCTGCGCCTTGGCCTTGACGCGATCGACGTTGATCTCCAGCTGCGGGATGTTGGCCTGATAGCTGCTGACCGGGTAATGCATGCCCGGCGTCTGCGCGACCCTCGCCTGGAACGCCGACAGCGCGTTCTGCAGCGCGCCGTAGCCGAGCCCCGCGCGATCCTCCAGGTACAGCGAATAGCCCGAGCCGTTGCCGAGGCCCTGGATCGGCGGCGGCATCAGCGCGTAGACGAAGCCGTCCTTGATCGCCGAGAAGCGCCGGTTCAGCTCGGCGCTGATCTGCCCGGCGCCGCGCTTGCGCTCGTCGAACGGCTTCAGGATCACGTAGGAGGCGGTCACGTTCGGGGTGGTGGTCTGCTGCAGCGCGTTCAGGCCGGCGAAGCCCTGCACCATCTCCACGCCCTCGGTCTCGTGCGCGATCTGCTGCATGCGCGCGGCCACCGCGCTGGTGCGGGCCAGCGAGGCGCCCTCGGGCAGCTTGGCGCCGGTGTAGAGATAGAGCTTGTCCTGCAGCGGGATGAAGCCGCCCGGCACGGCGCGAAACAGCAGCACGGTGGCGCCGAGCAATGCCACGTACACCACGAACACCGCGCCGCGCCGGCCCAGCGAGCGCGCCACCACGCCGTGATAGCGCGTCGAGCTGCGCTCGAAGAAGCGGTTGAACGGCCGGAACAGCCAGCCGAAGCCGCGCTCGATGGCGCGCGCGAGCGCATCCTTCGGCGCGCCGTGCGGCTCGAGCAGCCGCGCCGCGAGCGCCGGCGAGAGCGTCAGCGAGTTGATCGCCGAGATCACCGTGGAGATCGCGATGGTCACCGCGAACTGCTTGTAGAACTGCCCGGTCACGCCCGACAGGAACGACATCGGCACGAACACCGCGCACAACACCAGCGCGATCGCCACGATCGGCCCGGACACCTCCTTCATCGCCCGATGCGCGGCCTCGCGCGGCGAGTGCCCCTGCGCGATGTTGCGCTCGACGTTCTCCACCACCACGATCGCGTCGTCCACCACGATGCCGATCGCGAGCACCAGCCCGAACAGCGTCAGCGTGTTGATGGAGTAGCCGAGCAGGTAGAGCCCCGCGAAGGTGCCGATCACCGACACCGGCACGGCCACCAGCGGAATGATCGAGGCGCGCCAGGTCTGCAGGAACAGGATCACCACCAGCACCACCAGCACCACCGCCTCGATCAGCGTGTGCTGCACGGCGCGGATCGAGTCACGCACGAACACGGTCGGGTCCCACACCGGCCGATACGCGACGCCGGAGGGAAAGCGCTTCGACAATTCGTCGAGCTTCGCGTAGACCGCGTTGGCCACCTGCAGCGAGTTCGCGCCCGGCGACAGGAAGATGCCGGTCACGGCCGAGGACTTGTCGTTGAAGAACGAGCGCAGCGTGTAGTTGTCGGCGCCGAGTTCGACGCGCGCGACGTCCGACAGGCGCACCACCTGCCCGTCGGTGCCGCTCTTCAGCACGATCGCGCCGAATTCCTGCGGGCTGCGCAGCCGGCCGCGCACGTTGATCGAGGTGAGGAAGTCGTTGTGCTTCGGCGCCGGCTCCGCGCCGAGCTGGCCGGCCGACACCTGCACGTTCTGCTCGCGCACGGCGGCCATCACGTCGGCCGTGGTGAGCCCGCGTGAGGCGAGCCGGTTCGGGTCGAGCCAGATCCGCATCGCGTAGTCGCCCGAGCCGTTCAGGCTCACGTCGCCGATGCCGGGAATCCGCGACAGCTCGTCCTTCACGTGCAGCGTCAAATAATTGCGCAGGTACAGCGAATCACGGCTGCCGTCGGGCGAATAGAGGCTCACGTACATCAGCGGCGTGGGCGACTGCTTCTGGGTGGTCACGCCGTACTGGCGCACCTCGTCGGGCAGCCGCGTGAGCGCCTGGCTCACGCGGTTCTGCACGCGCACGGCGGCGGTGTCGGGGTCCACGTTCGGCTGGAACGTGACCACCACCTGCAGGCTGCCGTCGGAGGCCGCCACCGACTTCATGTACATGATGCCTTCCACGCCGTTGATCGCTTCCTCGAGCGGCTCGGCCACCGATTCGGCGATCTCCTTCGGGTTCGCGCCCGGATAGTTGGCATGCACCACCACGCTCGGCGGCACGACTTCCGGATACTCGCCCGAGGGCAGCAGCGGGATCGCGATCAGCCCGACCGCGAAGATGATGATCGACAGCACCACCGCGAAGATCGGCCGGTCGATGAAGAATTTCGAAAAGTCCATGGCGGCACGCTCCTCACTGCACCGTGGCGGGCGACGCGGCGTCGGTGCCGGCGGTGGTCAGCGCCGGCGCGGGTACCGCCTTCGGCTTGACCGGCGCGCCCGGGTAGTAGATGCGCTGGGTGCCGTCCACCACCACCTGGTCGCCGGCGGCGAGCCCCTTCTCCACCACGCGTTCGGCGCCGATGCGCCGGCCGATCGTCACGTCGCGGCGAAGCGCCTTGTCGCCGGCGCCGAGCACATACACGTACTTGCGGTCCTGGTCGGTCAGGATCGCCTTGTCGTCCACCAGCAGCGCCGCATGGTCCTCGCCGCTCGTCAGCTGCACGCGCGCGTAGAGGCCCGGCGTGAACAGCCGGTTCGGGTTGGCGAGGCGCACGCGCGCGCGGATCGTGCCGGTGGCCGGATCGAGCCGGTTGTCGAGGAAATCGACCGTGCCCGCGTGCGGGAAGCCGGTCTCGTTGGCCAGCTCGACGCGCACCGGGTTCGCGTCGAGCGCGCGGCCGGCCGGGTTGGTGCGCTGCGCCAGATAGCGCAGGTAGCTCTGCTCGTCGCAATCGAAGTAGACGTAGACCGGATCCTGCGAGACCACCGTGGTCAGCAGCGAATCGTCGGCGCGCGCGAGGTTGCCCACCGTCAGCCGCGCGCGGCTCGCGCGTCCGGCGATCGGCGCGCGCACCTCGGTGTAGCCGAGGTTCAGCTTCGCGTCGTCCACGGCGGCCTCGGCCGCGTGCTGGTCGGCGCGCGCCTGCAGGTCGGCGGCCTGCGCCGTGTCGAGTTCCTCCTGCGAGACCGCGTGGGTGGCGATCAGCGTGCGGGCGCGCGCGAGCTGCGTCTGCGCGAGCCGGGCCGCCGCGCGCGCGTGTTCGAGCTGCGCGTCGGCGCGCTCCAGGGCGATGCGGTACGGGCGCGGGTCGATCACGAACAGCACGGCACCCTGCGCGACGGTGTCGCCCTCCTTGTAGGCGATCCGCTCCAGATAGCCGCTCACGCGCGCGCGAAGCTCGGCCGAATCGACGGCCTCCACGCGGCCGTTGAAGGTATCGACGAGCGGCACCGACTGCGGCGCGAGCCGCGTCACGCCGACTTCGGGCGGCGGCGGCGCGGCATCGCGCTTGTCACCCTGACAGGCGGCCAGCGCGAGCAGCGCGGCCAGCGCCACGGCGCCGGAAGCGGCGCGCGGGACGGTGCGGGCGGGATGGGAAGGCGGCGCGAAGCGGTTCGGGGTCGAACCGTCGGGAGGCGTGATGACGTGCTTTGCGTCGTGCTTTGCGTCGTGTTTCGTACCGGAAGCCGTATGCATGTTTTGGTATCCAATCGTATTGACCCGCCCGTCGCGTTCCGGCGGCGGCGTGAGTGGTCGCGTCTCCTGCGCCCGCCCGGCCGCCGCCGGCGACGTGGCCCGTCGAGGCCGCGAGCCGCCGCGCGTGGCCGCCGGAAGCCGGCGCCCACGGCCGCGCTCGCGCCGGATCGACGGGCGGGGAGCCCGCCGGTCGATCCGGCGGGTCGCGGGCGTCCGGCGAGTCGGCCCGCATGGTTCGGAATGGCCTGGGTCGAATGTCCGGCCGCGTCGGGCCGGCATCCGGAAGGGTTGTTGTCGTTGTGCCGTCAGTCGTCGATGCGTGAATCGTCTGCGCGCGCGCCGGGTTCGCGGCGGTCGGCGAGCCGCCGCCCGCCGCGAATCTCTCGTCCCGATCACGCGCGCCGCGTCAGTCGGGGATCACCGCGGTGGCCTCGATCTGCACCTTGGCGCCCTCCACCATCAGCGCGGCCACCTGGAACGCGCTCATCGGCGGGAAATGCCCGATCAGCTCGCGGTACGCGCGGCCCACTTCCTTCGCTTCGGCGAAATAGGCCTCGCGGTCCGACACGTACCAGGTCAGGCGCACCAGGTGCTCGGGCTTCGCGCCGGCCTCGGCCAGCACCGCCACGATGTTCCTCAGCGCCTGGATCGCCTGCTCCGCGTAGCGCTCGCCGGCAAGCTTCTCCTGTGCGTCCCAGCCGAGCTGGCCCGAGGTGAACACCAGGCGCCCTTTGGCGGCCACGCCATTGGCGTAGCCGCGCGGGCGCACCCACTCGGGCGGTTGCAGGATCTGCATCATGACGCCACCTCCTCGGCCACCGGCAGGTAGCGTTGCAGCGCGTCGCGGATGTCGTCGGGGAACGGCATCGAGGCCACCTTGTCGAGCGAGATCATCACGAACACCTGCTCGCTGCGCAGGCGCACCTCGTCGCCGACGCGGCCCGTGAAGGTGGCCGTGAGCGAACGCTCGCCGAGCCGCGTCACCTCGATGCGCAGCGTCAGCACCTCGCCCTGGCGCGAGGCCCGGACGAACTCGGTCTGCAGCCTGACGATCGGGATGCCCAGGCGCCGCTCGATCAGGCCCGCGAAGTCCACCTTCAGCCCTTCGTTGAAGAAGTCCTCGAGTGCCCAGTTGGTCAGCACCAGGTACTGCGGGAAATAGACGATGCCGGCCGGATCGCAGTGGGAAAAGCGAATCGGATAGTCTTTTTCGAAGCTTGCCGCGCTCATTGTGGAGTCCTTGCGTGGGGCGGGTCAGGCGACGGCGGCCGCGCTCGCGGCATGCTGCTCGACGACGCGCAGGTAGTTGGCCAGCATGCTGAAGCCGTGCTCGGTCAGCACCGATTCGGGGTGGAACTGCAGGCCGTAGATCGGCAGCTCGCGATGCTGCATCGCCATGATCTCGCCGGCCGTGCCGTCCTCGTGCGCGATGCGCGCGGTCACCACCAGCTCGGGCGGCAGGTCGTCCACCACCAGCGAGTGGTAGCGGCCGACCTTGAACTGCGCCGGCAGGCCGGCGAACAGCTCGGAGCCGTCGTGGCGCATCGGCGAGGACTTGCCGTGGAATACCTCGGCGCGGCGCACCGTGCCGCCGAACGCGGCGGCGATGCACTGGTGGCCCAGGCAGATGCCCAGCAGCGGCAGGCGCCCGGCGAAGTGGCGCAGCGCGGCGATCGAGACGCCGGCCTCGGCGGGCGAGCACGGCCCGGGTGAGACGATCACCGATTGCGGCGCGAGCGCCTCGATCTCCTCGATCGTGATCTGGTCGTTGCGCCTCACCTCGATCTGCGCGCCGAGCGTGCAGAGATACTGGACCACGTTGTAGGTGAACGAATCGTAGTTGTCGATCATCAGATGCATGCCGTTGCCTCCTGTTGCGCCGCGCCGGGGCGCGCCGTTTCCGTTTCGCTCTGGCGTTCCGCCAGCTCGGCCGCCAGCAGCATCATGCGGCTCTTGTCCATGGTTTCCTGCCACTCGCGCTCGGCCACCGAGTCCTTCACCACGCCGGCGCCCGACTGCACGTGCAGCAGGCCGCCCTGCAGCACGCCGGTGCGGATCGTGATGGCCAGCTCGGCCTGGCCGCGCCAGTCGAGATAGCCGACCGCGCCGCCGTAGATGCCGCGCGAGTGCGGTTCGAGTTCGGCGATCACTTCCAGCGCGCGCACCTTCGAGGCGCCGCTCAGCGTGCCGGCCGGGAACGTACTGCGCAGCACGTCGAGCCCGTTGACCTGGCCGGGCAGCTTGCCGGTGACGGTCGAGACGATGTGCATGACGTGCGAGAAGTATTCGACCGTCAGCAGCTCGTCCACCTGCACGCCGCCGGCCACGGCCAGGCGGCCCACGTCGTTGCGCGCGAGATCGACCAGCATCATGTGCTCGGCGATCTCCTTCGGATCGGCGAGCAGTTCCTCCTTCAGGCGCGCGTCCTCGGCGTCGTCCTGCGTGCGCCGGCGCGTGCCGGCCATCGGCCGGCTCGTGACGATGTCGCCGCGCTGCTGCACCAGCATCTCGGGCGAGGCGCCGACGATCGCGCATTCGCCGAGGTTGACCACGTAGCGGTACGGCGTCTGCGCGAGATCGCCGAGCGCGCGGTAGAGCGCCGTGGCATCGCAGGCGAGCGGGCGGCTCATGCGCTGCGCCAGCACCACCTGCATCACGTCGCCGGCGGCGATGTAGTCCTTGATGCGGTCGACGGCGCCTTCGTAGGCCTCGCGCGCGAAGCCGAACGACAGCCGGCCCGCGTCCACCGTCAGGCCCTGCGTGGTGCCGGGCACGCGCTCGGGCGCCGCGTCGAGCGCCTGCACCTGCGCGACGATCGCCTCGAGCCGCGCCGTGCCGCGTGCGTGGCCGCCGGCCTCGCGCGGATCCTCGTGGACGATGCAGAACAGCTGGCGGCGGCGATGGTCGATCACCACCAGCTCGCGGCTCACCAGCTTCACCACGTCGGGCACCTGCAGGCCCGAGGGCTTGCGCGCCACGCGGCGCAGGCGCGGCTCGATCAGGCGCGTGGTCTCGAAGCCGAAGTAGCCGAACAGGCCGCCCGAGAACGGCGGCAGGGCGTCGAAGTGCGGCACGCGGAAGCCTTCCTGCAGGCGGCGCAGCGCGGCGAGCGGATCGTCGGTGCGCTGCTCGCTCTCCACGTGGTCGTGGCGCAGATGGCGGATCGCGTCCTCGTCCAGCTCGATGCGCTCGCTGCACGGCAGGCCGATGGTCGAGTAGTGGCGCGTGAACACCGCGTTCTCCCACTCGCCGGTCTCGAACAGATAGTCGTCGCGCCGGTTCGCGAGCGCGCGATAGACATCCAGCGGATCGAGCCGCTCGGGCAGCGGCAGCACCTTCCAGAGCGGGACGAGGTTGAACCCCGCCTCGCCGTACCGCGTAAACTCATCCTGGCTCAACATGTTGGTTTCTCCACTAGATTGATGCCCGTCCCGTCTTGCAGCGCGCGGCTCGCCAGCTGGGCGAGCGCGCGGCGGTTGGGCTTGCCGTTCGGCGTGAGCGGCAGCTGGTCGACCGGCAGCAGCCTGACCGGCCGCTTGTAGCCGTCGAGCCGGCGCAGCACGGCGAGCGCGGCCTGCACCGCGTTCTCGTCGTGGGTTCCGAGCAGGCACAGCACCGGGCGATCCTCGCCGTTGTGCTCGCGGCCCGGCACCACGAAGCAGTCGCCCAGTTGCGGCGCGTGCGCCACCAGCAGCGCCTCGATCTCGGCCGGCACCACCCAGCGCCCGAACACCTTGAAGCGGTCGTCCTCGCGGCCATGGAAATAGAGGAAGCCGTCCGCGTCGCGGCTGAACAGGTCGCCGGTGCGGTACCAGCCGGCGTCGAAGCGCGCCGCGTCGTCCTGCGGGCGCCGCCAGTAGCCGGGCGAGACGGCCGGCGACTTCACGACCAGCACGCCGGTCTCGCCGGGCCGGACGTCGTGCCCGGCCTCGTCGACGATGCGTGCCTCGCAGCCCGCCAGCAGCCGGCCGAGGCTGCCCGCGCGCAGCGAATCGGGGTAGCTGGTGGCGAACACGTGACAGAGTTCGGTCGCGCCGATGCCGTCGTGCAGCTCGAAGCCGAAGCGCTCGCGCCAGCGCGCGCCGGTGTTGCCGGCCAGCGGCGCGCCGGCCGAGAACGCCAGCCGCAGCGGCGAATCGTTCGGGCCGAAGCCGTTGTCGAGCAGCATCCGGTACAGGGTCGGCACGGCGAACAGCACCGTGGGCCGGAACCGGCGCAGGTTCGCCTCGACCTGCTCGGCGCTCGGCCAGGCCGCGTCGAGCACGGCGCTCGCGCCGAGATGGAGCGGGAAGAACAGGCTGTTGCCCATGCCGAAGCCGAAGAACGACTTCGGCACCGAATAGAGCACGTCGTCGCCGGTCAGGCGCAGCTGCCCCGTCACGGCGGCGCAGCAGGCCAGCACCGACGCGGCGCTGTGCGTCACGCCCTTCGAGAGCCCGGTGGTGCCCGAGGTGTACTGGATCAGCGCCGGCGCATGGCGCGGACGCGGCACGGCGGCATCCCACTCGTCGGCCGCCGCGTCGGTGAGCGCCTCGTCGGGCGCCTCGTCGAAGCCGTCGCCGGCGAGCACCGCGGCGGCCGGCTCGCGCGCGGCCCCGACGCGCCGCGCGAGCAGCGTGCGGTACCAGCCCGCCTCCAGCAGGAACGCCTGCGGGCGCGTGGCGAGGCCGTCGATCGCGGCGCGGATCGTGTCGCCCTGCACCGCCTTGCCGTACACCATCAGCGGCTCGGCGTCGCCGAGGATGTGGCGCAACGGCGCCGTGTCGAGCTTCGAACTCACCACCACCGGCAGCGCGCCGACCGCGAGCGAGGCGAAGAAGATCACGGCCAGGTCCGGGCCGTCGTCGAGCGCGATCACGATGCGCTCGCCGGGCGCGACTTCCTGCATCGTCATCCAGGCGGCCTGGCGCCGGACCGCGCGGTCGAGTTCGGCATACGTGAGCGTGAAGTCGGGGCCGACGTAGGCCGGCTTGTCGAGGTGGCGCTTGTTGAACAGCAGCTCGGCGGCCAGATTGACGTCGCTCATACGCTGCGCTCCAGGTCGTAGCGATCGGCTTCCGCTTCGGCGGCCTCGGTTGCCTTGCTCGCCGCGGCACCGGCCTCGACCTGCTCGCCGTGGCTGCGCGGCATGCCGTGCGCGACCAGCAGGCCGGCCAGATGCCCGGCCAGCGTCAGCGCCTGGTCCGCGTTCAGGCGCGGGTCGCAGCTGCTGAGGTAGGCGCGTTCGAGGTCGGCCTCGCCCGGCACGCTGGCACCGCCGATGCACTCGGTCACGTCCAGCCCCGTCAGCTCGAGATGCACGCCCGACGGATGGGTGCCGGCCGCGCGATGCGCCGCGAAGAAGCCGTCGAGCTCGGCGACGATGTCGGCGGTGTGGCGCGTCTTGATGCCGGTGCCGGTCTGCGTGCCGTTGCCGTGCATCGGATCCGACATCCAGCCCACCTCGCGGCCCTCGCGGCGCACCGTCTCCAGCAGCCCGGCGAGCCGGTCGATCTTGCCGGCGCCCATGCGCGGGATCAGCGTCAGGCGCCCCGCCTCGTTGAGCGGGTTCAGCACGTCGATCAGGCGCAGCAGGTCGTCATGGCCGATGCCGGCGCCGAGCTTCAGGCCGATCGGGTTGCGCACGCCGCGCAGGAACTCCACATGCGCGCCGTCGAGCTGGCGCGTGCGCTCGCCGATCCAGAGAAAGTGGCCCGAGCAGCAGTACCAGTTGCCGAGCTCGTCGCGCTCCACCATGCTCTGCTCATAGGGCAGCAGCAGCGCCTCGTGGCTGGAAAAATAGGCGCCGCCGGTGCCGAGCAGGCCCGCGTCGTTCAGGCCGCGCAGGTAGTTGAGGCTGCCGGCGGCGCGGAAATAGGCGGTTTCCATGCGGGCCGGGTCGTGGTCGCGCGCCTCGGCGTCGAACGCGACGTCGTTGATGATGTCGCCGCGGTAGCTCGGCAGCGACCGGCCGTTGCGCTGCTCTTCCGGCTTGCTGCGCGGCTTCGCGTACTGGCCGGCGATCCGGCCGATGCGCACGACGGGCAGCCCCGACGCGTCGCGGATCGTCTGCGCCATGCGTTCGAGCAGGCGGTAGTGGCGCTGGATCACGTCCTGCCGGAAATCGGCAAACGTTTCCGCGCAATCGCCGCCTTGCAGCACGAAGCCGCGACCATGCGCGACGTTGGCCAGCCAGGAGCGCAGACGGCGGATCTCGCCGATCGCGACGAGCGGCGGGTAGCTGCTGAGGCGCGAGAGCGTCGCCCCGAGCGCTGCGCCGTTCACGTAGTGAGGCAACTGCTGTTGCGGCATCGACTGCCAAGTCGTCGGATGCCACGGTTCGCGTAAAGTTGACATCTCAGTCTCGTTCTTAAACCTGTTCCGCTGATCACTGGGCGGCCCTTCGCGAGGAACGGCCGGCCGCTGACTCGTCCGCCGTCCGGCTCAGGCCGGGGCGCCGTCCTCTTGCGTGGCGGTCTCGTAGTGCCGGCATGCCTGCCAGACCGCGTCGAACATCTCGACGCGGCGCGCGATCAGCTCGCGGCCCACGCGCACCGCGAACTCGAAACGCTCCGGCTCGTTGTTCGTGAGGTCGCGCATGATGGCCAGCATGGTCAGCGCGTGGTCCTCGTCCTCCTCGATGTGCAGGCGGAAGAACTCGGTGGCTTCCTCGGTGTGGCCGGATTGTTGCAGCGCGAGCAGCACCGGCTGGTAGATCACCGGCACGATCGCCTCGGCGCCGAGGCACATCGCGGCGAGGCCCGCCAGCGGATCGCTCGACTTGCAGTGGGCCATCATGGTGTTGCGCAGTTGCAGCGTGGCCGGCAGCGGTTCGTGGTCGGCCGGCACCACGCCCACCACGCGCAGCGTGCGCTGGAACATCTCGGCGTGGGTCATCAGGCCGTCGCCGTCCACGCCCATTTCCTCCTGGAGGTTGTCGAGCAGCGCGAGGATGCTCTCGCTGTCGTCGAGCTGGCCGATCAGCGCGCAGAGGTAGCGCGTGAAGTGGCGCGAGTAGTGGCTGTGCTGGGCCAGGAACGTCTTCAGCGTGTCGGGGCTCGCCTCGCCGTTCGCGAGCGCGAGCAGCAGCGGGTGCTCCACCAGGCGCTGCAGATCCTGCTCCTGCAGCCAGCCTGCCCAGATCTCGCTGACGAGACTGTGGGGCTTTTGCTGCGCGGGTTTGCTGCGATCGACTTCCATCAAAATTTCCATACCTGCCTCTGTTGAAGAAATGAACACTGCACCGTTGCCGGCGCGATGCCGCGCGATTGCGCGCGAGGCCGCGCCTCAATGAAAAATCCGGCTGCCGCCTCAGGCCGGACTGAACCTCACCTCGCCGCTGCGCAGCCGCAGCAGCGCGACGCCCGTGCCGGCGCACAGCAGCGGGAACAGGAACATGCCCGGCCAGCCGTAGTGGCGCGCGACGATGCCGCCCAGCCACGAGCCGAGCGCGGCGCCGGTGAAGAAGACGGTCATGAACAGGCTGCTCAGGCGCGAGGCCGCGGCGGGATCGAGACCGAGCACGCGGCCCTGCGAGATCACGTGGACCGAGCGGATGCAGAGGTCGCAGCCGATGAAGAAGACGACGATCATCAGCACGTGCGTGCCGATCGCGAAGCCTGCCAGCGACACGGCGGCGAGCACCGCGCCGAACAGCGCGATCACGCCGGTCCAGTGCAGGTGCTGCTGCAGCCGGCGCGCGAGCTGCGGCGCGCGCAGCGCGACGATCGAGGTACAGGCCAGCAGCCCGGTCTGCCCCGCGCTCCAGTTCAGCGTGGCGTGCGCGAGCGAGATCACGTTGGCCCAGATGCCGTTGGAGGCGGCGAAGAAGCAGGCGGCCACCAGCGCGAGCCGGCGCAGCTCGGGGTAGCCGCGCCACAGCCCGAGCTGGCGGCGCAGCATCTGGCCGTAGCGCGGCGGCGAGCCCATCGACACCGGGCCGAGCACGCGCGCGAGGCCCACCGCCCACAGCAGCGTGAGGCCGCCCGCCAGCAGATAGACGTGGCGCCAGCCGATGTGCTCGGCGCCCCAGCCCGACAGCACGCGCGCGCAGAGCAGACCGCCGAACAGCGCGGACATCATGCCGCCCACCACGCGGTTGCGCTGCTCGGGCGCGAACGCCTTCGCGCAATAGGCGATCAGCAGCTGGCCGCCGATCGACAGCAGGCCGGCAAGCAGGCACAGCACGGTCAGCACGTCGAGCGAGGGCGCCGCCGATTCGGCGATCACCACCAGGCCGAGCGCGCCGACCACGCCGGGCACGAGGCGCCGCGGCGCGATCAGGTCACCGAGCGGCAGGCCGAGCACGAGGCCGAGGCCGTAGCCGAGCTGGGTGGCCACCGACAGCCGCGACAGCGAGCCGGCCGGCACCTGGAAGCCGGCGGCGATCGCCTCCGTCATCGATTGCTGGTAGACCACCGCGGCCACCGAGAAGCCGGTGGCGAGGCAGAACAGCCACTTCTCGGTTCGCGACAGGGTTTTGCTGGATTCCATGCTTGCTCTGTGAAGTTGGATTCAGGTCCGGGAAGCGCGCGAACGCCACGCGCGGTCGGGCGGCGCGGCCGGCCGGGTCAAGCTCAGTCGAACTCGAGCACGAGGTTCGGCGTACTCGGGCGCGCGCGGCAGCCGAGCACGTAGCCCTGGGCCAGTTCGTCGTCGTCGAGCGCGTATTGCGCATCCATCTCCACCGCGCCCTCGATCACGCGGCAGCGGCAGGTGGCGCACACGCCGCCCTTGCACGAGTAGCGCAGGTCGATGCCGGCGGCGAGCGCCTCGTCGAGGATGGTGGCGGCCGTGCCGGTCCACGCCACCTGGCGCGTGGCGCCGTCCACGATCAGCGTCATGCGCCTGCCGGCATCGGCCGCGCCCGCCGCCCGGTGCGCGACGGCGGCCGGCGCGCCGGCGGGCTGGAAGTACTCGCGCTTGATGCGCGACTTCGCGAGCCCGCCGTCCTCCAGCGCGCGGCACACGTCGTCCATCATCCCGGTCGGGCCGCAGACGAACGCGTGGTCGATCGAGGCGACCGGCAGCCAGCTGCGCAGCAGGCCCTGCACGCGCTCGTGCGTGAGGCGCCCGTTGCACAGCTCGACTTCCTGCGCCTCGCCGCTGAACACGTAGATCAGCGACAGCCGCGACGCATGGCGGTCCTTCAGGTCCGCCAGTTCCTCGCGGAACATCGCCGAGCCGACGTTGCGGTTGCCGTAGACCAGCGTGAAGCGGCTGGCCGGCTCCTCCTGCAGCGTGGTCTTGAGGATCGACAGCATCGGCGTGATGCCGCTGCCGCTCGCGAAGCCCGCGTAATGGCGCGCGCGGCCGGCCTCGAGCGGCACGTGGAAATTGCCCGACGGCGGCATCACGTCGATCTGCTGGCCGGCGCGCAGGTTGGTCTGCGCCCAGCCCGAGAACACCCCGCCCTCCACCTTCTTGATGGCCACCCGCAGCGGCGCGCCCACCGCGTTGCAGAGCGAATAGGCGCGGCGCACGTCCTGGCCGCCGATCGTCGCGCGCAGCGTCAGGTGCTGGCCCTGGCGGTGCGCGAAGCGCGAGGCCAGCGTGTCCGGCACGTCGAACTCGAGCACCGTGGCGTCGCGCGTCTCGGGATACACGGCCGCGATCGTCAGCGGAAAGAACTGCGACATGAATGGCTCCTTTTTGCCTTGCCCGTCAGATGCACTTGAAGTGCTCGAACGGATTCAAACAATCGTCACAGACATGCATCGACTTGCAGAGCGTGCCGCCGAACTCGCTCGTCATGCGCGTCGCGCACGAACCGCAGTGCGGGCACGGCGGCGCGGGCGGCACGAAGCGCAGCGGCTGCCAGCTCTCGCCCACCGGCAGCGGCGGCGCGATGCCGGCCGCGGCGAGCTTGGCCTTGCCGGCCGGGCTGATCCATTCGGTGGTCCAGGGCGGCGCGAGGCGGTTCTCGATCGTCACGTGGTCGATGCCGTGATCGTTGAGCGCGCAACGGATCGCCTCCTCGATCGGCAGCTTCGCCGGGCAGCCGCTGTAGGTGGGCGTCACCACCACGCGCAGCGCGCCGGCCAGCCAGCCCACCTCGCGCACGATGCCGAGATCGACCACCGAGATGAACGGCATCTCCGGGTCCGGCACGCGCGCGATCCATTCCCAGATGCGCTCGATGTCGGGGCGCACCTCGCCCTCGTGGAGCGCGCTCACCATTGCGCCCCCGGATGCGCGCGCTGCAGGTACTGCATCTCCATCAGCAGCCAGACCAGATGCTCGGAGTGCTCGCCGCGCTTGCCCGACTGCGTGCGCAACGCGCCGGTGGGCAGCGCGATGCCGGCCTCGTCGAACACGTCCTTCACGTAGGACTGCCACTTGACGTGCAGATCGGCGAGATTGCAGCCGATGCCGCGCTCCAGCATCGCGCGATCGAGCTCGTCCATCTCGAACAGCTCGCCGGTGTACTCCCAGCAGCCGTCGAGCGCGCGCAGCAGTTTCGCGCGGCTCAGCTCGGTGCCGCCCGCCAGGCGCACGATCCAGTGGCTGCTGCGCCGCAGGTGATAGGCGTTCTCCTTGGCCGACTTGGCCGCGATCGCCGCGATCTGCGCGTCCCGCGAATGGGCGAGCGCGGCCAGCACCAGCGCGTACCAGCTGTCGAACAGGAACAGCCGCATCTGCAGGTCGGCGAAGTCCTGGTTCGGCTGCTCCACCAGCAGCACGTTGCGGAACTCGCCGGCCTCGCGCAGGAACGCCAGTTCGTCCTCGCCGCGCGCCACCGGGTGCAGGCTGCCGGCGTAGTCGAGCCAGAGCCGCGCCTGGCCCAGATAGTCGAGCGCGACGTTGGACAGCGCGAGGTCTTCTTCCAGCGTCGGGCCGTGGCCGCACCACGCGCACAGGCGCTGCGACAGGATCAGGCAGTTGTCGCCGAGGCGCAGCACGTAGTCGGCCAGCCCCATGTCGAATCCGTTGTGGGTCTTCACAGGTTCTGCACTCCTTCCGGTACCTGAAAGAACGTGGCGTGACGGTACGCCTTGTCCTGGGACGAAGCGAACCACGCGGCCTTGTCGCCCGGGTCGCTCGTCACGAGATGCTCGGAGGCCACCAGCCACAGGCTCACGCCCTCGCCGCGGCGCGTGTAGACGTCACGCGCGTGCTGCAGCGCCATCTCGGCGTCGGTGGCCTGCACGCTGCCCACGTGGCGGTGCGCCACGCCGTTCTGGCTGCGCGCGAACACTTCCCAGAGTTTCCAGTCAGCCATGAGCGGCCTCCGTGATCTCCTGGCGGGCCGCATAGGCGGCGGCCGCCTCGCGCACCCAGGCGCCGTCGTCCCAGGCCTTGTTGCGCGCCTCGATGCGGGCGCGGTTGCAGAGTCCGCCGCCGTTGATCACGCGCTCGAACTCGTCCCAGTCGATCGGCCCGGTCTCGTAGTGGCCGGTGTCGGCGTTGAAGCGCAGCTGGCTGTCCGGCACCTCGAGGCCGAGGTAATGCACCTGCGGCACGGTCTGGTCGATGAACTTCTGGCGCAGCACGTCGTTGGAATAGAGCTTGATGCCCCACTTCATCGAGCGTGCGGAGTGCGGTGAATCCGCGTCGGGCGGGCCGAACACCATCAGCGTCGGCCACCACCAGCGATTGAGCGCGTCCTGCGCCATCTGGCGCTGCGCCGCCGTGCCCTGCGCGAGCTTCATCACCAGGTCGAAGCCCTGCCGGTGGTGAAAGCTCTCCTCCTGGCAGATCCGCACCATCGCGCGCGCATACGGCCCGTAGGAGCAGCGCGACAGCGGCACCTGGTTGACGATCGCGGCGCCGTCGGTGAGCCAGCCGATCATGCCGACGTCGGCCCAGGTCAGCGCCGGATAGTTGAAGATGTTCAGGTACTTCGCGCGACCGTCGAGCAGTTGCTGGTAGGCCTCCGCGCGCGAGATGCCGAGCGTCTCCATCGCGCTGTAGAGGTACTGCGCGTGGCCCGCCTCGTCCTGCACCTTGGCGAGCAGGATGCACTTGCGGTGCAGCGTGGGCGCGCGCGAGATCCAGCCGCCCTCGGGCAGCATGCCGACGTATTCCGAGTGCGCGTGCTGCGCCATCTGGCGCATCAGCGTGCGGCGGTAGGCGGCCGGCATGCCGTCCTGCGGCTCGATCTTGCGGCCGTCGTCGATGCGCTGCTGGAACGCGGCTTCGTCAACCTGTTCGGTGTCGAGGATGTCCATCCCGCCTCCTTACGCCGCGAACACGTGTTCGAGCAGGCTGCGCTCGGCCTCGCGCGGCAGCGCGGACAGGTCGGCCTGGTGGTTCCAGCGCAGCTCGGCGAAGCGGCTGCGGTCGCCGCCGTCGAAATCGCGCTGCCACGACCAGAAGCCGTCGCGCACGACGCGCTTGAGCACCTTGCCGGTCGAACCGACCGGCAGCGCGAAGTCCGGCGCGATCACGCCGACGCAGAGCGTGTAGTCGGGCAGCGCCGGCTTGCCCTGGAACGGATGGCAGGCCAGCGTGTGATGCAGCAGCTGCTCGACGTCGAGCGTCGCGCCGGCCGCGAGCCGCACCAGCACCAGCACCGCCTCCTCGCGCACCGGGCCGCGCGAGACGCCCGTCACCGACACGTCGAACACCTGGTCGAGCCGCAGCAGGTGTTCCTCCAGCAGCAGCGTGTAGCCGGGCGCGCCGAGCGTGGTGTCGACCACGTCGACGATGCGGTCGAGGTGGACGAACTCGCCGTTGGTCTTGCGCAGGCCCACGTCGCCCGTGAGCCAGTAGCCGTTCAGGCGCGTCAGCGCGGTCAGGTGCGGCTGGCCGTGGTAGCCGGGCGTGACGGTGGGCGAGCGCACGCCGAAGTAGCCGGGCTCGCCGTCGGCCAGCTCGCGGCCGTCCGGCGAGAGGATCACGCAGTGCGCATACGGCGCGGGCGAGCCGACGGTGCGGATGGTGGTCACGTCGCTGGCGCGCGACACCTTGTAGAACTGCGACATGCCGAGTTCGGACGCGCCGAACATGTCGGTGAAGCGCGCGTCCGGCGCGATGCGCAGCAACTCGCGGATATGCGATTCGTGCGCCGTGTCGCCGGTGTTGTAGAAGCGCTGCACGGTGCCGAGGAACGCGTCCGGCAGCTTCTGTTCGGCCAGCGACGCGTAGGTCTGCGAGAACGCCGTGACGATGGTGGCGCGGAACCCGACGATCGCCTCCGCCACCGCACCGCCCAGCTGCGTGTTCAGCGACAGCGTGGGCAGTTGCAGCAGCGTGCCCGTCATCAGATAACTGATGCCCGCGGCATGGGTGGTCGGCATCGCGGTGGCGAGGCGGTCGTCGTCGCGCTCGACGAAGCCCTGCAGGCGTTCGCGCTTGCCGGCGAAGAACTGGTCGTGACCGAACAGCACCGCCTTCGGAATCCCGGTGGTGCCCGAGCTGTGGCAGATCATGATGGTGTCGTCGCCGCGGCGTTCGACCGGCCACTGGCCGGCCGGCAGCGGCGCCAGCGCGGCGGCCACGCCTTCGGCGAAGCCGGCGTCGAGCGCCTTCACGCCGGCCAGCGGCGCCGGCAGCTGCCAGCGCGCGGCCGTCTCGCGGTCGTAGGCGAACACCGTGAAACGGTTGATCTGCGCATAGGCGACGGCGATGTCGACGCGCAGGTTGCCGTTCACCAGCACCGGCACCGCGCCGAGGCTGTTGAGCGCGAGGAAGTGCAGGAACGAGGCGATGCCGTCGCCGAGGTAGACGCATACGTAGGCGCCCTGCTGCACGTCATGATGCGCGTACCAGGCGGCCAGCTCGGCCACCACGGTATGCAGCGTGTCGAGCGAAAAGGACGAATGCGCCTGGCCGGACGGCGAAACATAGGGCTTTTCCAGAAACAGGAATACCTCGTCCCGGTCCGGATAGGCCTGATGCGCCTTGATGAGGAAATTGCCGGCGCCGAGCGCCTTGTCGTCGAACAGCCTGGCCCACACTTCCTTTTTCGCCTGGACTTCCATTTTTTCCCTCGTGGTTCTTGAGATGTAAGAATCAGCGGACTGCTACTTCGATCGGCTTTCGTCCGGACGAACGAAGCCCGCATGGCGCGCATTGCGAACCACGCCCTCCATGTCGACAGGCAGCAAACAGCCGATAGACGGGCGGCAGCGGATCGGCCGCCCGCCGTGGCCCGATCAGTCGTGACGCATGCCGACCGCGAGCCGCGTCATGGCGTTCATCAGCGCGATCGCGAACGTCAGGTCCGAGATCTCGACCGCGCTGAAGTGGCCTTCGAGCGGCCGGTACGACGCGTCGTCGGCATGCGTCGCGGCCACGTGCGTGAGCGACTCCGTCCATTCGAGCGCGGCCTTCTCGCGCGCCGTGAACTGCGAGCTGACGCGCCAGCCGGCCAGCTCGGCCAGCCGGCGGTCGGTCTCGTTGCGCTCGCGCAGGCTCCTGGTGTGCTTGTTCAGGCAGAACGAGCAGCCGTTGATCTGCGCGATGCGCAGGTAGACGAGCTCGATCAGCGGCAGCCCGAGCGTGCTGTGCTCGAGGCCGTCCCTGACGTCGCGCAGGCCCTGCAGCAGCCGCGGCGACAGATTCCAGTATTCGAGGCGCAAACCGTTCATGTTCCCTGCCCGTTCAAGTCGTCCGGAGTGGTCCGACCCGGCACCCGCCGTGCGTGGCGCCGGTGAATATATGAAGTCGATATTCAATGCAGATTTCATGAATAGCTTTTCGGTTTTTTCAAGAATCCATTCACGGAAAATACCGTCAGCTTTGAAAGAATCAACGATTGGCAACATCACCCTAACTCATTTCGTTTCATCGTTTCGCTTCACGACGGGGGCAAATATACAGCACCACCCGAGATAGTTTCACGGACAAGATGGCACTTATCGAGCATGACAAGAACGGCACCCCGCATTCCGGCTTTTTTGCCATGTCATTCTCAAGCCACTGGTAAAAATGATGCCGTGCCGGCGTTCCCGCGCGATGGCCATGGTCGTGTGAAACGGCGATGTCGGTGCCGGATTTCGGGGCCGCGCCCGGCGGCCTGGCGGTCTCGCCGGCCACGCCGGCCCGGTGGTCATGCCACCGGGCCATCCGGAAACCGTTACCGGCCGCGACTTTTCATCGGATGCTCGGAATCCGCCGGATGCGTCGGCGCTGCGGATCACGCCGCCGCGTCAGCCGACGTCGTATCTCGATGCGCGCGCAACGTCCTCCCCGGCCGTGCCCCGCCCGTGCCCCGGCCGCCGGCGCCACGCGCAATTAAGCGAGTCGTTTCCTTTGGCGAATCAGGCAATTACCCGATTCCCGGATCGGCAATCCATGAAAATGGCGGCCTCATACACGAAACGGGCGAAGCGCCGTGCATGCGCGCGGGCCATATTCATCCCGCGCAAGACAAATAGCCGTTTCCGTTTCGTCAATTCCGCGCCGACATACCGAAAATCGGGACATCGGCATATTGTGATCGGCATCGCGGCGTTCCAAAGATTAAAATGCGCACCGGTGATTGTTTCCTACATGTTTGACCTCGCACGGCGGGTCCGGCCGGACCCTGGGATCGAGTGGTTGCGGCGAGGCCTGACGGCCCCCGTTCGACCCGCGCGTGCCAGGCGTTCTGGAGCATTAAATTGGCGGGACACCAGCACTTGGAACACGGCAGCGAAGACCCGCTGTACCGGCAGATCTACGAACGCTTTCGCCGCGCGATCGCGAACGGCACTTACGCACCCGGCGCGCGCGTGCCGTCGGTGCGCAATCTGGCGAGCGAGCTGCAGATCTCGCGCGGCACCGTCGAACTCGCCTACGACCTGCTGATCGGCGAGGGCTATCTGGTGGCGCGCGGCCAGGCCGGCACCATCGTGTCGCCCTCGCTCGCGCCGCAGCAGGTGCGCGATTCGCTGCAGCGCGCCGGCACCGCGCGCCCGGTCGCGCGCGCGCCCGACGCCGCGACGGAATCGTATCCGCCGCCGTTCCAGCTCGGCCTGCCGGCGCTCGACCTGTTCCCGCACAAGCTCTGGGCCTCGCTCGTCACGCGTCAGGCGCGCGTGCAGAGCCGGCTGTTCGCCTATCCGAACCCGGCCGGCTACCAGCCGCTGCGCGAGGCGATCTCGGCCTACCTGCACATCTCGCGCGGGCTCGACTGCTCGCCCGAGCAGGTGTTCGTGCTGCCCGGCTACCGCGGGGTGACCGGCCTGCTGTCGCGCACGCTGCTGCGCCCGCTCGACGAGCTCTGGCTCGAGGATCCATGCTTCCCGCCGAGCCGCTATCTGTTCGCCGAGATGGGCGCGCGGATCGTGCCGGTGCCGGTCGACAAGGACGGGCTCAGCGTCGCCAAGGGCAAGGAGCTTGCCCCGCATGCGCGCTTCGCGCTTGTCACGCCCGCGCATCAGAGCCCGCTCGGCGTGCCGCTGTCGCTCGCGCGGCGGCTCGAACTGATCACGTGGGCGCAGCAGAACAACGCGTTCATCATCGAGGACGACTACGACAGCGAATTCCGCTACGACGGCCGCCCGCTGCCCGCGCTCGCCAGCCTCGTCGCGACCGGCAACGTGCTCTACGTGGGCACCTTCAGCAAGGCGCTGAGCCCCGCGCTGCGGCTCGCGTACCTGGTCGTGCCCAAGCCGCTCGTGGCGCGCTTCAACGAGGCCTGCGCGCGCCTGCACGACGGCTGCCCGGTGCTGATCCAGGGCGTGACCGCCGATTTCATCAACGAAGGCTATTTCGCGCGGCACCTGAAGAAGATGCGGGCCGCCTACTCGCAGCGGCGCGAGATGGTGATCGACAGCATGCGCGCGACGTTCGGCGGCCGCATGCAGTACGAGGACATGCCGTGCGGCCTGAACCTGATCGCGAGCCTCGACGACGCCGAGGACGACCGCCTGCTCGCCCAGCGCGCCAAGAGCCGCAACCTCGCGGTGGAGCCGCTTTCGGGGCGCTATATCGAGGCGCCGCCGAAGAAGGGGCTGCTGCTCGGCTTCGCGAACGTGAAGTCGGGGGAGAAGGCGCTCGCGCTCGCGCGCGAGCTGAAGGTGGCGATCGAGGCGGACTGAGCCGGGCGTTCGGCGGACATGGGTGGGCGCAGCGGCGGGCCGGTGCCCGCGCTACTTCTTCTCGCCCTTGCCGAAGAGCGTGCTGAATATCCGGGTCGCCAGGGAGCTCTCCTTGACCGGTGCCGGTCTGACCGGTGCCGGCATGTGATGTTCCTCCCGGGTCATCCCGAAGACGTCTGCCGTCTCCGGCTGGCTCCTGAGGAAGCCGTCCTCGGGAACGAGTCGGGCACGGCCGGCCTTGAACACGTCCACTTCGCCCGTCGCCGTGGTCGTTTGCGTTCGCATGTCTCGCACCTGTTTCTGCGACACCACGTGGACGTCCGCCCCCTTGACGAGCAACGCGTTGAAGCCATCGTAAGCCTGGTCGCGGACCTCGCTTGTGTAACCGTTCACACCGAACCAACTCGACAGCTTGCCGCGCTCGCCCCAGTTTTTCAGTCGCTCGAAGTTGCTCGCCGGACTCGGGAAATGATGCGCCTTGGCATCGCGGTTCACGTTGTCCGCCGACGCCATGCGCTGGTCCATGATGTTCTCCACGGCGATCGCGCAACCGTTCATCTGGCCCGTGAACACCCAGCGCCCGCTCGCGTTCTTCGTCTTGCTGTAGAGCTCGGTGACGCCCACCCCTTTGGCGTTCGAGTCGAGCTCGGTCTTGTAGGGGAAATAGCCGGACTGCATGGAGGTGCTCTCGGCCTGCTGCGGGTCATCCGGCACATGCATCATGGCAAAGCTGTCGAATATCTCCCCCAGCGCCTTCAGCTTGTTTTTCCGCTTGGCCGACAGGTTGTCTATATCCTTGTACTGCTTCGCTTTATCCAGGTATTTCCTGCGATACGCCTGGACGTCCGGCGTCAGGTTGTACACGTTCTCGCGATCGGCATCCGGCATGACATCGAAGAAATGCGTCTTCAGACCGCTATTGGCCAGCACGCGTCCCGCCTCCACCGAGATATTCTTGCGCTGTTCCTGCTCGCTGACGGGCTCGGTCGTTTGCGTGCTCCCCTTTTTCCTCAGTGCCTCGATCTTGTCCGGCAGCAGTTGGCGCTGCAGATTCGGATTGGTCTTGATCTCGTAGTTGTCCCTCAGCGCCTTGGCGAAATCCGCCGTCATGGTGTGCTGCTTCAGGAATTCGACATGATTGTCGAGGAATTGCTGGGTGGCCTTATCGCGTTTCGGTTGCATCGATATCGCTCCGTGTGTTGCCGTCGATCCGCGGGCCGTGCCGATCCGCTGCGATCGCGTGGCCCGTGCCGCAGGTCGGACACCTGCGCCGTCACTTCCTACACAAACTCCGTGCCAGCGGCGTGCGCGCGTAACTATTTGAATCGACGGGCCACCGGTTCACGCGCCGGGTCGTCTTTCACCCATGCCGATGCGCCGCCGCGCCGCCGTTGTGTACGTCGAGGCCCATGCCGTGCGCCCCGGCGGCGGCGGGTGCCAGGTGGGTGGAAACCGCCAGCGCCGGGCAGGATCCCACCCGGCGTTGCGCCTCCCGCCTTGCGATGCTATAAAGCCGTGTCGGAAAAGGCAGGCTTGGTCTGGTCAGCCCAAGTCCTTTCGGTAACGAAAGCTCTGGTCTTTGGCTTCGCGCACGAGACTCCCACGACGAACCCCGGCGCCGTTCCGGCGCCCGGCAACAGGTTCGTCCGGGTCACGCTCGTCGCGAGGAACGCTCCGGTCGATCCACGACACCGGAGCCGTTCATGTCTCACCATCCTCATTCATCGCGCCACGCATCCGTGCGCGAATCCCGCCGCGCCGGCGCGTCCCGCGACGTCATCATCGCCGGCGCCGGCCCGGTCGGCCTGCTGCTGGCCTGCGAGCTGCGCCTGCAAGGCTGCTCGGTCCTCGTGCTGGAGCGCAGCGACACCGCGGATTCGCCGCTCGGGCAGCTGCCGTTCGGCCTGCGCGGCCTGTCGATGCCGAGCCTCGACGCCCTGCATCGGCGCGGCCTGCTCGATGCGCTCGTCGCGCGGATGCAGGCCGGCGACGCCGCCGGCCGGACCGCGGCCGCCGCGCACTGGATGCAGCAGCCGGGCCGGCCCGCCGGCCATTTCGCCGGTATCGCGTTTCATCACGACAACGTCGATACCGCCCGCTGGCCGTATCACTTGCCCGGCCCGGGCGGACACGGCATGCCGGTCACGCTGGCCGCGCTCGACACCGTCCTGACGCGCCGCGCCGCCGCGCTCGGCGTCGAGATCCGGCGCGCGGCGGGCGTGGAGGACGTCACGGCGGCGGATCATGGCGTCACGGCGCGCGCCGGCGGCCGGGACTTCCACGGTCGCTGGCTGGTGGGCTGCGACGGCGGCCGCAGCACGGTACGCAAGGCGGCCGGCTTCGAGTTCGCCGGCACCGACGCCGAATTCACCGGCTATTCGATCGAGGCCGAGCTGACCGATCCGCACGCGCTGCGCCCCGGCCGGCATCGCACGCCGGCCGGCATGTACACCTACACGCGGCCCGGCACGCTCGCGATGGTCGAATTCGACGGCGGCGCCTGCCACCGCACCACCGCGCTCACGCGCGAGCACGTGCAGGCGGTGCTGCGGCGCGTGTCCGGCACCGGAGTCGGCATCGTGGCGCTGCATCAAGCCACGACCTGGACCGATCGCGCCCGGCAGGCCACGGCTTACCGCCGCGGGCGCGTGCTGCTGGCGGGCGACGCCGCCCATATCCACTCGCCGCTCGGCGGCCAGGGGCTCAATCTCGGGATCGGCGACGCGATGAATCTGGGCTGGAAACTGGCGGCCACGCTGCGCGGCGACGCGCCGGACGGCCTGCTCGACAGCTATCACGCGGAACGCCATCCGGCGGGCGCGCGCATCCTCGACTGGTCGCGCGCGCAAGTCGCCCTGATGCGGCCCACGCCGGGCACGCGCGCGCTGGCGGCGATCCTCGGCGAGCTGATCGGTACGCGCGACGGCGCGACCTATTTCGCCGAGCGCGTGTGGGGCGTGTCGCAGCGCGACGCGCTCGGCGACGCGCATCCGCTGGTGGGCCGCGGCATGCCCGATTTCGCGCTGGCCGACGGCACGACGGCCGCCGCGCTGCTGCACGACGGCCGAGGCGTGCTGCTGGCGTTCGAGGCCGACACCGCGCTCGACGCGCTCGCGCGTGGCCGGGCTGCGCGGGTTCGGCATGCCGTGGGCGAGGCGCGCGATCGGCTCGGCCTGCGTGCGCTGCTGGTGCGCCCGGACGGCATCGTCGCCTGGGCCGCCGATGCCGCGACGCCCTCGCCGGCCGGTGACGCGGATCGGGCGGCGCGGGCCATGGCGCGCTGGTTCGGCGCGCCCGATCATGCCGGCGCACCGCGCTGACGCGTGGGGCGAAGCGCGCCGACCGGCGCCGCCGGCGAGGTGTCGGCGGCCGGCCACTGCCTGCGCCCCCTGCCGGCTCATGCCCGCCGATGCGGACGGCCAGGCCACGGAACCATTCCTGCCACGCCTCGATCGAACGCGGCGCCGGCGCGGCGCGGTACCGGTTTCGTTGCGCCGATCACCGGCACGCGCCACGACCGTCTGGAAAATTCCCGCTTACGTCTGCAGAATAGGCCCGTCGTCGTGGGCACCACGATGACGCCCGTATGCGTATCCGGCGCGGCCGGCGATTGCACCAACGCTCGCCGCCAACCCGGACGGCGCCGGGCAAACCAGCCGGCCGACGATTTCCCGCTGAAGCGCGGTGCCTCGCGCCAGGCGGCGGCCACCCCCGGCATGCGTCACGTCTTCCGAAACCACCATGTCCAAGACAACCAGGCGGAGCTTTCTCATGACGACCACCGCACTCGCGGCGAGTACGCTGTTCCCGCTCACCAGCTTCGCGGCCGGCGAACGGCGCGACGTGATCATCGACACCGATCCGGGCCAGGACGACACCATCGCGATCCTGTTCGCGCTGGCCGCGCGCGACCGGCTCGACGTGCGCGCGCTGACGGCCGTGGCCGGCAACGTCCCGCTCGACCTGACCTCGCGCAACGCACGCATCATCCGCGACTGGGCCGGCCGCACGCAGACGCTGCCCGTCTACGCCGGCTGCCCGCGCCCGCTCGTGCGCGACCTCGTGACGGCGGCCAACGTCCACGGCAAGACCGGCATCGAGGGCGTCGAGCTGCCCGAGCCGCTCGCCCCGCTCGCGCCGCAGCACGCGGTGCAATACCTGATCGAGACGCTGCGCGCGGCGCCGAGGCAAAGCCTCACGCTCTGCACGCTCGGCCCGCAGACCAACCTCGCCACCGCACTGGCCGAGGCGCCGGAGATCCGCGAGGCGCTGCGCGAGATCGTGATGATGGGCGGCGCGTTCTTCGAGCGCGGCAACATCACGCCGGTGGCCGAGTTCAACGTCTACGTCGATCCCGAGGCCACCCGGGCCGTGCTGGCGAGCGGCGTGCCGATCACCGTGGTGCCGCGCGACGTGGCCGTGAAGGCCGCGATCACGCCGGCGCGCATCGCGCCGTTTCGCGCGCTCGGCAACCGCTGCGGGAAGATCGTCGCCGACATCATGACGGCCGAGGTCGCGCACCAGCGGGCCGCGGCCGGCGTCGACTGGGCGCCGATGTACGACCCGAGCGCGACCGGCTACCTGATCGAGCCGTCGCTGTTCAAGGGCCGCGCCGTCAACGTCGAGGTCGAGACCGGCAGCGCCCTGACGCTCGGCGAGACGGTGATCGACTGGACCGGGCAGACCGGCCGCAAGCCGAACGCGACCTGGATCACCGAGGTGGACGCGGACGGTTTCTACGCGGCGCTCCATCGGCGCATCGCCAGCCTGCCATGACCACGGGCGGCGCCGGGCGGGTCGCCGCGGGCTGACGGCGGTTCAAGCGCTCACCCCTCCACCGGCCCGGCCTGCGCGAGCCGCAGCAGATGGGCATGGACGTCGGCGGGCCAGCCGGCGATGCGGCGCCGGAAGCCGGCCGCGTCGTCGGCGAACAGCGCGCGTGCCGCTTCCTCGAAGCCCGGCAGGTCGCCCGCCAGCGCCGACATGCAGTGATAGGCACGCTCGTGCGCCGCGCGCCGTTGGTCGCGCTCGCCGGACACGCGGCGCGCCTCGTCCACCAGCTTGCGCAGCGCCACCGAGGCGCCGCCCGGCTGCGTCGCCAGCCAGTCCCAATGGCGCGGCAGCAGCGTGACCTCGCGCGCGACCACGCCGAGCTTCGGCCGGCCCCGGCCGCGCGGCGTCCCGCCGGCGGGCGGCTCGACAGCCGCATCGGCGGCACCGGGCGCGGCGGCGTCGGTGCCGGTACCGGTGTCGGCGGCAAAGCGCGCGCGGATCTCGTCGTCGCTGCCGCGTAGGTCGACGTCGATGGCGCGGCCCGTCGCGTTGTCGAACAGCAGCACCGGCGGCGCGTCGGCCGCCCGCGCCGCCCGGCGAATCGCGAGCGCGACCGTCGCGAGATCGCCGGAGGCCAGGTGCGTGGCGCCCTCGAAGCCGGTGTAGCGCGGCAGGGAAACGGTATCGGACATGGTTGCGACGTGGTTCAGGCGATGAGGAAAAGGCTCCCGGCCAGTTACCGGGAGCGATGCAGGCAAGCCGGGCGCCGGCCGGCGCTCACGACGCGGCGGACGCGTCGTGCGGCAGATGCTCGTCGATGAAGGCGAGCGTCTCGCTCAGCATCTCGTCGGACAGCGCCGTGTCGTCGGTCAGCCGCGCGAGGATCACCGCGCCCACCATCGCCGCCCAGCTGCCGATCGCGGCGCGCCGCGCGGCGCCGGCGTCCATGCCCTCGATGCCGGCCGCGAGCCGGTCGATCTGCCGCCCGAGGCCGCCGCCCAGCGCCGCGCGCACCTCGGGCGCCTGGCGCGCCGCCTCGGCGCCGAGCGCGGCCACCGGGCAGCCGCCCGCGCAGTCGTCGCGATGCGCGGGCGTCAGGTAGGCGCTCGCATAGCCGTGGACGTCCAGCGACGTCGCGACGTCGCGCTTCACCAGCGCCGCCAGCGTCTGCGCGATCAGGTCGTCCTTCGACTTGAAGTAGCCGTAGAAGCCGCCGTGCGTGAGCCCCGCGGCGCTCATCACGTCGGCCACCGTCACCGCGTCGAAGCCGCGCTCGCGAAACAGCCGGCTCGCCACTTCCAGAATTTTCCGCCGATTCTCGGCCACCTGCTCCCGACTGACTCGCATACGTCCTCCAATTCGATGCTTGACATGATACATGACAGACATCATGATTAAAAACATGACGGCCATCATGAATAAATCGGATGGCGGTCGCTCCCCCACTTTTGGAGAACCCGCATGTCGAAGCTTCCCGCAGTGTTGATCACCGGCGCGTCCACCGGCATTGGTGCCGTGTATGCCGACCGTTTCGCCCGCCGCGGCCACGATCTCGTGCTCGTCGCGCGCAACCAGGCGCGCCTGACGGCGCTGGCCGAGCGGCTGCGCGCCGAGCACGGCGTGGCCGTGGCCGTCGTCAACGCCGACCTGACGAAGCACGACGACCTGGTGCGCGTCGAGGCGCGCCTGCGCGACGACGCCGCGATCGGCGTGCTCGTCAACAACGCCGGCACCTCGATCCCGGGCGGCTTCGTCGACCAGACGCCGGAGGTGGTCGAGAACCTGATCACGCTGAACACCACGGCGCCGGCGCGGCTCGCGGCGGCCGTCGCGCCGCGCTTCGCGCGCGAGGGCGCGGGCGCGATCGTCAACATCAGCTCGGTGGTGGGATTCGCGCCGGAGCTGGGCCTGTCGGTGTACGGCGCGACCAAGGCGTTCCTGACCTATCTCTCGCAGGGCCTGCGCCTCGAACTCGGGCCGAAGGGCGTGTACGTGCAGGCCGTGCTGCCGGCCGCCACGCGCACCGAGATCTGGGATCACGGCGGCATCGACGTCAACACGCTGCAGGCGGTGATGGAAGTGGACGAACTCGTGGACGCGGCGCTGGCCGGCTACGACCAGCGCGAAGCGGTGACGATCCCGACGCTGCATGACGACGCGCAGTGGCACGCCTACGACAACACGCGCCGCGCGATGCTGCCGAACATCAGCCAGGCGCTGGCGGCGCCGCGCTACAAGCAGGTGGCCTGAGGGTCCGCAGCGGGAAACGAACACGGCGGGCGCTCCTGGTCGGGGGCGCCCGCCGTGCTTCGTGGGGTCGATGACTGGCGCGGATCGGGGCCGCCGCATGACGGCGGCAGCGGCCGACGCTCAGCGCGCCCCCTGCTCGCGCGCCCGCGCCAGCACGCCGAGGTTGCCCTCGCCGAAGCCGTGGTGGCCGCTGCGCTGGACGATCTCGAAGAAGATCTCGCCGGGCCGGCGCTTGACGAAGGTCTGGAAGAACAGCTTCGGCACGCCGTCGGCGATCTCGCCGTCCACCAGGATGCCGCGCCGGCGCAGCCCCTCGACGTCGAGCCGGTGTCCCGGCAGCCGCGCGTCGAGCGAATCGTAATAGGCGGCCGGCGGCTCGACGAACTCGACGCCGTTCGCGGTCAGCGCATCGACCGAGGCGACGATGTCGTCGGTGGCCAGCGCGACGTGCTGCACGCCCTCGCCCGGATGATCGGGCAGGTAGTCGAGCATCAGCTGCGTGCGCGGCGTGCCTTCCTCGTAGAGCGGAATGCGGATCTCGCCGCACGGCGACACCATCACGCGCGATTCGTCCGGCAGGTGCCGGTTCGCGGTCAGTTCGTGGATCTCGCGGAAGTGCAGCAGGTCGCGATAGAACTCGAGCCATTCCGGCATGCGCCCGGCGCCCACCGTCTGCGTCATGTGATCGACGCGCCGCAGCCCGGCGCCCGCGTGCTGCAGGTCGGCCTGGGCGGTGGCCGGGTTGATCGGCCGGAAATCGACGTCGAAGATCGAGATGTCGCCGGTGCCGCCCGAGAGGCCGCCGCGCCCGCGCCAGCGATCGATGAAGTAGAGGTGCGAATCGCCGATGCCCTGGATCGCCGGGATCGCCAGCTCGCCCTGGCCGATCCGCTCGCCCTCGAACGCCCAGGCGCCCAGTTCGAGCGCGCGGTCGAACGCGCGCGGCGCGCTGTCCACCCGAATCCCGATCGCGCACACGCCCATGCCGTATTCCTCCGCGTAGCGCGAGGCGAACGAATCGGGCTCGGCGTTGATCAGGAAATGCATCTGGCCTTGCCGGTACAGCGTGACCGCCTTGCTGACGTGCCGCGCGATCGCCTTGAAGCCGAGCTGGACGAAACGGCGCGCCAGTTCGTCGGGCGCGGGCGCCGCGAATTCGACGAATTCGAGCCCCGCGATGCCGAGCGGGTTCGCGTCCGGGGAAATCGGGCACGTCGTCGTGGCCGACGACGCGGGAAAGTGGCTGGACATCCGTGGTCTCCAGAAGCAGACGAAGTTGCGTTGCGTTGCGAGGCGTCGCGGGCGGGCCATGGTGGCATGCGCGTCCCGAGCCGCCCCAGCCGCGATTTTAACCAGATCGTTCATTCCGGCCCAAGCCCCGCGGCACAGGACGATAGGCGCCGGCCCGGTGGCTAGTCTGGATCGATTCCGGCCGGCCCGGCAATCCGGCATTCCCTCGGGCCGCTCGTCGGACGACGCGGCGGGCATGCCGTCGGGCCTCCCTGCGACGACCGTCGGCGCCTAGTGCTAACCCCGAAAACGATCGATGATCGCACGGAATTGAACGATAATCGCGCTCCGGCGTGCAACCGCGCATTGTGACAACGCGGCCGCGCCCCTATGCTGCGTGCAATTTCCGTCGCGACGACAGCCAGGCGCGGCGGCACGCATCGGCCGGCGGCGCCTCGCGCCGGCCCCGGGACACCAGGAGACACCCATGACACCCGCTTACGACTCACTCGACCAGGCCGGCGCGCAGCGCGCGCGCAGCCAGGCCCGCAAGGCGGCGCTCGGCAGTTTCGTCGGCGCCGTGGTCGACTGGTACGACTTCCTGTTGTACGGGATCGTCGCCGCGCTGGTGTTCAACGCCGCGTTCTTTCCGAAGGTCGGCCCCACCATGGGCACGCTCGCCGCGTTCGCCACGTTCGGCGTCGGCTTCCTGTTCCGTCCGCTCGGCGGCGTGGTGTTCGGCCACTACGGCGACCGGCTCGGCCGCAAGCGCATGCTGGTGGTGACGGTGATGATGATGGGCGTGTCGACGGTGGCGATCGGCCTGCTGCCGACCTTCGCCAGCATCGGCTGGTGGGCGCCGGTGCTGCTGGTGCTGCTGCGCGCGCTGCAGGGCTTCGCGGTGGGCGGCGAATGGGGCGGCGCGGCGCTGATGGCCGTGGAAAGCGCCCCGGCGAAGAAGAAGGCGTTCTACAGCAGCGGCGTGCAGGTGGGCTACGGCGTGGGCCTCGTGCTGGCCACCGGCATCGTCTCGCTGCTGAGCCACGTGCTCGGCGACGACGCGTTTCGCGCCTGGGCCTGGCGCATCCCGTTCCTCGCCAGCGTGGTGCTGGTGCTGATCGGCCTGTGGGTGCGCTCGAGCATGGACGAATCGCAGGAGTTCGTGGAAAAGGTCGAGCATGGCCACCGCAAGCTGAAGATGCCGGTGCTCGAAGCGCTCGCGCGCCATCCGCGCGCGTTCCTCTACATCGTCGCGCTGCGGCTCGCCGAGCTGTTCACGATGTACATCGTCACGGCGTTCGCGCTCAGCTACTCCACCGCCAACCTCGGCATGTCGCGCGAGCTGTTCCTGAACATCGGCCTGCTGGTGGGCGCGACCAGCTGCGTGACGATCCCCTGCTTCGCCTGGCTGGCCGACCGCTTCGGCCTGCGCCGCGTCTACATCACCGGCGCGCTGATCGGCCTGGCCTCGGCGGTGCCGTTCTTCGTCGCGCTGGAAGCGCGCGCCACGGTCTGGATCGTGATCTTCGCGGTGATGCTCGCCAACGTCGCGCACGACATGGTGGTGAGCGTGCAGCAGCCGCTCTTCACCGAACTGTTCGGCGCCGAGTACCGCTACAGCGGCGCGGGCGTCGGCTACCAGTTCGCGAGCGTGGTGGGCGGCGGCTTCACGCCGTTCATCGCGGTGGCGCTGGTCAGCGTCGGCGGCGGCTCGTGGCACCTGGTGGCCGGCTACCTCGCGCTCGGCTGCCTGATCTCGGTGCTGGTCGCCGCGCGCATGCGCCCGGCCTGAACGCCGCCGGCGTTCGCGCCAGCGACGGCGGCCGCCGCCTTCCGTTCCGATGAAAAAGACCCCGCTCGACAGGCGCGACTGGATCGCCGGCCTCGAAAAAGGCCTGATGATCCTCGAGGCATTCGACAGCGAACATGCGCGCATGACGCCGACCCAGGCGGCCGCGCGCACCGGTCTCACGCGCACCGCCGCGCGGCGCTACCTGCTCACGCTCGAATCGCTCGGCTACGTCCACACCGACGGCAAGCTCTACGGCCTCACGCCGCGCGTGCTGCGGGTGGGCTGGTCGTACTTCGATTCGGCGCGGCTGCCGCGCATGGTGCAGCCCTATCTGCAGCAGTTGAGCGCGACGCTGAACGAGTCGGCCTACGTCAGCGTGCTCGACGACTGGGAACTGGTGGTGATCGCGCGCAACGGCGTGTCGCGCGTGATGACCACCGGCTTCGTGCTCGGCGCACGCGTGCCGGCGCCGCTGGCCTCGGCCGGCGTGGTACTGCTCGCGCACCGTCATGCCGCCGCCGAGGTGGCCGCCTGGCTCGATACGACCGAACTGCCGCCCTACACGCCCCATACGCTGACCAACAAGACGCGGCTGCAGCAGACCATCGCGCAGGCGCGCGAGGACGGCTACGCGCTGATCGAGCAGCAGTTGCAGGTGGGCGTGCGCGGCATCGCGGTGCCGCTGAAGAACCGGCAGGGCGAGGTGGTGGCCGCGCTCAGCACCAACATGCCGATCGGCGGCGAGGCGCCGGCCGCCGCGCTCGCGCGCGTGCTGCCGCCGCTGCAGGAGACCGCGCTGGCGATGCTGAACGTGCTGTGATGGCGGGGCGGCGCGAGGCGACGCGCGTCGTCGCGCCGGGCGCGAACGGCGGCCCGGGCCGGGGCCGGCTGCGGGACGGCCGGCTCGCGCCGACCGGTCCGGACGAGATCCGGCGCGGGCCGTCCAGGCCCGCACCATGGCGCCGCGTCAGGCCGTGCGGCTGCCGCCGCCGTTATTGTTGTTGCCGGTCAGCATGTTGACGGCGTCGTTCGCGTCGTTGACGTGATCGTTGGCCTTGCCGAGCGTGCGCGCGCCGCTCAGGATCGGGTCGAGCACGCGGTCGGCGCTGGCCGCCGCGCTCGCGCCCTCGGCCGCCATCGCGCCCACCTCCAGCTCCGGCGCGGCCTCGGGCGCCACCACCATCGCCACGTCGGTGGCGGCTCCGGCCAGCGCGTTGCCGAACTCCTTGAACGCGCCCTTGATGTCGCCGTGGACCAGCTTGTCGACGCCGCCCACGGTGTCGGTGACGGGCGAGACCACCTTGCCCATGATGCCGCCGACGGCATCCTCGACCTTGTTGAACGCCTTCGAGCCGCGTGTCGAGCCGCGATACAGCGTGTCGGCGCCGAACGCCTGCGTGAACGACTGCTCCTCCTGCGAATTCACCTTGCCCTTGCCGTAGTTGCCGACCTGGCTGCCGAGCATCTGCGCGTCCTGGTCGGTGAACGTGTCGGGTACCTGGCCGCTCTGCTCCTCGCTCTTGAGCTGCACCATGTCCTCGACCATCGCATTGCCGTCGCCCTTGTGCGCGTCCTGCTGGAACTTGGCGGCAAGGTTCGGGTCGGCCGACTGCATGTCCTGCATCGCCGTCTGCGACGCCTGTTGCGTGACGGCCTGGCCGGCCTGGATGATGTTCTCGGGGCCCTGCTTCGAGGTCTTGTCCTTCGAGCCCTTGATGATCGCGCCGATCGGCGTGAAGCTCTCGAACGCCTTGACGATGTCGTGCTCGATGCGCGTCTGCCCCTTGCCGATCACGTTCTTGCCGAGCGCGTCCTGCGCCTCGCCGCGCACCTTGCCGTTGATCCGGCCGCCGCCGTTCTGGTTGGCCAGGCTCTGCGCGCCGGATACCTCCTCGGTGGCCTGCTGCTTCGTGATCGCGCCTTCCTTGTAGGCTTGCAGTTCGTCCTCGACGAGCCCGTTGCCGTTGCCGCTCTGCGCGTCCTTCATCGTCTTCGCGTACAGCGTCGGGTCCTTGGCCTGGGTCTGCGCCATCGCGTTCTCGAGGTCGGAATTCGTGCCGGCGGTGCCGCTGCCGCCGCTGCTGCCCGCGGCGGGCGTGCTGCTCGACGCGCCGCCCGGCGTGCCGCTGCCGGCTGGCGTCGCCGCGGCCGTCGTGCCGCCGGTGGCGGCCGACAGCGCGCTCGCGACGCCCGACGGCGAGGCGGCGGCGTTCGCCGGCATGCCCTCCGGCGTCGCGGCCGGCATCGACGGTGCGCCGCCGTCGCCGAGCGCGTTTTGCAATTGCTGCAACGCCTGCATGATGACGGTCAGCAGCGCCGAGGCGGTCTGCGGATCGGCCGCGCCGAAGTCCGGCGAAGCGCCGCCGCCGAGCGGCTCGCCCGCCGAGGGAATCACGGGCCCGATGCCCATGTTGAAACTGCTCGTGACCAGACCGACCATAACCGACACGCTCCCGTGGATGAACCTGTGAACCCGCCGCAACGGTCTCGGGCGCAAGCGGTTCGAACCGGTCGCGCGGCCCCGTCGAATCGGAGGCAAGAGACCCACTCCGGCAGGCAGCACCGCGAGCATTTCATGCGGCGTCCACACGCGTGGGCGAGCCGTGCGAACTCACGCACCGGCATGCGAATCGACGTCGTGAACCCGCGCATTGCGACTGGTTTCACGTGACATCCGGCTTCCAGGCGGCTTCCTTTCCGCTTTCCAAACCCCGTCGAACGGCCCCGCCGCCCGCTGCGGGTCGGGCCAGCCAGTTGACGACGGGCGGCGAGCGGCCGCCGGCGGCCATCACTGCAGCATGAAGGTCTCGTACTCGAGCGTGTCGAGCTTGCGGTCGAGCCAGTAGAGGCTCGCCAGCATCACCACGAACAGCGCGCCGGCGAAGCCGTAGCCGTAGGCGGCCGGGCTCGAGGCCAGCGTCAGCGCGGTCAGCGCCACGTTCAGCAGCACGAAGCCGCCCACCAGCCACAGCACGATGCGCCGCTTGTCGAGGTAGAAGAACACGTTGATCACGCCCATGAACACCACCTGCATGCTGGCGGCGATCACGTCGATGTAGAGCAGCGGCAGGTACAGCGCGGGAATGTGCAGCCAGTGCAGCAGCGTGGGCGCGGCCGCGAACAGCAGCAGCGCGGCCATCGCCTGGATCTTGAGGATCTCCCACACGCCATCGCGCAGCGCCTCCACCATCGCGCGCTGCATGCGCTCGATGTGCTGCAGCGAGGCGCCGCCGCGCACCGCGTCGTAGAACGCGTCGTAGTACTCGACGAAATCGGTCTCGATGCGCAGCAGGAACACCGCCATGCCCGGGATGATCGCGAGGTAGGCGAGGAACACCGGAATGTCGTAGATGATCGACGCGCGCAGCGGCCCGATCACCGGCTGCCCGGTGCCGGTGGTGTACCAGAACATGAACTTGTCGATCCAGATGCCGAGGTTGTAGAGGAACCCGATCAGCATCAGCGACGGATAGCGGTAGCGCTTCTCGAAGATCTCGAACGAGATGAAGCGGTCGCTCTCGAAGTCGCGGTAGATCAGCCCGAGCAGCCCGCACAGCAGCAGCGTCTGGCCCGCCACGAAGCCGGCCAGCAGGCCCGTGAGGCCGAAGCCGTCGAGCGCCAGCGCGGCCACCGTGGTGACCGCGTAGCCGACGAAGAACACCACGATGATCGCCACGTAGCGCTTCATGCCCGACAGGAAGATGGTGGCGATCCAGATGTTGCCCATCACCACGAAGCCGGCCAGCATCAGCAGCCGGTAGGCGGCGGTCTGCCCGCCGAACGCGAACAGCACCACCAGCGCGCCCGCCACGGCCGACACCACCGTCACCACCGCCATCACGGCGTGGAAGTTCGGCAGCACGAGGTCGCGGCGCTTCTCGAACAGGCGGTCCGAGGTGAAGCGCGTGTACCAGAGCTGCAGCGGCCCGGTCAGCACCAGCGAGACCGCGATCAGGTACGTGACCGACACCTGGAACTGCGTGACGGCGCCGTTGGGTTGCACGAACGGCACGCTCAGCACGCCGATCAGCAGGATCCCGACGATCGACAGCACCCACGGCCCGGCGCCGATCAGCCCCGCGTAGGTATAGGCCTGCATCAGCCCCGTCAGCGTGTCGCGACGGAGCATCTTGCGCAGTTCGAATCCGATTCCGGCCATGGTTCGCCGCTCCCCTCAACGAGACGTGGAGACGGCCGCGCCGTCCCCGGCCGGCCGGGTGTCAGCGGCCATCAGGCGCTGGTACAGCGCGCGGTACGAATCGACCATCCGGTCCTGCGTGTAGTAGCGCTCGACGCGCGCCACGCCGGCGGCCTGCGCCGCGTGCCAGTTGGCGTCGTCGAACAGGTCGATGGCGGCCTCGGCCAGCGCGCGCGGGTCGGCGATCTGCACCACGCGGCCGGCCGCGCCGAGCGCGGCGTCCTCGCCGGGCAGCCCCTCGATCAGCTGGCGGCACGAACCGACGTCGGTGGTCACCGACGGCACGCCGGCCGCGAAGCCTTCCAGCACCACCAGCGGCAGCGCCTCCGAGATCGAGCTGAGCACCAGCAGCCCGCACCTGGGCAGCAGCTCGTCGATCTTCTGGAAGCCGAGGAACTTCACCTTGTCCTTCAGGCCGAGGCTGTCCACCAGCGCGCGGCACTCCTGCGCGTAGGCCAGATCCTCGTCCTCGGGGCCGGCGATCCAGGCCTCGGCCTCGGGCATCCGGCGCAGCACGGTCAGCATCGCGCGGATGAAGGTCTTGATGTCCTTGATCGGCACCACGCGGCCGATCAGGCACAGCGTCTTCGGCACCCCGGCCGCGCGGCGCTCGCGCAGCGGCGCGAGGCGCCCGAGATTCACGCCGTTCGGGATCGTGCCGGTGCGCGGCGCCGGCGCGCCGTCGAGGATCTGGCGCTGCCGGTTGCCCTCGTAGAGCGCGATGATGTCGTCGGCCGCGTCGTAGCAGGCGCGCCCGAGCGCCTGGAAGAAGCGCACCCACAGGTCGCGGAAGTAGCCGACCTGCGAGACGTCGCGCTCGAAGATGCTGCGGTTGTCGCGGATCCACTCGCTCTGGAACAGGTCGATCTTGCGTTCCTTGGTGTAGATGCCGTGCTCGGACACCAGCAGCGGGCGCCCGGTGCGGTAATGCGCGAGCGCGCCGAGGAAACCCGCGTAGCCGGTGGACACGGTATGCAGCACCCGGCCGGCCGGCAGCCCTTCGGCCACGCGCGCGAGCTGCCAGAGCGGCTTGTGCATGATCCGCACGGTCCAGAAGTAGTCGACGAACGACGGATCGGTGCAGCGCGCGCGGTATTGCTCGGTCAGGTAATCCCAGGCTTCCTTCGAATAGAGGAACGCGTCCT